>NZ_JANUEB010000003.1:0-661851 GCF_024810095.1 Sphingobacterium sp. BIGb0165 | reverse complement strand
AGAATTATTAACCAGACTTACAGAAAAATAATACTGCTGGTAACAAGGGTTTTGCGTCAGGCGGACTGAAGCTCAAAACTGAACAGCAGTTCTTTTAATTGAACATTAGTAATAAAACAAGCTTTTGTGCTTCGATTGTCCCACCATCGCAAAGCCCCCGAAACGTTGTACTTACATACAGACAAACTAATCAGAACAAGATATGACAACAAAAAAAAATCAAAGAAGAATTTCGTAAGAAAATCAAAAGCATAGATAACCTAATTATTGAAGCAATGTTCAGTGACTATTTTCTGTATAAAAATGGAAAAAGAATTGGCGTAATTTTCGATACTGAAAACCTTAAAAAACAGCCACTATGGAAACTCAAGACACCTATATTACAGAGCTAAACGCAATGCTTGAAAAAGCTATCAAAAGAATGAATGAAGAGCATCCAAACTTTATTATTTATACAGCCAGCATTTGGACTGATAAAGATGCAAAAGTGAGTGCCATAAGTTTTGACAGCAAGGAAAATGCATTGCAAAAAATCGAAAAATCAAACGATTGGGACAGGAAAAAATATGAAAAATTTCTTGCCGAAGGAGATTTGGAACAGGCGGAGCTTTTTAAGCCCGAAGAAAGTGATCGGCTTTACAATCCTGCCGATTTTGAATGGGCAAGTTTTGAAGAATGTGAGCACCAAACAGTGCCAATAAAATGGCATCTGGTGCTTAAAAAAATTGGCAAATCTGCATTTGAAAAAATCGTCCAAACGGCAAATGTCGATAAAGAAAAATTTGAATTGGGAATTAACAGCAACAGCGATTGGTACGATAAATCGTGGAGCGTAAATAAATAAACCAAATGGATTATTTAGAACAGGCACAACAGTACATTTCTGGCCAAAAGCACGGCTTCGAATATTTTATGCTTGTGCTGGGGATTTTCTTTACGTGGTCGGCAATTGGTAATTGGAACTGGTTGTACAACCCACCTTACAATTCGGTAACAAACCCCATTGGTTATTGGTTGGGACGCAAAGCATTTAGGGTAACCATTTTTATTTCCGGCATTTTTTTAATAGCCGGTACGGTTTGGCTTTTAATAAGGAGTAAATAATAGTGGTAAATATGAAAAGTAACCTCTCCCCAAAAAACTGGAGCATTTAAAAGTAGAGAATTCGGTGATGAATTACTAATTTTAATAAATTCAGATCGCTCCTGGATTTGTAATCTTCAAACCGCTAATAAGTACATCTTTGCAATCTGTAAAGCCTGCTCCATAATTACCGATATTGGAGATATAACCTCCCTGTACATGAATATTATTGCATAGCGTAAACTGCATTCCGCGAGAGGTATTGACCTTATCAATCTTTAAATTGTTAACTGTAATCCGATTGGAATAGGTAGCCAAAACTCCGGTACTCTGACTATTGCCAATATAAATATCGGACATTGTAATATCATCATGTGAACAGAAAGCTTCTCCCTGTACCCTTACCCCCTCACCATTGACAGTGGTCTGAATTTTATTGATACTGATATTGCGCAACACGAATACTTTCCTATAATTCCCGCACCTTCTTTGGGCGCTGCTGCTTTCCACAAACATTTTTTATCTGAAACAGCATGGGCTTTGATATTGTTATCTCTTAAAGATTTATAAAATGTGGAAAGTTTGACATTCGAAGCTAATCAATAGCACGAATTACAAATACTAAAAAAATATTACTATGTCATTATTTTCAAACGATTTGAGCAAAGAACCTGTATTTGACGGCATTGGCTACGAACCTTCCTTTTTTTCAAGGAAGGCAATGGTTACGACCAAGACAAATTACAGCAAAAAAAAGTACAGTGATGTCAACAAGGACACCCGAAAGAAGATTCTTGTGCTTTGTACAGAAGAGCGCTATATGACAATGAAAAATGGAAAGAAATTTTCAACGGGTAATCATCCGGTCGAAACACTGGTTCCCATTCTTCATTTCGAACAGGCTGGATTTGAGGTTGACTTCTACACCCCCACCGGTGATCCTGTAAAATTTGAAATGTGGGCTATGCCCTATGAAGATGAAAACATCGGTAAAGTCCTCGACAAGTATAATACGCAATTTTCAAACCCGCACAACCTGCGGGATTTTATAGCCGACACGAATAAAGGATATGTCGACTACGTGGCCGTTTTCATCCCAGGCGGGCATGGCGCAATGCTCGGACTACCTGAAAATAATGATGTAAAAGAACTTATCAAATGGGCAGTAGCTGAAGATAAATATCTATTGGCAATCTGCCATGGTCCGGCAGCGCTCTTAAGCGCAGCAAATTGTGGAGACGCTGAGTTTCCCTTCAAGGGGTATAAGATTAATTCGTTTCCTGATGAAATGGATAAGACTTTACCAGAAAGTGGATACCAGCCGGGCGAGATGCCTTGGTTTTATGGCGAAAAACTCAAACAACTTGGGGTTGAAATTTTGAATAAAAAAATTGCCGGCGATTGTCACGTTGACAGAAAATTGATTACTGCTGATAGCCCATTAGCGGCTGATAAATTCGGCAAACTCTGCGCAGATGAACTTCTCGTCTATGAAAAATCAAGAGTGGAAAATGGATAGGCTATTTTTTTCAAATAAAAGGCTCCCTTATTAATCAATAAGGGAGCCTTTTTGGCTAGATGTCCACTATAGCTAAATGACTTTAAATTCCAGCTTCTTTATCGGTAAAAATCTGGACTCCTGCTTTGTCTTCAATTAACTGTAGCGGATATAGTTCAGGATTATATACACCATTAAGAACTTCATTCAAAGCGTTTTTCTTGGATTTACCAAATGTAACAATCAGAATATTTTCAGCTTTATTGATAATAGGTTCAGTCAAAGTAATTCTGAACATTGTCTGTGGCTTTAGATAGTAGGCATCAACCCATTTTTCTTTTTCTTGTAAAATCTTTTCACCTGGAAACAGAGAAGCTGTGTGGCCATCATCTCCCATTCCTAAGAGGACGAAATCAAAAATACCGTCAGCTCCCAAAACATTTCTGATTTGAGTTTCGTATTCTTTAGCGTAATTTTCAGGCTCAATTCCCTCTTTATACATGGGGAAAATCTGATTTTTATTGACTGGAACTTTATTCAAAAGCACTTCCAAAGTCATCTTAAAATTACTTTTCTCATCTTCAAGAGGGACCCATCTTTCATCTACCCAAAAAAAATGGATTTTGTTCCAAATTATTTTATCTGCGTACTCGGGAGTAGCTAACAAGCTAAAAATGGCTTTCGGTGAAGAGCCACCACTCAACGCGACCACAAATTTATCATGCTTCTGGATTGCTTTTTTCGAAAGCTCAACAAATGTATCTGCTGCTTCTTTATATAAAGCATCGAGATTATCAAATATCGTAATATTCATTTTCTTTTCATTAGATTTTAAACCCACTGATGTCCCTGCCTCTCTACCAGTACATCACTTTCATCAGGTCCCCAGTTTCCTGAAGCATAATTTGGGAAAGATGTGTCTTTGGTTTTTTCCCAGGTTTCCTGAATCGTTTTTATCACATCCCAAGCTTCTTCTACCTGATCAGAGCGCATAAACAGTGTAAGGTCTCCCACAAGTGCTTCCAATAAAAGCGTTTCATAAGCTTCGGGCGTATCGGTCTGACAGGCAAAATTATCGAAAATCATTTCCACAGGTTTAAGCTCTAAAGACAAGCCAGGTTTTTTAGACATAAACTGCAATCTGATGTCCATTTGTGGCTGGATATTAATAACCAATCGGTTAGCCGACAGAAGCGAGGTGCTTTCTGAAAACGTAGAATTTGGAAGTGGCTTAAACTGAATCGTTATATAAGAATGCTTTTCTTTCATCTTCTTCCCGGTACGAACATAAAAAGGAACATCCTCCCATCTTTCATTATCCAGATAAAACTTAATAGCGACAAATGTTTCCGTATTGGAATCATGAGCAATTCCCTCTTCTTGGCGATAGCCATTTACTTTTAGCCCATTTACTTTGCCTCGTCCGTACTGTCCTCTTACCGCATAATGATCTACTTTTTCGGGAGAAATCCTACGGATGGATTTTAAAACATCCACTTTACGATCCCTGATCTCACCCGATTCAAGTGACGCCGGAGGTTCCATAGCAACCATACAAAGAATTTGCAAAAGATGGTTCTGAATCATATCGCGCAAAGCTCCTGTCTGCTCATAAAAACTCGCTCTTGTTTCCACTCCTACTTCTTCGGAAACCGTAATCTGCACCGATTCGATATGTCTGTGATTCCAAAGAGGTTCAAAAATTGAATTTCCGAACCTGAACGCCAAAATATTCTGAACGGTTTCTTTACCTAAATAATGATCGATACGATAAATCTGTTCTTCTTGAAAAGTTTGTGAAAGAAGATTATTTAGCTCAATGGCAGATTCTTTATTGTGACCAAAAGGTTTTTCGATAATAATTCGATCTGTTGCAGGATCAGATGCTATTGATGTATTTTTAAGATGATTTGAAATGACCGATACAAAGTTTGGTGCAATCGACAAATAGAAAAGTCTGTTTCCCCTCATTCCATACACTTTATCAAAATTTTCCAGTTTCTGATATAAATTCCGATAAGAGCTTTCTTCATCAAGCTGATGCTGAAAATAGCTGATGTGAGCCTGAAAACCAGCCCAATCTTCCTTGATTACAGGCTTCCTGGAAAAACTCTCCAGATTTTCTTTAATATAAGCCCTGAATTTTTCATCCGTATTTTCGGCTCTTCCTAAAGCTAAAATATTAAACCCTTTTGGCATTCTGCCATCGATATATAAATTGTAGAAGGCAGGAAAAAGCTTCCTTTTTGCCAAATCCCCTGTTGCACCAAAAATAACGATGGTGGTTGGATGCAGGATTGTATTGTCACTCATTGTTAGATTCCGTTATTTGGGTTTTGCCATGACGTATGAAAGACTCCTGCTCTGTCAGTTCTTTGGTAAGTGTGTGCACCAAAATAATCACGCTGAGCCTGAAGCAGGTTTACAGGTAAAGATGCTGTGGTGTAAGCTTCGAAATACCCTAGAGCCGACTGAATTCCCAAGCTTGGAATTCCGTTTGATACAGCAAAAGCAGCTGTTTTTCTTAATGAAGAAATTTTATCTTTTACAATTTCTGAAATTTCCTGATCCAATAAAATATTAGATAAGTTCTCGTCTTTTGAATAAGCCAGATAAAATTTTTCCAATAAAACCGAACGGATGATACATCCACCTCTCCAGATTTTAACAACATCCTTTAACGGAATTTCAAACTGATATTCTTCAGAAGCTTTTACCAATAATGCCAAACCTTGAGCATAACTGATTAAAGTAGATAAATACAAAGCTTCCCCCACTTCTTTGATGAACAATTCTGTATTTTCAGGAGTTTTTACTTCTTCCTTAGCATATAATTGAGAAGCTTTCACGCGCTCATCTTTGTAAGCGGATAAAATTCTTGATGTTACTGCAATATCGATGGTTGGAATAGACACCCCAACTTCCATAGCCTCCTGGGAGGTCCATTTTCCGGTTCCTTTTGCTCCTGCTTTATCTAAAATCTTGTCGACAAGAAAACCGTCTGTTACATCATCTTTTTGCTGGAAAATATCTCTTGTTATTTCGATAAGGAAAGAATTCATCTCGCCTTCATTCCATCTTTTGAAAACTTCATGCAATTGTTCATTGTTAAGATTAGCTCCTTTTCGCAGTAAATCGTATGCTTCACTGATCAATTGCATGATGGCATATTCAATACCGTTGTGAACCATTTTAACATAATTTCCTGCAGCTCCTTTGCCCATATAAGCGGTGCAGGGCTCCCCGTTTACTTTTGCTGAAATGACTTCCAGCATAGGCTTCACCAAATTGAAAACTTCCAAATCTCCACCCGGCATAATACTTGGTCCTCTTCTTGCGCCCTGCTCTCCTCCAGAAACTCCCATTCCCATAAAATGAAGGTTTTTAGAAGCTAAATCAGCTATACGTCTCTCAGTATCTTTGAAATAAGAATTTCCCGCATCAACGACAACATCTTTTGGACTCAGAAGTGGTGTTATGCTTTCAAGAACAGCATCAACCGGTTTGCCTGCAGGAACCATCAAAATAACTTTTCGCGGACTGTCTAAACTCAACACAAATTCCTCTAGAGAAACAGTTCCAACAACCTTTGTACCTGAAGCTACTCCTTTACGAAGTTCTACTACCTTTTCTTCATCTAAATCGAATCCTACGACAGAGAAACCATTATCGGCAATATTGTAAAGCAGATTTCTTCCCATTACACCCAGACCAATGACCCCGTAATTATACTTTTCCATTCTTACTTAAAGTTTATGTTATGCATCAAATTTACTGAAATGCATGCCAGTAAAAAAATTATCTAAAATTTTCTTTCAATTGTGACATTTTTATCATCAACTGGAAAAGGTCATTAATTAATACGTTGATAATGGCACCATTCAAAACATAAACTAATTCAGGTCCAAATTCTGTAATTTTTAATAAGAAATTGGCCGCCCAAATATCGATTAACGCGATAAATCAGTTTCTTGAATCAAATACAACAATCAAACTAATTACAATAGTTTGTTTTGATAATGAAAATTTTCAGCTATCTAAACAATTGCCTTGCCAATAAGCCCATGCTTTTGCCGTCAAAATGAAACCCTCTTAAGCGGTATCGGGGAGATACCGAAAAGTAGGCAGAGTTAACGATTACGGAGATTAGCTAGCGATTATAACTACCATAAGAAACTTAAAATCACCTTAACCGCAACTGATGGCATAACTTTTGAGCTCAAAAAACGAATCTGAAGTTATTAATAAGCCATAAGTTCTACTAAATTTTAAATGCACAAAAAATTGAAGCAATAAAAATATGAAAACATTGCCAAAGATATTCTCGATTAATTTGTTGCTTTTTTTAGGCTGCAACATTGCTTATGCACAAAAAGCTCCTCAATGGGTTCTTCCCACTACGCCTTTTAATGAAGCGGAGACAGCAAGATTGATGGAAAGAGGAAGCGCTACAATAGAAGGCACCGCTACACTTAAGAAAAAGGGGAAAGATAATTTTGGAGTTAAAGGAAGCCAGATCCTACTATTCCCGGTAACACCCTATTTCACCGAGTTTCTGGAGTTAAAGAAAAAATTTAATAGTCGTAAAAAGCAGGCTACAATGAGCCCTGTTGCATTTACTTATCGGATAGAAGGCAGATTTTTGGATGATAAAGGTACTTTTCAGTTTACCAATCTGAAACCTGGGAAATATTATATCATTAGTTGGATTGCATTTGCCAGGCAAAAAACCGTTGCCGTGCAAACAGGAACCAGCACCTCTTATAATGTTTACGGATATGCTTTAGGATCTTCGCCAATTTATGAGGATCATCATTACGACGTTTTTATAGAGAATGAAGTCGGTGGATTTGTTGAAGTCAAAGAAGCTGGCGCAGTTGTAAATGTGATGGTGAGTAATTAAAAATTAGAGAAAATCATGAAAAAACATTGGTATTTATACATGATCATCGTTGGGATGTCGGTATCTTTCACTAGTCTCGCTCAAACTATAAAAATACCCGATCCTAATTTCAAAAAGCAATTGGTGGCTGAGGGTATTGATCTTAATGGAGATCAAGAAATCCAGCTTACTGAAGCACAGAAAGTGACGAGGCTGAGTCTTGATAAAGCAGGTATTAGTTCCTTGGTTGGCATTAAAAATTTCACTAACTTAAAAGAGCTGAGCTTTTGGAACAATCAGGTAAAAGTATTGGACTTAGAAGGCTTGAAAAATCTGGAAGAGATATTTGGATACGATAACCAGATCCAAAGCATCAACCTTAAGGGACTGACAAACCTCCGGACTTTACACATTCACCAGAATAAAATTAGTACCATAGATTTAACAGGACTGCAAAAGCTTGAAGAGATAAAAATGCTACAGAATGCTGTCAGCAAAGTCAACATTTCCAATCTTCCAAATCTTATACATATCGAATTTCAGAAAAACATGCTCACAGAGTTTAATGTAACTGGGTGCCCTGCAGTAAAGCTGATCAGGTTAGACGAGAATCAATTGTCGAAATTGGATTTTAGTAAATTTACTCATCTTGAAGAACTGTCTCTGAGGGATAATCCGCTGGATGATCTTAATGTGTATGGATTAAGAGAACTTAAACAGTTAGATTGCTCTTACACTCACCTATCAAATGTTAATATGAGCGGAACTGTGAGTTTAGAAAAAATGGAGTGGTAAATCTTTTTCAATAGTTTCCAGAAAATTTCAACGAAAAGTTTACGCACTTTGGGTATAAAGAACATCCTGGAGATCTATTCCGTAGTACAGGGATTGTACCCTCCCCCATCCTTATAACGACCAAGTGGATTTCTGGATTTGGTTTCATCCTTGTTTTTAGATAAATCAGGATATAGCCGACCTCAATGATCTCTACAAGTACCTAAATGGTGGGTGGTTTAACGACGACAGCATGGGAACTGATGAGTATATACATTATAGTTCGATGCCGAAAGAACAAATCAAAGCTGAAATAAATGAACTTGAAAAAATCATCTATCAGGATAGTTTGGATAAGCGGAATTTTTAAACAAAATAAATATAATTGTTAAGAGCCTTCTTTTTAATAAAGAAAGCATTCTGCTTTCTTTATATTTGGTGTAAATCAGCAATATGACTAATGAATTATTTGAATTTGAAATTTTAAAAGCTAGCAGAACTAGGTTATTACAATTAATAGAAACTGTTGATAACAAAGTATTATTTAAAATTCCAGAAAACTTTAACAATAATATAGTTTGGCAAATTGGTCACTGTATCACATCTCAACAGCGGCATATGTATATGCGTAGTGGATTACCAATGCATATATCGCAGGAATTTATGGAAATGTTCAAAATTGGAACTTCACCACATACTTGGAAAAGTATTCCAGACATTGATGAAATAAAACATTTATTACTTTATACAGTAAATCAACTTGGTAAAGATCTAGAATCGGGTATATTTGTTAAATACCAGCCCTTTAGCTTACCGATTGGCATTTTTATAAATAATCACATTCAAGCACTTCAAGCCGCTAACTTTCACGAAGCCGAACACAGTGGAATAATATTAAGCTACTTAAAACTTCTTAGTAAATAAGATATATTTATGTCATATCTATTTTAATTATTTAGAATTTATCTGAAAATAAAATACACTCTTACAAAAAGAGCAAACACCAAAACTAAAGGTATTAACAAATACCAGTTTGGAGATTGGGCCTCAAAATCTGATTCATTTTTGTACGTTTTTATTTTTACCTTTTCTCCTAATTGATGGTTCTTATTTTTATAATTTCCTTCGGTAACAAGTGCAAATTTTCCATTTGATTGTTTTATGCCGTATTGAAATTCGTATTTGTAATATCCTCGGTGAATACTATCTATTCTTACAATTTCGCCATTTGACGATTCTCCAAAATAATTAATTAAATATGATTTTTGGGTAAGAAAAAGGATAATTCCTATAAATAAAACAATGGTAACCGCTAAAACAGAAATTGCTGCGCAACCATCGGAAGGGTGAGATTTTGACATATTTATATGTAGAGGTAAAATAGTTTAAAGACAGGCAGCTCACGAAAAGAACTTTTGGTGACTTGTTCAAAGGTATTGTACAGTATAGGGCTAACTTCGGATTTAATCAGTAAACTCTTTCTTGTTCTTTCGGATGTAGTCAACCTGAATTTTTTGCAAGTTTTTAGCCTCATTAAGTTTGTAGAATTCCTCGTCAAATTTGTTCAACGGATTGTTCTCATAGGATTTACTAAAACCTTCTATCGTGCCATCCTGATCTTCAGTTATTTTCGATTTCTCTTTTTCAAACGTGCTGTTTGCTCGCTCGGTCAGATCAGCAAATTTAGTAGCGCCGACCAATTTCAACGCTTCTGGCAACGCGGTAGCAAATTGACCACTTGAATTGAAATAAAATTGATTATAACCACCATTATTTACTTCTGCTTGTAATTGACTGATCATATAAATTGCTTGTCTAGATTTGTTCCAAGACAAGACGATTTCATATTCTTTGTCATATGCCGCCGATAACTTACGAAAGAGATTATCATAAACGACTTCTAATAACATGTCATCTGAAGTCGTATCAATAATTTGTTCGGTTAATGAAGTCTCGATTGATGGCTTACCATTGTGTTGCTTAGTACGTTTAGAACAGCCAAACAAATTTAAAATCATTATTATTATAATTCCAATGGTAATAATTTGTGTTCTCATTGATTTTATCATCTTTAAACCTTTTTAGTACTCAAATATATACATTGATTTGCCATATTCTTTTGTTTTTATGTATATAGCAAAAGTATGGCTGCTCTGGAGGCTATCCGAGGAAAACAAGGTGTATGTAAGCGGTATATGGGAGATACCGAAAAGTATAAAGTTAGGTCGATTTTTGCACGATTATTATGCTCTTTATATGTAGTTTTCGTCTATAATATGTGGCATTGGGTTTGAATGAAGTCCTTTTTTATATCTGAAAAATTTTCATATTATCCTGACCTCACTGTAAAATAGTATTTGCCTAGCATTTAGCATAAAAAAAGCCGTAGGATTCTACAGCTTTTCTGTTTTTAGCAAGTTGCACTATTTCACCACGCGAACTGTTTTCGCAGTGGATTGCTTATTGAAAATGTCTGTAATGGTCAGACGAACATTGTAATTACCTGTGGCTAAGCTGTTGTTCAACGTATCGGCGCGTTTCTCCGGCCTAATCAATTCTTTATTTGCTAGTACCGCCCCATTGGGATCGAGTAGTTCAATTTTATAGCTTAACTGTGGCGAACCGGTATCACTAACCGCCCAGGATACAATGACTTTATTACTTTGATATTTTGCGGATTCATTGCTGCTGCTAAGTGTCGTTAACGTTGGAGTAGACCCTTGATTGGCTTGCTCCGGCAAATCTAAAGTACGGCCTGTTCCAAAGGCGGCATCTGGTGTTACGGAACCACCATGCTCCATAAAATGTGCATTCTCTGTAGCATCATATCCGGCATTAAAGGCACGGTCGAAATAACCATTACGACCGGCGTCATTGGCATTCGCTGAAAAATATCGACTCGTAGATTTCTCCCAAACGTTGTCTACACCCAAGTTCCAACAATCTTTAAAGAATGCTTTGCGATGAAATCTACCATCCCATGAAGGATTATCACCTACCCAGTTTTCAAGAAACGCGCCATTACCAACACCCAAGAATCCCGATTCTGCTTGCCGTCCAATCGTAGAAGTATGAAACCACTTGCCTGTCGCTTCATTACGGATGAAGTTGGCAATGTAAATTTTTCCATTCTCCTTCCATGACCGTAGAACCACGTTATACCAGGTGTTTAATTCCCATCCGTAAGGGTTTACGGTTTTCTGTCCATCTCCTTCTCCACCAAAGCGGCTCGCCACTGTTGTTGGTGCCTTGTAAGAATAAAAAGCATAGTTAGCAGCACTGGTATTGAGATCCCATAATGATGCGATCAAGGTATAAGGTGTGGGTGTATTCTGATCGGGCGTATCTTGCAATCCAGCATACCCACCATGATAATTGTGTACGGAAAAGTATTCGGTCTTGGCGGTATTGGTAATTTTAATCTTATGCATCTTCAAGACAGCGTCATTCTTAAACCTATAAACCAGGTGTTGCGATGGTGCTGCATTACTTCCCGACAGGCTCAAATTGGGCAAGTCTTTGCTGCTTTGTGCTTGTGCGCTGTATTCCTTCAGTTTTAAATCGGGCCTGGTACTTTTAGAACAGGAACTGCTTAATAGGACACTCAATAAGATCGCACATCGCGTGGCTTTTATCATAATTACAAGTTTTAGTAAAAATTAGTTAACTAGTCTGACTGCTGTTAAAAAAGCATCATTACAATAAATTATTTATAAAATTTGGGATTATAAAATTTCGCTTAAACGAAATCGATTGCGTAATATTATGTGTAACAGTATAGTGCGATACCCAAAGATCCGATCAAGGATAAAATTATAGCAAGTTATTTTAATAAATTTTATGACCACATCAACCATTCGCAAAATGCGATAAGTAAATAAAATTATATCCTTTAATCACCAGTGATAGAATTGAAATGATTAATTTTAGTCAATGGATATGATGAATTGTAAATCACTAGAAATATAGTATGAAAAAAATATTTTTTGCTTCTGTCATGGCGTTATCTCTTCTCTCTTGCAGAGAAAATAAAGCTGATAATACCCCTGCAGACAACGTAATAGATAATGCAGGCTCGTCAGTTTCCAGTTCCCTTAAAAGTTATCGGGGCGACGAAGTGACCGTAGACTGTATCTATTTTGAATTGATTAAAAATGATAAAAATCTAACGGCGCTCAATACCAAAATAGTAAACACCTTTGAGGAAACCGAAAAAACTTTAGCCGTCTACAGAAATATACTTAACACCTCTATCTCTTATTATCAGGATGCTCATCTTCAGACAAAATCTATCACAGATTCATTAGTCAGGCAACAGGTAGAAAAGGAAATTACCGCCAGTTCTGACCAGTATGATCTTAAAGTAAAAAATATAAAGGAACGGATGGATCTGATCAACAAAAATAGTGAGACCTTGACAAGCCTCTATACCGCTTTTAAAATCAGAAAAACGCTCCCTGAAATTGAAAAGTACCAAAATGCACATCCTTTACAAAAAGATAGCCTGGATCATTTCATTAATAAACAGAACAGCCTTCTGGAGGAATTAAAAAAATTAAAATAATACACTCATGATCTATACAACGAAATGGCTGACGGATAAAACACGTGTTGAAGAACTTGTAGATTTTTTTATCGCCCACAAAACAGATTCTTATATCTCACACAGTGAAATCATGTATGGCAGAGCCGTCGATTCCCAGCATTGGAATCCTGATCTCAGAGCTGTATTTACAGAACAGCTTATAAACGATTATGATTATAACGGGACTTCCCAACTTAAGATTCTGATTGTAGAAAACGACCTCGGAAAAATCGTGGGAATGCTTGTTCTTACTGTGATCAGCAGCCCTTTTAAAAAATATGCAGTGTTAGAAGACATGCTTTTGGACGGATCTGTCAGAGGCCAGTCTCTTGGAAGTAAACTGTTGGAAGGCGTTATACAGGAATCCAAAAACTGGAATGTTAGTTTTATTATGCTGGAAAGTGGCGTGAATAATCATGGTGCGCATCATTTTTTCAGTAAGTATGGTTTTGAAAAAGTATCCGAAAGTTATATGTTAACATTATAAAAGATGATTATACCAATGAAATTCTCCTAAAATTACTAGCAATTATAACAAATTATCATGCTCCATCAGATAAAACAGAGTTTCTCTTACTTCTTGTTATGCATCTTTATTAAAGCTCGCTACATTTAGCCACAAATTGCTCAAACTTCCGATCTATATTGCGCATAACCGGTCCGTGACCGAAACAGATAATGGCAGGATTCAGTTTTGCCAGCTTCTGGAGCGATTTGATGTTGCGCTGCTGATCTGTGGTGAATAGATTTGGCGGAAGCCGTAGACCTTTCGTAGTTGTGAGCAAATTCATATTTGTCGCTACATCTCCAAGGATAAGTACACCATCTCGCTCACGGAATAAGGAGATGTGACCTGCCGAATGTCCGGGTGTCTCAATGACCTGAAAGTTTCCAATCTTATCGTTCTCAACAATTGTCCGTTGAACTCGATGTCCCTGACCTGCCCAATACTTTTGTTGAAGCCTTGCTATCCAATGTTGTGGCCTTGGATAATCCTTGGTTACCATACCCGTTTCGGTCCTAAAAACTTCATCAGGATGGCAGAGCAAGGGTATGGAGAACTCTTTGCAGATCTGATCGCTACAACCCTGGTGATCCGCATGCGCATGCGTAAGAATATGTTGGTAAACGGGTATTTCCTCCAGGACTTTCTTGACAGTGGTATATGAACTCCGTATTCCGGAGTCTATCAATACACCTTCGATAATATAGCAGTTAATACTGTTTCGTGGCATCAATGGAATCTGAACCACCTCGGGAGCAATGTGACGTAACATATTTTTTTGTTCAAATCTACATCGCTGATCCGGACTGCATAAGGACATTTGTCCTATAATTCCTTGGGTCGATGCAATTGTCCCTTGGCCCGAGTAAGCGACCGTTGCGTGATGCTCAGGTACGATGCCAGATCTTGTGTCGCTATACGCCGCACGAGCATCGGTTCGTTCATCAAGACATGACGATATTTATCCACAGCCGATTTATTATTGTAATTCAGCAGGTAGAGCTCCTTTTGGCTATACTCCCGCTCCATCACCGATTTTATAATACCGTTCCAGCTGCTAACCTCCCCAAGCAGATGCAGATAGTCTGGATAGCTTATTCCGTAAATTATGCTATCTTCTATTGCCCTGATACTCCTTCTGGATTTTTCCTGCGCCACAAATTCCGGAAACGAGGTGGCAAATTCATTTTCAAACTTGAAGCAGGTTATATTTTCTTTTCCTTCTTTGTCGATAGCGTATGCCTTTATGGCACCCCTAGCAATAAATCCAATATAACGGCAAGTATCACCCTCACGAATAAAAAAATCACCCTTCTTCAAGCTGATCGGCTTGAAGAAATTCGCAGAAAAGTTAACCTCCTCGGCTGAGAGTGCTCCTGTTAAGGACAGGTAATTTTTGAATATATCAGACATTGGTCAATTTTTTCTTTCTTTTATTTTCATCTTGAATCTCTGATTGGGATTTCCCTGTATTTAATTTGAGATAACCAATTACGGTATTATTATCTACAGCAAAGTAGAATTCTGACCCTGAGTTATTTAGCTCTTTGATCAGCTTTATTTCTGAAAAGCTCTCAGAAAGATAACTTGCCATATTCTCCTCATTGTTGCTTTCGGAAAAGGTTTCCAAAAATGTCTCTCTCCCAATCTTCTGAAGCTCCGCAATATCATCAACAGTTACTCTTTTAATTTCAATATTCCCATTTTCAAGTAATTAAAATATTTAGATAGTTAGGTTCTTATCTTAAGCGGCGCACCTAAATAACCTCCGTTAAGTGTTGCAAAATTAAAGGAAGTTTTAACGAAAAAAAAATGCTATTTTCTCATCGACTAATTCGTGTGCATTCCATTCTTTACCCAACCTGATTTCGTACAGAATTCTTCTGCTCTTGTATTTTGAGCCGTTCTAAGCCATCATTTTCTTGAAACAATTCTTATTTCAAGAAAATGAATCATACTACTTTATCTTACTAGTATCCAGGGGCCATTCATCAGTCCTGAACGGAGCCATTGGCAGTCCTTTTTTGCTAAAAATATTACCGATCCCGGTATTACTAAATTGATATCGAACAGCGACCGGATTTTTTACTTCCTTATTTGAAACGATCATCTGTTTGCCCCTGATTTCCACAGCGGCAGGATAAAATATCTTGTCCGCGCCAGCAATAAAAGTTTCCTTAACTTTCTTTCCTTTTAACATTAACCCCTCATCGGCATTATAAAAATCAAGTACAACTTGATTTCCCCGCACATCAAAAGACTTGATCAGTGGACTTTTATAACTCCCTATGTTTAAACCATAGGTTTCAGCAAGAGCATAATTTGCAAGACGTAAACCCACATCTTTCTTATTAGTAGGATGAATGTTTAACGTATCATTTACCAAATCCGAGACGACGACCATTCCAGTTTTTTCTGTGGCCAGATTCTTAGTTTGAGCTTCTCTAAGCAATGCCCCTACATTATAGTTGCGATACCTGTTGGGTGCAATCTGTACATAATAAAACGGAAAGTTTTTGTTCCATGCTCTACGCCATGAACCTATCATGATATCCATTAATTGCGTATAACTTGAAGCCGTTTCAACGTTGCTCTCCCCTTGATACCAGATGACACCCGCCACATTAAAATTAATCAAAGGTGCGATCATCGCATTATAAGCGTACCCCGGAGCAATAGGCCATCCAGATGAGGGCTTCTTTCTCTCCGCGGCATCTTTTAAAATTGTGTTGCTCTCAATCAGTTCGCTGGGGGTCCAAACTTCTGCTGGTGTGCCACCCCAGTTGCTGCTAATCAATCCAATGGGTACATTCAACTCGCTGTTGAGTACCTTCCCGAAATAATAGGCAACTGCACTGAAATTTTTAAGCGTGTTGCTGTCGCAGACCATCCAGTTTCCCTCATTATTATCTTGAGGAGTTTTCGAGGTAGCTTTAGCAACTTGAAAAAGTTTTATATTAAATTTATCGAGCGGTGAAAATTCATCCTTGATAGAGGTAATTCCATTATAATAGTTCCATTCCATATTGGACTGCCCACTACAGACCCAAACTTCACCGATAAATACATTTTCGAGGACAATTTTATTTTCAGCCTCAAATACAATGGTGTAGGGTCCCCCAGCTTTCGGAGTTTGAACCGGAATTTGCCAATTGGCATTTCCATCTGCTGTTACCTCAACGGTCTTATTGTTCCAAGAGGTCGTAATTTTTATCTTCTCTCGCGGCTTGCCCCAGCCCCACAACGCTGTGGTAGACTGTTGCTGTAGAACCATATTGCTCGCCAGGATACTTGGCAAACGGACGTTCGCACGTGATGAAAATACAAAAAAACACAACACTAAAAAGAAAAGAGGTTTGTTCATATTGATTGAATTTATAATTTAAGTTACCCGTAAATATCTCACAAAATTTTGATATTGTTAAGGGGCAAGCTGCAAGAGAAACTCTGACCTATGTACACGACTATGTCTTAATAATGTATAAACAATTATGCATAGAAAGAAACTCATCGACCAACAAAGTACATTTGGCATGAACACCTTACCCAAATCATGAGGTAAGTATCCTACATTTCCTAGGACATACGGCTAACAAACTCATGTAAAAATCCTAGTGATGAAATTGTATTTGCGCTATTATAAAACAGTCGGGACTATACATTTTTATCGCAGGACATTCAATTTGGACAGATATTTAATTTGATTTAAGATCAACATACCTGCAATATAAAATAATTTACGTAATATTGATCCCGAAAAATAGACCTCAATTATCTATCGCGCGACACAAATTAATATCGTAGAATAGGCTTTAAAACACCACATGGAATCATTGACTAAAGTCCACATTCAACAATTATTTGAACAGTACTATGTTGCTCTCGTGGAGTTTTCGTGGCGGATCGTCCAATGCAACGAAACGGCAAACGATATCGTGCAGGATGTATTTGTTAAATTACTAGACAAACCTTATTCCTTGGGCTCGCAGAGTGCAGCAAAAAAAAGTTACCTCTTCACCACTGTAAAAAATGCCTCTTTGAATTATCTCCGAGACCTGAAAGTATCGGAGAAATATATACAGCATACAGATTTCCATGAACAGGACGATAAATTATTTTTAGATGCATTGATTTATGCCGAAATTGTTAGCCATTTGGAAAAAGCAATTGAGCGGCTACCCGAGGGTTGTCAACAGATCTGTAAGCTCGCTTATCTGGATGAAAAATCCAATAAGGAGATTGCTGAACATTTTAACGTTTCTATTAATACGGTCAAAACACAGAAACGCCGAGCATTGCTCCTGTTGCGCAAACAGCTCAATCCATTCTATAGAGGTATTAAAAATATTTTTTTATTATTTTTTTAAAATTCTTTTCACCTTTTCTTCTCCCCTCCGTGTCTTATAGTAAACTAAGCAAAAGTGAATACTTCTCTTTTACTTAAATAAACCGAAAAAATTGGAACTAAATATTTTTTTTAATTTCTTTTCACCCATTTTAACACAATCCGTGTCTTTGTATAAACAAAGTACCGAAGTTAGAATGTATTGATCAAAACAAAATTAGTACCTAAGTCCAAAAACAAATAGAATTATGGATTCGAAATATTTCAGAGCTGCAGAATTAGTTTCTCTATATATACGGAAGGAAATATCCGATCAGGAACTTCAAGAATTGAAGCAGCTCACCATTAACTTCCCTCAGCTCAACAGCTGGATTGAAGACCAAGGATTGGATATGGAGGAAATCAACAAAAGAGTTCTGTATCACCAAAGCAACAACAAGCAGGAAATCTGGCAAACTATTATTGGAAAATCTCAACAAAACAATAAAATAAAAATACGTTGGAGACAGATCGCAGCAATGGCAGCCTCTTTAATCCTAACATTATCCATTGCATTTTACTTTTACCAACAAAGAATATTAAAAACAGATCAACAGAGCAAACAAGTGAATACCATGATAACGCCCGGAAGCAAAAAAGCAACCTTGACGTTATCTGATGGGAGTAAAGTAGAATTAGGCACCAATTTATCAGATCGAATCTCTGATGGGAGCACTTCTCTTGAGATCCATCAAAATGGGCTAGATTATTCGAACAACAAGGCTCAAAAACCTACAATACACAAGCTTACGATCCCAACTGGTGCAACCTATAACATTGAGTTGGCGGATGGTACCAAAGTTTGGCTCAATGCCCAATCCGAGCTTGAATTTCCATCTGTCTTCAGTGGCGAGGATCGGATCGTAAAAGTAACGGGAGAAGCATATTTCGAAGTTGCAAAAGATGCTAAGCATCCATTTAAAGTCAACGTCAATGGTACTGAGGTGCAAGCATTAGGAACAGCATTTAACATCAACACCCACCTGAGCAGCAACAAAATAAAGACGATTTTGACCGAAGGCCGTATCAAGGTCACTGATGGTGGACAAAACAGAACCATAACCGCTGGACATGAAACAATCAGCGGCCAAGGGCAGATCGAAGTCAATAAAGCTGATATTGAGGAAGCGCTATCATGGAAAGAAGGCTATTTTTATTTTAACAGCAAAGATTTAAAAGAAATCCTTGGCGAGATCTCCAGATGGTATGCCATAGATGTTGATATACAGCGCAAACTGACCAATGAGCACTATAATGGTGGCTTAAAACGAAGCGCTTCTATAGAGACTGTCTGTAAAACACTCAATGACCTAACTGGTTTTCAGTTTACCATGTCTCAAAGAAAACTCATTATAAAATAACCAATGAAAAACCAAAGTTATAAACCTAACATTTACTTAAAAAACCAATGAGTATATCTCCTAGACTAGATCTTACTTAGAAAAGTATGGGTCTGACCTTCGTCACTTGATAAGAAGCTTTATCAAGTTAAATCTTAACCAAAAATACTAATTTATAAACCAGTCAAATGATATGGAACGCAATTCTCATGTCCCATTTTTAAGCCCACCGCCGACATTCGGCAAGTCGAATAAACCATGGACAAGAGGCCTAATAGCCTCTGTACTCGTCAGTACCTTCTCCATGCTATCGGCAAATGCAATGGCTCAAATCTTAAATCTGGAGCTAAAAAACGCTCCTTTAACCAAAGCATTTTCTGAAGTGCAAAAAGTTACCGGTTATAGATTTATCTACAGTGAATCTATATTAAAACATGCGCCCGCAGTTAATCTATCAGTCAAAAATGCCTCTTTAACAAACACTATGGATAAGCTAATGGAAAATCAGTCCCTGAGCTATGCCATTCACGATGGAACAATTGTGATCAAAGCTTTGCCGCCCAAAAAGACGGCAACGGAAAATAAAGTTCCTATAACAACGGAAAAAAAATCTCCAAAAGGTCAAACCTCCGGTACAGTTACAGACGAGGAAAATAAACCAATTGCCCGCGTTTCGGTACAGGTAAAGGCAAATTCTCTCTTTGGAACAGTAACTGATGAAAATGGGTATTTTAGCCTTACGAATCTACCCGAAAAAGCCGTGCTCGTTTTTTCTTCAATTGGTTACAAAACTGTTGAGATCAATACTGCTTCGCTTACCACATACGAGTTGACCCAACTCAAAGTCGAAATGAAAAAAGATAATGGTGCATTGGATGAAGTAGTGGTTGTCGCCCATGGTGTACAAAAGAAAATTAGCGTTGTTGCTGCGATGAGTACTGTCGACCCCAAGGAACTCATCACTCCTGGCCGATCCCTGACCAATCAACTCGCTGGCCGTGTGGCAGGGATGTCTTTCAATCAGACGTCGGGACAACCCGGCAAGGATGGAGCCAATTTTATTATTCGTGGCATAAACTCCGTGAAGGGAAGTTCTGACCCTTTAATCTTGATCGATGGATTAAAAAGATCGATTGATGATGTAGACCCCAATGATATTGCAAGCTTCTCTATTCTTAAGGATGCATCTGCGACAGCAGTGTATGGATTGGAAGGAGCTAATGGTATCATTGTGATCACGACCAAAACGGGGAAGCTCTCTGAAAAACCCAGCGTCAATATGTCCATATCTTCCTCAGTCAACAATGCGACCTTTAAACCGCATTGGATCGACGCTGTAAAATATGCACAAATGCGAAACGAGGCGTTTGCCGTACGCGGAAAGGACAAACCATATTCTGATGAGGTCATCAAAAAATTTGGAGATAATGACATGGACTTTTACCCGAATGTCGATTGGTACAATGCATTATATAAACCAAATAATTTATCGCATAAAGGAAATTTCAATATCGGTGGTGGGGGCAATGTAGTGACTTACTATATGTCTGGTGGTTATTACATAGAAGACGGAATGTTTAAAGGAAATTTACAATCTTACAATTCTAATGCGAAATATAACCAGTTTAATTTTAGGTCTAATTTAAAAGCTGATATCAGCCCGACAACGACATTGGGACTCGGATTTGACGGGCGCTATAATACAACGACAGAACCGGGACAGGGAACGGATAAGATCCTTGATATCATCAATGAGATCAATCCGACCCTCTTCCCTACCCAATACTCCAACGGAACTGCTCCAGAAGAACCAGCTGGTGTAAAAAACCCTTTTTCGATGCTCAATAAAACGGGTTTTACCCGCGGCTACTCCAATGTGATGAATACTAACCTCAATATTACACAGAAACTTGATTTCCTATTAAAAGGGCTGTTTTTTAACGGTATTGCGTCTTTTTCGAAAATCAATAATTATACACATCAATATATTAAGGATTATCAAAAACACCGTCCTGATTTTGCGAACAGTTACAACGGTACAGGCCGCGATAAAGATGGAAATCTGGTCACACTTAATACCACTCCTGATCTAGATGACAAAATGCGATTTGAACCATCAACACCGACTGGACACCGTGTTGTTGAAATACAAGGAAGTGCTAATTATGCCCGCGATTTTGGAAAGGATTTCACGACAACAGCTTTTGTACTATACAAACAACGTGAGTATATGGACGACGTACCTAATGATGACAATGGGAATTCCCTCTTGGTGAATGCTTTACCGACAAGGGAACAATCTATTGCGGGACGGTTCACGGCCGGTTTTAAAAACCGCTATTTTGCAGATATTAATTTCGGTGCTTCGGGGTCACAAATGTTCACACCTGACAAGCGCTGGTCCTCGTTCCCCTCTATTGGTTTAGGCTGGATAATATCGGAAGAAAAATTTTGGGAAGGAATGAAAAAAACGGTCAATCAATTAAAATTTCGTGGTTCTTATGGTGTAGTGGGGGCTCCAGGGGACGCCAGACGCTTCGGTTATATGGCGACAACAGGTTCTCTTGATGGCTATACTTTCGGTTTTGGAGGTACGGCCTATAGCGGTACAAATATTCCCGGTGTAGGAGAAAGTCGCTTGGAACAGCTTGGTCTTACCTGGGAACAAAATAAGAAGATGAACCTCGGTATTGAACTCGGCCTGTTCAATCAATTTAAAATGATACTGGATATTTTCAGAAATACACGTGAAGGCCAGTTAATTGACCTGAATAAACTTCCGGCAACACTGGGTTTAAGTTCTGTACCAAAAGCTAACCTTGGAAAGATGTACTCCAGAGGTTTCGATCTAGATATGTCTTACAGTAAAAATTTCGGCAATTTCCGAATCAATTATATTCGTGGAATCCTGACCTATAATATAAATACGATTGTAGAAAATGGACAACTTGATCCCAAAATGCCTTACCAAAGTGGTATCGGTCTGGACTGGGGACGTGACCTGAACTATATCTCTTTGGGTCTATTCAAAGATCAAGCTGATATCGATAACAGCCCTGTACAAACCTGGAATAAGGTCCTGCCGGGCGACATCAAATACAAGGATATTAATGGGGACGGCCTGATCACGCCAGAAGACCGTATTTGGTTAGCGAGTACAGACCCTAAATGGACCTATTCACTTGCCCTGGATTTCAACTATAAAAATTGGACCTTTTCAACCCGTGTCATCGGGAAATCGGATGTATTCCGTACCCTTAATGGTGGACGTATCCCGTTCAATGCCTCAGGCAGCCGTGGTGCTATCTATGAAGTTGCTTACAACGATCACTGGATACCTGAATCTTATTCGGGTACTAAGACAACTGAAAATCCAAATGCTGCCTATCCACGTCTGGGCGTTGGTTCGGAAAACAGCAATAATGCACAGCAGTCTACCTTCTGGGAACGTGAAGCTTCTTATTTGCGTCTTGCAGATGCCGAATTAGGTTATACCTGGGTGCCAAAAAACAGTAAACTTCCGTTCCAGAATATCTATTTCTACGGACGAGGGGACAATTTGGCTACGTTTTCAAAATTCAAGGACTGGAATCCTGAACAGAAATCTTCGTATGCTTACCCATTAAAACGCACATATTCTCTTGGTATAAATGTCAGATTTAAACTGTAAATCAGCATAACATTTTGACAATAGATCATCAAAAGAAGTGAGTCTACGAGACAGTACAAACACAATATGAATAAATAAAACTACTCCAATGAAAATACTCAACATCAAAAACATAGGCTTAGCGTTTGCATTATTGACTATCGTAAATATGCAATCCTGTAAATATCTGGATGCGGAGGAATATCTGCATGAGGTTGACAATCTTAACGATATCTGGACCTCCCGTAAAAATATTCGTGAAGCCTGGGCTGCCTGTTACGGCCATCTCCCAAATTTTACCGATATGCATCAATCTTGGCCGTTCAGTGGGGCCGGCGATGAAGGCCACGCGGGCCTGGATACGTATATGGCCATGCAACTGTCACAGGGTAAATACAATTCAGACAATATGCCATGGGAGCTGAGCTATTGGTCAAAATTATATCGCGCGATACGGGCTTGCAATCAATTTTTGGAAAATTCTCCACAGGCTAATGATAAATTGATTAAAGAGGGTGAGCTTGAAAGCTATCAAACGGATGTACGTTTTTTGCGCGCTTATTATTATTCATTGATTTTGGAAATATATGGTCCCTTTGTTATCGTTGATAAAACCGTAGACTACGCGAATGAGGCTAACTACCCAACAAAACGAGCTACGCTGGAGGAATGTGTCAATTTCTTAACCAGCGAATTAGACTTGACCATCCAAAAACTACCAAGCCAGGCACAGATATTGACCTCTGATCTAGGTAGACCGTCCAAAGCTACGGCCATGGCAACAAAAGCACGTATACTACTCTGGGCGGCAAGTCCGCTCGTCAACGGTAACACAGAGTACAATAGTTTTGTTAATCCTGAAGGTCAACCTTTCTTTGGAAAAGGATACGATGAAAATCGCTGGAAAAAAGCCTCTGATGCCTACGAAGCAATTATCGACTTAAATCAATATCAATTGTTCACTTTGCCTGCAAACAAAAACTACAAAACTGTTCCTTTAGGTGACTTTCCGGGTAATACTGTGGCTTGGCCAAATGGACCTGCAGGTATTGACCCTTATAGATCTTTCAAGGCCCTATTTAGCGGTGGTGATGACTATTGGAACACGGAAGTGATCTGGCAAGTAAATCGACAAAGTCAAACCTATAACCTAACTGCATTGGGATGGCCTCGAGGTCACAAAGCTTCCAATTCGCTCAATAGTTCGCGTATAGCCGCCACGCAAAAAGTTGTTGATGGCTTTTTTATGAATAACGGTGCAACGATCGAAGAAGAGAACCAGAAGCTCTATAAGGATTTTTCGACTTCATCCGCCGCCGATGGGTATTATATCTTGGGTGATGGTAGTTCGCTCAATTCGCCGATCCATACCAACTTTTTCAACGGAAATCGCTTCCCTGCCGTACCAAACCGAGTGCTGAACCGTGAACCACGTTTTTATGCCACTATCGGCTTTCACGGACGCGGATATAAACAAGATGATAAGGTAGATCCATATTATTATGTCGATTACAGACCCGAAACCGCCGATGGTTATTTTGAAACCGATCGCCCCTCTTTACGTACCGGTTATGCCGTTGTCAAATACATCAATGACGATGATATGCGCATAGAAGGAACTTATGAAAAACAATACCCGGTATTTCGATTAGCGGAAGTTTATCTATCCTATGCTGAAGCGCTCAATGAAAGCCAGCCAGGGCATCCAGATATCCTAAAATATCTCAATTTGGTGCGCTATCGGGCAGGGCTTCCCGGACATAGCCAAGGATCTAAAGAAGAAATCCGAAACAAGATCAAACATGAACGCCTGGTGGAAATGGCGTTTGAAGGAAAGCGTTATTTTGATATCAGACGCTGGAAGGATGCTGAAAATGTCCAGCGCGACAGCTGGGGCAATCCCAAAGGATCAGGGGGGCCGGTGTACGGAATGAATTACAAAAAAGCAGATATTACTTTTTATGACCGTACCATTATAGATGGTTATTCCTTCAAGAAAAAGGACTATTTCTTCCCCTTGCCGTACAACGATGTCGCCAACCATTGGGGCAAGCTCATCCAAAATCCGGGATGGTAACCATATATTGTATTATTGATTCTTATATAAAATAATGATGAAATCTAATTATATAAAATATTTTTCGCTACTTGCTATCTGCCTTTTTTTTGCAGCCTGCGGTAAATTGGATTATGAAAACAAAGAGTTTTATAAGCAGGAATTATATATCGTAAATGCTGAATCGACATCTGCGTCAGAGCGTTCCATCACAGCAATACAGGCTTATACCTTCGTGGATACGCTCAAGATCCTTAACGACAACTATGATGTAGAACTTATCGAAGACCTCCGGGACGGATTCTTTGAGGTCAAGTTTAAAGTCGGAATCGGTGGTTCACTCACGGCCGACAAAGATATTCCGGTCAAAGTAGCTTTCGACCAAGAAACGCTCACCGACTTTAATATTGAAAACAATACAGCATATTATATTCCTGAATCTTTATTGTATAAAGCAAACGCACCCTATGACCCCGTAACAAAATCCTTTACAGTAACGATTAAAAAAGGAACTGCATCCAGTGCACTTATTTTTGCGATACCGATCAAACGTATGGACAGTAAGGCCTATTCCAATTTTGCATTTCCGGTAAGAATAGTTGAAGGTAATAGCATACCCCAAAATCGCTTTTACGACAACTTTTTGATCGCTAACCTTATTGTGGACGCCCAAAAGGTAGTCAATTGGTCTGGTTTTCCTATCCCAAAACTCCCTGAAGGAAGATACCATTCCGCACGATTGCAGGCTAATGCCGCAGAAAACAATGTAAACGGTGTGCACTATAACTATAAATACATTACACGGTTGAGTAACGATCCAAACGATAAAGATCAATTTATGATTTGGGGAACTGGTTTATGGAGCTTTGAAGTATTTGGATTACATGGAAACGGTTGGATGTACAATAAATTATTTTTGAATGATGAGGCCTATGGAACTTACACATTGGAGCCCATCGCATTTGGGGACAATAAATTTCCTCAGGGCACCTTTGCATATGCCACAACACAGGGAACTAGCACTGACAATACCTATGATCCGAAAACCAAAACTCTGGTATTGCACTACAAAAATATAATAGGCCAAGATTATACAGATGTGCTAACTTATATTGATGATAAATTGGACATCCGCGATGCTAATACATCATCTGGTCCTCACAATTGGCAATATGTAAGACAACAAGGCTATAAAAATTGGCTACCCATAGACGGAAAATAGAACATTTATATCTCACTAACCATGAATCGAAGATCCTTTATAAAAAGATCAAGTTTATTAAGTACAGCGTTGCTAACCACCCTGTTTCCAAGCTGGGCAAGCAGCATCTTTGCATGGGATCAGCCCCTGCACAATATTCCTACTGGTAAGAGAATCGATCCCAAGTGGATTGAACAGCTCTATAAGCGGGGGCAGAAAACCCGTTATTACAAAAGCAAAAACGAATTACAATACATTGGAATGCCCATCGGCGGCCTCCATGCAGGTACTGTGTATGCTGGTGGCGACGGACGTCTCTGGCTGTGGCAGATCTATAATGAGACCTATGAAGGAATCAGGGAAGGCATAGACCCAAAGCTTGTACAATGGTATAATGGCCGTGAATACGTCAATATCAAACCTCGCGACGGTGCAGCATATATAGAACCTGCGATAGCTGACAATTTAAGGTTATTGGAACAAGGCTTTTCTGTGACTATAATGGAAAATGGGAATATCCAGACACGCGAATTACGTAAAGAACACTGGGATGAGGTCATTTTTGAATCGGCATACCCCAGCTGCAAAATTATCTATTTGGCAGAAGATTCACCCCTCGACATCGAATTGCATCTCTATTCGCCATTTATTCCATTAGACGCGGAAAGTTCATCTTTGCCAATGACTACAATGCATCTGAAAGCAACAAATAAGACCAAACGCAAAGTTCAAGCGACCTTTTGTGCCTGGCTGGAAAACGGAGTGCACAAACCTCGCAAAGAATTTAAAGGAGTAACAAAGCTTGCTCAGGTGGTATCCATCGAAAATGTACAAAGTATACTTTACTCCTGTGAGGGTGTTCCCCAAGCCGAAAAACTGGCGGGAGACTATGGTACCATGGCACTTTACTGTGATGCCGTTGACGCCACGGCAAGTGCTATGGTAGATCTCTGGCCCTTCGACCCGGCGCGAAAGTCATTTGGCAAAGAATCAGCAGCAGTCCCATTCGACCAGCTCCAAATCGGAAACATAATAGTCCAACGTGAGATCTCTCCTCAAAGCACCGATGCCGTATCCTATGCCATCAGCTGGCATTTCAACAATCCCCACCCCCTATTGCGTGAAAAAATCAAGGATGCACAAAAGGGCTATTGGTATGGCACCAAGTTTTCAGATGCTAGTGATGTTTTAAAATATTATCACCAACATAAAGAATATCTAAACAAATCTACATTAACTTGGGTCGAGACTTGGTACAATTCGACACTCCCCCACTGGTTCCTGGACCGTACATTGGTCAATATCGGTACCCTAGCTACTGCAAATACCTATCGTTTTGCGAGTGGTCGCTTTTGGGCCTGGGAGGGTGTTGGTGCCTGTGCCGGTACCTGTACCCATGTATGGCAGTATGGACAAACGATGGGTCGCCTCTTTCCGGAACTCGAACGAAATCTTCGTGAAACTACGGATCTAGGTGTTGGCTTCGTTCCTGAAAGCGGGGCGATCATATTCCGCGCAGAATATGAAACCCGCCCCGCTATTGATGGTCAAGCTGGGGTGATACTCCGTTTTTACAGGGAACACCAAATGTCGGAAGACAACAGTTTTCTGGCTCATAACTGGCAAAAACTCAAAAAAGCTGTTCAATTCATCATCGATCAGGACAAAAATGGTGATGGTATGACTGACACTCCAATGGAAAATACACTTGATGCGGTTTGGGAAGGTGAGATTGCCTGGATCGTAGGTTTATGTCTTGCTGCAGTTAAAGCCGCCGAACTGATGGCAATTGAGATGAATGATCAGGTATTCCAAAAAACATGTGCACAATACGTCAGTAAAGGAATGACAGCAATGGATGCAGACTTATTTAATGGAGAATATTATATCCATCGCCCAAACAAGGAATTTGGTCGAAAAAAATTGGGTTCCTATAACACTTGCCATATCGATCAGGTATATGGCCAGGCCTGGACATTTCAGGTCAATCTGCCCCGGATAAATAGCGTTGAGAAAACACACTCGGCCTTAAAGGCATTATGGAAATACAATTTCACAATGGATGTAGGGCCTTATATTAGAACCCACCTTAATGGCAGACCTTATGCCTTATCCGGTGAGGGCGGTATGGTAATGAATACGAATCCGAACAATGAAACCTCAGCATATGGCGAAGATGTGACCTGGCAACTTGGTTACTTTCACGAATGTATGAGCGGGTTTGAACATCAGGTTGCTGCTCATATGATGGCTGAGGGAATGGTGGAGGAAAGTCTGATCTTGACCCGTTGCATCCATGAACGATATGATGCTACAAAACGTAATCCTTATAATGAGATAGAATGTAGTGATCACTACGCGCGGGCAATGGCTAGCTACGGTACTTTTATAAATGCTTGCGGCTACCAATATCATGGTCCTAAAAAACATCTTGGTTTTGCCCCGCGAATGCAACAGGCGGACTTCAAAGCCGCTTTTACTGCCGCAACGGGTTGGGGAACTTATCAGCAAACCCTGCGGTCTGCCTTTGAAGCTACGATATCCCTGTCTTATGGATCGCTGGGTTTACGGACTTTGAGTATTGGTCACCTTTCCAAACTGCCGCGTCAAACCAAAAATCTTAAGATAACATTAAACGGTAAAACTGTACAAGTATCGGAGACAGAAGTCATCCAACAACAGCTAAAATTAATTTTCACGAATGAATTGACACTTCAGACGGGAGACAAACTAAACATCACTTGGTCATGAAAAAGATAACAACCTATTTTCTTGGACTTTTCTGCTTTGGCCTCATTAGTGGCAGTTGCCAAGCACCATCATCCCAGTCTAATGAAAAAAAAGCAGTAATAGGTAGTAGCTGGCAAAATCAAATGGAAGCAACATTACCTCTATTGGGTCACCGCAACTGGATCTTGGTCGTAGACAAAGCCTATCCTGCACCGAGTAGCGCCAATGTCACTATCATCAATACTGGACAGAATCTATCAGAGGTAGCTAAACAACTAGATAGTTTATTGAAAATACAGGACCATATCCAACCGATTGTTTATCAGGATGAAGAACTTGCTCATATCGACGAACAACTTGTCCCCGGGATGGATGCCTTTAGAAAGGAAGTTGGTGCCATCTTTGGTTCAGATATCCGGGTCATCCCCCACGTATCTGTTTTCAAAAAAATAGATGACGCATCCAAACTGTTTAACATTGTCATTCTCAAAACAGCGTCCGTATTACCCTATACTTCACTGTTCATTGAGCTTGACTGCAAATATTGGAACGCAGACAAAGAGCAGGAACTACGTCACCGCATACTAAAGAACAGAAACAAATAATATTTATTAACTACGGAAAATAAACAAATTGAATTTCATGTTGGCACTGGTCATCACCATCTTATTCTGGCGACCAGCTACTGCACAGGAGATCAACAAAAGTATAAATAGATTTTTAATCAATATCATGGTAAACGGTCAATAATGTATTAGCCCCGAGGGCGTAAGCTTCAAACGGAAAGATGAAATTGCAGACCTGATCTTAAAAGACGCAACTACGATAAGGGAAGATTAGCTTCTCAAATAAATAATAGAAAGCGCCACTTGGTTTAAAGCGGCGCTTTTTATCCGTTGAGTTGGAATAGCCACAAACTGACCAAAAACCTTTAAACTGCCGACTCCTTCCATTTTTCAAAAGGCATTTCGAATTTGATTTCACCTTTACCATGGGTTCCAATTTCCCTCCACCCGGCTTTTCGGTAAAAACGTTCTGCTCGCGTACCGGGTGCGGTTCCCAGCCATACTGTATGCGCTGTTTGGTTAAAGTACCAGTCCAGCATAATATCGTGTAGCTGTTTCCCTATTCCCCGTTTATCATATTCCGGATGTACAAATAACGCCCAAATATTATGCTCCGCCAGATCCACTATTGAAAAACCAACAATATTATTATTAATTTCAAACACCCATCCTTTGCCTCTATTTATTAGAAAATTTTCACAGTCCTCGTCAGTTACCAGACCTGGATCCGATAATGGATTTTCCTTTACAGCATTCCTTACTACTTGCATCTGTGGAATATCCGACACTTTTGCTTCTCTTAAATTCATCTATTGATTTTTATAGGTTATAAGGCGCAATGTAAACAATTATTGGAATTTCTCATTTAGAAATTTTTCGAATCTAAAACGCCTTTTGAGCTTCCCCTCTCTTTTGGTAATATACAATTGTTCTAGCTTTGATATTAATTGTATTGTCCGGAGTTGTGTACCATTATCGTACGATTCAAAAGTGATAATGTCCATTTTCGGACATCTCATAGGAGAAAACACAGGAAACATGCTTTAAACTGGCCTTTTGACGTTGGCATTATAGTTGACCTCGGATAAAATATGTTTGAAGAATTCTTTTAATAGTTCAACAAGCTGCTAAAACTTACTTTATTTATGTTGCTGAGCTTCCTAAAAATAGTCTTACCTGCCTTCTCCCATAATGAGATCTACATTATACCGAATATAAACAGAATCGTATTTACTATTACCTACAGCGTAATTGGTTCGCCTAACTAGAATTTATCATACTCATGCGCATTTAAAACCATATAGGTATTCTATGCAATATACAATCACTTACCTAAAGCTAAATATGAATCCATTACATCAGGTCATCGTTAAAACACTCTATTTTTCAGGCACATTATCCATCGCGGAGCTCAGCAAAAAAATAGGAAAAAGTATACCTATTACCACTAATAGTATCCAGTATCTTCTTGAAAAAAAAATCATCACTTGTGAAGGCCTCGCACCATCAACTGGCGGACGTAGAGCGACTAATTATTCGTTGAACGGAAGGGATCTACCTTTTATATTGGCTATTACCATTGATCAATATAGCTTCACCATCACTTTATTGGATCTTTCAAACAACATCATAAAAGAATCCTCACAGGAAACAATAAACCTACAATTAGACAGTAATCTACATGTAAGAATTTTAGAACGAATTGATCATTATTTAGCGGATCAATTGGCTGCAAGAATACTAATTGTCGGAATTACTATGCCAGGTTTCGTTAATTCGGCTAAAGGTATAAATACATCCTATTCTGAACAACATCCTCTTTTTAATATAAGAGATATAATTCAGCAGCATCTGAAACGTCATGCTTATATCGAAAATGATTCTGCTGCTATCGCCATTGCTGAGCATAATTTTGGCAAAGCCAAGGATACTGAAAACGCATTGGTCATCAATCTCAATTGGGGAGTTGGGATGGGCATGATTTTAAAAAATGAACTATTTAGAGGTAGTGTTGGATTCGCTGGCGAGTTTAGTCACATTCCGCTGTCAGATCAAAATAAACTGTGTTCCTGCGGCAAGAAGGGATGCCTCGAGGTTGAAGCATCTCTTCTTGCCGCGATTGAGTGTGCCAGTTTAAAACTTGATGCTGGAGAGGTGTCAATACTCAGCGAACTATACCAACTGGAACGAAAAATCACAATCGACCAATTGATGGAAGCTGCTATAGATGGTGACCAACTGGCGATTAATTCCTTTTCTAGGATAGGTTATATGCTTGGAAAAGGTATTGCTACTCTAATACATATTGTCAATCCAGAAAAAGTGATTATTAGCGGACATGGTGCAAGAATCGGGCAGATACTGCTACCTCAGATTCAGGCCGCTGTCGTCGAATTCAGCATCAATCGCCTGTCAAAGCATACGAGTATTGAGATATCATCCTTGCTCAATGTGCAGCTGATGGGGACTGCTTCTATAGCAATATTGGCATTAAATGGAGAGACATTAAATATTAATTAATATTCCGTGCTTATGTAGATTTCGGATAAATCTTTGTAGCACCCCCATGTGTAGGGTGATTGAAAAGGCAAAATCTTCACCAAGCATATCGTCTTTGATCGCTGGAAACCTTTTAATTAATTCTTTCACAAACTCAGCAGATGAAAGCATAAAAACTTCAATTATTATTGAAACAATAAACACCCCACAGTTATCTTTGGTTTTTCCTGGACAGCGGCTTTCCAATAATTCCATTATCCAAGCTATAAAACAATGGACAGTTTAATAATCAGTAAAAACTTCTAAGTGACTTTAGCAAAGGAAATTTATTGACCAATGTCAATCTTTTTTATCGGAAAATAGAAGAACTTAGACAATACATTAAATAGAAAAAAATATAAACAGAATTAAAAGGAATGTTATGAAAAAGATTGCTATTAATGGATTTGGCCGCATCGGACGTGCCGCTTTAAAAATAATAACAGAAACGGCCGACCTTGAGGTTGTCGGAATCAATGATCTGATGAGTATTGAAAACGCCGCCTACCTCCTCAAATATGACAGTAATTATGGTAAATATGAAAAAGATGTACACATCGAGGGAGATACACTTGTAGTCGATGGAAACGCTGTCAAATATACGAGTATAAGGGAAATTGAAAAATTGCCCTGGAAAGATATTCAAGCTGATATCATCATCGAAAGTACGGGTATTTTCACGAACAAAGCCGATGCTGAAAAACATTTGACGTCCGGAGCAAAATTTGTAGTCATCTCGGGTCCGACCAAAGATACGCCTACTGTTGTCCATGGCGTAAATACTGAAGATGGAAAGGTTTCTGTTTTTTCATGCGCAAGCTGCACGACCAACAATATCAGCCCGATCATCGAAATATTAGGAAGGAGGATTGGAATCAAAAAAGCGATTCTGAATACCACACACGGTTATACTGCTTCACAGGCACTTGTAGATGCTCCTTCAAAAAAAGAACCACGTATGGGAAGGGCTGCAGGAATTAACCTTGCTCCCGCCGCTACCGGTGCTGCGATAGCAACTACAAAAGCTCTTCCGCAATACGCCGGAAAGTTTGACGGTATAGCAGTTCGGGTACCTGTTCCCGTGGGATCCATATCCGATATTACTTTTATTGCTGAAAGGCCCACAACGATCGAAGAGATAAACCAAATTTTGGTCGATGAATCCAAAACTGATCGCTATAAAAAAGTGCTAACAGTAACAGACGAACCACTGGTATCTACCGATATCATCAAAAGTCCGTTTGCAGCGACAGTTGATCTGGAAATGACGAGAGTTGTCGATGGCGATCTTGTGAAAGTGATGGCCTGGTATGATAACGAATGGGGATTTACCAATCAAATGATTAGACAAGTACAAGCTATTTAGAGCAATAGCAATGAAAAGCTGAACATTCAAGACCTTTCGATAATTTGGAAGGTCTTATTTTTTATACCTAGATGTTTTTGAGTTAGTCCTCTCTTAAATTTACCCAATTCTCGATATTTGGTGTTTAATCCCTTTAGATAATTTCACCCGAATTTATTTTGCCAATAAACCTTATGATGCTTATCCCGAACCGCTTCTGACATTGACTCTCCATTCATTTCGGCAATCGAAATAGTTATGGGTTTACTGACAAAAATTTGTCTCTGAATTTACCATTGAAAGACTCTCTAAGATATCAAGTTAGCTACTTGAGGGAGATACCTTCAACAACATACACGTCTATATCCAACTGATTAACAGCTACTTTTAACGTGTAAAAATTTTTCAAAAAAAGTCTTTTTTATTTCGTAACTTTTTCTTTACATTTATGCAAACAATGCTAAAATTGATTCGGCTTGTCGGCGTTTGCATCTTCATCTACTTAGGTCAAACACAATTTTTAACCAATTTTTAATTACATGATTATGAGTAAAATCTTGTCTTTTTTACTTTTATGGCTAGTGATCATCCCATTAGCCCATGGCCAACAACGGACGCTAAAAGGAAGCCTTGTTGACCTCGCTACTAATGCACCCTTGGGAGGTGCAACGGTTCGCCTTGAATCTACCAACGTCGGAACCTCAACCGACGATCAAGGGAAATTTACGTTAAATGTACCGCAGGGTGCAGTCAAGCTGCTGGTTACACTGGTTGGTTATGAAGATGCAAGGCGTACCTTAACGGCACAAGAAAACGACATCAGCATCAAAATGACGAGCAAATCGTCTTCCTTGGAGACGGTCGTGGTCACGGCTTTAGGTATTCAGCGGAAGGCCAAAAGTCTAACCTACTCGACGCAGGTCGTAAAAGGTGACGAACTGACCAAAGTAAAGGATGTCAATCCCATGAATAACCTGACAGGTAAAGTCTCGGGTGTGCAGATCAACCGCAGTTCGTCAGGCATGGGCGGATCCGTGAATATTGTGCTGCGTGGATTTAAATCAAACCGCAACAACCAGCCTTTGTATGTCATTGATGGTCTCCCGATCACAAATACAAATGGTAGTGGCAATGATGGCGCGTTCGGCGGAGCTACCGACCGTGGTGATATCCTGAGTACCTTGAATGCTGATGACATCGCCAGCATCAATGTCCTGAAAGGCGCATCAGCCTCTGCATTATACGGCAGCCAGGGTGCCAATGGTGCAATTATGATCACCACAAAAAAGGGGGCTGAAGGAAACTTAAAAATTGATCTCTCGAGTGGTTTCACGGCTGACAAAGCGTTTTACCTACCCAAATTGCAATACCGCTATGGTCAGACCACGCCTTCAAGCGAGGAAAGCTGGGGTGAAAAAGGTAGTTTCGCTGACCCTGTAAAAGATTTCTACAATACCGGAACAACCTTTATCAATTCCCTGGCACTGAGTGGTGGCACCAATCGCATACAGAATTATTTTTCGTATGCCAATACAAGCAACAAGGGAATTCTGCCAACCAACACGTTTAAGCAGCATAGCGCCACCTTTCGAAATTCAATGAATTTCTTTGATGATAAACTCTTCTTTGATGGAAGCCTGATGTATTCGCGTCAGAATATCCATAACCGTCCTTCCTCAGGTTTGTACTTCAGCCCGATAGCCGGCTTATACCTGTTTCCGAGAGGACAGGATTTTGATAAGTACAAAAATTTTGAATATTTCTCTGAAAGCCGCAACTTCTATTTGCAGGATTGGTGGAATATCAATGCCGACGCTAAACTGACCGGAACGCATCATCAGCAAAATCCTTATTGGGTGCTCAATCGCATTCCTACGGATCAAAAAAGGGATAATATTATCGGACAGGCTCAATTCCGTTATGTCTTGACTGACTGGTTGTCTGTAAGTGCCCGCGGAACCTTGAACAAACGCTGGGATCATTGGGAACGCCGAATATATGCGGGAACACAGGGCGTATTGTCAGGCCTGCCGATCGATGGCAAACTTGGCGACAATGGCCGTTATAATACCGATCGAAGCGAAAGCACGGCCTTATATGGTGATCTATTATTAACCGGTAATAAACAATGGGCCGAACAGCTTGATTTAAATTTTACAGCAGGTACTTCAATCAATGATTTACGTTCAAATGGCACTGTTTTAGACCTAGCTAGGCTCGCCGTGGCCAATAAGTTTCTGATGAGCAATATCTATCGTGATGCTCCTATGCAGTCAGCGACTGAAACCATTTCACGTCGGCAGATCCAATCTTTATTTGCTTCGGCAAATTTGGGCTACCGCGAAAAAGTTTACCTCGATTTAACGGCTAGAAATGACTGGGCTTCTACACTGGCTAATACACCCAAGGAACATAAGGGCTATTTTTATTGGTCTGCAGGTGTATCAACCGTACTGAATGAATTATTCAAATTACCAAGCTTTATTACCTACAGTAAGCTCCGCCTATCCTTTGCCCAAGTTGGGAACGATGTTGCCGCCTATAGTACAATCCCTGTAAACACCTTAAATACGGGCATTTTAACGCCAAATGTATCGGGGCCTTACAGGGGTATACCACTGAAACCAGAAATTAGCAAAAGTGTTGAATTAGGTTATGAAGGCCGCTTTTGGAAGGACCGTATCAATCTGGATATCGCACTTTACAAAACAAATACCAGAGATCAATATTTTGAGTATCAAGGACCAGTGGGTGTTGTTAACACGACCGTATTTTTGAATGCGGGAAATGTTGAAAATAAAGGTATTGAGGCGGCCTTGGGTGTGACTGCAATCAAAAAAGAGCATTTTAACTGGAACACGGGATTTAATTTTACCGCCAACCGCAACAAGATTCTAAAATTAGCCCCCAACCTGGGAAATACTTATCCCATGGGCGGAAATTTCAATGTCCTTCGTCTTGGCGGTTCCTTTGGTGATTTCTGGGCTCCTATGTTTAAGCGCGATCAAAACGGGACAATTATCGTTGATGACAATGGCCGCCCACAGATCGCTCCTGCGGGATATATCGGAAATAATACACCCAAAGCCATTGTCGGATGGACCAATAATGTTACTTACAAAGATTTTGGTCTGAGCTTTACGATAGACGGCCGATTCGGCGGAAAAGTAATCAGTATCACAGACGGCTACCTCAATTCCTTTGGTGTAAGCGAAGAAAGTGCAGCGGCAAGGGATCGCGGTGGTGTTGACATTGCAGCTGTTAAAATGGATGGCACACCTTGGCAGGGTCTTCTTCCGGCACAGGCTTACTACAGTGCCGTAGGCAACCGTGACGGTATCATCGAAGGCCAGCTATACAATGCCACCAATATTCGGATGCGTGAAATTGCTTTAAGCTACAAGCTCCCAATTAAATGGCAAGGCATCAAGCAAGCCTCCATATCACTGACAGGACGGAACTTATTTTTCTTTCGCAACGATGCTCCTTATGATCCTGAACTCAATACAACCACGGGTGTCGGAGGCCAGGGCTACGATAGCTTTGCCCTTCCAACTACTCGCAGTTATGGTTTAAATCTCAAGGTATCCTTTTAATAACGTAGATCATGGACAACACAATCAAATTTTTCGCTTATAGCAGATTGATCTGCATCTTGCTCGCTACCTGCTTGCTAACGGGCTGTACCAAAAACTTCACTGAATTAAACACGAATCCTGCCGGGGTAACGGACGAAGAAGCAAATGCTGACTATGCACTAGTCGCCTCATTTTTGGCTCAGGCACAACGTGATATTATCCCCGAAAACGTCGGTGAATATCAGTTGGCCAATAACCTCTGCAGTGACACCTATGCGGGATACCTTACTCCCCCAACTCCCTTCGTCGGAAATGCGAATAACGTTACCTATAGCCTAGTTCCAGGCTGGTATCAGGCTATTTTTGTAGATCGCTACATCAAAGCCATGAATCCGCTTTTCCGTGTGGAAAGCGACACCCGTCAAGATAAACGGCTTCAGGATATTTTCGCTTTTGCCAAACTTTTGAAAGTATCGGCTATGCATCGCACCAGTGACAAAGTTGGCCCCATTATTTACAGCAAATATAATGTGCTTAATGAAAATGGACAGATCGATTATGACTCGCAGGAAAATGCCTATAAAAACTTCTTTTTAGACCTGGATACGGCGACAACAATCTTAAAAGATATACAGAATAATCCAAAATCTGCGGCGATGGCCAAGTCCGATATGGCTTATACCGCAGATAATTATAAGCGCTGGCTACGCTATGCAAATACACTGCGTCTGCGGCTGGCGATACGTATCGTTGCCATAGCACCCAATATTGCAAAAACTGAGGGTGAAAAAGCACTCAATCCTGCCAACGGTGGACTGCTTGAGGCAAATGCCGACAACTGCATTATTGGGCTCAGTACGGATCACCCCTTAAATACCATCACTGGCGCATGGGGTGATACACGCATGAGTGCACCCATAGAATCTATACTGGGTGGTTATGATGATCCGCGCATGGCAAAGTTATTTGACCCGGCAGCGGATCCCCTGGTAGCTGGGCAGTATAAAGGCATCCGCTCAGGTATTAATATAGATGGCAAAAGCCGTTATGAAAATTATTCCAAGCTCCGGGCTTTTCCGAATCAGATGCAATTAATGATCGCTGCTGAAAGCTGGTTTTTGAAAGCAGAAGCAGCACTGCGCGGCTGGTCCAATGCAGGAACAGCAAAAACCAACTATGAAACAGGTATAGATCGTTCCTTCGAAATGTATGGACTAAGCAGCCAGGTTACAGCTTATAAAAATAACAGTACGAGCAAACCCAAAGCGTATGTTGACCCAAAAGCTATTAAAGCTGGTGAAAATAACGTAGCTATTGGCTCTCCTTATTTGAGCACGATGACTATCCGCTGGGAGGACGGAGATTCAAACAACAGAAAACTTGAACGCATTATAACACAAAAATGGATCGCCATATTTCCGGATGGTGATGAAGCCTGGGCAGAATACCGCCGTACAGGTTATCCCATTCTGTTTCCTAACATTGTAAATTTCAGTGGAAATACCATACCTACAATTCCAGGCATCCGCCGTATGCCTTATCCGCAACGCGAGTATGATAGTAATAATCAATCCGTTACCGCCGCTATACAGTTATTAGGAGGCCCTGATAACGGTGGTACACGACTGTGGTGGGATGTAGCGAACAAGAATTTTTAGAAAAACATTCTCATTCATTTTTTAATATAATAGCCGGTGGATTGCCGGCTATTATATTAAAAATTCAAGATTATTCTGAAATCTTGAACAGAGGGTTTACCCCTAAGAATTTCAGATTTGTTAGGGCAAGGGTTTATCTCTGGCGAATAATACTCATTATCACTTTCGTTATCAGTTTGACGATATGGAAAAACATATCTGCTTTTGTCAGGATCACTCGTCATCGCGGAATTCACCAGAAAAATATTAAACAAAATATTGCCGCTTAACTCTGTTAATAACTTCTCTTTTAGAATATACAAGACCTTTCCATAATTTGGAAGATCTTATCTTTTATAATTAATATCTTTGAAGTATGAATATCGAAAACATCGGACAACCTTTCCTCAAAAAATTTCCCGGAGATTTTTCCAATAACCCTATGCAGAGAAACACACCAAAAGTTTTATTTGCTACGATTAAACCTGCCGGATTTGATCATCCTCAATTAATTGCTTTTAACGAGGCTCTTTCTAAGGAAATAGGGCTGGGAACATTTGAAGAAAAGGATCTTAATTTTCTGGTGGGATCTCAGCTTCCCGACAATATTCAGACCTATGCGACAGCTTACGCAGGACATCAATTTGGCAACTGGGCAGGACAGCTGGGGGACGGAAGAGCGATTCTTGCTGGGGAAATTACCAATGCAGCAGGTAAGAAAACAGAGATCCAATGGAAAGGAGCTGGTGCAACACCCTATTCAAGGCGTGCCGACGGAAGGGCTGTATTGCGATCTTCTGTACGCGAATACCTGATGAGTGAAGCCATGTATCACTTAGACATACCCACTACTAGAGCTTTGAGCCTGGCCTTTACTGGAGAAGATGTTATTCGGGATATCATGTATAATGGCAATCCACAATATGAAAAAGGAGCTGTAGTCATAAGAACAGCTGAAAGCTTCCTTCGTTTCGGGCATTTTGAATTGATGTTTGCTCAAGGTGAACACAAACTATTGCAGGATCTGCTTGATTTTACGATTGAAAATTACTTCCCCGAAATTGTTTCATCCGATCATCAGAAATATAAAGATTTTTTTGAAAAAGTATGTACCCGGACGGCAGACTTAATGGTAGAATGGTTCAGAGTAGGTTTTGTTCATGGCGTAATGAACACAGACAATATGTCGATCTTAGGTTTAACGATTGATTATGGTCCCTATTCCATGATGGATGAATATAATTTAAATTTCACTCCGAATACAACGGATCTTCCGGGAAGAAGATATGCATTTGGAAAGCAGGGACAGATATCACATTGGAACCTATGGAAACTTGCAAATGCTCTTCAGCCAATAATCAATGATGAAAAATTCCTGGAAAACACACTAAATAATTTTGGAGTTTATTTTTGGGAGGCCCATGACAAAATGCTGTGCAAAAAATTCGGATTTGATGGGCTCAGAAAAGAGGATGAAGACTTTTTCACCAACTGGCAGGGCTTAATGCAGGAGTTGGAATTTGATCATACTCTATTCTTCAATCAATTAGAAAAAATAACTCCAGATACGGATCTAATGGAACATTTCAGCCCGATAGCTTATACTATTTTAAATGAAGAAAGGCTCGGAAAACTTGCAGACTTCATTAAACAGTACCAATCCCGTCTGCATTCAAATACAATTTCAAAGGAAGAAGCCCTGGAATTAATGAAAACGACAAATCCTAAATTTATACTGAGAAACTACCTGCTTTACCAGTGTATTGAAGAAATTAGTAATGGGAAAACAGAGATGCTACTCAAACTAACTCAGGCTTTAGAAAATCCATACCAAGAACTATTTCCGGAATTTTCTGTAAAGCGCCCATCCAGCTATGATGACACCGCAGGATGCTCTACACTTTCATGTAGTTCATAACAAAAGTTAATGAATTGTGATCTTTTTATAAATACGAGAGTCGCTCTGGATCTGTCCGTACAGTTATTTTTTCAATAAAATAAAGAAATAACTAACTTTGGGGATGCATACAATTGATTTCAATTTGTGTTGAATGACTTTTTGGTCGATTATTGGTCTTGTTTTAACTTTATTTTTACTACTTAATTTATAGAGCCATAGTTTGGCTGATTAGGAAGTATGTAAGAGAAGAACTGGCTAAAACAGAAAAAAACGCCCAAAAATCTTGATATAAGCAAATTGAAATAATGTCAGTCCCAAAAGCTTTTCGATAGTATTTGATTTTAATTGACCGCATTAAAATAAGATTTGGTACAAACCCAGACTAGGAGCAAAAAAGTACTGTTTGCCTTTTAATGTTACGGTTTTGGGCATTGTTATATCATCGCACTTAAAGCGTTGTTTTTTCAGTTCATAATAAGCCAAATAATCCGGACTGGGCAGTTTGCCATTGCGCCAACCAATCAAAACATCGTCATCGAATTTAGGGATTTCAGTTTTTGCTATATCAAGTTCGCTTTTAAAAAGATCTGTTTGTCTAACGACCAAGGTCTGGTTGATTACTTTAAACACATCGCAGCGCTCTGTGTTCACGATCGTGTAGGGACAAGGTTTGAGCCCATACGGTTTCAGCATTTCTACTTCATACTTATTTAAAGCGTTCATCTGCAAGCTGTCGTTCAGATCTTTCAATTCTTCTGATTTTTTGCTCAGGCTATCTGCAATAACCACCGTTTTAAAATCTTCTTGTTTTCCATAATCTGGATAGAAAAACTTCTTGCCGTTGAAATATAGATTTCCTTGTTTATCGATATAAAATGGCTTTTCCCAATCGTAAATCTTTTCAAAAAGCATATTTTTATCTACATCAATAATCTTTACGGGCGAGTTACTGTTGTCGGGCTTTAAAAGTATTCTATCGTCGTTTAAAAAAACTAGACTACTTAAGCCAGTCATATCAGTAACTTTTCTGAACTTGCTTTCATCTTTTAGCAACTCAATCAGTTGAGGCACATCTGGGTGTTTATCTTTTTTAGGGATAGGATTACAACCTAAAAACATAAGCGATGCGAAGAAAAGAAGGTATCTCATAAGCTATTCTTTCGTATAATTTGATTTTCCATTTACATCAACCGGTTCACCTAGATACTTTGGTTTTCTGCCTCTTATAATATCCAAAACGGCTTTGGTGACGGATAGTTTTTCCCGAAATGCATAGTATTTATAACCCGGATAAACGCCCCTATCTGCACTATAACCAAACGATTTTATACCAAATTTATCACCTAGATAAATACATCTATTTAGGTGGTATTTCTGAGATACCAAGATTGCTGTATCAACATGAAAGATATGTTTTGCACGGTACATAGTCGAGTAGCTATCAAACCCAGCATAGTCAATGTAAATTTTTGTGGTATCGACCCCGTTTTTCTGACAATATAACTTCATTACCGTAAGCTCATCGTATTCATCCCTCCCATTATCTCCTGATAGTAATATTTTATCCACTTTATTATTTTTGTATAGCGAAATCCCAGCATCCAGCCGATCTTTTAAATACCTACTTGGCTGATCACCGTTTATTCCCGCGCCAAAAATAATGACTACCTTGGTTTTTGGCACATCTTTAAGTTCAGTGAAAATCAGCTTTTCCGTCTCGGCCGCTACATTGCTGTTGATTACCAAAACAACAACGAGGGCTATTAGGCATAGGATGATAACCGGTAAAAGGAACTTTTTAATCTTTTTCATGCATTTGATTTTACAACAATTTATAAAAATCGGTTTCTTTTATGTCTTCAGCAAAAGGAACAGATATTTTTTCATAAAATACTATTATTAATTCCCAATATTTTTAATAATATACACGCCCTGCTTCTTATTTTCGTGAAAATTGGTGCTATAATCGTACGTCAAAAAACGTACGTTGCTTTGAGCAGCATACTTAGCTGGCAATTCGAATACATGCAGATAAGTTTCTATTTCACCTCTAAAAGATGCTTTATTGGCCACAGTTTTAAAATTCAAAGTCGTGTTTTCAATTGCTAAATCATAGTATGCTGTTCCATAAAATTGGTTGGGAATACCGGGATTCAAATATCCCTCCGTCGTGTAGGTTTCTTTTGCAAAGGCCAGTGTTTTTAATTTTCCCTTTTTGATATATTCCAATTTTTGGTCAGAGAAAAACACATTGTCCGAATTAAAAGGTGTGATGTAAGAATCCGTATACCTAAGCCCGTTCGAGTAAGTTGCGTTTTGCACATCTTTCAGAAAATGTTCATCCTGCCATTTCGGCAAAATTTGTTCTTTATTTATTTTACATTCTATTTTTGAACCTTCTGCATAAATAAATGATGAAGATTTAGGTGTATAAAGCTTTATCCATTTACCATGCTGACGAAAATATACCGCCTCTCTATTGACCAATTCGGTATGGTAACTGAACAATACAACATCAGCTGTATTATAAAATTTACCAAAAAATTCTTCGACCCATACTTTGTTGGAAAGAGCAGTGTCTTTATTTAAAACCTCAGCAAAATGTTCTATACGGGGGCTTTCTGCCGAAAAATCGTAAATACCATCTTCTGTGGTGACATAACAATTTATGGCATCTAAAAACTTCAATTTCGGACTGTTTTCTAGTTCAAACACCTTATTTCCTCCACGATCTATTTTTATAAAATATGGGGATCCAGTTATTAAGAAAAAATTCCTTTCAGGGAAATACCTAATGCCATCGTTACTACGTTGTGTTACTCTATACATCAAAAAATTATCCCATTGCAATTTTTCTTGCAACTCGGCAAACTTTTTATACTTGGCTCTATTCCATAATAAACTTGGTGATAAATTAATAACAGACCAGGTTTGTATAGCTACATAGGCTACTAAAATTATTACTATAGAAATTACCATTTTTTTCATCATTTTATTTTTTTGAAAAGCAAGTTCTTTTGTTCATCAATGCCGGATTAAATTTTATGATATAATTTTCATTTAAAGGCTTACCATTTTTCTTCAAACAGGTTTTGCCGTATTCTATTATGCCAATGTAATCATTGAAGACTCAAACTTTATTTTACGCTTAAATTTAGCTGTAAAATCTCTAGGAAATTAAACGAATTATAATTCGCTGGAGATAACTTGTCATTCGTAGGTATTCGCAGTTTTCTGTGTATATTTTCAGAAGCTTTGATGGCTGTGGTGAACATAGATACAGACAAAAGAATATATAAAATTAAAAACTCAATGGCTGTACCATTGAGTTTTTAATTTACCGGAGCTTTCCCCTTACATGTAACCGGCCCAGTCTCTTTTTCAAAAAATCGAATCTTATCCTTAGTGAATAACGTTTAATAACTTCGACTGATCCAATTGGCTTTATAAAAAAGAGCTGCTAGTCAAATATGTTTTCTATTTCATCAATAATTCCTAGGTATTGTTTTTTTATACGGTGTTGCCTATATAATTTTGTGCCATTCCATTTTTTGCTCCAACTCATGCTACTGAAGGTCCATGCCCGAAGCTTCTCCAATTGATCATTCAATGAAGCTAACGCCGAGTTTAAACTTCTTATAGAACCTACATTAGTACTTAAAGACATCCCTTTCCATGCTGAAACATTCTCGGCAGCAGAGAATGGAATTGGATAAAGTTTAATATGATGATCCTGATGGAATAATTCTCTAGCACTTTTATCGTAACTGAATATAAGATATTTTGTTCGCCCAGGTTTGGTAAAAACAATTTCGTTATCATATATCGAGCTTAAAGCGCCTTGTTCGGGGCCGAAAGCCAAAATATCGCCGTCGGGGGTCAATAAGGGCAGTACTTTATAAGCACGGCTGAAGGCTGTGTAGTTTTTCCCTTCAAAATCGCAGTCAGTCAATGTATATGCCTGCCGGGTGCCCACGCTTTTCTGATCTGTATTTTTCAGCGCAGCACCTATCGTTTTATTATCTTTGATTAGCCCCAGCCCCAACTCACAACTCCTAAGAAATGACACCTCATTCCATAGCTTATAAATGTTTTTTGTGGCCTCGCTTAAGTCCGTGTAGATCTTCTGTATATTACCAAATTCAGAAGTTTCTATGGCCTTTTGGACTTGAGCAGCAGCATTGGCAAAGGCATCTCCGAGTCCCAAAGTTGAAACGTTGACATGGGAAGGATCTTTTCGCTTAAAGTCAACAATGCCAGCATTGTGAGCGATGTAATACATACGACTAAGCGTCTGATAATCCTGTAGCATGACACGTAATCGGATGACCTCTTCACCCTCAATGCCATCGATACTGTTATAATACCCTTGTGCCATCCAGGGGAAAAGCTCAGACCAATGGCTAATCCAGGCACCTAAAGGAACGTATCCCTCGGTACTCACCTCCTGGCCAGCATGTAAAATATCTGGAGATTTTGACATATTCGAGGTCATGAAATGTGCTTTCTTCGCTTTGTTTTTGTTGGAAAAATTCAGCGTATCAATATCATTTGCCCGTATTTTTTGTTGAAGGTCTTTCAATTTTTCTGTATTTGCCGGTTTCTCAGCATTATTGATAAACTCGTCAAAGGAGAGCTTTGGATTTGTTTTTAATATTTTGTTATAAGCTGATGCTTCCGCCATTTCTTTGAGGTCATCCAAATTTGCTATCTTCTCCACCTCCTTTTCAATTTCCTCGTCGACCTCGGGTTTGTGAAATTCGGGTATCGTCGGTGCACCACGACTAATTTCCATTTTGGGAGCCTTCTCAATAACATTCACATCGGAAAGCTCACTGAATGATTTATCATTCACTTTATCTAGCCATTCTTTTACTTGAGCATCGAGGACGGTGCCCCAGGAAAAGCCTTTGCTAACCACATCGACCTTCGCCTTACCATGCGATTGACTTCCATCATAAGTCGCTTGTACAGCGACTGAGGCAAATGCATTTGCATAGGAAAAATCAGCAGAACCACCGTACTGCCAAGACTCGGATTCGCTTTGAGAGGTCATTTTCATGGTTACTCCTCCGAGCGCACCCCAGATCACACCAACGACTAAACCATCGCCAAAGTCATGTGCAAAATCTTCTGAAGCTTCAACCCATATATTGACCAGTTCTTTCAACTGTAACGATTGCGCATCGGTCTCCTTTAATGCTGTTCGTATATCACGTTTTGATTCTGCGGCATACTTGACCACATTATTATAGGCGGTTAATACCGCTCGCGCACCTTCCTGACATGCGCCATTCAGACTGGCAATAAGATCGCTTGCTGTAAGACCCTCAAAATTAACATATTCTATACCCCCAATAGCTATCGCACTATAATGAACGACAACAGACCTACCCGTAGTGGCTGCTGATGCCCCCACATAAGCAGATAACGATGATCTGACCAAACTCATTCCAGAAGCCCCATATGCACCAGAAATGCCAAATGCACCTTGATTCATCCTTTCAGAATACAAATAACTACTTTCACCAGACATATATTTTTCGGACTGCTGCTGTGCAATCATTCTACTGATGGGCGCCCGAATTACACTTGGACTAAATTTCCCACTTTGAGAATAAATAATTGAGCCAATTGTCACCCCATACAAGGGATTACTTGTTTCAGATTTTTCCATGAGACCTTTACAATTAAATATTTAAAGAATAGCTGTTTAAAGAAAATTAAGCGAAATGATACTTCTCGCTGTTTGTTCATTCACATAGTCAATGTAGGCGATATTGGGTTTGGGAATGTCGGCTTGTCTAAAATATCCGCTGGACAGCTGCTCCAGGGCTCGATTAGCTTCTTTTGCCAGATTTTTAATAGAACTAGTCAAGAATGTGCCACTATCTGGCGTCAATGTCCACGACAATAAAAAGAGATAATTCTTATTTAGACCGGCGTAAGTAATCAATTTAGCCAACTGATCCTGCTTCATTTTTTCGAGTGAAACTGTATTTGAGTACGAATCATATACCCTAATATTTGGATCACAAGAACCGATTTCCCCATGAGCTGAATCAATGTTCTTATCTTCATCATAATAGCGAAACCGTCCACTTCGCGCACTGATATGTTCGGGATAATCAAAGACCAGGATAATCTTACCACTACATGCTCCCAGGCTTATTTGTGCTAAATTGACATCGTAATGCCTATTGTTATAGAAATACTTCCGGTATTGGATACTGGCCAAAAACTGATCTATACGATCTTTTATTTCCCGCTCATTGTTACGATTTGTACGGATATGAGAAAATTTTAAGATACAGGTTTCTGACTGGTGGGCATCGATAAACGCGATGGCTTGTTCTAGTATATTAACTAGCGGCTGTCCGTTACATCCAGCATCCCCTGTTCTATGATAGCTTACCAATCTGCCGTGATCATAATCAACACGAATGTCAAAGTAGCGTGCTCCTGCCACCAATTGCCCTAGCATATCCAATGCTTGTGTTTGTACTATTCCTTTATTTAAAACGGCTCCAGCGCCGCAATGATCCGTTTGGGACATCCCTGCATCGTGACTACCGGGCATGATAATCCCATTCAATAACAGCTTAGGATCGAGTCCTTCCATCCAAGTAGCTGTATTTATTGAACTCATCTCCGACTTCCCGTTGATCAAATTTTCCATAACCTTATCGTGTATTCGCTCAGATCAGGTATAATTCAAACGTAATATCCTGCTCATGCCCTTCAAAACTGCCTTTGATATCGTATCCAATGGAATCGGACGGTCTGACCGTCACTCTATATGAGCTCTTACTATGGTTCATAGGATGATTGTAATAGAACTCAATCATTATTTTTCCGCCATCAGTCTGATAAATAACTGTACCTTCAGGGCCAATTGTGCCTCCTGTTCGCGTGGTACAGACCCAGCTTCCGGAAGATTCAATCGTACTTGGAGGATCTGTGGTGAATTTTCCATGTTTTGGTGTGGTAGGTTTTAACGTCAACACCTTACCGGTATTATTATTTACCGTCATTTTTACTTTTCTAGCCATGATGATCTTTTTTTAATTTGTAAGTATTGTCTTTATAAAATTCTCATTGGTCAGTAGAGCGACTTAGGCCCAAGCTATATTGATATCTTCACCAGTAACGGTCACACTATATGCTACCGCTCCTACAGGAATACCTACAACCGAATGCGCCTGATTTTGCGTAAGATTAAAAGCCTTATAGGTACTTTTATTTTTCTGATCCGAAAATTTAAGATTTACCTTCGTTGTCACGGTAGTATTTGATTCTACCAGTGCTGCAGTCATTTGATCTTTTTTCCTTGTGCTGATGTCAATGGTTTTATTGACTGTACCAGCCTGAATTAAATTTGTTGGCATACTATTTTTATTATTAAATTCAGCCTACTCTATGTAGTTTTCGGCATCCCTTTTTGTAACAGTTTTTCTATTTCTCGAATTGAGCTATTCAGATCATGATAAATCTTATTTAAAGCCAATTACAGTGTTTTGTCCGGTATTTTTTACTTTGAACTTTAATTTATAATTTAATGTATATTCAGAGCCTAACTTCCCGTTGACTTTACCTGTTAAATACTGTCCATTCGGTTTATCATTATCTCCATAATAGTGGATTTCATAATAGCCAGTCTGCCCGGCGCCCATTGGATCGAAATCGATCCTTAAAATACCAGGGCCGAACAATCCGGATTCTTGACCTGGTTGTAATGTAACATGTTTCATAATTTTTATTTTATCGGTAAAATTTACTGTCAGAAAATTGCGGGAATAAATACCCGTTATCATTTAATTCACAATTGGAAACTTCTCCTTATTCATAGCAAATTTAGAGCGCAACTATCGGAAAGATGTTCATCAAAACGCATTATTTTTGCATCGAAACGCATTATTTTTTTGTATCTTCATTCAATAAATTATTGATATGAAAGCTCCTATTGTCATCAAGGAATTGAGAGAGCAGCCATTTGAAGAGATTATACGCCAAAATTGCGAAGACGAAATATTAAAGTTTAGAGCCCCCATACTTGGTAAGGGACAAACTGCTCTTATTCCCCTTGTACCCAATGTTACTTTAGCCTATTTATCCGGTTTTCCACTGGAGACCTATAAGATGCAGTACAATCAATATTATAACAATAATATTTTACTGACGATCAGTCTAAAGGGAAATATCGCTCATGAATGGGATTATACAACGACCTCCAAAATAAGTACACAGCAAAGCTTTATGTATAATCCACAGGGGGAAGACTCTTTTTTCATAGCTGAGAAAGGAAAAAAATTCGAACAGGTAACCATCATATTCAACAAAGAGGACTTTTTGAATGTTGTTGACAAATTTTTCGATGTCAATCAGAAGACCGAAAAGAGAAAATGTATTGATGCCGTCTTTTCCAAAACTGTTAAGGGGGTTATCTTTGACATTTCTAAGACCATAACTGTCATTATCAAACAAATATTGGAATGTAGGCTCAAAGGCAATTTTAGACGGGTATTTATGGAATGTAAATTATATGAGATAATGGCACATTACCTAAATGCTATTTCATCAATTAAGCATCAAGAATTGAAATTTAGTGCATTAGATATTCAAAAACTACAGGAAGTAAGAAAGCTGTTGCAAAACCTAGATCAGATATTACAACTTTCTATTAACGATCTATGCAAAACAATTGGTTTGAACCGTTTCAAATTGACAACAGGATTTCAGGCGATTTATAATATTTCTGTTATTAAATTTTACCATCAATCAGTTTTGACTAAAGCCTTTGAGGAATTGCAGAAGAATAATATTGATTCGATCAGCACAATTGCGTTAAAATATGGATATGGTAGCACACAAGCTTTCTCAACTGCCTTTCAAAAGCAATTTGGCATGCGCCCTAGTCAGCTAAAATAAACTACATTCAAGATTTATGCGAATTATCAATGGGTTCACCCACTATAAGAACATCCAGCAAAAAAGAACGTTTTTAGTAATTATACTATTAACTATTTTTTATAATACAAGCTCTGCGCAAAAAGATACGCAGCTTAAGGATGCATTATCGATCATGACAAAAGCATCGATTTCTGGAGACGTTGAAGGTATTTTAAGTCAAACATCTCCACGATTAATTGAAAGCATGGGCGGGATGGATCAAGCCACAAAACTGACAAAAGATGTCTATTCTGCTCTTACACATTATGGGATTACAATTGATTCTGTTATCAATTACGTTGATATGGATGTCTTAAAAATTGATAGGATAGCATATTGCTTTATTCCTCAAGTATTGGTAATGTCGATGCCTGAAAAAGACAAAATGGCTATCACTTCAGCTAACTTATTAGCGTTAAAAGAAGACGAATCAAAAAGATGGACTTTCTTAAACTTCAATAAAATGGATCAGGAAAAAATCAATTTGCTTCTTCCTGAATTTAATGGGAAGGTTACTCTTCCGCAGGGTCTAGAGAAAAAAACATTAGTCGTGCAGAAAGAAGAAGTAACTCAAACTGTTAGTCATCTCATGAAACTTATAGATGAATCTGTCAAAAAACATGACTAGTTTTAAACCAATTGATTCAGAATGCTTACTAGTCATTTATTGAAATTCATAGGAGGGAATTACATTTTATAGTATTGTGATCAGAATACTATAAATCCTAAAATTGCCCGCGGTCTGTGCAATCAAAATAAAAGTTTTTGACCTTTCCAGCCTGTATTGCGAAGAAACTGCTCCCAAGTAAGGCTTTGAGGATGTACCTGTCTACTCCATTCCAGGTCACGTTCCTTACCGTAATACCCATACTCAATAGCGTAACTGGCCATCCCCAAAATCTCTCTCACCAGACCATCATTTGCCCCAAATTCTGGAAAGTGCTTAAGCATGTCCTCCTTTGTATATGCCGAGGCATACTCCGCTTTTTTACCTGTAACTTTTTTGAAAGTTTCCACTATTTCCCCAGGGGAGATCATATCACCTACGACTGGAAGGGCCTTACCTGAATATTCAACAGGATTGGAAAATATTTCCAGAACTGCTGCTCCGGTAGCTGTAAGCGGATCAACAAATGGTGCCTGAAAATCTTTGGGTAAATAAATCGGGAACACAAGGCTATCTCCTTTTACTTGGGGCGTATAAAATTCAAGCAGATTTGTATAAAAGAAAGCCATGTAAATAAACGAGCTTGTCAGGGGCAGCGTTCGGATATATTCTTCGACCCTGGCCTTGTCGGTAAAATGAGGGGCGAACAATTTTCCGTCTGATATTTTATCCACGTTTTCCAAACTGCTGAAAATGAGATGCTGTACACCAGCTTCCACAGCAGCATCCGCCAACTCTTTACCCAATTCAAATTCGTGGGTAGCTGGTGGGGCAATGTTTGGCGTCATCAAGAAAACACCATAAGAACCCCTAAATGCTTCTACAAAAGCCTTTTTATAACCAAGATCAAGAGGCAGATTCACTAGTTCAACTCCCTGCTCTGCCAGCTTAATCGCTTCTGCTGAATTGACCCTGCGGGTAATGCCTCGTACCTGATAAAGTCCACTTTCCACAAGTGAACGAGCGGCGCTCAAACCTTGTTTACCTAGAACACCAACGACGGTGATTATTGGTCGATCATCGTGCTCCAAAGCGTCTTGTCTTTTTAATTTTGATATCATTGTTCGTAATTTTAATTGACTATAATTTTTATAGTTGCAAAACTAATTTTAGCAAAGTAGATTTGCAATAACTATCAAAATAGATAGCTGCAAAAAAAACAAAATGAAAATTGAATGTACCAGTGATTATGTAAAACTGAATGAGAAGAGCTACCCTTGTACGGTGAGTTTGACAATGGATTTAGTGGGTGGAAAATGGAAAGCGGTTATTCTGTATCATTTAAAGGATGAGGCCAAAAGGTATAGTGAACTTCGTAAAGAAATGCCATCCGTTACAGAAATGACATTGAGCCTGCAGTTGAAACAACTGGAAAAAGATGGGTTAGTGTCCAGGGAAGTATATGGAGAAAAACCTCCTATAAAAGTCATTTATAAATTAACCGATTTTGGTCAATCATTTGTTCCGGTTTTGGAGGCTATTACAGAGTGGGGTAATAAAGTTGTCAGTGAAAAAGGCGAGTTTGTGCAGACAAAAATATAGCATCCTGTTTCTGTAGGATGATCTTGTCTAAGCTCATTACTATTTTCTTTTAGGATTGTAGGCAGCCTCACAGACAGGAGGTTGGTTTTGAAAAGCAAAAATCAAAAACAACTTCATCATGGAAATATTCATCAGGAGCTGACAGTTTAATTTTTATTGACTTAAAAATGTTTCTGTCCGAATATTTCGTTTATGCATTTTTCCCCAATCCGAAAGTGCTATAATAACGCTTTTAAGGGTTCTGCTGTAATCTGTGGAAATATACTCTACGACCACTGGTATTTGATCAGCATGTACAACTCTTTTGACAAAACCGTTTAATTCAAGGTCTTTCAGTTCATTTGAAAGCACTCGCGCCGAGATGCCCTTAATATTTCTTTGAAGCTCATTAAATCTGATATTCCCGTTTTCCTGCAGAACAATAATAATCTTTAATTTCCATTTTCCGCCGATAACATAAATTGCATCCTCAACAGAGGAAAGATTTTCGGAACATTTTGTAGCTGTGATGGGCTCCTCTAAATGAATTGTATTTTCCATGGGGTTCGACATTAAACTAACCTAAAGGTTACTACTAACCTTTTGATTACTACTAACTTTTGATAAGCTAATATACATAATTTTGTTAAAGAAATTTTAACAAAGAAAAATGAAAAACATACTTCACATTATTTCAAGTCCAAGAGCGGAGGTATCTGCAAGTAGAAAATTAGGAATTGCTGTTATTCAAAAAATTCAGGAAAAGTATTCCGATAGCATTGTAAAGGAACGCGATCTTACAAAAAGTAAAGTTCCACTTTTAGAGGAGGTGCATATAAATACATTTTTTACACCAGCTGAAAATCATTCTGAAGAACAACAATCAATCAGCAAATATTCGGAAGGCTTAATTTCGGAATTAAAGGAAGCGGATATTATTGTCATTGATTCTCCAATGTACAATTTTTCAGTTCCCGCAACCCTGAGAGCCTATTTCGATTTTACTTCAAGGGCAGGATATACCTTCAAATATGATGAAAATGGGCCAAAGGGCTTGTTAAATGACAAGAAGCTTTACATTGCTTTTACCTCTGGAAATATCTATTCGGAAGGCCCTTACCAAATATACGATTCCAATATTCCTTACATAAAAAATATCTTTAGCTTTTACGGTGTTTCTGACATCAGTGTTTTCCGCGCAGAAGGTCTTTCAATTCCCGGAATAATGGAGACATCACTCGAAAGAGCAATCAATAACATTACCATTGATTAATATAAGATCTGATCAGAAATTAATCCTTGTCATTCAAATTTTGACAAGGATTTTTTATCTGGCAGAGGAATCAGCTATTAACAAGAAAATCGCAAATGTATTAAATACAAAATGCTAGGGTGGGGAGCAATGAATTAACTAAGTTATTTTACTCACTCCTCGGATCGGGTTTTAAAGGCATCTTCGCACAGCGGATAACTTCAATGGATGGACATCCATATTCGACAATGACCTTGCCCTCGACCAGATAGATGCCTGCTCCTCTTAGGGGATATTTTACAAGCGTTTGTGGGAAATGTACGGTGTCAAAGAAATGCCCTTCAGCGTCCAGGAAGGTTCCGAATTTCATCTGGTCGCCACGCTTGGTCTTCACAAATTTCTCACAGACAAAATCGCCAACAATGCGCACAATTTCACCTTCATGAAGATGAAGTTCCCTGGATGGCATATCTCCACGGTAATCGCTTTTGGCAAGGTCAAAGAGTGACCCCGTCACACAAAAACCAATCAGCTCCATCTCATCGTAATAGTCCTCCAGGATATCTTCTTCCAAAGCAGGAAGAATTGGTTTGCAGCTCTCGGTCTCAAACAGTGCCATACCTACCACAGCGGGCTTGTGTCTACTCATCAACAGGTGAGCCTCCCACAGCGACTCCTTCTTCCCTATCCCCGTAAACCGCAAAGCACCGACACGGATCAAAATAACGACCTGCTCAAGTCCCGCGTGAGTCCTTTTGACAAAGTCTTGCAAACTCCGATAGATACCATCGCGCTCGCGCTCGGAGATAATCCTATGGGCTAATTTTCCCTCCAGATTCTGCAGACAGTCAAAACCGAGATAGATATCCTTTCCCTGGATCGAGGTATTGAAAACCGACCGATTGACACAGGGCAGGCAAATGGTACCACCGGATACGCGCGCTTCATTGACATAGACCTTACGATTGTAAAAACCACCATAATTGTTGAGTACAGCAACCATAAACTCCAAGGGGTAATAGGTCTTGAGAAACAGGCTCTGGTAACTCTCTACTGCATAGGATGCCGAGTGTGCCTTGTTAAACGAGTATCCGGCAAAGCTTTCCATCTGACGCCAGATCTCCTGGCTGATTTTTTCATCATAGCCTTTGGTTTTGCAGTTGGAAAAGAACTTGTCCTCGATCTCAATCAGATGATCCTTGCTGCGATATTTGCCCGACATCATACGGCGCAGCACATCTGCATCGGCCATATCAAGTCCACCATAGGCATTGGCGATTTTCATTACATCCTCCTGATACACCATAACGCCATAGGTTTCTTCAAGCTGTTCCTTGAATACAGGATGTGGATAGACTACCGTGCTGGGATCGTGATGGCGACGGATGTATTCACCCATCATGCCTGAACTGGCTACACCAGGCCGGATAATGGATGAGGCCGCCACCAAAGTCAGGTAATCATCGCAGCGTAGCTTGGTCAGTAGCTGTCGCATGGCCGGGCTTTCGACGTAGAAGCAGCCAATGGTATTGGCTGATTTGAGCTGTGCGGCAATATTGTCGTCCTCGAAAAAGCGCTTTGGATTGTCAGTGTCAATGACAACGCCCAGGTTCTCCCGAACGATGGTACGGCAATCTTGGATATGGCCGATACCGCGCTGAGAGAGGATATCAAATTTTTCAAAACCGATATCCTCGGCAACATACATATCAAACTGCATGGTGGGTAGTCCTTTGGGTGGATTGTCCATGGCAGAATAACATGTCAGCGGCTCCTCAGAAATCAGTACCCCACTGGCATGAATGGTTCGTTGATTGGGAAAATCGGCCATGCGGTTATACACGCTCAAAATGGTATTGGTCACTTCATTTTTATTGAGCATATGCCCCGGCTCGTGCACCAGTCGGTCGATCTCTGCTTTGGGAAGACCATATACCTTACCGAGTTCACGCAGGATACTACGCGACCGAAATGTACTCATGGCGCCCATCAATGCGGTATGGCCGGCCTGATAACGATTAAAAATATATGCATACATTTCATCCCGCTCATTCCAACTAAAGTCGACATCAAAGTCCGGTGGACTCTTCCGCTTCGGATTGAGGAAACGCTCAAAAGGAAGGTTGAGGGCTATGGGATCAACATCCGTAATTCCGAGGCAATAGGCCACAGCAGAATTGGCTCCTGACCCACGGCCTACGTAATAAAAACTGCGACTACGCGCATGCCGACAGATATCATCGGTAATAAGGAAATAACTCGAGAAACGCAGGTTTTCAATGATTTTGAGTTCGCGCTGGATCCGATCGGCAGCGATGCCATCCTTCCGGCCATAACGTCTGGCAAAGCCCTCCATGCAGTACTTATGCAATAGCTGCTTATCGTTGTAGCGATTGTCGGTAAAGGTCGCTTTATTCTTGACACTTGTAAAATCAAAACTGAAGGAACATTGTCCTAGTATACGGTTGGTATTGGCCAGCAGTTGTGGTAACTCGGAAAATAGTTGCATCAGCTTGATCTTAGCAACAAAGACTTCATCTTCGGCGGCGACCTGCTCTCTTTCCAATTGGGATATCAGCAGATTGTTGTCAATAGCTCGCAGTTGCCGATGCAGGGTATAATCAGCTTTGCGGAAACTAACGGGAGCCAGGATCACACAGCGGTCAAGCAGCTTCCGCTCCAGCAGTTTCGCGCGGGTAAGCTCACTCGGGCGGATACCTATGTATTCAAAGTCCCGCAATTGAAATGTCTTGATCCGGCTAAAGGGATAGATTACAAAGACCTGTTCAAACTCAGGTGCACGCTCGGCTGTGGTGCGGTTTTCCATATTGAGCTTGGTCCGGTACTCGTTGATCTCACGGAATCCCTGTTCATTCTTGGCGATAGCGACGAAACAAAGCTGATCGCCATCACGGAATTCCATGCCAGCAAGGAGATTGAGCCCAGCTTCACGCCCCATTTTAATAAAATCCAGCGATCCTGAACTGTTGTTAATATCTGTCAGCACGGCAGTATCATAGCCACCTGCCCGCATCCCCGAAATAAGATCCAGTAAACTCAGTGTACCAAAGCGTAGGCTAAAATAACTATGTAGATTTAAGAGCATGCTCCCCTCCTTTCTCTGGTAGTGGTGCACAGATACCTTTCATCAGAAATTCGGTACCATAACGTTTCCGGATCTTATCCATGGCCTGCATCAGGTTGACCTCTTCGGCACTATCGTCAAAGAGGTCGGTCTGATAGGAACCGTAGATCAGTCCGGAGAACTTGATCCCGATAAGGCGTATCAGCATCCTGCGGCTATACAGTTTCTTAAAAAGGGAGAGCACAACTTCCGTTAACTTTCGATCGGAGTTGGTGTAACCGACCTGCAACTGCTGGGTATGGGTATCGAAATTGCTATAACGGATTTTGAGGGTGACACAACTCGTCAACTTCTGATCTTTCCGCAGATCGAAGGCCAGTGTATCGATCATGCTGATCAGGGTGCAGCGGAGTACATCCATATCGATGGTATCCTGCTGAAAGGTGTTTTCCTTGGACATCGACTTTTGTTCACGAAAAGGTACGACCAATGAATCGTCCAGACCATTGGCTTTACGCCAGATGTTAATCCCATTCTCGCCGAGGACTTTCTGCATCGTGAATACTTCCATCTGCTGTAAGGTTCCGATCTTGGAGATCCCCATATTACGCAGCAGGGTAAAAGATTTCTCCCCGACCATGGGGATCTTGCGGATGGACAGCGGAGCTAGGAATCCTTTTTCCGTACCGCCTTGAACTTGTTTTTCGCCACAGGGCTTGGCTGTCCCGGTAGCGATCTTCGAAACGGTCTTGTTGACGGATAGTCCAAAGCTGATCGGCAATCCTGTTTCTTTGATAATCCGCTGGCGAAGCTCTTGTGTCCATTTCCAACAGCCAAAAAAGCGGTCCATTCCCGAGACATCAAGGTAATGCTCGTCTATACTTGCTTTTTCAACAATGGGTGTCTCCTCTTCGATGATCTGCGTCACAATACTGGAATACTGACTATATATATCATGATCCCCCCGCACCACAATAGCTTCGGGACACATACGTAGGGCTAACCGCATCGGCATAGCGGAATGTACGCCAAACTTACGGGCCTCATAGGAACAGGACGCAACTACCCCGCGGTCACTACTCCCCCCTATGAGCACAGGTACTCCGATAAGCTTGCTATTCTGCAAACGCTCGACAGATACAAAGAATGTATCTAGATCACAATGTACTATACTCCTTTCCATGTTTTTCTATTCGCTATCCAGCCGTTCCGCACGACTTTTATTTTCGGCAGTTTCCGTATTCAAAATTACTAATATTATTAGCAATTTTGAATACGGAAGATTGATTTAATTTTATCATATTCAGGATCAACCAGATAATTTGTAGACTATATTGATTTAAATAAGCTTGTACGGTTGGTTTTTACGAAAAAAATAATTGGTATCGTAATTTAAGATCATCTATCTCTTAAATTCTTACTAAATTGTAAGAGTATACAGACTTCACCACAGTTTTAACTAAATTTACACGATAGAGAAAATGCTTGTTAGCACTTTTATAACCTATTTACGCTTAAAAACAATCCTTTCTAATGCAACATTTGCATAGCATAAGAAATTTGTTTTAGACTGTGCATATTCATCTTTACGGGTGCTTGAACAAGAAAAACACGAACCACTATTACAATAATGAAAGAATAGTAATGAAAGTAAAATACGAGAAAAGCAAAATCAGGATCGCAGGTTTATCTTTCCCTCGATACAGTGATCCTATCGAGAAGGAGGAGTTGCGAATTTCTACAACCGGAGCCTCTGTTGTGCTTCTTTTACTCCTAATTTCCTTCGTATTGGGCGGTGCTATTGCATTGATCGGAATTGTTTATATTATAAATTGTCTGTGGCATTTATCTAAACCTTACTCAAAACTTGAACATATCAAAATAGTCAGAGACTATCATACGGCAATTATTTTTTTGATCTTTTCTATCGTATGTGTTGTATCTTTTAGTCTTACCTATTTCATGCTGACAAATTATACAGGTTAATTTTGGTTCTCTTCTACCGCATTGATTTCTGCCTGTTATTGATCCAATAGAGAAAGTTTTCGAAACATAGTAATACAATAAGATTTCACCCGATCGATAAATTCAAATTGAGAAGGTATCAATCAATTTTCAAATTAAAGAAAATAGTAATATGTTTTGTAAGAATTACAGATTTATTTTATTCTCCCTAGTTTTTTTAGCTACAACGTTTGTTTCGTGTAATAATAGAAATCGTGGCGAATGGCGGGTGTCAGATGTTAGTAAAGATACGTTCTTAAATGCTGAGACCAATATAAGTGATGCTATTACGATGATCTTCAAAATCCAAGGTCATATAGATGACTCGATAAAGGTACAGGGGGTAGCAATCGCTGATGCTTAAAGGAAAAATTAAGGATCATCATGTATTTAAAAATTCAGGATGGATAAGTTTCCAGCTTCACAATAAACAAGACATAGGCTATGCATGTTACCTCTTGAATATGGCTTACGATCGTGTTAAACAAAAGTAGAATTTTGTATATCACCTAAAGTAATTGAAATAGGTTATAAAGTAGGGACAACAACCCTCCAATCGTAAAAAAAATCCAATATTTTCTTAATGGACTATAACTGTCTTGGGAGGAATATTTAAGCATTATTCCCAAGAAAACTAGGCAGATCGCTGCGATATAACTTAACATAATTTATTATTAATTTGAACAAAAACTAATCTAATATTCAAAGGTATTCACATTTCTGGTCTTGAAAACTAGATAGTCGTCCAATGCCTGATTTTCTTCATTTAGGATCAATGTATAATAGCCCACATTTGATTCTTTTGACAATAAATTCAAGCTAACCTCGATGACATGGTGCTTACTGCGCATAACATTATATAAAAATTTTATCGAATCCCTTTCCAGTTGGACATCACTAGCCGATATAGCTATTTCTTTAAATAAGCAAGAATTCTCTTCTAGTTCGATACAGCTGTAAAATGAATCGATCGCCCTCTTAAAATAACACTCCAATATTGGACTATATACATTTTTTATCATAGAAACTTGTTTATTAAGGGCATTGCATCTTCTGTGCTAATGGCCCGTCTTTACGAACAAGACTTGACCAGCCCGGACATGATCCCTCGGTAAGCTTTGCAATCAATCTGGATGAAACAAATATCTTAGCGACTGTTTCATCACCAAATTCCCAATTCACTTCAACAATTGTACTAGCATTAAATGGTTCCAGATTTTCTCCGACAAATGCTATCGGGTTTAAAAATGGGAGATTCTCTTGGCTATCCCATTCGGGTTCAACCGGAGTTGGAGCACTATTGTACAACCATACATCAGCAATTATTTTTTCACCCTCTTTCCATAAGTATGCATAACAGACTTTATCATCATCTTCGATAAATACTGAGAATTCTGGGTTGTCGTTCGAAACATATTTTGCTAAACTAGCCATATTACCTCCTAATTAGAATAAGTATGTATTGAGATAACGATAGAGCTTTTCGTTCATTGACAATATCTTAGCAAAGATTAGTCAAATGGATGAAGTGATGATTGCTCTTCCATCTAAAGATAATAAAGTTATTTAGATCCTTTCGGAGAAAGGATTGGTCAAATTGTAATTAATTTTGAATTGATTTTCTCGAAATTTTTTTTTAATCTGAGTTTGGTCGCACTAGCCAACATGAGAGTGCTGTCGGGTCTATCGTATCTATTTGAAGATAGAAAGTCAATAAAATAGGCCTCCTATCCTATCTATCAAGATATTTTAAAGAATTTCCAGAAATTATACCGATATAATGTAGTTCACTAGATCAATATACAATAATCCTATTGTAAACTTTCCAATAGGAAAGCTTCAAGAATGAGACAATCCTGAAATGGTAACAGGTAGGATTCGGTTTAAATTGTTACAGAGATGACAAATACGTTTTTAAGGATAAATTGCTATCTTAGAAATAGTATAAAAAGCTAATCAAGAACCTATACAAGTAAGCGTCTATAGCGAGCAAAAACAAAACTAGATCAACAAACTTATTATGATTTATGGCTCAAATGAACCTATCAATTGAAGTATTAAATTATGGACTCCAACTATCCATGGAATTTGGAAAAAATTGGTTAAAACCTATAAATGAAAGGCTGGAAATTAAATTTCCTAATCTAAATAAGCAACAACAGGAAGAATGCAATCTGATCTGCAAGAGGGTACATCAAATTGCACATAACTACGTGGCCGAGAATCCCATTCGCTCCGATTCAGGAGTTGAATTTGTAGCATTCAACCAATTCAAACAGTTTATACTCACAAAATATAACTGGCTTTCGACTGCAAATTTACAGCGTCTTTATAGTCAAAGTTGTTATTACGCCAGTAAATAAAAATTTAATCCATAGCGTTACCCGGTTATCCTGCAATCTGAAAGAACGAGGAGGCAATAATCAGGTGGATTCACCTTTTTTTCGTTTATTTTTAAAATACTCTTTATCTGCGATATAAATAGTTTTTCGAATTTCACAAAATAGAATCGATTGATCTTTATTCGTAAGCTTAGTTACTTTTATTATTTCTATTTCCTTGTCGCTTTCTACCCCAGCAATTATCTCCTCTAGCTCTTCTTTTGTATACTGGAAATAAGCATATAAATCTTCATTTCCAGGACGTTTAAAATAAATTTCGGCCGCCTTATCCCAAACTACATATTTGTTACCCAATAAATTAATAAGTTGTACCATAGGAATAGGGTCAACTGCAGAAAACATGCTGCCACCAAAAATTGTTCCCATATAATTTCTGTTTTTATAACTGATGGGAAGCCTAATACGGATATCATATAGATCATCCGATACATATTCTATTCGGCCCGTACTACGTCTGTACATCGGTGAGAGGTTAAATCCCCATTTAAAAGTCTTCGCAACTCCTAGATATTTCGAACCTATTCTTGAGATTGTTTGATAAAATGACATAAGATTTCTCGATTAATCCACCATGAATCTATGAATTTTCTTCAACATTTCACATCACGATTACGACCTTAGTTTTGCAATTAAACTCCATATATGAATTAATTTGCATCCAGAAGGGACGATCACATACACAGGTGATGAAAATTCTTACTTTTACATCATCTTTTAATCCACTGAAAATGTTTATATTAGCAACAGTAGAATCATTAGCTTAATACCGAAATAAACCAATTGTTAAGAAAATGGAACTTAAATTGCCTTACATCGACCCTGCAGATTTTGCAGCTACATTGACCAACAACTACAGCTTTGGGAATAATGGTGCATGGAACTCAATAAACCTTATGTTTCCAGAAAATGTTGGAGAGGGTGCCCTACAGTTGTATATCCGCAACGATATCCATTATTTTAGAGGGAAATGGAAATTTAAGGAAGAATCTATGTTTATCTCAAAGGATCAAGTGGGTAAAAAAGGATTAATAGATTTTCGCGTCAACAAAAGTGGCCAAATACATTCCGCTTCAATTGAAGGCGATAAAAGATTTGAATGGGAAATCACTGAAGTGGATGGTTTCCGTTTTTTTATTCCTGAAAAATACCTCAATCTCCATAATGGCCGATTTCCAGATCATTTTGAAAAGTACTGTTACAATAATAACATCATCAACCTACAGAAGCAAATATTAACGTTGAGTCCGGACGATATTCCCAGCGCAATGTTGTTAGAGAGCAAAATGCTGGAATTCATTTATTACTGGATCGATTATCTGCGTACTGAAGAAATAGATCTCCACTTTGATGATATATCCAATCGGCATCTTTCAGCGGTAAATAATGCTCATGAGATTGTACAGAATCATATCAACAAAACGCTCTCTATCAAACTTCTTAGTAGAAAAGTCGGGTTAAACGAATATGATCTTAAAAAAAATTTCAAGAAAATATATGGTTTACCGATTCATCAATACCATATCAAACTACGTCTTGAACAGGCCCGTGAACTTATTAGAACCACTGACCTACCTATTGCAACAATCAGCCAAATAATAGGTTATAGTAATAGAGGGCATTTCTCTAGCTTGTATCAACGTTTTTTCGGCACCTCCCCATTACAAGATAGGCTAAATTCAGCGCATTAAAATACTCCCATTTCGTATCAAAGCATTTCCGTTTCGATACAATACAATTTACTATGTTAACATAACTTTATAACACATTAGGAGACTCCTTTTAGGGTACTTGAAACTAACCAGTTATAAATGTATGTTTAATCTATCTTTAATTCTTGAAGATTCTGCAAGACGCTATGCAAACCATATTGCTATCTCCGATGGTAAAATAGAAATGAGTTACACGCAATTGAATCAACAGGTAAACCGTCTAGCCAATGCATTAAAAAGTATCGGAGTAACCACTGGCGACAAAATCGCGATGTCTGTACCAAATATCATCGATTTTCCAGTGATCTATTATGCTGTGCTTAAACTGGGCGCCATTGTTGTCCCACTAAATATTTTATTGAAAAAGGATGAGATCCTATATCACTTGGATGACAGTAATGCAAAGGTATATTTCTGTTACTCCAACGAAGAAACTTTACCTATAGCCGATCAATGTTTTTATGCGTTCAGCAAGGCATCTCAATGCATACATTTCATTACACTAGATCAAAATATCCAATTTGTTGACGAACGGATCATATATTATAATAATTTTATAGAAAGCCATTCCAACGAGTTTACGAGTGCACAGACTGGAGCAGATGACACGGCTGTTTTAGTCTATACATCCGGGACGACTGGCCTCCCAAAAGGTGCAGAACTTACTCATTTCAATCTGTTCTGCAATGCTCAGCTCGTTGCGGATCTCTTTGAAACAAGTAATCGCGACGTACAATTACTGGTCTTGCCCCTATTTCACATCTTTGGAATGACAACACTGATGAATACCGGGATCTATAGGGGCGCAAAACACGTACTGGTGCCTCGATTTGATCCGCAGACTATTATGGAAATCATTGTGCAACAAAACATCACAGTTTTTGCTGGTGTTCCTACTATGTACTGGGCGCTACTCAACTTCCATCATCAACAGCTTAGGGACGAAGACATCAGCAACAGTTTAAGACTCTGCGTCTCTGGAGGGGCATCCCTAGCGGTCAAAGTATTACAAGATTTTCAGGATCGGTTCAATGTTCAAGTGATTGAAGGGTATGGAATGAGTGAAGGCTCTCCTGTCGTCACTTTTAATGATATCCGTTTAGGCTGCAAGCCAGGATCTATTGGACTCCCGGTATGGGGCGTAGATGTGAAAATTATAGATCAGGATGGCAATACCCTACCGAACTATGAGACAGGGGAACTGGTTTTCAGGGGACATAATGTTATGAAAGGTTATTATAATAAACATACCGCAACAGAAGAAGCCATTGAGAATGGTTGGATGCATTCGGGTGATGTAGCTTATCGTGATGACGAAGGTCTCTACTTTATCGTGGATCGGACAAAAGATATGATCATTCGTGGAGGTATGAATGTCTACTCTAGGGAGGTAGAAGAAATTATGATGAAACATCCAGCAATTTCTCTAGTTGCTGTTATAGGTATCCCCGATGAAAAACTTGGGGAGGAAATAAAAGCAGTTGTAGTTCTAAAAGAGCAGGAGGAAATCTCCGAAGATGAGCTGATGCGTTGGACAAAAGATCGTTTGGCGAAATATAAATATCCCCGTGTGATCCACTTTGCCAATGCATTGCCTATATCCGCAACTGGTAAAATTCTCAAAAAAGAACTGCGGGCTGCCGACAATGAAAAATTAAATAAATAACTGACTAAAATATTGTAACAATGAAAAGAAATCTGCTATTACTGATCAGTTTGTTAACCTTATTTGGATGCAAAAGCAGCAAACCTATACAACAGCTTCCTCAACAACAAGAAAGCCGGCTAATGGATGTTGTTTATGGCAAACACGAACGCCAGATCATGGATGTATTCCTTCCAGCTAAAAGGAATAAAAATACACCTTTTGTCCTGCTGATCCATGGCGGAGCATGGACAATGGCTGGTAAAGAATATATACGGGACTATCAGGATACTTTATTTCAACATGGTATAGCTGTTGTTAGTATCAATCATAGATATGCAGATCATGCGGCTATTCATTATCAACAGATGTTAGCTGATATAGATCAAGCCCTGGATTATTGTATAGCCCATTCCTCGGAGTGGAACACGCGTAAAGATGGTTTTACGATGACCGGGGTCAGCTCTGGTGCCCATTTGGCGCTCTTGTATGGCTATACATCATCCAAGCGGATTAAAACCATTGTTGAATTTTGTGGTCCTGTCAATTTAACTGATACCACGACACTTGCTTATTCAGAAAAAGTCGGACTAAAAGATGTCATTGAAAAAATGACAGGGCATACTTATGAGTCAGGTCAACCATTGGACATTAGCTTTTACAAGTCTAGTCCCATAAAACACATCAAAGATATCCCTGTGCTGATAGTACATGGTACAGCAGATCCAGTCGTCGACTTCTCACAGTCCCAACAGCTCAGCGATTCGCTTTCCAACAGGAAAATTGTGCATGAACTTGTCCGTATAGAAGGCGCTGGTCATGATTTGAATATGACGGATAAGAACGCTCGAAAACGTGTATACGGAGCAGCAATACAATGGATAAAACAGTATGGTCACTAAAAATATACATATGAAAAAGATTATTTTTATCACATGTTTGGTCTTTGTTCATCTCTTGGGGATTCGGGCACAAGATAAACACACAATCCGCCCGCTTACTCCTCAAGAAGTAAGTCAGAGACTTCTCCCCAAATACGCTCCATTGGCATTGATGCCCCTCACGCAGTTGGACTATGAAAATATCAAGTCCGTAAGGGAGAAAGAAAAGCAATCCACTATACCGCTATTAACCAATGCAGATAGTGTGGAGATAACATATCGCAATGTCCCCGGTTTGAAGGCGGGTGATCCTGACATTCCAGTTAGGATCTACAAACCCAAATATATTACTACTGCCCCAATCTTCTTATGGTTTCATGGAGGTGGATTTGTCTATGGAAATCTGAACGGAGACCATAAGCATTGTGCAAATATGGCAATACGGGGAAAGGTTGTCGTTATTTCGGTAGATTATCGACTTGCACCTGAACATCCTTACCCAGCCGCAGTTCACGATGCGTATGCTGTTTTTCTATGGAGTATTAAGAATGCGAAAAATTTTCAGGGGGATACAACACGAATAGGTTTGGGTGGCGGTAGCGCTGGAGCTGGTGTTGCTGGTAGCATGACTTTATTGAATCGCGAACGAAAGGGACCAAAAATCGCCCTTCAGGCTCTATTTTTTCCTCCTGCAGATATAGATACAAACCATGTTTCCGTACGTGAGCTCTGGCAAATACCAGGCGTGAAAGGAGCTGATATCCCCTACCTATTGAAACTGTATATAGGCAAAGATTATGCCTCCAATATCCCTAAGAATGTATTGCCCGGAATGACCGATAATTTCAGCCAGTTACCCCCTACATATATTGCAACCTGTGGTGTAGACCCTCTGCGTGATGGTGGATTGGATTTAGGTGTTAAACTGATCAAAGCCGGTATTCCAGTAGAACTGCATAATTTTCCCGGTTATCCACATGGTTTATTGCCTGATAGGGTATTTCCAGAATTGTACAGTTTTATGTATGAATACTTCTATAAACCTATAAAATAATTTTCAAAAATTACTTCGCTCAGAAAAAGATGAAAATAGCTATTTATTTAATTTATGCCTTGCTGCCCTTGCTATCTTTTGCGCAAGTACCTGGCAAAGAAGGTAATCTTGAAAAAACAATCCATGGATTTTCCCAAGAGCGCCTCCAACGCATTGATCTGTTATTACAACAGTACGTCGACAGTAGTTGGATAAAAGGTGCAGCTGCTCTATTGATTCATCATGGAAACACCGTTTATCATAAAGCTTTTGGAGTAGATCGGATAAAACCTAAAAAGAGTTTGGACAAGGATGCGATCTTCCGGATCGCTTCACAGACAAAGGCGATTACAAGCACCGCCGTTATGATGCTCTATGAAGAAGGTAAATTTTTATTAGATGATCCAATCTCACGCTATCTCCCCTCCTTTGCTAAACCTCGTGTATTAGATAAGTTTAATGAAAAGGACAGTACATTTACTACTGTACCCGCCAAGCGCGAGATTACAATTCGCGACCTGCTTACACACACTTCTGGTTTAGATTACGCCCAAATTGGATCGCCACAGATGCAAGCAATCTATGCCAAAGCAGGTATCATCGCCGGATTTTCAAAAACTCCCCTACTACTTGAACCAATGATTAACAAATTGGGGACCTTGCCTATTATCCACCAACCTGGCGAAAAATTTACTTATAGTCTGAGTATAGATGTATTGGGAAGGTTAGTTGAGGTCACTTCAGGAAAAACACTCGATCAATTTTTCAAAACTCGAATTTTTGAACCATTAGGAATGGAGGATACCTATTTTGACTTACCCACAGAAAAGCAACATCGACTGGTCCAAGTTTACACAGAAGATAAGCAAACTGGAACAGTCATGCCATGGGCTGACAATACTTTTCCGAATGTCTCTATTGACTATCCAATTAATCACAATGGACTCTACGCTGGTGGGGCCGGCCTTGTATCAACATTAAAAGACTATGCCCTATTCCTTCAGATGCTATTAAACAAAGGTATCTATAATGGTCATCGTTTACTATCACGACATACGATAGAAATAATGACCAAAAATCAGATCGGAGATCTTTCTTTGGGGGACGATAAATTTGGACTTGGTTTTCAGATCACTTCAAGTGAAGGTAATGCGAAATTGGGTCTATCAGAAGGAAGCATCTCTTGGGGTGGATTTTTCGGAACGACTTTTTGGGCGGACCCGCGAGAAAAAATAATTGCACTACTATTTATACAACAGTGGCCACTAAGGCACAGCGAACTCGGCGACAAATTCAAGGTGTCAGTTTACCAAGCACTGTTATAATGTCGATATCACCAATTATAACCGCTATGAAAACACAATCAATAAATTACAAAAATTATCTTCTCATCTTATTTTTGACCTGCGCCTTTACTTTCTGTTTTGGACAGTCAAATATCCTCTCAGGGAAAATAGAAGATACTGGTGGACAACCGATACAGGGAGCTACCATCAAAGTTAAAAACAGCAATTTGGGAACTGTGAGTGACCATCTGGGGGCATTCCAGATAGCAGGGGTAACGAGTAGGTCTGTTATACTACAAGTTTCCTCCATCGGTTATCTCAACAAAGAGCAACAGGCAAGTCCTGGGCAAAATACAACAGTGATACTTACATCCGAAAACAACAAGATGGATGAAGTGTTTGTGACGGGAACTTTTGACAAACGCAAGCGTATGGACGCGTCCGTTGCGATCAGTACACTAGATGCCGGACAAATAGAACGGGTAGTCCCATTGAGTGCTGCCGATCTCTTGAAAAATGTACCTGGGGTGTTTGTTAATTCGTCACTCGGCGAAATACGCAATAGCGTGGCCAGCAGAGGCATCACCGTTGGGACACAAGATGGTAGTTTTGGTTACGAATATGTTTCCATGCAAGAAGATGGTTTACCGGTAACCAACACGACATATTTCAATTATGGTCCTGATTTTTTCCTCCGTCCTGATGCAACCTTATATCGATTGGAAGCTGTTCGTGGGGGAACTGCATCTATTACCGCAGCCAATGCTCCCGGAGGCGTTTTTAATTACGTATCCAAAACTGGAACGGATCGTTTCGAGGGTGAACTGAGAACAAAATATGGTCTGGTCGGGATCGATGGACGGAGTTATGCCCGTGTCGATCTGAATATTGGTGGGCCATTGAAAAATAACTGGTTTTATAATATTGGTGGTTTCTACAGATATGATGAAAGCGGCAGATATCCTGGATATCCCATGAATAATGGTGGTCAGGTCAAGGCGAATGTAGTCAAGAAACTGAAAAGAGGTACACTTAAGTTTTTCGCGAAATACTTGAACGACAAAAATGGTTATGTCCAGTTTATTCCGACAAAAGATTTCGACAAACCAAGACCAGCCCAAGGTTTTGACATTAACGCTACGGTATTGATGCCAGCAGTTGATTATACCTCGCAGGATTTTAGATATGGTGGTTCTATTTCTTTTAACCCAAAGAATCTAGTCAAAAGTAAATATCGTTCAGGTGGTGTCAATTGGGAACAACAATTGGGTGCGGGCTGGACCCTTAATAATGCGGCACGTTATTCAAGCAATGATATTCTCTATAACACACCTGGTGCTGTCACAGCAATGAGTACAAAGGACATGACAAGCTATTTTTTAATGACCGGACAACAGGGTTTGGGCATCGGTTCCTATTCTTTCAAAAATGCCAAAACAGGAACCGAACTTATGCAGGTTACTTCAACGCTAGGTTCAAATGGATTACCAGTCTACACAGTTAACAAGAATGAACTTCCTGGACAGGACCTTCTGCCCAATTCCATATTTATGACCACTTTTGGTGCATATAAAAATAACGTCAAGGAATTTGTTGATCAGTTTTCTTTTCAAAAGGTTACAGATAAGATGAATTTTACACTGGGGGGTTATTATGGCTATTCAAATGTAAGACGTTATTCAGGTATAGATGGTATTGCGCTTAGCACAATTGAAAATAGGCCACAGCTGATTTCACTCGAGTTTACCGGTGCGACACTCGCCGGCACGACGGGCTTACATCAAATAAGTAACAGTGACGGTATCGCGCAAGCATATGGCGACAATGGTGCCTCGCTAACATTCAATGCCAAACAAAATCAGGCGGCCTTATTTTTTGGCCATACCTGGTATATAAATCCACAGTTGACGTTTGACTGGGGTGTCCGTTATGAAAATGTAAATATCAAAGGATATAACGAACGTATCTATATGAAAACTGGACTACAGGGAGGTACAGACGGAAATCCCAAGACGTTTTACGACAACAATACTGTTGACAAAATAACAAGGGTAGATTATGATAAGACTCTTCATACGGTTTCTTTTTCCGGTGCATTAAACTATACCTTCAATACCAATATCGCACTCTATGGGCGTTATTCTCAAGGAAAAAAAGCACCAGACCTAGATGTTTACTTCGCTACCAATAGACCTGAAACAATTGGACTGCTACACCCCCAAGAACGTACGACTAGACAAATAGAAGTTGGATTAAAAGCTAAAACAAAAACGCTCAACATCTTTGTCACACCATTCTATAGTGTTCTTAGCGGTGTACCCAACGGGCAATTTCTGCAAGCCAGCGGCGGCGGATTCTATACACCTGAGATGTTATACGGAAAATATAGAACGATAGGTGTGGAAATCGAAGCTGAATGGAAGATCGACAAGCACTTTAACATACGTAGTATAGCTACTCTTCAACGTTCTAAAATAGTTAACCTCGAGTCATGGGTAGCCAATAATCCTGGACCTGAAGATGATACTAAGATTTCCTACTCAGGCAACGAAACAGATAATAATGCTCGCGCTATTTTCAATCTCACGCCCACCTATCTTAATGGAAAATTCTATACTTTTATCACCTGGTCCTACCTTGGAAAAAGGCAAGCTAATGTGGTCAACACATTCACCTTACCCGCCTTTTCTCAATTTGACCTTGGAGCGGGTTATGACCTCAGCAAAAGCGTAAAACTAAGTCTCAATATAAATAACTTATTAAATACATATGGTGTAATGAGCTGGGTAAGACCAGGAGGTATATTGGAAACATTGGAAGGCAATAACAGCTTTACCAAAGAGCAATATACGCTCGCTGTTCAAAAACAGTCACCCTATGCGACAGTGTCCATTCCACCGCGTGCATCCTTTCTAACCGCCACTTTTCGCTTTTAGTCCCCTAGTATCGTTGCTTACTAGAGTTTTAAAAGTTTCAAATAAAAATGGTACCGCTTCGATATTGAAACGGTACTATTTCATTCTTTATTTTTATTGTTTCTGAGCATCTACGCTTCACTTTCTTCCATTGATAGGATTTGAACGAGCGGGGTTGCCATGAGGCAACTTCACATAATAGGACGTATGGTAACCATTACCTGGTCTAAAAAAATCGGTGGATATAATCTGGGCTCCGCTATTAAAAGCCGCATCTGCCCTCGTATAGTCATTGATCTTTGCTTCGTATGTTTCGATATCTGAACGGCTACGAACAATATAACCTTGTTTTACAAGATTTTGAATTTCATTTTGACGAACTAGCGCATTGTCCAACAGGATAAAGGATGCAAAACTATCATTGGGTTCCGACTGTACAAACATGATACGTTTTTCAAGATTGGGTCTGTCTTTGACATAAGCAGATTCCAGGTTCATCCCAGCAGTCGCCGGAAGTAACAAGAAAACAAATTTTCCACGGGATGTTTTAATGGTAGGCCAGTTGCCAGAACGCACTGCCTCACGTAACGTTGTATACTGTCCACGTACATCATCTGGGGTAATAAGCTTGTCTTTTCCCAATATTTCGATAACTTCGGCATCCAGCAGATCGAATGCCTTCTCGTCAAATGGAAGAACCTCAGCGCTATTTGGAAAGATTGGTATGCCTTTGTCCTTTGCTTCGACCATAATAAAGATCGGAAGATGACCGGGATGTCTGTCGGACCAATTTCTTAACGCTTTCAAGCCGCCTCGGAAAGTAGCGTAATGCGATCGAAAATCAAAATCTGCAATATGGAGCATCTTGAAGCCTGGCTTTTCCAAATCTTCCTTTTGATAGGGTGCCAAATCCGAAACACCCATGCTATTTAATACCTCGTACCCAGCAGGCCTATTGAAACGATGTCCTGTAGGGTCATAATAAACATCCATTTCTAAACTACGGATACCACTGTCGAGCTGTACATCAAAAGACGGGTGGTCATATTTCAACCCTTCGCTCATCGTCATCGTATTTGGATGAAACTCCTTAAATGACGCGAGCTTGTCCGTGGGGATTAATGTGGTCATTTTTTCCATCATTTTTGCAAAAATAGGGTCAGCATAGGCGGCAAGACGTGGATCGACAGGCCTAGCATAACTATTATGCGTACCAAGCACCTGAATCTGATTGATCTTTAATGTATTGAGCTGTGGAAGCTCGGATTGTTGAGCACGAATAACTCCAGTACCTAGTACCAGGGTGGACAACGTTGTTAGGATAATCTGTTTGAATTCCATATTTGTTATATTTTAAAAAAGTTTTGCACTGATCCCCACTTGACCACGGACAGAATACCATTCTGCTTGTTCGGCACGATCGTATACACCATGATAGTAGCGCACCGGGGTGCCAGTAATGTTATTTAATTCGGCAAATAATCTGAATTTCGAGTTGATGCTGTAGGAAGAAGAAAAGTCTACCGAAAAATTGCTTGAATACCAACGGTAATGTTCGGGTCCAGCGACCTGACGAATGGCATCAAGATATTTACCTTTATAGTTGCCAGCAATACGTGCCATAAACTTGCTATTCTCATAGATCAAGGAGACATTGAACAAGTGTTTTGCCTGCTTAGGAATTACACTTTCATCTTCTATCAATTTTCCTTTGTCAAAGCGCGGAACTTTCGCTTTTGAGTCTGTATAGGTGTAGTTGGCGTCAACTCCAAATCCTTTCCATATTCCTGGCAGCTCTGTAAATCGCTTGGATATGCCGGCTTCAAAACCTAACAGCCAGGCGTTTTGAAGATTCTCGGGCTCATTTACATTGAATAAAATACCATCAATATCTTGTGTGGATTGATTGGAATAGATCAGGTTGGAAAGCTTTTTGTAAAATGCCCCTGCCGAAAACATACCTATGCCGCCAAAGTAATGTTCGGTCATGAAATCAAAGTTGCTGGCGAAAGTGGGTTTCAAGTTTGGATTACCACGGGTGATGACACGGTTGATATCGTCCTGTGTCGTACCGGGATTGAGACTACCAAAATCGGGACGTGTGAAACTTCGCGTAAATGCCAGCCGAATAATATCATTCTTTGTCGCATTGATCTTTACATGCAACATCGGTAGAAAAGCATTATAGCTGTTATCCTGATTGATTGCTTCTACTTTTGTCGATTTGTCTGCGAGCGTGGATACTTTGTTGCCTGAAAAAGTAACTTTGTTATACTCGTTTCGTATTCCTCCTATAATGGTGAGCCGCTCTGTCAATTTAAATTCTGCAGAACCATAAATTGCGTATACGTTTTCCTTTCCACTGTAGTAGTTGGCGGCGCCTGAAGCGTTGCCCGCTGAATCGACGCGGAATGGATACAACTTGTTTTCGGCAATACCCTCCGGTGATGCAAGTTGCCTCACTGATGCCATAGCTACCTGATCAATAAGCACATTGTTGTAAGGCGATCCTATTTCGGTCAAAAAACCACCCCGATAGGGATACGGTTCAGTACCTAAGCTGGCTAATGTTGGAGCAGCCCCAGAGATACCGGCCACATAAATACTATAGGGGTTTTCTACCTGTTTATCTTTGTGGATAAACTTTCCACCAAATTTAACGATCAATGAATTGCTAGGTGTATATTTCAAATTTACCCCAACACGCTTGTTGCGTTCTTGATTTTTACTCCTGATATTGACAACTTGTGTTAATTTCATGGCTTCTGCGCTAATCGCTGTAGTGGAAGCAAGATGAGGTAGGATATGGTCAATATAATCTCCTGCTCCATCTGGTGAATCCATGGCGAGGTATTTCTTTCCATCGGACGCCAAGCCGTCGTAATCAACCTTTTGGGAAAAGGTTGCCATCGGATAGTAATCTGGATCCTTAAATTTAAAAGCAGATTTATCCATACTCAGTGCCCAATCCAATCCAAATCGTTCTGAGAGACTCGACTGCCCGCTAAGCTCTCCAGAATAAAGGCTCGTATGGTAATCTGCGGCTCTGGTTGTTATCGTCGCTGTTTTGGTATTAAAATAGAAATAATTCTCACGGACACGCTGAGCGTCCATATATTCGCTATAAAGTCCCTTAGCCATGATTTTATGTCTTTCATTGAATGCATATTCAAGTCCACCATTAAATCCCAGTGTACGCCGACGTGCAATATAATCCCTCAATTGTAGATCTGTGATGGAAAAAGCCTGCGTAGCATTACTGTTCGAAAAATCATAGTTTAGGTTATATCGGTCCTGGGCAGCTGTTCGGTCCCAAATTACTGCCGAAAGGATATAACCCAATTTTCCCTGCGCAACACGATCGCCAAAGAGGATTGAACTGTTGTATGATCCGCGTTGAGATTGTCCGTTATAGCCGCCAGCCGCATTGATATGGAGTGTACGTTTTAGGGGAGCTGCTTTGGTAATAAAATTGATCGACCCTCCGATCGCATCTCCTTCCATATCCGGAGTGATTGCTTTTGATAGCTGCACATATTGAATCATCTCTGAGGGGAAAATATCCATCTGAATCCGTCGATCTGCATAGTCAAGACTAGCGGAAGGAAGCCGGTTCCCATTTAACAAAGACGCACTCCACTGTATGGGTGTGCCACGTACAGAAACATATCGCCCCTCCCCTTGATCTCGTTCAATGGAAACCCCCTGAATGCGTTGTACCGCTTCGGCGGCATTGCGATCGGGTAATTTACCAATAGCATCTGCAGCCAATACTTCCATAATGGCATTTGCCGTTTTTTTGATGTTCAATGCCTTGAGCTGAGAACCAGCTGAAGAACCAACGACAACAACCTCGCCCAGGCTATTATTGGATGGATGCAATTTGATTACGCCCAAATGAATCCCCTCGTTCGAAACAAGTGTATCTAAGGCGAATGCCTGATAGCCGGTGTAGAAAACAGTAAGTCGAACAGGTCCCTTTTCTTTTAAAATCAATGTAAACTTGCCATCGAGATTAGTTTGTGCAGTCAACTTCCCTACTTGTATTGTAGCACCAGGCAATACCTCATCGGTCATTGAAGTGACAGTCCCTGTAATTTGTTGTGCCTGTAAAAAGAATGGCATCAACGAAATCAAAAAGAGTAATGTTCTTTTCATATCATGTAATCAATTTTTGTTATTTGCTACGAAATTGATATTTCATGAGATGCCTGTCGTCTTTCTCGATAAAGAAGTACTTTCAATTAGCCGCCAATACCACAAAACACTCATTTAATGATGTTTACAAAAATTAAATTTACATTAAGATTAGGTTACCGATAAATTGGTACGCCGATAGCGACGTAGAACACCGCTTTCAGGATGGATTAATACACGTTCCTGCAGTCCGATGGACAAGAATATTCACTTAGGTATTAACTAGGTCATATTGTGGTTTCGCCTTGAGATAGGCCGAAGGCGTGCAGCCCTGAACCTTTTTGAAATATTGATTAAACGAGGATTTTGAATGGAATCCAGCCTGAAATGCCATCGCAAGTATATTGATGCTCTCTCCTTTGCTTCTGTACAGATCCATTAATGTTACAACCTCCTTAATTCGATACTCATTGACATATTGATAAAATGATTTTTCCTGGTACTGATTTAACGTCTCGGAAAGATGGTGACGTGATACATCGGCCTTTGTAGCAAGAATATCTAATGTGAGACTTGGATCTAAGAAGATTTTATGCTGGGACATCAGATTTTCTACCTTCGCCAAAATACCTACATAGTCTATACCGACATTCTTTTCATTTTCCTCCGCAGATGGATATGGGGATTTCACCATCGAGCTGTCCAACCGATCTTCATGCTGATGGTCAATAATATGCAGTTTTGCTTGCTCCTGCTGATATAAATGAATATACAGAAAGGAGCTTACTTTGACATAAATAATAGATATGCAGATAACCGCCAATATAGAATAGATAATCAGACGGAGCCACAGATGGATAAAATTAAAATAGATGGATATATCAAATAGTCGAGTCCAGATGGAGATGACCAAAAATGCAAAGCCAACAAACAGGAACAGGGAAGCGGCCAGCCTAACCATACGTTTTTCAAGTTTCCAAAATGTCGGTATCGTATGTGTCTTAGCCAAAATTTTTAATGGGTACACGATATATAATATCGTATATGCATAACCAGATATCGAATTGTACAATTTGATGAATGGTGGTAGTTCGCCAGAATGGCTGATCACATAAGCAGCAATCCAAAAGTAACCTACAGATGCACCTATCGATGGAAACATCGCCAAAAGAATATCGATGGGCTTTCCCTTATGTTCGAGAAAACGTATATAACACCATAACAAACCAGGATATGCCAAGGCGATAAATGTATTGAATTGCTGATGGATTTTTGAATTAGGCCAAAAGACGTTCAATGCAAAACTGATTGCCAGATGCAAAAAAATGGAGGCCAACAAATAAGAAAGGATATTATCATGCTGCCCATTATTTTTTTTGTCCTTCAATAAAATTCCCAAAGCCATTAGTGCTTGGGTTGCCCCTACAATAATAATATAATTCACGTTCTTAAGCTGTTTTGCAAAGTTAATAATCAGGTATTATCAAATTGTTAAATGTACTTTCAGCAAGTTCTCTTTGCCATTTCCTATTATGTGATTCCTTTTCAGCCTCTTATTTATCAGAATTAAGCTGTAACTTAAACGTTTACAAAAGCTCAAGTTCAACATGACATTTCTCCGTAGATATCTTTCTTTTATCGCATGCATAGCTACCCTACTATTTTCCATGAATGGATTTGCTCAAGAGAGGACTAAAACAGACAGCACAGTAATGGCGTTTCAATTCGTTGACAGATTACTTCCAGAGGGCGACTATGTCGCAGAGGTGTTGGGCACCCCTCCCCTGAATACCACCAAGTCAGAAATTCTCAAAAAAATGAAACTTGCCATTCAACAGAACCAAGATTGGTTTCTAAAAACAATGAGTGAATTAAAACCTGGGGAACTTATGCCCTATCACAAAAATTTGGGCATTAGCGAACAGGAGTACGCGGTATTTATACAAGTTTCACAATCGGTAAAAATAGATAAAATAGGGATTGTAAAGCTTAAGATCATTCACAAAGACAACAGCATCTATTTCGTGCCCGAAGACTTTCCACATTATTTAAAAGAGCTCGCAATTCATCTTAAGGACTATACGATCGTGATCGACAGTATACCCTTGAAATACAAAAGTCAACGCATCATGGACAGCAAAAATACAACGTTAGTTGCGGGACCATGGAAGGGATACTCTTGGGATTTTGAAGAAATTAGGAAAGACGGAAAACTAATTGCAGACCCCGATAAGATGGATCCATCAGAAATTAATACGCTCGATATAAAATCGATAAAACTGACTATCGGTAAGCTCGACCATAACGACCAATGTTTTCTTTATCTAAAAAGTAATATTGTCAATAAAGGTCATGTTCTCGCAAAACAGGATATAGCACTCTTATTAAAAATAGAATAAGCTAAATCTCGCTTGCTAGCTTATTCATGCATCAAGCAGAAGAAATTCGCCTTCATCAATAAATGGAATAAATGATCTATTAACAACTGGTTCATTCCCAGATTTGATAGCCTGCTTCTTTTCTATACTAGAAAGAAGCAGCCTTGTAATAAAAGGCCACTTAGCGTTTTTTCTAAGCGGCCTTTTAGGAATTCTTATAAACAACTGACTATCAATTAGTTTTGCAAACTCGGATTATTATTCAGTTCATTTAGAGGTATTGGAAATAAAAAATATTTGCTATTTGGAGATAAGCTGGATCCATCCGGAAACTTGAGAATATAATGCCCCATCACAGCTACTGTCTTTCCAGCATCATCCACAAAGGTCTCATTAGCCTCACGACGTACAGGCGCCGTCTGCGTCCGAAGAATATCGTAAAGACGGAAACCTTCACCCCATAGTTCTTTACGGCGCTCCAATAAAACTTCTTGTACCGCCTTTGCCTTATCGAAATTTGCGACATCAAGATCTTGCAAAGTCCGTTTACGTCTTAATTCGTTTAGGAGGTCTATAGCACCTTTTACATCGTCCAGGCGAGCTCTACTCTCGGCTTCGATAAGGAGTTGTTCTGATGATCGCATTAAAACGATATGTCCATCGCGATTGGGGTGTTTATTTCTAAACTTACGGTAACGATAGGAGCGATAGATCGCTTCAGCAGGTTGCTTGGCAATCTCAAAGAGCGATTTACGCACATCAGCAGCTGTAAATAAGCTGATAAAATTGGGGTCAGGAATAATGCTATTATAACCAAAATATAGGTTTACACCTTTGGCATCTGTTGCATAGGGAGTTGTCTCAATATAGGCTAAGAAAGAAGCTCCACCCAAATTTTGGGTCGCGGTCTGTGGGTGCCCCCAGATCCATTCCGAATTACTGACATCGTTAAATCCTTCCTTGTACTGCTCTGCCGTCATAATCGGATAACCGGCACGTGCTTTTGCCGCATAATCACGTGCTTGGGCCCAATTTTCCTGTGTCAAATATGTTCTGGCCAGTAGACCATAAACGACATTGAGGTCGAGTCTGTTCTTCACTTTCCGCTTGAAACCCACCAATAATTTTTCGGCTTCTTTCAAATCGGAAATAACCTGCTCATAAACCTCCTTTACTGTAGCCAGTGGTTTGGGAACCGTTGTTGGTGTAGTCGGTTCAGTATAGATCGGTATTGCCTTGGCATTTGGGTCTTTCACATAGGTAAACTGGTACTGGCGCACGAGATTGAGATAATTCAATCCTCTCAAGGCATAGGCTTGCCCCTTGAGATGTTTTAAACTTTCTTTACTGTTATCGTCAATTTTCACATTGGCTATCAGATTATTGGCATGGTCGATAGATTTATATTGCAAAGTCCAAAAGAAAAGCGCTCGGCGGGTGGTATTGTCAAAAGGATCTTTATAGGGATAAGAGTCCCGAAAACCATAACGGCCGTCACGTGCAATAGCGTCCTCTCCCATCACTTCATGTGTGAGGAATATGGTCGGGAGTCCGGGATTGTCTTGAGAGGTGCTATTTTCCATCAAAAAGCGGATTGATCCGTTGATAAAGGCGTCAATATTATTCTCGGAAGAAAATACCTCAGGGGTCGTAATTTGGGTTGCCGGAGCAGTCTCAAAGAAACTGTCTCGACAGGATGAGAGTGCCAATAAAGGAAAAATGATGGTGATATATTTTAATTTCATAATAAATCAAATAGGAATGTTAAAAGGAAACATTGAGGACGAGAGCGTATGACTTCTGTGCCGGGTAGCGATAGTAGGTAACTCCACCTACCGTTTGCTCTGGGTCCAGGCCCTGAGTTCCATAGAACGTCAATAAGTTTTCACCTACAAAACGTATCCGGACATCGGAAAGAGACCATTTTGACACAAGATTACGCGGAATAGTATAGCTTAAGTTCAAATTCTTTAGGCGTCCATAGCTTGCACTCCTTAGAAAACGTGTGGAAGGAATACTATTCCAGGAATCGGTCACGTAAGACAATCGGGGGAAATCGGTATCTCTATTTTCGGGTGTCCATCTATTGAGGGCTTCCTTGGACCAGCTTCGCCCCGGTGCTGAACCCACATGCATAATCATGGGTTGATCACCATCAAAGATTTTTCCGCCTAGACTATAGGAAAACAAGAAAGACAATTCTATTCCTTTGTAACTAAAGCTGTTACTAATACCACCATAAAGATCTGGCAATGAACTTCCTTCAAAATAAAATGATGCTTCATTTTGATTCGTTGTCGTCGTGCGCCCAGTTATATTTCCTGTCGCATCTTTTACATCCTTATACCAGGTTGCCTTGCCAGTCTCTGGATCTACTCCCGCCCATTCCTTGATATAAAAATCATAGATGGAACCACCTTCAACCATTTTTTTCGTGTTACCATACTGCCCAATGGATCCAGTGAGAATTTCTTTTTGTGGTAGTTTGGTGATTTTATTTTTATAGTGCCCCACATTTGCTGTAATAGACCATCTGAAATCTTTGTTTCGAATAGGTACCACTGTAATCTGCCCATCAATTCCACGGTTGCTCAATGAGCCAATATTGGCATCGATCCCGCTATAACCTGTAGACGGTGAAAGTGGCTTTTGGAAAAGCAGGTCTTTTGACTTCCGGTCATAGACATCGATCTGTGCTACCAACCGATTATTGAATAAAGCGATATCAGCGCCGATATTGAGATTAAGATTTGTTTCCCATTTCAAATCTGGTGTAGGTAAATCAGACGGTAAAAGCCCCAGATTGTCCAAACTGTTATAAATGGAATAGAATCCGCCATAGGCATAGTTACCAACTTTATCATTTCCCTGGGCTCCATAACTCGCCCTTAGATTCAGGTTGTTAATCGTACTGATTTCTTTCAGGAAGGATTCTTTTTTCACGTTCCAAGCAGCACCGACGGACCAGAAATTACCCCAACGCGATTGCTTACTGAAGCGGGATGAACCGTCTCTACGGTAGCTCGTAGAAAAATGGTAGCGGTCCAGATAATCATAATTTACCTGTCCCAACCAGCTTGCGAGCTTATAATCGGAAGAAGTCCCGTTAAAAACACCACTCAGTGTCCCTGCGGATGGCTCCGTTTTACCAAGTACCTGGAAGCCCGTGCGATTACCTGATAGTGAAGAAGCTCCTTCCACATAGATTTCGGGACCAACCAGAGCACTAATGCTATGCTTATTACCAAATGTAGCCGCATAGTTCAGAAAGCTATTGACCGTATAGTTGAGTGTACGGCTCGAACTTCGGCTTGCGGATCCCGCTCCATCTGTAAGGATACCCGTACTATAGTACGAATGCGAATAGGTATGTGAACTCGTGTTTCGGTAGTCGATATTGGCCGAGGTCTTCAAGAATAAATTGTCCGCAAATGATATTTTGATATTGGTCCCCAACAAAACTGATTCATTGTTGGTGCCGGAAATTGCATTTTCAGCGCTACCTAAAATATTTGAACCACTCGCAGCTGTGGTTGGGCGCCATAACCCATAATCCCAGATCTTATTGCCCTGTTCATCCAGCACATAGCTCCCATCAGGATTGCGCTGATAGACGGGATACAGATCGGACACTAAACGCTGAAAGTTAGCGAAGTTGCCGGTATTGCTATCGCTTTGTGTAGGTGCACGTTGAAAGCCTGATGACAGGGCAACATTCCCACCGACTTCAAACCAGTTGTTGACCTTTGACTGTATATTTGTTCGGAAATTATACCGCTTGAAATCAGCCGTGCGAATCCAGCCCTGTTCATTGAGGTAACCGGCAGAAAGATAATAACGTGTACTTGCCCCACCACCACTCAAACTAAGGTCATATTGCTGGCGGATCCCCCTTCGGGCAATTGCTTTTCCCCAGTTATCGTTCCAGAGTGATGTTGCTCCTGCAACCAGCTTTCCATCGAGTCCCACAGGCTTTGGATAGTTAGCCCCAAAGATGTTTACTTTAAGCGCACCATCCACCAAATAATCTGTAGCGTACTGGGCAGCATCGCCGGCGGATTTCCCTTGGTCGAGCTGTGTATTACGGATTGCCTCCCATTGCAATTCATAGTACTCCTGCTGCGACAGGTATTCATAATCTTTCACTGCCCTACCTGTATAACCGTAATTCGCCGAAAAGTTAACGGCGGTCTTACTGTTCAGTTCACCGGATTTTGTTGTGATCACGATGACGCCATTTGCACCACGTGAACCGTATAGTGCACTTGCTGTTGCATCTTTTAAGACCGAAATGGATAGGATATCTTTTGGATTGAGGCTATTGGGATTGGCCCCTGGGGTACCATCTACGACATAAAGCGGTGCTGTTGAAGCGTTTACAGAGCCTACACCCCTGACAAATAATTCAGCATCACTTCCAGGCTGACCTGCTGCGGCAATGGACTGTAGCCCGGGTACCGTCCCCTGCAATGCTTTCCCAATCGTCGTAATCTGTAGATTATCCAATTCTTTGCCACTTACCGTCGCTACGGATCCTGTGTAACTTGATTTTTTTGCAGTAGTATAACCTACGACGACGGTCTCCTCAAGTGTATGATCCACAGACTCAAGTTCAATAACCACTGGAGAATGATCTATGACCAAGGTCTGACTTGTATACCCCACAAAGGAAATTGTAACTGTAAAGGGCAATTTCTGTCCGGTTACAAATTGAAACCTCCCAAATTTATCGGTACTTACATGATGGGTTACATCCTTTAGACTTAAGGTTGCACCAGAAAGAGGCTTTCCGGTAGCAGCGTCCTGTACAACACCACTGAGTACAGCATTTATAATAGATTTTGTTTGCTCCTGTGCGAAGGAAGGCACCACGGCCCCGCTCCCAGCTAATGAAAGAAGCAAATAAAACAAGCTTGATTTTCTCATTGTTTTTCTTTTTGATGTTTTTTTTGTTCTTTACTCGCCGTAGATTTCCTTTAATTTCTGTAATAGGGCATCGCCTTTAATGTTTCGGGCAACGATAATACCATGCTCATCGATAAGTAGGTTGCTTGGGATAAAACGGACACCATACAGAGCAGCAGCTTCGGTATCCCAAAACGAAAGATCAGAAACCTGAGTCCAATCCAGTCCATCGTCCTTAATGGCTTTTAGCCAGTCTGCTTTTTTCTTATCCAGTGATACGCCAAATACGCTAAATCCATGGCTTCTATATTTCTGGAAAGCTGCAACAATATTGGGATTTTCCCGACGGCAAGGACCACACCAGGCGGCCCAAAAATCAAGCAGCACAAATCCTTTACCAAGATGCTCACTGAATCGTATTTTATTTCCATCGGGACCAGTAGACACAAAATCTAAGGCTTTATTACCCGGCAATACGGCACGCTGTTTTAAGATTAAATCTTTCAAGATGCGTACATATTGTGTTTGTTGCAATGAGGCATCCAGCAACTTTATATGCTCTTCGAGCTCATCCGGAGACAGATTATAGGAATAGTTGCGGAACAATGCATACGCAGCGACAATAGATTTGGGATCTGCTTCAATAAACTGCTTGGCAGTATACTTACGTTGCTCTTTATTTGCGCGCTCAAAATAAGCTTGAGCTTTTGATCCTCTCACGGTAGCATGATCGCCATTTTCTCCAGACTGGATGAGCACTTCAATTGGAGCATCCTCCAAGAAAAGTTGGACGGGATAACCTTCTTCATTCAACTTCAGACCATAGAGTTCGGGTAACGGCACTTTAGTCCCAAAACTAAATCGACCGTTGTGGACCGAGGCAGAATCAATCGTTTTAAATACTTTATTATCGTATTGTTGAAGATATATTTTACCTTCTTTCAATCCTTCTATTTTTCCGGTTAAACGTAGCGCTGCTACTTTTTGAGCCGATGCCTGTGTGGCAAGAAACAGCATCGAAACAGTAAATAATGTTAGTTTATTTTTCATCTATTTAAATTATTTAGGAGTGTTTATTTTAATTGATATAAATGGAATCGTTTATCTTCTTATCCCAGATTGAAGAACCTGTCCAAGCAAGACCGCATTAAAAAAGCTGCGTGCATTGCCAAAGGAAATACCTCGGAATAAGGGATCGTCAACAAAATATACAATACGTCCATTCCCACTATTTTCTACGAGAATACTGGCTGTACCTGCGATTTTCTTTTGATTTTCGGCCGATGCGTATCCATTTAATAAGGGAGACTTGCTATAAATTGCAACATTATTATAGGCCTGGTCACCCAGCTCAACAAAAAGAGTGTGATTGCGGTAAACAGGCTTTGTTTTCTGTATGTAACCATAACCGATCGGATGAGTTATGTCAATTTCAGTGTTAAAATAGGTTCCACCGATACGTTTTGTTCCTTCCCTACCTTGGGCGGAAGCATAATCAAAACGTTCCTTTGTTTTCGTTGGTTTTCCCTCTTTCGGCACCACACTATCGCTCCTCCCGTCAAGAAATTTAAAAGAAGCAATCTTCTGTTCTGCAAGCCATTGTCCCGTACGTCCAAAAGCAATTAACGTTCCTCCATTTTTTACCCAAGCTTGAATACGTTCAATAGCGGCCGAACTCAATCCGGTGTACTCACCGCTAGCCATGACAAGTACTTGGTATTCCTCGAGGTTTACACGACTGAACTGATCAATATTTAACCGTAAGATGGGCTGTTCCAATTGGCGTTCAAATGTATACCACACTTCACCGGCCTCATAAGCACTAATCCCATTTCCGGTTAAAAGTAATGCATTTTGAGGTGCGAGGCTTTTAAATCCACTACTTCCGAGATCTATTCCCTTTCCGCTGTATCCCGTGGAAGCGGATTCAATCGTTATATTTCCTCTTTTATTCAATTTTTGTAAGAAATCAAATAATTCATCCGCTGAGATAGGCTGGCCTTGTATGGGAATCAACAGGCTTCCATAATCAAATCCTATTGTCCTGCCCTGATCAGACAGTTCAAAGGGACTACTAGTGGACTTCACAAGAATTCCACGTTGTAGCAATTGGGATAACAACCAAGCTGCTCCCTCCTGCCGCCAATCTACGAGATAAGCATAATTGCTCCTTGTCAGGGCAATAGCGGGTGGATTAGTAACAGAACTTTGATCAGTTTCTCCGTTGTCCAACCCTTGTTTTAGACTAGCATAAGAGAACCCATAGAGGTAGGCAATGGAATTGCCCGAGCCATCATAAAAAACGCTATCTACATAAGTTTTGGTTTCGTCAAAGATGACTTTGACCAGCCGATAATTTGCCTGGGCAGTCGGAATAATGATGGAAGTTTGTTTCTCAAAATCTTTACCATCTACCTTACGGTCACGATTGTTCGTTATGTAGTGGATTTGATGCCTGGCAAGAAGTTCTTTGAAATGTGCCGCAGTGTTATTATTATACTTTAGATCTACCAAGTAACCTTTAACTGGATCTTTTTGGGCCAATTCGAACGCGGACTGGAAGAATCTCAGTTGATTTTCCAAAAGTGTCGTACGATGATCAATAGATGCTGTAATGCTCGCCAAGGCTATTCTGAAGTGGTTTCGAATAGCAAAGGGGTAAGTTAGATCACCATTGCTTGTTTTTTGAAAGAGGCCCCGTGGACTTGCTTGCTCAAAGAGGATTCCTAGGCTTCCGACATGATCAGGATAAGTAGATCCATAGGTTGGATTAATATTATCAAATTGTTCTTTGGTGAAATAAAAAGATCCTATTTCATCCAATGCCTTCGCATAATAAGTAGCAAATTTCTGATTTAGCTGATATGTACTTTTAGGGACTAAGGGAGATTCTTGAGCATCGGTCTTTGTAGGTTCGAAGAAGAAGGAAGATGCTGCTCCCATCTCATGGAAGTCACCTTGAAAATGGGGCAGCCAATGTTGAAAGTAGTTGACACGCGCCTTACTTTCGGGATTTACCTGATTGATCCAATCGCGGTTTAAGTCAAACCAATAGTGATTTGTTCGGCCTCCGGGCCAAACTTCGTTATGCTCTCTATCCAGAGGGCTTCCGTTTGGTGGAAATGCTGCATTAGCATTTACCCAATTGACATAACGATCATAACCATCTGGATTACGGACTGGGTCTATAAAAAATATTCCCTTTGTAAGTGAGGTCGCAACAGCTGGGTCTTCGGCAGCTGCTAGGTAATAAGCGGTTAAAATAGATGCTTCGGCAGCTGAGGTTTCGTTACCGTGCACACTAAAACCCAAAAATACCAATGCGGGCTGCGCTTCATTAGATACGATCCGGTTCTCTTTTGCTTTGTTAATCGTTTCGATATGCTGTTGACGAATTTGTTCACTATTACGGATGTTGTCGGGTGAAGAAGCTTTCAGCACGACCAGCGGTCTCCCTTCCCAGGTACGACCAATCGTATCTATCTTTATCCGGCCGGAACGTTGCTCAAGTATCTTAAAATAATCAACAATCTGGTCATAACGGGTATGACTATGACCGATTTGATGATTGAAAAATTGACTTGGCGTGGGGATGTTTGTCACAAAACGGCTTCCTGCGGGAAAATAATAATCTTTCTCCAAGTTTCGCCCAGCGGATTCATTTTGAAACACTTTGGGCACTGAGCCCTCCTGGGCAGAAGCAAAAAGAATACTGCTCCACAGAAAAAAAAGCAATAGCGAGCACTGGAAAAATACTTCGTATTTTTTCATAGGGATGAATTAGTTTAATAAGTGAATACTGACAAGTAGGATGATGCTACTTGTGGCATGATTGATAATAAGAGAAATACTATCCTTTACTATCCATTAAAAAAGTCTAGAAGAAAAAATTTAAGCGCAATAGCGCATTCGAAATGAAGTAAGGTTAAATCGAATGTTTTTCATGTTGTGAATGACGGAAAAGGTTGATCTTTGTGGTTTCATTTGAACTTTGTTTTTGTTAGGTTGTATCGCTGCCAACGCCAATTGATAAACGATTTGATCACAAATATAAAACATCTTACTGATAAATACTACTAAACAAGTAGTCTTTTTTTGCTTTTATCAGGAATCACGATTTTGTGACAAGGATATCATCGCCCAATACACCTAAGACGCCGGACCAAGGATAGCTATAAACTTTTCGAGATACTTACATTTATCCGAAGCAATGGTAATCATTTCCTTTAGATTATTATTCGTGGTTTTAGGATTTCAACAGAGGTGAGTTTATCATTTCATTGTGAAAGCGCTCCAAGTGTGAGGTACGTTGCCCAGATACTGGCTGCTAGAGCGAACAAGAGACTGTACCAGAGAATATCTATTGGCCTTCTGATCTTTATCAAAAAAACTATAACAAACATCAATGGGCAAACTGTGATAAAAATAAAGATAATTGTCGCTAAAGTCTCGAAAATATCTTGACTATAATTCATAAGCAATAACATGATCCCGACATAAAACAGCCAGACGAGGAGCGGTGAAATAAAGCACAACAGCAATCTCCACAGTAATTTGAGCTTAAAATGATCCGGGATGGCCCTGCGATAATTTCTATATAATAAATAACATATCCCCGCCAGACATAGGACCAGAATTACTAACTGCAAATAGATATTAAAAATGGTGTCAGCACGGGTGTTGATATTTGAAGAGGATTGGAGTTTATCATGGCTATAGTGTTTGATATTGATTGTTTCTCCATTAACAAATGTCTTTATTACCTTATCGGCACTGATCGTGTCCCTGATTATCCAGGTGGAGTCTTCCAATCCCATCTTATAAAATCCTTCAATAATAGTCTTACCTCCTTTTGTCCTGATGAACCGTCCATCAAGTCGCCCACCATTAAATCTTAAAGAATCACTCCCCTCTTCAGTATTGACTGTGAGCAAAGTTATTTTTCCGGGCGAAACCAGGCTAGCACTATCTGCTAAACGATGTAAAATGGCAAGATCAAGAGTTTTGATCGATTGATTCTTATTGTAATCATCGTTCCGCTCAGGCCTACTGGTAGATAGATAATTTATTTTGACAACAAGTAAGGAATCGCTTTTATGAAATTCCAATTCATCATCAAAATTAAGATGCTGGATTGTCGGATCTTTTAACAGTACATACTGCGGCTGATCAAAAGATTGGATATATCTTTGCTGGCTGGTAGCACAGAAAGAGAAAATTGCGACAGCTGCGCTAAAATATGTGCTCAATCGCGTCATTAAGGCTGGATTGACGGACTGTTGTGCCCTCCTTTTTGTGTAGAACCATGCCAACAATATCATGGGTAATGCGATCAGATCCGAAAGATCCACGGTTCTTCCAATACCAAAGTAGGGCTTCATAAATTGTATGATAACCGAGGAATATTCACTTTTCCAAAAGACAAATAAGACTGCTGTGGATATAAAAACCGTTAATTTTTGTTTAGGGAAGATAGCGGACCAGAAAATAGGGAAAATAAAAAGTCCACTGAAATCAGATAGTTTTCCGGTAAACGTATTATGGAATACCGCTTTCAGAAAAAAATCATTGATAATTAATAGAACAAGAAAAAAAATAAAAAGTGGCGAAACAAGATGCTTTAGGCGTTCAGACATACTTTAGCGTTTACGTTTTCTATTGATACTTATTATGCAATTTGGTAACCCAAAGACTACAGCAGTTGCAAAGACCATTTTCACAATAGTTATGGGGATATTGTTTAAGATTGGGAAAGTGTGATTTTCGGAAAATAACGGCAAAAATAGAATGGTTCATTCGACCATTAACATCCCATCGGGGTTTTAATAATAATTAATTTGGTTACTTTTTGTCCATTGTCTTTCCGCTTACCTACGATTCGTAAGAAATATCGACTTATACTTATGGCACAAGGATATTCACGTGGAGAATTTGTTTTTTCCAAAAGTTTAAACCAATCCTCTCCACACTGCTCTTTTACTGTTTGTTTCAACTCATCCATCGAGACTTCGGGAAAGGTATTATAATCCTCTTCGGTGTATTTATCACCTACAAATTGCCCGTTTGAATTTTGTTTTAACGACTTCCAGTTGGAATTAAAATGCTCCCAATCAATAAGATCACAGTGAGGCCCTTCATTCATAATGGTTACACTCGTTTCATAGCGTTGCTCAATGTTCAAACCGATAAGTTGCTCGCTCGAAATGGAGATGGTACGTCCTTCAATGGTTTCTCCAACTTCAGCTTCGATCTCAGCAGTATCTTTTTGAATCCGTTCCATTTTTTCTGCATCAAAAATAGCCATGCCATTAATGGCTATTACAAGTTCATTGAATTTTATTTTTGTAATTGTGTTAGATTCATTCGTATTGTGTACAGCGGATAGGTCCACGCTATCGCTCCCTCCTAGCTGCATATTTTTATTTTCAGTCAGTAGAACTCCTCCTGTGTCTTTCTTTTCATCCACAGTGATAACTGCACGTTGTGGATCAGTTCGTTTTTTTTGTTCTCTTTCGTTTCTACAGCTTAAAGCCATTAGAGCGAGTATAATAAGCGTAATATTTTTCCACATGATAAAGTCGTTTTAAAATCCAGAACGTCCACAATGAATGGTACTTTACTTGAGATCTATTTAATTGTTTAACTCAGCAGTGTAATAAGTAAACTGCTTGCTTCTCTCATTGTCGACCTTTTTAAGTGTATAAGCTTTTACAATTATGGTATTCTGATCGATCCATCTAATATTTTCGACTGCCCAGTTTTCGGTTTGAAAACTACTGTTTTCGGAAAGACGAATCCGAAATGGAGTTCCTTTTCGCACGTCAAGAATTCCTATAAAACAGCTATTAGGTGCGTATACCTCATTGTAGTAATATGCCAGAAACCGTGCGTCAGGAGATGGAATAGGAATTTCAACAGCACCATCACCGACCGAAGCAATCCTATGCTGGCTACCCTCGATGCTATCCAACAAAACCAAATCGCTAAAACCTAAACTTTCGGCAACAGAATGGCTTACCAAAATATGCATTTTCAACTGTGGAAAATAGCCGTTATACTCCCAACCCCGGAATCCATCCCCTTGGCCTGCTGAGGAATCATACTTTTTAAATTTTAAATTACCTTTTCCTGTTGGAATCACAAAATTTTTCTTTTCAACTGCAGGCCTGATATCGACGACGGTATTGGCGCTGAATGCCTTTTCATAGTTTTCTGCTGCCGCGGTCTTGAAATTTATTTTAGGCAAGCTGTCGTACCGATCTCCATAGCCGACGGTCAGATTTTTATCGGACTGCCCGTAAACAAGGCTTATGGAAAAAAGAATAATAAAAATCAATTTCATATTTATTTCTCGATTATGCGTAGCAAGAAAAGTTTTCTTGATACTATTTGACAAGCAGATTTATAACTTCCTAAAAGAATTAAAAACCAACTCGATATAAAGGTAACTTACATAACAACAAAAGTTAAAGGCTATTTAATATTTGTTTATAGCTATTTATGATTCGCAGATTCATAAGCTTTTTTTGCTTCGCAGTGGCATGAGTCATTGTATCAGCAAATTTGACGGCAATCTAGTATATATTAGGCTTCTATCTACCCGTTTAACAGATATCAAAAAAATAGTCCTACATGTGCTGTGCATTGCTTTGTACAGATAGAAAATTCAAGGGAGAAGAAATTGGAGCTCTTTTTGCCATTAAAATTTAACGAATTTATCCTATCTTTAATATTCAAATATTTAAATTTTATGAAGGCACATACGTACGAAACACAATCGACAATTACTCCTGAAAAAGCATTAGACTTCTTAAAAGAAGGCAATCAACGCTTTGTCAATAATCTAAAAGCAAACCGGGATCTACTCGAACAGGTAAATGCTACTCGTGAGGGTCAATGGCCATTTGCTGTGGTGTTAAGCTGTATCGATAGCCGCACTTCTGCTGAACTTATATTTGACCAAGGTTTGGGTGATATTTTCAGTATCAGAATTGCAGGAAATTTTGTCAATCAAGATATTCTAGGCTCTATGGAATTTGGCTGTAATGTCGCTGGATCTAAACTGGTTGTCGTTTTAGGCCATACCAAATGTGGTGCGTTGAAAGGTGGATTGGATGCTGCACAAATCGAAACAATGGGAATGGACAACTTGAACCATTTAGTTAATCATTTTGATCCTATTATCAATGAAGTGATTGATGAGAATGAAGAGCGTTCATCAAAAAATAGTGTATTGCTTGAGAAACTCAACCAACAGAATATTAAACACGCAATTAAAGATATTCGCAGACAAAGTTCAACACTTCGTAAACTTGAAGAAGAAGGTAAGATCAAGATTGTTGGTGCCAATTATGATGTTGAAACAGGAAGTGTAAATTGGTTATAAGCTTATTTCAAACAATGTGATTACTCTTTTGAGGATCAAAATTTGAGGACTTATTCAAAGAACTGTACAGCATAACACGAAGACATGGGTTATGCTATAAATATAAAAAGGCCGTTTGGAAAGTATCCAAATGGCCTTAAATTACCTTATATTCCTACTATTTATTTCAGATAATTTTCAATATCAACAAGCTGGTATTTGGGGCTTCTCTGCATGAATTCATCCAAAAAAGCGCTATGGGTAGCTCCCATTATTATAAGAATTCGATCATCGTTGTTGACTGGTATCTGGTTCAAATTGGAGAATATCCGCAGATTTCGTCTATAGAATTTACTCGCTTCATCTGCCCCTTCGAAATTGCCATTTGTACTGTTGTGAGTTAATATATCAGCATTTAGATTTATAAATTTTTGGAAAGTCGCTTTGCGATTAAATAGCTTCAATTTTTCTAGCAGAGAAAGGTTTTCTGCTGCCATAAATTCTTGAAGAATACTGGCGTTGTATTTTTTTGAGGTTATACTGTCTACTTGATTTTCCAATTCATTCCCTATGTTATAGTTATAAGCTGCGGTCTGCTGCTCGTCGATACCATATATTTTGTTTACGCCGGTCATTTTACCAATTTCGTAAGCAATTAGGGCTATCTCCCCTCCATATTTTGGTGTATAATCTTTAATTTTCTTAAAATTCCCGTAGTCGGCGTTCAATTCCTCATTTTTGTGTGGAAGTATTTCCACACAAATTATTGTTGGTTTGAATTCCGCCAGCATCTCTGCAATTTTATAAACCTCTTTCTTATTTTTGTCATCCTTTTCATTAAATTTTACTTTATGTGCATCAGGTGTGTATTTCATGTGAAAAGTTGCAAAATTTAAGACTTCAATTTTCTGCGCATAAACTTTTCCAAAAAGGATTCCACAAAGTAATATGAGGGTGATTTTTAAATTGATCCTTTTTGTTCTGTTAGATAGTTGAATCAATTGTACTGTGTTTTTCTGGCTCTTCATGCGTTAGTTTGTTCTTATTGATCCAAAAATATCACAGTTCGCCCGAATGTAGGCTACACTTGGGTGTAGTTTTATAGGAGGGTCTAGACGGAATAGCTTAGCTTAATCTTTATGGCTAATGAAAGCTTCCAGAATAGCTTTAGTCGATGGATATTCAGGTGTACTGCTTTTGAAAACCACGTTATCGATTAACCATCGTTCCTGCTTTATTAAAACCACTTCATCAAACCAATTTAGTTTGAATTTGGAATTCTTAAACTCCAGAATAGCTCTGGCCATCTCGCCTTCGACTATAATACTATCCAAAACAAATTGTTCAGCACCTTCATACTCGCTCGTGAAAATATCTCCTTCCAATAAGATTGGCTTTTCGGTCGGATCGCTACCATTGGCTGTTTTGAGTGCCTCACTTTTTTCCTTAGCGATCGCTTGGGTGATCAATGTCGCCAAGTCTTTGCTGAGAAGGTTCATATTGACAGTCTCTAAGCGGCTCTTGTAATTCATAAAAAAGGTATTTAAGGTTTGAGTTATTTCTGAAATATCCTGCTTCTTTTCATACTCCTCCCTTAAATTCTTATCTGGTTCTGGCACAAGTTCAGTACGGTCATGAGTACTATCCTTTTTTCTTTCCGGATTGGTACAATGTGCTAAGAATATGATGATCATCTGACCGAGCATTATTCGCTTTACCGTATAAAATCTGGACATAAAAATGCAAATTACTTGTATATCTGTAACGAGTTAACCCGAACTATTATTGCCGGTCATAGGTTAAAGATGGTCTAACAACTGGCCATTTACTGTATTTTAATCATTTAATGGTATTAGTTTAAAATGGATTTAGAAACTTCAAAAAATCCATGTTATATTATGACATGGTTAGATTAGGAAATTTATCCTGTAAAACTCCAATAAATTTTTCACCAACGACCTGATATTTTGCTCTTGTTTCCAATTGTATCTTTAGATTGAGCAGATCTTGCGGGTCAATCCGATAATTAAGTCTATCATGGATTTCAAGAGATAATGAACTTCCATCAATATCAAAAGTAATAACATGTGTTTTTGGCAAATATTCTTCCGATGATTTTGCATAAACACCCAATTGCGATTTCAGAATACCTCCATATCGAAGGGTAGCTTTTTCAATTCTAAAATTATCAAATACTATATGTTCATCTAATTCGCCTATTGTATTGGTGCTGAAAAAATACAAATCGTTTCTACTTAAGACCCAAAAACAATCTGTTTCAATTCGTCTAAGTTTTACTCCTATTGTGGATAATGCTACATTTTTTAATCCATCAGCTACAAGCTCCTGCACTTTATTGGCTGTTGACTGGGGAACAGATGCAGAAGTAAACGCATCAATGGGTTTGCCATTCATCCATTGTCTTAATTTTGAAAAATCCTGCGCCAAAAGTTCCTGTTTGTATCGGTCATATTTAGTTCTTTCAGTATCCAAATCAATTTCTGACTTTGCTGTTTTGTGCTTTTTATTCATGGTAATCATGAAAACTACACCTGCAATGATTAATACGACTGGAATTATAAATAATGGGTTCATTCTTTCTTGGGTTTAAGTGTTTTTTGTGTTTAAATATCTGTTGGATTGGTCAATTTCTTATTGCAATCCTATTTATTTTCTTTGGCTTACTGTTTTTGTTTATAGCACTATTTATTTTAAGACTGTATCATAAATTATATTCAACAGATCTTGCCTCATTTTGGAGTTTCTCTGGTCAAGAAGTATGATGATACCCCATTTTTTATTTCTATTGTAGCAAATAATGGAAGACTGTCCCATAGAATCTCCTGATTTCATATAAATTGTATTTTTATCATCCGATACAATATTAAGGCCTAATCCCATCTCTCTCTTTTCATCTTTATATACTACTTTTTCGGTGATAACGGCAGCTTTACCAACCGTTGTTTCATGATTTAAAACTGCTTTTAAATATGTAATCATATCGGAAGCATCGGACTTTATTAATCCTGCGGAAGCTGTAATATTCCATTTGAAAAATTCCTGGATTCCTCCACTTGGATTGTGAGCTGTTGTTCTATTTTTTACATCAAAATCCTTCGTTAAGGTATTGGTCATATGTAATGGCTTTATTATTTTGGTTCTAATAATTTCATCATAGCTCTTACCATACACTTTCTCCAATATTTGCCCCAATAAAGTATATCCAATTGTGGAGTAGCGATATTTACCGCAATCTTTTAGTTCACTGCAATTATTGATTATCCCAGCTAATGTTTCTGCGGTCACACTACTGACAGGCTGCTGCGGGTTCAGTTCTATCAATTTCGGAAAATCTAAATCAGGTAAACCGGACTGATGTGAGGCCAGATCCGAAATTTTAATTTTGTTTCGAAGATTTGGCTGGAGTATATACTCTTTGGGAAGAAATCCATCAATATAATCATCCAGTTTTATTTTATGATCCATAACCGCCTGCGCAATTAAATTTGAAGTCAGGATTTTGGTGATTGACGCAATTTCGAAGATGGAGTTTTTACTAATTTTTGTTTGACTTTCTGCATTCAACTTACCATAGGCCGTATAATATTCTTCATTGTTATTGATAAAGCCAACACTAACTCCTACCTCAGGATTTTTTTTATAATTATCATTTACGATGGAATCAATTCTTTTGCTCATGTTTTGTCCAAAAGAAAAGCTGCTAATAAATAATAGTCCAACTAAAAGTTTTGATGAAGTGTTCATTGTATCATATTTAGGTTAAAATTTATCCCGATACAAAGATGTGGAAGACATTCAAGTTATGCGACCGAATAAATGCAGTCACTCGTATTTATTCAGAAAAATGAGTACGAGTAATTACAAAAGGTGTACGAGTAATTACAAGCATCTATTTAAAGATTCTTACGATAGCTAGTTGGAGTAATGCCCGTGTGTTTTTTAAACGCAGTATTAAAGGAAGATTTCGAATTAAAGCCAACTTGGTATAAAATTTCTAGGATAGTGACCCTATTTTTTGTCTGATCTTTTAAAATCTCAATCGCATTCTCTATGCGGTAAGTATTCACAAAATCGTAAAAATGCTGTCCTATTTGATGGTTGATTAAAAGAGATAAATCCCGAACTGGAATTTCAATCTCATTGGATACATCTTGAATGGTGAGCGATGGGTTAAGAAAGGGCTTTTTCTCGACCATATACTTTCTTAACTTCACAAGCTCTTCATTATGTTTCTGTTCAGCTATGGTTGACTGTTCACGACTATTTTCTTCTGAAACGAGCTCAGAAACTAGCCTTAGTTTTGAGTCAATATTTCTAAAAATATCCGGATTATTTAATGCTTTAAATAGATACCAGCAAAAAACAAAAAGAGAAGATACTAAAAGTCCAATCTTTAACCATTCTGAAATATGTGGATAATCCGAAAATTTAAGAATGTTTTTTAAAAGAGCTACGAGATATAAAATGGTCAATACAATGGTAAACTGAAACAACCAATTATATGAACTGACACTTTTCCCTGCAAAGTTTTCAAGATATAGTTTCTTTGATTTTCTAAGTACGCGAAAAACAGTTATCATATATATAACGATCTGAAAATGTATTAGAATATGAATGAACTGAAACTCTATCATACTTTGACGGTTCTGAATAAAACTCATTTTCGATGCTGCATCAACAGTATAAAAACGCGGCAGTAAAATCAAATTAACGATCAAATATGGGAGTAGATGTAGTAAATATTTTGGCTTTAACTTAAAATCAGCATAGCAAACAGATATGATATAGAGATAAAAAATGGGGATCTGCAGGAAAACAAAGGTACTTTTAAACATACCCAGATTTGATGGGCCATCAACCATCATGTTAAACAAGGGCTCACTAACATCTATTGCATTTAATAGTAGAAAAACAGCAAATAATAAATTACTTGTTTTGTACTTTGTTTTAAGCGTAAACAAGAAAAATGCGAGAAACAGTGAAATGAATAAAGAGATTATATTTACAATAATTAATAAATTGATTTTATCCATTCCTTACTTTTCTTTGTTCATGGTTATTTTTATTGGTATTCAGGCAGCTAGTTAAAATTAGAAATCCAGCAGGTGCAAATATAAAAATTAGATTGACTTTGTTTGTTTTTTTTAATCAAAGTATATTCTAGCAAACCCAAATGGCTATCTACCGATTTTCTATGATGGACCCTGTAATAGGATAAGAATAAGGTGAAAGCTCAATTCGGCTAATCCTAATTCAATATGTGGAAATTATGATAAAGTTGATACTCCTAACAAGGAAGATCATTACCTTTGGAAACTATGCTGCAAGTAACCTGTGCGATTATACAACACGCCAATAAAATTCTGATTTGCCAACGCTCAGCGTCGATGAAGCTACCATTGAAATGGGAATTTCCTGGTGGGAAGATTGAAGCCGAAGAGTCTAAAGAAGACTGTCTACTTCGGGAGATCAAAGAGGAGCTCAATATTGATATTAATATACATAAAGCTCTCACGATGGTAGAGCACCATTACGCCGAATTCTCGCTACAACTCTATCCTTTTGTATGCAGTCTGCTTTCGGACGAAGTGGATGCACTGGAACATGCGCAAGCGATATGGGTAGACGCAGCTCAGCTAAAGAATTACGACTGGGCAGAAGCAGATCTCCCTATTGTTGATGAGTATTTAAACGGACAACAAGATAATAACAAAGATATGGTACATTCTTTTCTGATGGTCGGCCAATCCAATATGGCTGGAAGAGGATTTTTAAATCAGGCACCCCTACTATTCGATGAGAGGATCAAAATGCTCCGCAACGGATCTTGGCAAATGATGTGGGAACCTATCAATTGTGACCGTCCAACATCCGGAATAAGTCTTGTATCGAGCTTTGCCGCTGCCTGGCTTGAGGAGAATCCAGATCGTGAGATCGGGCTTATTCCATGTGCTGATGGCGGAAGTAGTCTGGATGACTGGCGCACCGATGGCCCGCTATTCAAAAATGCTGTTTTTCAGGCTAAGTTAGCCATGGAAAACAGTTCCTTGGATGGCATACTCTGGCATCAGGGTGAAAATGATAGTTTAATGGGACGTTCAAAACAATATGCTGAAAAATTGAAAAATATAGTCGATGCATTCCGAAATGCCTTGGATGCGGCCGACATTTCTTTTATTTCGGGCGGGCTTGGCGACTTTTTACCGTTCGGACAATACGGGCAATACTTTACTGAATCCCGCGAGGTGAATGAAGCTTTGTTAGGCTTTACCGAAAATAGTGACAATTGTTATTTTGTGAGTGCTAGCAAGCTAAATTCCAATCCGGATGGATTGCATTTTGATGCGCCATCCCTGCGAAAATTTGGGCTGAGATATTTTCAGGCATTTCATCGGCAGACCAATATACTTGGTGCGCTGGACAATGAGGAAGAAACAGTCCAAAGATTAGAACAGCGACCATTGACAGCAGCAGAAAAGAAAACGGTGCTGGAAATTAGGTATGCCTCAGGGCTGCTCTCGCAACATGAATATGAGAAACAATCGCAACATTTAGAACGGTGATTTTGAGCAGAGGTTAGCCTATCTCAGGGCTCCATCCTCACAGTAATCTTCAATCGCTGGAGAAACATGGCCCAATTAAAGTTGCACCATCTATCGTATTCCTTGATTTCATTCCAGTTGGGGTGTTTTAGTGTCACTGCAGTTCTATTGTTCTTTCCCGAATGCTCAAAAATGATAGCTTTGTCTCCCCCATTTCTTATCTAAGGTTATACACTCCTACAGAATATAGTTATCTGTTTTCAATTCAAGGCTCTTCATTCTGGTTGGTTCTTCCTTATTAAAATCGAACTCATTGATATAACCGACCTCTGGTTTTACATTTAGCTTTTTAGTCCAGATTTGATCAAGGCCATCGCCTTCATTAAGGATTGATGGACCATAGAAATCGTGTCTTTCGACGAGGTGCCCCTTAAGTGTGGGGCGTTTGTTTTTTTTAAATGAAACTATAGTTGAATCAAAGAAAATTGAATAATTTTAGATGGTAAACTAAAGACCTAGGGACGATAAAAAATTATGGAAATAGAACAATATATCAGTACGCTTTCGCAAACCGAGCAACAAGCGATTAGTCAATTTCGAAAAGTAATATTAGAAAACGACAAAGCCGTTTCTGAAAGTTTTGGAAAATTTATGTCTAATCCCAATGCGATCAGTTATAATGAACAGGGTGTTTTCAAATATGGGCTTACAATTGCCAAAAATTATATTTCATTCCACTCGTTGGTGATGTATTCCAACCCGAAACTCATGGGTAAGCTAAAATCAAAATTGCCCAAAGCCAAGTTCCAAAAGGGCTGTATTAATTTTAAATCGTTGGATGAATTTCCGGAATCGGTTTTAGTAGACCATATACTGATATCTTCCAAAATAGATTTCAGTCCAGTAATAAACCGTTACCTGAAAAAGAAGTAAAACCTATACTAATTTATAGATTGACCAAAACTGGGGGATATGCTCAGTTTGTCCTTTTATTTGCTATATGATCTGAATTGGAAAAGAGGCGTATTGTCCATCCCTATTTGCAAACAAATTACATCAAATTTATCTTGGAGTAAACTATGATAAGATCGACAGGCTATGTAAAGAAGATTGTCAGCAATATCCTAACACAGCCCATTCTTTGTAGGATCATCGGTGTACTAATGGTCCTATTTAACAGTTTAATTACTTTTAATGATATTCATACCCTCTATCAATATCATTTTTGTAAGAGTTGCTACTCGTACGAGATGGAGCTGGAGTCTATTCTTTATTTCAGAATTACTATTGGAACCATCAATATATTACTTGGAATGGCATTAATAACGCTAAAAATTAGGTACTGGTTGTTGGTTTTGATTATCTACATATTAATATTCAACATTAGCTTCGAATTAGAAAAGATAATCCGTAGGATAGAAATTGGTGATCCCCAGGAGTCTTCGCGCGCAGGAGATAATACCCAACTTGTATCAGATTATGTTATAGTATTTGGAGGAAGATCTTTGCCTATATCACAGCACGAAATCAGTATAAGAATGAAACCCAGCAATGTATTAAAAATATATAGGAAAATTGATCGAAATATAAAGTATGCAGCCAGCAGCCGAGAGAAATCGGGGACTAAATATTCTGCAAATTTCACTATCAATGGATTTATATTCGTTTGGAAAAGCAGTCAAGGCTTATCTTTATTCCCTATTATATATCCTACAATGGATAAACACATAAAAACAAAAAAGCTTCCCTCGAACTGACTGAGGAAAGCTTTTATCGGATTGTTATAGATTGTTTCTCAGATATCCTTGAAAGTTATCTTGAAACTGCAGGCCATTGCCTAACCTATATTTACTTAATTTGCTATTTAGCGCTAGCCCCCAAAGTACAAATTCGGTCAGGAAGTAGCGATCTTCTGCCTTGGCCTCTGGCTGATATTGTTGTATCAGCGTTTGGATAGGTGTCATTTGATCCAACAGACTCTCGTAATCTGCATCAGTGAGTTCATCGGACAGCTCAATACCCTCCGATTCCGAAAACCAACGAACGATATCATCATAGGGATAACGCTCGTTTTCCTTTTCCAGTTTCTCAATTTTGGGAAACAAGATCGGAAAGATACTTTTTACGGCATTTTCAATCAACTGCAGGGCAACAGCCGCCGCCCCCTCTTGTTCACCTTCGTAAACGAGCTCCACCTTACCAGTTATAGCCGGTACGATACCCATAAAATCGCCCAAGCGCACCGCTGTCGCTTTTGTTCTGTTTCTAAGCATACGCAATTCGGCTGTGCTTAACAGATTTTGAAATGCCGTGATGCTCATCCGTGCGCTGACACCACTTTTTTCATCGACATATTCGCTATTTCGGGCTTCAAAACTGATCTGCTCAATTAATTCACGAGCCAGTTCGGGAACGTATATTCGCTCCTTCTGCGCAACTTCCAAATTGGCCTCTTGGGCAGTAATTGCCTTCGCCACCTCAACAGATGCGGGGTAGTGTGTTAATATCTGTGATCCTATCCGATCCTTCAACGGCGTCACAATACTTCCCCTATTGGTATAATCCTCTGGGTTTGCAGTGAACACAAACTGTACATCTAATGGTAGACGTAACTTAAATCCGCGAATCTGAATATCCCCCTCCTGCAAGATATTGAAAAGGGCCACCTGAATCCTAGCTTGAAGATCGGGCAGCTCATTAATCACAAATATCGAACGGTTTGCCCGTGGAATCATGCCAAAATGAATCACACGATCGTCCGCATAACTCAATCGCAGATTAGCGGCTTTGATAGGATCTACATCACCGATCAAATCTGCTACGGTCACATCAGGAGTGGCAAGTTTCTCGGCAAAACGGTCGCTTCGATGAAGCCAACTTATCGGGGTGTCATCCCCGTTTTCCTTCAATAGTTCCAGTGCATAGCGCGATATCGGGTTAAATGGGTCGTCATTGATCTCCGATCCTTGTACCACAGGTACATATTCGTCGAGCAGATTTATCATAAGCCTAGCCAGACGTGTCTTTGCCTGACCGCGAAGACCTAGAAAATTAATATTATGTTTGGAGAGAATAGCTCTTTCAAGTTCAGGAATAACTGTATCCTCGTAACCATGTACACCAGTAAAAACGTTTTCGCCTTTGCTTATTTTTGTAATCAGATTCTGGCGCAATTCTTCTTTTATCGTCTTAGGTTTGTAACCTGATGTTTTCAATGCGCCAAATGTTGTAATCTTCGTATAATCCATATATTCTAATGATGAGGCGCAAACGTTGCGCAAGATGATATCCTATTATCGATAAACGTCTGTTTATCGTATTCTTTTTTTGCGATTTTCTTCGTAATCTTCAAAAATCATTCCGCCCAAATCCCCAAGTCCCGTGTAGTATGCTTTGCCCTGATTTGAGGATGTAAATTCGTCAACAAATTGCTGCAGATAAGGATCTGAAGTGATCATAAATGTAGTAATTGGTATCCCCAGCTTTCGGGCTTGTGCTGCCATGCTATAGCACTTACTGGTAATAAAAGGATCCAGCCCCATCGAGTTCTTATAATAAGTGCCATCTGGCATATTTAGGCAACTCGGCTTTCCGTCAGTAATCATAAAGATCTGTTTGTTTGCATGCCGTTTCCTTCGGAGTATATCCATCGCTAACTGTAGGCCAGCGACAGTATTGGTATGAAATGGTCCTACCTGCAGATAGGGCAGATCTTTGATCGCTATCGGCCAGGCATCGTTACCGAAGACAATGATGTCAAGAGAGTCTTTGGGATAACGTGTAATGATGAGCTCTGATAAGGCCATGGCCACTTTCTTCGCTGGTGTGATCCGGTCTTCACCGTATAGAATCATACTATGGCTGATGTCAATCATCAACACCGTACTCATTTGCGATTTAAACTGCGTATCCTCTACGACCAGATCATTTTCTGATAAGCTAAACTCTCCTATCCCATGATTGATCTGTGCATTTTTCAGACTCTCGGTCAATGCTATTTTCTCTAGGCTGTCTCCAAACTGAAAGCTCCTAAAATCCCCCATATTTTCGTCGCTCCGTCCCTGATGATTGGTTTTATGGTTGCCTGACGTTCCTTTTCGCATCTTTCCAAAAATCTGATCTAATGCATTCTGTCGCAAAGCTTTTTCCAGCTTGGAGGTAAGATCTACACCGCCGTCGCCACCAAATCCCAATTTTTCTCGGATGTATCCTTTGTTCTTGAGATCAGCAATGAAATCATCGATCGTATATTCTGGAGTAGTTAATTTGAACTCTCGGTCCAACTGCCGCAACCAATCAATAGCTTCATCAAAATCACCAGCAGTATGTGTAATCAGTTCTTTGAAAATATTAAATAATTTATCAAAAGGTGTCTGAAACGGCTCGGTATATTGTGTGAAGAGAAAGCCCCTATTTCGTTTCGTGCTGTCCATGCATTCGTTGTATTAAGGATGAAGAAGCTATTCGTCTATAGATATCGGAATCGCTTCATAAGATAAATTTACGAAATAATAATTCTTATAAAGAGTCACATATCCAAAATTTCGCCCCGATTATGCCAATCACAACAACGGATCAATGTTTATCTTTTTCACTAATTCATTGACTTGTTCCCGATGTTTTTCCCGCAGATTGTCAATTGCCAAGGTGCCCCCTAGTATAAGCATTTCCTGGTGCTGAAAGCGTTTCCCTAACCTGTCCTCAAGCGTAACTTTCTCCATACTTTGGGCAATGCCGATTTCCTCTAAAAAGTTATTGGGATGACCTGCAGTACAGATAACTATTCCATATTTGACTATTTTCATTTTAGGCAAGTCTGGCTCTTGTCCATAGGCATAGCCAACCGAATATACCCGGTCAAACCAACCTTTCATCATTGCCGGACAATCGCTCCACCAGACCGGATAGAGAAAGATAATACAGTCAGCATTTTCAATTTTTTGCTGCTCTTCAATCACATCCCTAGGAACTGGCAGCGCTGTGTCTGCATTCCCTTCTCTTTGGTATTCCGTTGCGGTCATAATACCCTGAAAATTATCTGCATATAAATCAGAAACTTCAACATTCCATTTTTGGGCTGCCAATATATTCTTCAGATGGCTGAATATATCAAAAGTATAGGATTTTTCGCTCGGATGACTTTAAACAATTAAAATATTCATAATGATATGATTAGAATTACATTTTCTTTTGCAAATCTTGTCGGAACTTCGAATCGCTTTGTTTAATCAAAACGAGATTGGCAACGGAATACTCATAACAACCTATTATTCAAAGCAAAGGTCAAGGCCTCATTCATATTGCCCACGCCCAATTTTTCAAATAATTTCCGTCGATGAAATTTAACCGTATCGATTGAAATGAAGATCTTCTCGGAAGTTTCGTGGATAGTAAGTCCGCGATGATAATAACGTAATATTTCGATTTCACGTTCTGTGAGATTAATTTTTCCACGGGCGATCCATTTACCGGTCAATAGGTCAAGCTCCCACTGTAAATCAGAATGAAGCTTTTCTATGGTTACATTTCCTGAAGATACATTTGAAGATAGAGATACGATACACATGGCCTTCCATATCTTTCCCTTCTCGGTTAGAAAAAACGGTGTTAACTTGTGATTGATCAAAATATATTTCTTATTTGCATCTTGTATTTGAAAATCATAGGATATAACATGTAGCTTCCGCTCCTCCAATGGAATATTTTCATAGAAATTAAAGCCAGCATTGTTGATCTGAATGAGCATCTGAAAATCCGTCGAAGGGACATATTTCTGATAAAATCCGTATCCCATCTCAACAACCTGTTCTGAGCTTAAACCTGCCAGAAACAACGGGTTATCTGAAACAAATTCAAATGCTTTCAATTGATAATCTATCACATAGATACTTTGATAGGTAATGCGTGCGAAAGCTTTGACTATTTCTACATAATCTTTGGTCTGTTCTAAATCTTTTGCTGAAAGACTATCCACCGTATTCTTGGGTGAAAATAAATTGTTAACATCCATGTTCAAACTCTATACTTCAAAAATAAATAAAACTACACTCAGGTGTAGCTTTTATTAGGATAATCAGTAATATTTTTGAGCAAAATAGAAATCAATAGGGAGCCAAAAATCTATTGACTATGTGGACAACAATTATCCCTAATCGGAGAGCTTTGGCGAACAACAAACCGAAACATATCATTACAGCCTTAATTACCTTAAAATGACAAATTGCAAAAACTGTGGAACTGATATCATTTCCAATTTCTGCCCAAAATGTGGTCAACCCGCGGTCCTTAAAAGAATAGATGCACAATACATCGCCCATGAGATCGAACATGTTCTTCATTTCGAACGGGGGATTCTGTATACTATCCGCGAACTAGTCACCACTCCGGGAAAAAATGTTCGGAATTACATTTCTGAGAATCGAAGTCGCTTGGTCAAACCCGTTATTTTTATTATTGTCACCTCACTGATCTACTCGATTGTAAGCCATTATTTTCATGTTGAAGACAAATATGTTAGTTATTATGAATCCCGACACTCCACAACGGGCGCTATGTATCTATGGATTCAAACCCATTATGGTTATGCCAATATTATGATAGGGATATTTATTGCATTTTGGGCAAAATTATTTTTTAAAAAATATGGGCTCAATCTTTTTGAAATCATTATCCTGTTGTGTTTTACTCTAGGAATGAGCATGATAATACATTCACTTTTTGCAATAATCGAAGGTACTACACATAAAAATGTTATGGTGCTCTCTAGTATAGTAGGTATGTTATATTGCGTTTGGTCTATAGGACAGTTCTTCGATCCACAAAAAACAGCTAGTTATCTAAAAGCATTTGCCGCATACATTCTAGGATATATTACGTTTACAATAGTGGTCTTTACTATCGGTTCGACAATAGACCTTATCTTTCATTGACAATAATAGTTTTCGGATCTATTTATAAAAGGGATAAACCACCTCAGTCTTATAACTTAATTTTTATCAACTGAATTAATAAATGTTACAAAACAATTATTAAAATCCATTTATCAATCGATTGACTAAACAATATTGGATAAAAAATGTAATTTTTTTTCTAGATAATAAGCTCAATGGTTTATATTCATTACTATACAATATAAACCATTATGAGAAAACTTTTAAATTTATTGATTGCCACCTTGGCTCTGGGTGTAGCGTCGTGTAATAAGACGCTCATCCCCACGGATGAAAACAGTGAAAATCTAAAACTAAAAGCATCCAACACAACAATTACGAATGAATGGCGCCAAAATCCGTACAAACTCAATGTCATTTATTTCGTACCTAATGATGTCGATTCGATTCCTAACTTTAGAAAACGAATCAGTCGGATCCTTCTTGATGCGCAGGAAATATTCGCCACGAATATGAACCGTGAAGGTTTTGGGCGCAAATCCTTCGGATTGGATCTGACAAATGACACCCTGATCAATATCCACTACATTGCCGGAAATTTCGGCAAGTCAACCTATCCTTATTCAGGTGGTAGTGGTGCTGTAAAGTCCGAAGTCGATGCTTATTTTGCACAGAACCCCACAGCAAAAAAAAGTGAGCATAACCTGATTATTATTCCTACTTATAATACTGATCCGGCTAATCCGGGAGGCCCACCATTCTATGGTACTGGCACCACCTGTTATGCATTGGATTACATAAATCTGGACGCCAAAAACCTCGGAATAGGTGGAGATATTGGTTGGAAAGCAACAGTTTGGATAGGTGGAATGATTCATGAACTTGGCCATGGCTTAAATGCTAGCCATAACCGGATGAACAAGACATTGGCTCCGACTTTAGGGACTGCATTGATGGGATCTGGCAATTCAACTTATGGAATCTCCACCACTTCATTGACAGCTACCACTGCAGCAACCTTTAATAACAGCCAGGTGTTTAGCACCGTGACAAGAAATGACTGGTATGGTGCGGCATCTGCGGAGATCACTTCATTATCTTCAAGCTACAGCAACGACAGGATCATTATCTCCGGAAAATTTACCACAACCAAACCTGTAAATGATATCGTCGTTTGGCATGACAGGGAGCCTTTTGGTGGTAACAATGATTATGATGCCGTACAATGGGCGACAAAAATCATTGGCCAAGATAGCTTCAGATTCGAGTGCCCATTGGCAGATTTTTATGATTTAAACGGAAATTATGAAATGCGTATCGGCTTTATGCATGTCAACGGAAGTCGCTCAACATTAGGTTATGCTTACAACTTTGTCAATAATGTTCCTGATCTCAGCAAAGTTGTCACGCATAAACTATTGCCAACAACAGGCTGGTCAATCTTAGGCAGTGACAGCAACGAATCTGGTGCTCCCGCAAGCAATGTGTTAGATATGAACAGAAGTACAATCTGGCATACGCCATGGTCTTCAGCCCAAACACCACAACCTCACTTCTTCTCTGTGAATATGGGTGCTCTACGGTCGGTAAAAGGACTTGCATTTCGAAACCGCGATAATCTGAATGGAGCGATGAAAGATATTAATATTTATACAAGCACCAATGGTACAAGTTGGACCTTAATTAAATCAGCTCAGCTGAGCAAAGTTTCTGGTTCCTGGATCAATGTTAATCTTGATTCAACAATTAGCACGCGCTATCTTAAAATAGAGTCTGTGAATTCGTGGGGTGATTTCTTCTATTCACATCTGGCTGACTTCGGGGTCTTTTCCAATTAGTCTTCGATTAGCTTAGACCTATAGAGGGGTGTCCACAAACGTCGGACACTCCTATTTTTTTTATTTCGTAACCATCTACACTATCTTTTTCAAATATTCAATTCCTAGAGCACATTTTTGATTTTTGAACTGCTTCTTTTATTTATTCTAATATATTGGTATCGACCGCTAATATAAACCCGATGACGATAGCACTAACTCCAGAAATCTGCCCCACGCTTTTCTATGATTAAATCCTTATTTTAGTTATTGTATATCTTAATCAAATGATGAAAAGTTAATCATGGACCAAAGGCAAATAAAATGCCTTATGGAGAGTAGAAGTAAAAATAATAAATACGAGAGCAAAAAAACAGGACCATAGCCCTTATAATAAAACTGCTAAAATTCCATTGGAAAGTGATAAAAACAGGGATAACGGACTATAGATATAGGTATCCCGCGATGCAAATACGGACTGTCTATACTTCTTAAATATTCCAACATATTTCAGATCACCTATAAATCGCAAAAAGAAAATACCGCTAATCACATACATACCATAAAGAACATAGTGATTCTCGAAAGGAACCTTTACCACCCCAATGGCAGAGAGGTTTATCAATGCAAAAAACAATAATCCAATGGCGACAAGTAAAGTCCCTTGCCAACCAGGATTAAATAACCTTCTTCCATTCAAGTCCGTAGGTATGGTAGCACTAATCCCCCACTGACCTCCGAATACCCAAAAGAGATGAAGTAATGCTAGCAAAATAAAGATATTGGCAATTACTATTGATAATATAAATTCCATTCGATAAATATAATCTTTAAAATATACATCACCTTTAAAAAGTAACTTTTTATCGCATAAAAAACAGCATTGAAAATTATTGCTTATGCTTTGTGGTTATTTAAGGAAGTAAGCTAGAAAAAAACATACGTAGGGCCAGATGTTTACTACATCTTGAAGACATTAAACTTATGACCATCAGGGTCAGCAAAGACAAATCCATAATAGTTATTGCCAAAACTGGTCGGTTTTGATACAATCGTTCCCCCAGCACTTTCAACTTCATTGGCCCATTGATCTGCTTGTTCTTTGCTTTCTGCGGAAAGCGTGAATATAATCTCATTGCTTATCTGAGAATCGCCAAAATTGACATCTTTTACATTCGATTCCAGTATATTTTTCAGAAAAAAATGAATTATAAAATCATTTTCTCCAAAAAAGAAGCTGACCAACTCATTAGAAGTATATGGATTATTGGGTTTAAATCCCAGTACTTCGTAAAATTTCTGTGTGCGTTCTAGATTAGCAACCGCCAAATTGGCCCATATCTTTTTAGGTTTCATATTATCTCATTTTTGTACAGCATAGAGTTAATGGGTTTCAACAGATTAAAGATTGCCATGGGACAAGTTTTTCCTATTCCTCTTGCTTTGTCAAACAAATAAGCCTTTATATTTTCGCAAAAAAATTAAAGGTATGTTGAGCGATGAGCGCGGGATTGATAACTGATGTGTCATTGAGTCGATCTTCATACAATTCGATTTGTATCAATTTAACGTCATTCGGTATTTTATACTTTTCATCTTTTGTATAATTATAACCGCGTACATCTGCATTTTCCTTGCCAGGAATTTTCTTGATTTCAACAAAGTAGCGCAGTGTAATGGTATTACCATATTGTTCGCCTTTTTCGAAACGAATTTTTCTGACCCGACTCATCGTATGTCCACTGGAATGAATATGTCCTTGTATACGAAATTTTAGCGTTTCAGCAGTTTTGGAAAGCATAAAAATCTGGGGCGCGAGCCGCTCTGCTATTTCGTTACGGCTTGTAAAAGTATATGTTGTACCAGTTTCGGGATTCTCTTTTGCCACTCGTTTTGGTACGGTTTGAATAGCAGAAATCTGCAATTTCTGTGTATTGATTTTACAGCCAGCAAATGCTACAAAGGAAATTAAAACCAGGGTCTGTTTCATCGCACTATTTTAATCATAGTATATATCAAAAGTAACTAAAGGTATCAAACTAAAATATCCCTGAAAATGATGGTTTTTTTAGGTCTAAAGTTGATTTTAAATGATGGATTAAGCCAAATTCAACCAAAGACATACATCTGCTGCTGAGAGCCTTACGGTCCACCTGGATTTGAGCTTGCACCGATAAGAGTCAATACAGTATGCATACAAACATTCAGCACAAATCTCCTAAGGTATCTCACTGAACTGGAAAGAGGAAAATCCGCGCAGGTTTCAAAACTGGCGAAATAATTGTAGCCGATGGTGGAAGTTTCTTGGCATAAATACAAAACTTTTTTTCGTTACAATTTTAAAGCAAATAAGATAAAAACAACAGCCGAATCATCCCACTAAAGCAAAAAAAACAACCCTTAAAAACATCCATTTCAATTACTTATTGGCAAAAACAGCTCTGGCTTCGCTTTATATAAATTAAGCACATTGTTCCCAATATTTTTGTATAATAGCTATATTTTTAAAAAATAGCTAGGTAATGTTATCCATCGAATATTATTTTAAAACATATTTTCTACAGCTCTGTACGTTTGCCTTTCCATGGGTCAACTCGGAGGAAATAGCCAAGGATATTGTACAAGATGCTTTTATTGTCCTAATGGATAGACCAGAGCTGTTGGAGAAAGGAGAACGTGTTATCAAAAGTTTTCTCTACACCTCCGTAAAAAATATGGCAATGAACACCAAACGACGGAATATGGTATTTGATAAGATACGCAATTCCATCACCGTAGAAGAATCCGACAATCATAATATCCTGGACGATCTTATCAATGCCGAACTGATTGGCGCATTACACCGCGAACTTGACCAATTACCTGAAGGCTGTCAGCGGATCTGCCGTTTAATCTACTTGGATGGCATGAAATATGACGAGGTCGCACAGGAATTGGATGTGTCCGTCAATACCGTAAAAACCCAACGCATGCGTGCAATAAACCTTTTGAAAACCAAATTCCTAAATTTAATATTAAACTTCCTTTTGTTTTAAAGATTATTCCTTTTTATTTTTTTTTCATCCCGAGTCACCCTTTTTGATTCCTCAAGTTATTTAGTTATTGAATTATGATAGAAACCGATAAAATAGTATTGGCTGAATTAGCTTCATTACTCCTGAAAGATGGACAATTATCTACTGCACAGGAAAATGAGCTAAAACGTTTGTTGGAAAAATATCCTGACGCAAAGGACAGTTTACGCCATCGTCTTGCGAATACGGATATCCAAGTTCCATTTGATTTACGCAGCACCGATCTGGATCAGGAGTGGGAAATTTTAAAAACCAAATATAATGAAAGAAAAATTGCTCCAAATTATCGTCGGTGGAATGGAAAATGGAAAACTACTATCGGAGTAGCTGCCTCACTATTAGTACTCTTTACTTTTGTTTGGATCTGGAAATCCTATCTGAAACCTATCAATTATCTTATCCCAGATAAGGTCTATGGACAGAAAAATGATGTCCTTCCGGGGGAAAACGGTGCTATCCTGAAGATTAAAGGAAAAGAAGACATTAACTTAATGAATAAACAAGTCGATCAAAGCCTTTCTCAAGGTATCGAATTAAAAGATGGAAAATTACTATACTCACAGCTCAAAACCGAAGGGTCCAACCCGATACACACCTTAATTGTGCCCAAGAGATCTACTATAGCGATAACGCTAAGTGATGGTACACATGTATGGGTGAATTCGGAATCAGAACTGATTTATAAAGCAAATTTCACTGAAAATGAACGGAAGGTAACATTAAAAGGTGAAGCTTATTTTGAAGTTGCCAAGGACACAAAACGACCATTCATCATAGAGGCTAATGACCTTAGTATCCAAGCTATAGGAACAGCTTTTGATATCAATTCCTATAAGCCCAACGCCAAAGTACTACTAACAGAAGGACGCCTAAAAGTCAATGGACAAGAAAAGGAGATTTTTATAGATGCTGGAAATGGAGTAAAAATGGTTAACAGTCAATTGGTAGCCTTTCCTATACCAGATATGGAAGAAGCGACGGCATGGAAAGATGGCTATTTCTATTTCGATAATAAAAATATGCAGCAGATTCTCGATGAATTAAGCCGATGGTATGGTATCAACATTGACTCCAACGTTTCATTAGACAAAAGGCGTTACAAAGGAGGTATAAAAAGAGATGTGACCCTTGCAGAGGTCTGTAATCTACTGAAAGACCTGACCGGCTATCAGTTAACAATCGACAAAGAAAAATTAATCGTTAGCAAACCGACTGACAAAAATAAATAAACTATCTAACTAAGAAAAGGAGGGCTTATAATATGTAAGAAGATAAATACCTAAATATTGTATAAAAAAGAATGCAGAAGTACTCCAATACTCCTGCATCTAACTGAATTAACAACTGATCATAAACTATTAATTCTCTACCAAATTATGAATAATTTATTTTATTCAAAAGGAATTCTTTGTCCTATAGACAAAGGAAAAATTTTGAACAATCTAATCAAAATGAAACTGACAGGAATATTATTAGCAACATCCATGATGGGTGCCTATGCTTCAAGCTCTGCTCAGATTACACTGCACGCCAAAAATGCAAAGATTGAAACGGTACTCAAAAACATCACCAAGCAGACAGGAGTACGTTTCATCTTTATGGAGGGCTTACTGAATAATGAAAAAGCAAATCTTGAAATAACAGATGCAACCCTGAATAAAACACTTGATCAGCTCTTTAAAAATAGCGCATTTTATTACATGGTACATCGTGGTACCGTCGTCATAAAACGGAAACAGGAAAATGTATCTGATGATCAATCAAGTAGTGAAATGCTGTATCAGCAACGAACTATTAAAGGGAAAATACATGACACAAAAGGAAATCTATTAAATGCAGTCAGCATTTTGCTCAAAGGGACAAACATAGGAACCTCAACAAATGCTAGAGGCGAATTTCAACTTTCTCTCCCAAACGGGAATAAAGGTACATTGATCTTCAGTGCGGTGGGCTTTAAGCAACTTGAACTTCCCATCAACAACAAAACTGAGCTCAATATCGTCATGGACAACGACGAAATTGGGCTTGAAGAGGTGGTGGTCGTTGGATTTTCAGAGGTCGATAAAAAGCACCTCGCCTCCTCCGTATCCCAAATGGATATGGAAAAAGTAAAAAACCGTCCAATCTATAAAATGCAGGATGCCTTTTCGGGAACAATTGCTGGTGTTACAATGATGCGAGGGAATAGCCTTCCTGGCAGTGTACCTGGCACCATTTCTATTCGCGGTATCAGTACACTACAAAATGCCGATCCTCTGGTCATCGTAGATGGAATGGAACAGAGTATCCACGATATCGATCCTAACCAAGTGAAAAGTATTACAGTACTTAAAGATGCGGCTTCAGCATCTATGTATGGCTCCCGTGGTGCCAATGGAGTTATCATCATCGAAACGGAGCGTGGACAAACTGGCCAATTCAAGGTTTTTACAAACAACTGGTATGCAATAAACAAACCGATAGATCTTCCAGAATTTGTTAGCGCAGTTGATTTTATGAAATTGCGAAATGAAACACTGATCCAACAAGGGCAACCAGCGATCTATTCCGATGAAACAATTGAACAATATGCTAATGGAAAAATAAAAGGGGTCAACTGGCTGGATGAAATAATGGAACGCACATCTACAGCAATCAACAACAACGCTAGTATTTCCGGTGGCGGTGGTGTAGGTACTTTTAACCTTATGTTGGGCCATATTAAGGAAAATGGCCTTAACAATATTGAAGGGACGCAAAAATTCTCGGCCAGATTCAACACAAATATCAATATTGCAGATAAGTTTGTTTTGATGGCCGATTTTTACGCCCATCGTCTGCAAGTCAATCGGCTGATGGCAAATGATGATGGTCACGGGCTCTATCAACAAGCCTGGCGCCTAAACCCAACACAACAGATCTACTATGATGTAGACAGGCCTGAACCATTCATTCTGCATAACAACATTAATCCGATAGCTTCGATTAAACATGGTGGTACCAAAAACTATATGCATGACCGTAGTACGATCAATCTCCGACCTAAATACAATATTAACAGTAACCTAAATATCGAAGGAAATGTATCATACATGATCAATAAATCTGCCGACAAACAAAAGCGATTAACCTACAAATTCTTTGATGAAAAAGGGGCGCCAATCAGCATATGGGGTAACGATGTGAATGCCTCACAGGGAGTAAGCGAGAGCCAGCTGACTGCGCGAGCATTGGTAAATTACAATAAAGAACTACGTCAGGACAAAGACAAAATCTATCTCACCGCAGGTTCTGAGATCATGAGCTATACCTTCACCGATTTTAGAGAAATTAGCAAGGCTTCTTTTTTTGGTAAATTAAACTATTCATTTGATAACCGTTATATATTTGAATTAACAGGTCGTTCGGATGGAAGCAGTAAATTTGCACCGGGTCATCGCTGGGGATTCTTTCCATCAGGGGCCTTTGCATGGAACCTGCATAATGAACACTTTTTCAAACCTATTCTCGAATCCGAGGCGATTAACAATATTAAGATCCGTGCCTCATACGGTTTAATTGGTAATGAAAATGTAGCCCCGTATCTGTGGCAGGAATCTGTCAATACTTGGGGATGGACAATGCGCGTCCCTAATTCTAATTTTTCATGGGAGAAACAAAAACAATGGAATCTTGGTCTCGATATGAATGCGTTCAAAAATAGACTTTCTTTAACAGCCGAGGTATACCATAAGAATTCGTATGATTTAATCTATGACCAATTTGCTGTTCCGCCCCTAACAGGCTCATACACCCTGGTCTCAGCAGTAAATATTGGTGCGGTAGAGAACGATGGTTGGGAAGTTTCGGTTAACTGGTCTGACAAGAAAGATGATTTCTCCTATAAAGTCGGTGCGATGCTGTTCAATAATCGCAACCGCATACTCAAGGCTGGCTATAATGAAAATGACCGTTTGATTTTCAAAGGTAACAATGATCAGATATGGTATAAAGGGATCCCGATCAATAATTATTATGGCTTTCAATCAAATGGCTACTTTCAGAGTCAACAAGAAATTGATGAAACAGCAGCAAAAATGCCCAATTCTAGACCTGGCGATATCCGCTATGTCGATCAAAATCAGGATGGCCTCATTAACGACAATGACCGCGTTTATCTGGCGGATCCACTACCCTATTACAATTACGCTATCAATATTGACCTGCATTATAAACGCTGGGATTTTTCTGCGTTAGGTCAAGGTGTGGGTAAGAGAACTGGTAGGCTAGCTGGTCAGGAAGCCTATCCAGTTTATGTAGATGGAAACAGCAATGATCTTGGGGCACCACGTGTTGAATATGTTGCCGACCATTGGAGTCCGGAAAATCCAAATAGCCGTTTCCCACGTCTATGGACAGGCTCTACACCGAACACACTTTTGAGTAATGTATGGCTCAGCAATGCGGCCTATTTCCGTGTGAAATCACTTCAACTTGGGTACACTTTTCCGTCCATTGGTAAAAGTGTCAAAAACCTACGGATTTATGTAAACGCTCAGGATGTATTCACCTTGACAAAATGGGAAGGACTAGACCCTGAGCGGATCGGTAGTGGTAATGGAAATTACCCGCGGATGGCAACATACAGTTTTGGATTAAGTGCGAGCATTTTTTAATATCATAACAATGAAAAAGAAAATTATTACCCTGATAATAGCTTTGGCAACACTTAGTAGCTGCGAAAAATTTCTTGATAAACGGGATCCAACAGCAACTTCCTTTGATGAGTTTTTTAACACAGAGGAGGATTTACGTCGTGTGGTCTATAGCAGTTATTTGGATGCTTTTATGGGCCCTGGTGAACGTCGTCTCCTTTTTTATATGACCGAAGGTCGTTCGGACAATGCTTATGCCCGTATTGAGACAGACCACCATATGATCATTGCCAACGGTAATATGACCAGCAACTCTGCTTTAGCTGTTTATTACTGGAATTTACACAATCAGCATATAGGACGCATTAACACCTATTTGGCAAATGTTGATGTACCCTATGTCGAAAATGAATCTACGCGGCAAAGGTATAAAGCAATTCTTGAAGGTTTGCGCATCTGGCATTACTTCAGAATCACAGAATTTTGGGGTAATGTCCCTTTTGTGCTTACTCCTGTTAAACTGGAAGAGGCAACACCAGCAGTGACCCCTAAAGCCGAAATCCTCGACAAGCTCTTTGAAATGAGTGAAGATGTTGCGAATAGACTTCCAGAAAATGAAGGTACTACAAATGCATATATGTTCAATAAGTATTCTTTTAAAACATTGGTTATGCGCTATGCGCTCTATAATGGAAGGTACGAACTGGCGGAGAGGCTTGCTAAGGAAATAATGGATAGTGGAAAATATCAACTGCACCCACAATATGCCAATCTATTTAACTATCAAGCAGATAAAACCAACAAAGAGTTTATCATAAAGTTCGATATGGAGAGTCATAATAACTCAGCAACGGCGTCATTTCAACATCTGGCTCCACAATATCGAACCGGAAATGGACAATCTTATGTCGTTCCTCTAAAAGCACTCGTGGATAGTTATTGGACTTTACAGGGGCGGCCAATTGACAACTGTCCATTATACAGCAAGCAAGCCTATGAGCTTAATCCAAAATTAAACCGCGATCCACGATATGAAGCCAGTGTATTTGGTCATGGCGATCTCTTCAATAATGAAAAAATAGACATCTATGATTCCAAAAGCGCTTTTTACTACCAAAACCTACGCAGTAGTAGATCGGGATACTGGTTTAAGAAATTTGTGGACCAAGCCGATGCGTTCCGTACTGGTGGAAATATGCATTTTTCTTTAGCCCGCTACGCCGAAGTCCTTTTAACCTATGCCGAAGCCAAAATTATGTTGAATGAAATAGATGAACTGGCTAAAAGTTGTATCAACCAAATTCGCAAAAGAGCCGGACTTGATATGAGCATTGCGGATGTCAATTTAGTTGCAAAATCACAGCAGGAATGGATAGCGCTCATCCGCAACGAAAGAAGAATCGAATTTGCTGGCGAAGGATTACGCTATAGCGATATCTTGCGATGGAAAACGGCAGAAACGGTACTTAATCAAGCAGCTCTCGGTCACATGCGTTTGAATGGTGCTGGACAGTCTGAGGTACTTAAAATTGAGGATCGAAAGTTCTTAAATCACCAATACCTATGGCCATTTCACGAAAGTAGTTTTCAGGTAGAACCTAACTTGGTGCAAAATCCGGGTTACTAATCCAATACAACAGTATCCTTTTATCCGATATTGAAAGAGCGGCATTCCTTATGGAATGTCGCTCTTACATTTTTATTATTCTTTTGTTCAATACAACTTTTAATAGGAATAGCCTACCTAAGCGAAAAAATAGACCTTTCCGACAAATGACAAGAAGTAGAACAACCTTATATGCGCAAAATTGTAACTACTTTTTCAAAACGGCCATGATTGCTTACTGAAGCTGCAAATAGTTCTGACTCCCCCTCTACAGCAATATATGGAATGCCAAAATGATCTTTGACAATTTCATTTTTTTCGATCTCAATAACGTAGTCTAGATGACTAAAAACACTAACAGCTATGGAATGTATAAAATCAGGTGCAAAAATTGTTTCAGTATAGTAGATCTTCCCTTCACAAACAACCCGGCCACAAGCATTACTGACCGACTGTCGGGATATTGTACAAACCAGTTTTTTGGGCATGTATTTCCGGATCTTGGTTTCTCTATTCCATGCCTTATAAGCTGCCTCTTTCATACTCCATAAGAGCCATAGCGTAGTCTCGGGATCTGGACTATTTGCTATTAACAATTGCTCATCAGCACCAAATAATTTCGGAATAAATCCCCTACGTCGCCAATTACTGTCTTTGCGGGACTGCACCAGATCGATGACGTCATTACCAATCATTTCATTTGAAGTTTGCTTTCTATGATATCGATAGCTGCCTTTACATTGAGCATACGTTCCATATCGGGATTGTCAATAACAATATCGAATTTCTCCTCAATATCCAATACTATATCAACCAGATTGGCAGAATTGATCTGGAGGTCATGGATGAAATCAGTATTCTCGCTAAGCTTCCCAAAAGCGTCATCATTTGCAGTATATGGTGCTATGATAGGTCTTAATGCAGCAATTAGTTCTTCTCTGTTCATAGACTTAGTTATTAAATTTTTTAAATATTAGACAGGCATTTACATCGCCAAAGCCAAAACTGGCTTTAGCTACAATATTGGGTCTCAAGTAGGTTGTTTTCAGCGGTACTTTCAGCGGATCTATAAGAGCAGCAATGTCGGGATGTAGATCATTACAATTGCTATTACCGAACAAGAACCCTTCGTACAGTTGCAATACTGTAGCGACACTTTCAATACTACCTGCCGCGCTGAGACAATGTCCGATCAAGCCTTTGAGCGAATTGATGTAAGGGAAGTTTTTCCCGCTACGTTCAAGCGCCTTGGTCCAATTTTCTATTTCGAGTGCATCCTTGGCTGTTGCAGTAAGATGCCCGTTGATAGCATCAATATCCATAGCAGAAATGCCGGCATTTTTTAGTGCATCGATGATGCATCGTTGCACAGCATCGCTGTTAGGAGCTGTCATGCTCCCCATTCCACGCTGACCTCCCGAATTCACCTGGCCTCCAAGCAATTCTGCATATATCCTTACCCCACGCGACAAGGCGCTTTCCAAATCTTCTAATAGTAAAGCACCCGCTCCACTACCGGGGACAAACCCTCCGGCGGTTGCACTCATTGGCCGAGCCCCTTGTTGTGGATGTTCATTATATTGAGAGCTACAGACCCGCAGGGCATCGAAACCCGCCCAGATGTAAGGACCACTATCTCCTGTACTTCCTGCTACCATCCGTTTTGCGTTTCCCGAACGAATGCGGTCATAGGCCATCAGAATGGCTTCCGTACCCGTAGCACAAGCTGATGAATTGGTTGTCACTTGATTTCCAAGCCCGAGTTTTCCTCCTAGGTATGCACTGACTCCACTGTTCATCGTCTGTGCCACTACTGTACTTCCTAGCCTCCGTGTTTGCAGATCATCTACTTTATAAATGCTCTCACGAAATTTATCTATGCCGGAGGTACCTGACCCAAAAACAGTTCCACTGTCCCAATCCGGTTCAGAAGTAACATCTATTGGTAGCTCTGCATCTGCCCATGCTTGCATACCAGCAATGACACCGTATAATATTCCGGTGCTATTAAATCCTCTCAGCTCCAAGTCGGTAAAATACTGTCTTTTGAGATCTTCGGATATCACTGGCGTTCCTGCTATCTGGCAAGAGAATTGTAGCCTTTCCAGTAAAGGATCATGCATTATACCCGAAAGTCCATTTTTTATGGCCGTTGAAAAGGCGGGTACTCCTACTCCGTTTGGGGCAACTACCCCTAGTCCAGTTATTACAACTCTATTCATATCTCTTTCGTCATCATACCTGACAGGGTCCCTTTACAAACCTCATGTCCGGCTTCGTTTTTCAGTGTGACAGCGCACTTGAGCTTCCCGAACCTAAAATATATCTTATCCGAAATAACGGTAACCTTCTCCTTAGGATACACCGGTTTTAAGAATTGTATTTCACATGAGGTCAATGCCATCGCAATACCATTGTTTAAATCACTACCGAGCAAATAAATTCCAAAGCAGGCCAGCCCTATCTGAGCCATTACTTCGGTCAAAATAACGCCCGGAGTAATTGGATTACCGCAAAAATGCCCTTTGTAAAAATCTAGATTTTCATTGAAAGTATAGTTTCCTATAATACCTTCTTCATCTACATGCATCAATTCATCCACAAATAAAAATGGCTCCCCATAAGGCAATTGCGCAATAATATCATTCAAATCCATCGACTTGTTTTTTAAGATTACCATTGTAATAAAACTCGCTGTGCAGAGAAACCGGGGCCAAAACTCAACATTAATCCTAGCTCTCCGGCCTGAGGGTCGCGTGCCATGATACGCTCGAGAACATAAAGAATTGTAGCACTTGACATATTGCCATACTGGGCCAGAACGGCCTTGGTATCTGTAATATCTTTGCCAAACTCGGCAAAAATCTGCTCTATTGTTGCGACAATCTTTTTACCTCCAGGATGAAAAATCATATATTTTATGTCTTCAATTTCTAAACTATTCTCCTGTAAAAATGGATGTATGACTGCATCAAAATGCGATGCGATCACATTGGGAACCTCAACATCCAATATCATCTGCATACCGCCATTTGTTAGCTTGAACCCCATAATGTCTTCAGTATCGTAAAAATGATACATCTGTTGGTCAAGTATCACAGGTCCTCGATCTGCTTCATGAGATGAAAGTAAACAACAGGCGGCGCCATCTCCAAATATCGCAGCGCTAACTATATTGGACATTGAAAAGTCTGACAGCTGAAAGGTTGCTGTTGGTGCTTCGACGGCAATTACAGCAGCACGTTTTCCGGGATTGGCCTGCAAGAAATTTTTGGCGTAAATAATACCGGAAACTCCAGCAACACAACCCATTTCAGTAACTGGCAGCCTGACAATATCCTGCCGGAGTTTCATCTTATTGATAAGATATGCGTCCAATGAGGGTATCATAATCCCTGTACAGCTGACGGTGATGATATAATCCAGAGATTGGGGTGTCCATCCTACCTTTTCGAGAGCCTTACGAAGTGCTTTCTCACCTAATACTATGGCTTCCCGCATGTAAATGTTATTTTTCTCCTCGAATGATGTTGCAGTAAAAACCTCATTCGGATCCATAATAGCATACCTCCTGTCGACAGCCGAACCCTCAAAAAGTTTCTTTACTTTTTTTATAAACCGGTGCTCCTGGCCCTTAAGCCATATATCCAATAGTGGAAGTATTTCAGCAGTTGTGCTGGAGTATTTGGGCAGTTGCTTGGCAACACTTATTATTTTAACATTCATATATTGGAAATTATCCATTGGTAACGAAATGCCCATTTCCACTGGACCATATAGTTTTTTAAATGTGATTGTTTGCAGAACTCCTCAAGCTCATTTTTCTTAAAACCACGTAATATTGAAATAAGTCCATCCTTCTTGGTCATATTGTTTAACTTAAAAACAACACAAATGGTTTGAAAAAGTCGATAGGCAATTTTGCTCCGCTGCAAATCGTTGATTACTATCCCTATGTTTGAAATTTTGACAAGGATATTTATTAGTTCTATAATCTGATCAGTATCAAAATGATGTAATGTAAGAGTACATAGTGCAATGTCAAACTTTGCCATTTCAAAATTCTTATCGAATACATCGCCGCACAGGTATGAAATATTGGGATAATCTTTTGATAAAACTTGAGCATAGTCAACAGTGAATGGATTGGCATCTATTCCCACTATTTTAAGATCTATATTATTACTGTAACCATAGTTGCTCAACATACGTAACATCTCACCATTACCACAGCCGATATCGACAATGTTTAGTGTTTTGGTTGTATCGGCTTTTAATAACAATGTCCGGACGCCATCTAAAGTAATCTTGTTGCCCCCCAAAAAATGATTTATTTTCGATATTTCGTCCAAAGTAATGCGGAGTTCATCACCTTCAAGTGAAAAATCGTCCATAATTTCGTTTTTCTCAGTTCTAAACTTTGTATTTATCCCCATTTTATTTGCTTCATATTTCCGTGAGTTTGTTTGATTATCCATGTCAACACTGCGGGAAAAAGTGTGGCAACCCTCATTAAGACCCTAATACCAACTTCGTATCGTAGCACTTTTGCTAAAATCCTTCCGAAAAATAGGCGTCTCGCAAAGTTTTTTCGCCATTGGTTGATGTAACTTTTTTCCAGTCCTTCACGTGAGGTTATTTTGCCAGCATAATAGTCCACAATAAGTTCAGAAGCTATTTTTGCACTGTGTATCGCCATCGCCATCCCATTACCGCAAAAGGGGTGGATCAGACTCGCCGCATCGCCGATCATCAGGATATGATCTTCTATCACTGTTTTTTTTTCAAATGAAATCTGGCTAATGGTAAGCGGTTTATCAAAAAGTACCGTATTGCGTTCAAAAAAACATTTAAGATGACTATTCGTAAACAAGACATGCTTCTGATGATCGACGACATTTTTATATTTTCTAAACACCTCTACATCTGTTAGATAACATAAATTTATCGCATTATGCTCGATTTTTGAAATGCCGCAGTATCCTCCCGGAAAATTATGCAACGCAATTAGGCCGTCCGGAAAATCACCTGAATAATGTGCTTTAACCGCCATCCATTTCGATGTCTTTTTCATGAAATCACGAGCTAAAATCTGATCGATATTGGCACGTTTTCCAAAAGCACCAAGCACAATCTTTGCTCTCAAAATCTGATCTTGAACCGAAACCTCAAATATATCGTCACTAAAAGATATTCCAGAAACGCTGGCTATCACAATCGCACATCCATTTGCTTTTGCTTTTTGGTATAAGAAATCGTCCAAACAATACCGGCTTACGCCAATACCGCCCAAGGGCAATTTGACCTGAGCCGATTTTCCATTTTGCGTCGTGAATTTAAGATGTTGAATATAGGTTGGATGCAATTCATTTATATTGGCGTTAAGCCAACACAAATAGGGTACAATTTCATTAGAAAGATATTCTCCACACACTTTATGGTGAGGATAATTGTGCTTTTCGATTAATGTTACTTTTAATCCTTGTTTGGACAGATGAAGTGCACTCGTGAGCCCGGCAAGACCGCCACCTATAATTATCACATCAGGATTTACTGCCATACATCACAATTCGTTTTACATTGGTAATCTTTAACATATCATCTTCATAAGTCATACACAGTCTCCAATTGGTATCTCCCGTTTGATTTAAACAAAATAATGCTAAAAAATAAGCACACTCAGCAAAGTGGCTCACAAGCCTTATGATTAATCTGGTTTATGAAAAGTTTCTTTGATAACAGCTATGACCATAAATAGTTTTGAGCTTGCGGTAAATAGAAAGCTAAGAGCCTCCTTTCATCTTTATATTTTTTATCGATCAGAGCTTTAACGGAATTGGCTATGGACTTTTTAGAAATCTTTGCTCCTTTTCAACAAATAAACCGTCAAGAAAAAGATACCTGTCTCTGAATTGCTCAGGAGATGCCTTTGCTTCAATAGCTATGTTAAGTATATTCATAAATTTATCTGTTGCTGTGGTTTTTGGCCACACAGCAAGGTCTCTTCCATTGGGATTACCGGTCTTAATAAAATTGATGAAGTAGCGCTGTCCCAGTAGTGAAGTTTTATAGTCATCCTTCGTCCAGTCAAAAACATCATTGCTCTTCAGGTTTCCCAATAGATATTCAATATCACTGGCATGGGATGCTCCCGGGAGGGCCGGTGGCAGATTCTCTTTGTCCGTATTGGCAGATTTTTTATTTATCCCACCAGCAAGCCCTGTCTCCACGTTGCTATAAGCTACTTTCATCGGTGGCCGCGCTTTGCTAAATATGTAAACATAAACAGGTTGACCACTGTTTTTTCGTTGCAAATCGAGCCACTTCCAAGTACTGTAAACAATAAAATTATCACTGGCTAGCCCAGTCGCCGATTTGAGGACTTCACTTTCTGTTTTTCCGGGATATAATTTGAGTACTTCATCAGCTCCAGTGCCAAACTGTTCGCGTACTAACCTTTCATAGTTGTCCGGTGATGGATAAGACTTGCCTGTGAAGGCGAGATAAGGAGCCTCTGTAGACGTCCAGCCCGCAAGTAGAGGAACTTTGGACTGTTCCCCTGCTTCAAATATTTCCAACGGTGATTTGGGGAGAAAATAACCATCTATGATCAGACGTGTCATAAAGGCGCCGGGCTCACTGGCCCAGTCAAGTAGTTCTGCGGCAGGAATTTTACGCAATTGGCTGAGATTGCCTGCATTGACTTTGGCCGCAAATGTAACACCTTGTTGTTCTTGCTCCCCAAGGGAAATAGTACCATATCTTAAATTAAAAATACTTCCGCTCTGACCGATAGCACGCTTAAATAGCCCTTTAGAAAGCGGACTGCTCATCTGAGCGGAAACAGACATGCTTCCTGCAGATTCGCCACCTATGGTAACCTCATCAGGATTACCTCCAAAGGCAGCTATATTCTTTTTGACCCATTTTAATGCCGCATATTGATCCAGGAGACCATAGTTCCCTGATGCATTTTTTTGTGATTCTTGGGTTAGTTCCGGATGCGCAAAGAAACCAAAGATGCCCAAACGATAATTGACCGTAACGACAATAATGCCTTCTTTGGCAAAACTCTCCCCATCGTAACGATTTTCTGATCCATCACCGGCATTGAAGCCGCCACCATAAAAATAAACTAAAACAGGAAGTTTACCAGCCTCCCCCGCCTTTGGTCGCCATATATTCAGGTAGAGGCAATCTTCACTTATACCCGGAGAACGAAATCTCATATCCCCATAGATCGCTTTCTGCATTGGTGAATTTCCAAAGCGATCTACCTTTCGAACCCCTGTCCAATGATCGGCAGGTTGTGGTTCTTTCCATCGCAAATTGCCAACCGGCGGTTTTGCAAAAGGAATCCCACGGAATGCCTGCACTCCGCTGGATAACGTAATTCCCTCCATTATCCCCTCCTCAACCTTTACTTGAGGCTGTTGGGCAAAAACAAATGATATAATCAGGATCGCGGTGACAGTAAAAAAAGTCTTTATCATAATAATGTTCGCTTAGTTTATGATTTAGTATTCACTCAGTTAAAATACTAAAATAAAATTAAACGAACAGGTTTTCAATATCTTACATAGGACTGCACCAATTAGGTAAACTCTCGCTTGTAGGCATTGGTTAAATTACAAAATCAAATGCCTTTACTTTATCTCGCACCGTCATTCCATAATTTTTCAACAATTTCGTTTTGATTATATTCAAAATAATTGCCCTGTTTATCTTTTTGTCTTTGAAACAATCTGCGGTCAAAGGTTGTAAAATTTAAGGTTAGAAAATCAATGAAATAATCATCAAGATGATAATGAAACTGCCCTTTCAAACTTTTATCATCCTCGTCCTGCATAACAAAAGTCTTTTGCCGTCGCACAATTTCTGCCAGTTCATCCTTTGTGATATGTTCAATAATTTTCGGAGCGGGAAGTGATATTCTGAATGCCAAAACTTCAGCGCCTTCTTCCTCCCACCATTCCCAAAGATTAAATTGAGATATATCTTTCCCCGTCATTTCATGAAGCTTATTTTCAAGCTTTTGATATTCGGTATTATCTTCATCCCGGTTCTCTTCACAATAGTCAGAATATGCCAGAATGAGTTTTAGAACTTCCGGATAACGTTTTTCCAATGTTTGAAAATCAGGTTCAATTTCTTTTCTTAATTCCATTATCTAAATATAACGTCAAAAGTATCGCCATCTTGTTGAACGGCCTCCGCACATCCTTAGCTTTATACCAAACAAGTAGGTTCTTGTCTTTTGCTCAAAAAGACGAGGTCAACAAACAAAAATAGAATAATAATTTATACCGATTATATTTTACCATGTTATCGGCAGTTAAAAAATTAGTAAATTCACGATATAATAACGCTTGATCAGCACATAAATATAATAAGATGCACCTTACACTGGTGTCCTGACAATGATTAAGCAAGTAAATGTCGTTCATCTGTTATTTATCGGAAAACAATTATGGAACTATCATCGACAGCAGAAAATATTATCACGCAAATTAGCAACAAGAAGACCAAACTTGGTGACTTGCGTAAAATTGCTAACGATATAAAAAAAGACCACGAACTAGCCATGGAACTGTGGTCTACAACACACTACCTTGCCCGACAATTGGCGATCTTACTGATGGACAAGAAATTACTTTCTAAAGAAATTATTGACAGGTTGGTCAGTGATATTGAACAACATCGGGAAGACGAAAAACTGCAGCTGATTGATTGGCTTATGGCGAATCAACTTGCCAAAGACAAACGTACAATCGCATTAATGGAAAGTTGGGAAAATAGTACATCTCCCCTTCAAAGACGTACTTTTTGGTACCATCAAGCCCGACTGCGATGGGTGGGACAAACACCGCCGCCCAATAGCGAGGAATTGCTTTCGAAGATTGAAACCCGAATTGAAAATGAAGTATCTGAAGTCCAGTGGGCGATGAATTTTACCGCCGCTCAAATCGGTATTTTTCAGGAAAATTTCCGAAAAAGATGTATAAATATCGGTGAGCAAACAGGGCTTTATAAAGACGAAATGGTGGCTAAAAATTGTACACCAAACTATTTACCAAAGTTCATCGCCATTCAGGTTGCAAAACTTAATAAATAAAATCACTGGATTTCTCATAAAGTTGTCCGGTGATATATCCCGGTGGCCAAAAATTGAGATCGCACGGCGGAAAATCTCAATTTGAGATATTAGCAATAACTTAGAAAGAACACCCAATTAACAGGCTAACAATGCAATGAAATCGGATATCAATATATCATCTACGGAAATATGGACCAAACAGTTATCTATTTGGGTGATATACTTGTTTCTTACTACGATGATTTTTCCTTCCATCTGTAATGGTCAGGATAAAAAATCGTGGTCGAAAGAAGAATGGAACACTTTGCTGACCGAGCAATTATTCCCAGGTAAAAAGATCGAAAATTTAGCTTTCAATTTCGATACCCCTTTTGAAGAGAAATACATTCCGATGAAGGATAGTATTATTCTGAATGGACTATTATTTAAAACCAAAATACCCAAAGGTCTCATCTTCTATTTACATGGAAGCAATGGAGCCTTGGACACTTGGGGTAAAATTGCGCGTATATATACAGCGAATAATTATGATATCTTTATGCTTGACTATCGTGGCTATGGCAAAAGCCAAGGTAAAGTTACCGATGAAAGTATGCTATATAATGATATTCAAATAGTCTATAATAAACTAAAGACAATCTATTCTGAACATAACATTATCGTATTGGGCCAATCTATGGGCAGTGCACTTGCCTCTAATATTGCAGCCAACAACCAGCCGGGTCTGCTGATCTTACAGGCCCCATATTATAATTTAGCAGACTGGGTAAACAATGTTGCTCCTGAATTAGACACCACAAATATCCCCTTCCGTTTTGATAATGCATCTCATTTGAAGAAGGTAAAATGTCCGATTATTATTTTCCACGGCAGCAGTGATAAGGCTGTCTACTATGGTTCCTCTGCGAAACTTTCCAAACTGTTAAAAAGCTCAGATCGTTTCATCACATTAAACAATGAAGGGCATAATGACTTCTCGAAAAACAAAGTTTATCTGAAATGGATTAGCACGATATTAAGATCAAACCAACATGCGAAATAAATGACGATAATGCCATTATTGGCTATAAATATTGACAGTCGCGAAAGGAATATGACAATTGACACCGAATTACCAATTACTCTTCCTACCTTTGTTTTCAAATAAAACACATATGCCAAAAGAAACAAAAGCGGGACTTTATCAGGGAACCATAGAAAAAGATGCCAATGGAAATTACTTTTGTGGCCCTTATCTATTGGATTATCAAATCGTAGAAGCTTATTTTAAATTGGGTGATCGGGTCAGCTTAAAAAGTATCATCAAAAATACCAGCCGTATGAGTATGGAAACTTATCCACAAAAATCAATTAAGTTTTCATATGCTACTGAAAATCATGACAATGATTAAGATGAACTAAATCGTTCAATACTGAATACACTTCACCTGTTTTCATACCCCTTTAAAACGGGACGTATGAAAACAGATGGATAATAAAGTATCAGCCCTGCAACATAGGGGTAAACGAAATTGACGATCAACTTTTAGAGATGATAAAATCCTGATAAACAATTTCGAATTCCTTCTGTTAGGTATAAAACAGATAATATTCTTTATGCCTCATTTTATTATAGAATGTTCACAAGATATTCTTCAAACGATAGCTCCCGACGAACTCATGGACGCTGTATATGATACCGCAGACGCTACAGGAATTTTTGCTAACAATGACATAAAGGTTAGAATTCAGTCATTCCACCATTATAAACTTGGAAGCAATAAGACTAATTTCTTACATGTCTTCGGATATATTATGGAGGGACGAACTACGGAACAAAAGGCAAATCTCTCAAAAACAATCACTGCCCGTCTCAAGAAATTGCTTTCTTCGATCTCTTTCCTTTCGGTTAGCATCAGCGAATTTGAAGCAGCAACCTATTGCAACAGCTCGTTAATAAATCCTCAGAATATGAATCATGACCGTCATTTCGAATTATAGGATCTCCACATTAATTTTCGGCTAAAATGATCCATCTCATTTACGTTTGAGATATGGATCACGATGATCCCTATTCATTCTGCTTAACTTAGTTTATATTCAAAAAAGGAGATAACATGACGAATACAATGAAAGCCGCACGTTGGTATGCTGCAAAAGATATCAGAGTAGAATCAACTGAAATTCCTGAACCGAAGTCTGGTCAAGTTAAAATAGCTGTTCATTTCGCAGGAATCTGTGGATCTGATCTACATGAATATGTACATGGTCCCCAATTAATCCCAGTAGATCAACCTTATCCACTAAATGGGCATCAAGGAACCACTACATTAGGACATGAGTTTTCAGGAGTAATAGATGCGATTGGTGAAGGCGTCCATCATTTAAAAGTAGGTGACCGTGTGGTCGTAGAACCGATTTTTAAAAACTTCGATAGTCCTTTTATCGCAAATGGTGCATATAATTTATCTGAACCTTTGGGATTTGTAGGCCTATCCAGCAATGGTGGATTTGCGCCGTATGTTGTCGTCGAAGACTATATGGTACACAAAATACCCGATAGCATGTCGTTCGAAAAGGGGGCATTAGTGGAACCTGCCGCTGTAGCAGTTTATGCAGTACTCCAAAGTGGACTTAAAATCGGAGAAACGGTATTGGTCTCTGGAGCTGGTCCAATAGGTTTACTGTGCGTTCAGGCAGCAATTGCAGCAGGTGCAACAACAGTTATTGTGACTGATATCGCTGACAAGCGATTGGAGAAGGCTAAAGCCATCGGTGCTACCCATATCATCAACGCAAAAGAAGAAGGTATACCACAAAAGATTAAGTCCATCACGGAGCTTGGAGTGGATGTATTTCTAGATTGCGCTGGTGTACAAGCCTCCTATACAACTGGAATTGATAGTTTAAAAAATGGTGGAACGGCTGTTTTAGTTGCACTTTTTGGTAAACCTGTAAATACCAATGCACTGGATCAAGTGCTACGGGAAATCACCATTAAAGGTATTATTGCTTATCGTAATATCTTTCCACAGGTTATCGCACTTATCGATAGTGGACGTATGCCCGTAGAGAAACTTGTGACACGCAAAATAAGCTTAGACAATATCGTTTCAGAAGGATTTGAAGCTCTGGTTAATGATCCCACTGAAGTCAAAATCTTAATTGATATACAGAAAAATTAACGCAGTCAGGATACAGACAATAATAAGCAACGTATCGAAAAAATAATGTGATCGTTATAAATATGGCCGCTTGGGTGTCCCAAGCGGCCATATTTATTCGGTTTGCCAAATCTTTTGTAAATGATTTACATCTTATTTGGTATTATTGGTCAACGGGAAGATAGCACTCTCCACATGCGCTTTCTCAATCAAGCGTTGCAATTCCTGTACTTTTTTCGGATTGCTATTCGCAACATTGTTCTGTTCTTTTGGATCTTGTTTGAGATTGTACAGCTCTTTAATCGGAGTACCGGTAGTTACTTTCTGCAAAATGAGTTTCCAGTCACCTTTTCGTAAGGCCTGACGTCCACCATCTTCATGGAATTCCCAATAAAGATAATCATGTTGCTTTTGTTGTTTATTGCGTCCCAATAAAGTAGGAACAAAAGAAATCCCATCTGTATATCTGGGTTTATCTGCCTTAGCAAGTTCGACCATCGTTGGCATAATATCCCAAAATGCCCCCAGATAGCTTGATGTCTTTCCTTCAGCTATTTTTCCCGGCCAATAGGCAATGAACGGAGTCCTGATGCCTCCTTCATACAAATCACGCTTATTTCCACGTAAACCTCCAGAACTATTGAAAAAATTAGGATCTGCTCCCCCTTCTTTATGTGAACCGTTGTCACTTGTAAATATAATTACGGTATTGTCAAGCAATTTGTTTTGACGTAGTTTTTCTACGATCTGACCAACATAAGCATCCATACGACTTACCATGCTCGCATACATTGCATGCGGTTTCTCTACACCAGCATAACCCGGAACTGTTGCCTTTGGTCCGTAATCATTTCCTTTATGTGGTTTTTCATCAAATGAATTGGCATATTGCTGGTAATATTCATCTTCTGGACCAGAAAGTTCGGCATGGGGAAGCACAGTAGGTACAAAGAGAAAAAAAGGTTTGTCTTTATTCGCATCAATAAAGGCAAGAGTTTTCTCTTGGATCAATGCTGGTGCATATTGACCTTTGGCCAATAATCCATTACCATCAAGCTCAATCCGTTCCTTATTATGCCAAAGGTGAGTAGGGTAATAACGGTGGGATTGACGTTGGCAATTGTAACCATAAAACTCGTCAAATCCCTTCTGATCCGGTGATCCGGTAGTATTGACCATCCCTAGTCCCCATTTTCCGAAAGCACCTGCCGCATAGCCCGCCTTCTGCAACAACATAGCTATTGTCTGTACTGAATCTGCCAACGGTTGTTGTCCCTCTGGTTCGATTTCTTTATTTCCTCTTACATAGGTATGTCCAGTATGTTGTCCTGTCATTAGAGAAGAACGCGAAGGTGCACAGACAGAGGTACCAGCATAAAAGTTCTCAAACTTCATTCCCTTATTGGCTAGTGAATCTATATGCTTGGTTTCAATTTTTTTCTGACCATATACACCAAGATCCCCATAACCGAGGTCATCCGCCATAATAAAAACAATATTGGGTCTTGTCGCCCTATTTTGAGCAAATGTGGCTCCTGATATAGCCAATAAGAAAACAGCTACAGCTACCTTCTTATTATTAATAGATTTTAGTAGGTTCATGTATATCCAAAGTTAAGTAATTACCAACCTTCATTTTGTTTTAAATTTTTATTTTGTACAAGTTCCGAAGAAGGAAACGGGTATAAATAATAATACTCCGGAAATGGTGACGGCGCCTTACCTTCGTAAGAGATATACCCTTTTGTCGATCCATTTTCAACTGGGATAGGTGTATTGGCCGGAACATCCACACCTTTAGTAATATATCGGCCCAATTTTGTCGCTACTGCATAATCCATTTTTCTCCATCTTCTGAGATCGTCGAATCGAAAACCTTCGCCCATCAATTCCACTGCCCGTTCCCTACGTATTTCCCAAAGGATGGTATTCACCGATTGATCGCGTGTAGGATCTTGTGGGATTGCAGTTAACTGCAATGGCGCCACACCACCCCGTGCTCTCAATTTATTTATCGTTTGATCAATAATCTGCTGGCTGATTTCGTCTAATTCGTATTTTGCCTCTGCATAGCTGACCAAAATTTCACCAAGTCTAAATATTGGTGCATCATTGATATCAACATTTTGGATTCGATTGATTTTATTGCTGAATTTATAGAAACGATAGCCCGTATAACTTACACTATAGGGCTGTCCATTTGTAAAATCTACATAATGGGGTTCTTCTTTCAATATCAGACCTTCCCAGTTCATCCATGGTAACGTTTTATGCTTATCGTCAGATAATGTATAATGTAGCCATTAAATCTATATATTCCCGATCATTTGGATTATCCGTATATTCCCATAGTAAATTTGTTTTCCCCATTTTTACTCTGTAAGGAGGTGGAATGGTATAGTATAAACGGGTATCCCGATTCCGAAATTCGTCGTAAGCACTTTGATCCCCATCAAATGCAGTACTTGTCCAACGGGTTTGCCCATCTTTCATCAGGTACATATCGACGGCTTTCTTGGTGAGATCCCAACGACCAGCTGAATTACGGGCTCTAGAGGCCAGACCATGTGTAATCTGATTCAATTCATACTGTTTGTAAAGAAATACTTCGTTGACATTAGCCAATGACTCGCTGTTAAAAAGCAAATCATAATTGTTTATCAACGGAATATTATTGACCAAAATTTTCTCCGCAGCTAAAGCTGATAGACGCAGGTATTTTTCAGCATCTTTAAGTTGTCGATATTTACGCCAAGTACCTTCACGCAAACCGAAGCGTGCGGTCAAGGCCAATACAACTTTACGGTTTATCGTATTAGGTCCATCACCTGTTTCTTTGATATTTTCTCCCGCATAGCTTAGCATTTCCAGAATATGAGCAGCGATTTCATCGCGGTCGCTCGGGGTACCATATAAGATTTCCTTATCGCCATCATCGATGGCATGTTCTACCCAGATCGCGCTGCCGAATTTGTTCAACAGGTCCATGTATTGGTAAGCTTTGAAAAAGTACCCGATACTGCGAATATGTTTTTTCTCAGACTCAGACAATTGGCTGGCTTGATCAATATTATCCAAAAGAATATTAATGGAACGAATCTGTATAAATGGATCCTTATAATCTACGCTCGTTGAAGGAACAACCATACGCTGCCAGATCCAGTCCGAAGTACTATTGGCTTGAGCAGTTGCAAATAAATCGCTGTTCACCTCTGAATCTGGAATTGAAACGTTGTATCCTGGGAAGGTACCATAAAACTGCCAGGCATACGAAATAAAATTATTGTAGTTAGTGAATGTGCTCTGTTCGGTTAAAGTCCCCTCGGAATCCAGATCCAGTAAATTGCTACAGCTGGATAAGGATGTGCTCAAACCAAGGAAAATGATATATTGGATAAATCTCTTTTTCATAATATTTTACGTTTTTCTAATGATTAAAAAGTAACATTGACACCAAAACTGTATTTTTTCAGGAATGGATAAATCCCTCCCGAACCGATATCTTCTCCATCGGCTTCCATCCCTCTGGGCATATGGTCGGCTTTAAATAGATTTTCACCCGACACAAAGAATTTGATGTTGTTGACCACTTTACTGCGTAAAATTTTATTGTCCACTGTATATCCTACCGTAATATTCCGTACACGCAGATAAGATGCATCTGAAAGATATTTCGTCTGCCGACGCCTATTGGCACTGGTATTTAATCCAGCATTTGCATATATTCTTGCATAGGTCGCATCCGTATTCTCCGGAGTCCAATAATCAAGATTGCCCTTGTAGAGCGTTCCAAACTGATTATTATAGGGCCACATCAGGAAATTATCTAACCAAATATCCCGCTTACCCACCCCCTGGATGAAAATGCTCAGATCAATATTTTTATAAGAAAAATTACTATTTAATCCAAATTGAAAACGTCTATTGCTGTTACCGATGATCTTCATATCGCCCGGATCGGATACCGTATTGGTGCCATTGAAAATAATACCATCTTGGTTCAGATCCGCGTATTTCATGTCACCGGGATTCTGCGCCACTCCCTTGAAAAAAGGTATACCTTCTTTAAGTTTGCCATTCATCAGATTAGCATCCAATGTATTAGGCTGAAAGTCGTCATTTGTATAATATCCATTACTTACATAGCCCCATATCTCACCAATTTCTTTCCCTTTGTAATAACCATCTATCAATCCTGCGCTATTATTGATCTTGGTAATGAATGCCCTATTGTCGGAAAGATTAAAGGTAAACGAATATTTAAAGTCTTTGATTTTGTCCTTCCAGGAAAGTTCGAGCTCCCAGCCTTTCGATTCAAGGTCAGTCACATTTTGAAATGGTGGTGCAGATCCCAAAACTGCCGGTAAATCTGCTCCCTGATAAAGCATGCCAATTGTCTGACGTCTGAACCAATCAAAACTTCCATTCAGTTTACTGTTGAACAATGCAATATCAACACCTAGGTTTAAGGTGCGAACCTTTTCCCAGGAAAAAGTCGAACTGATTAAATTGGGCGGATTGATCGTCAGAAAACGGACACCCGTATTAGGGTCTATCCAGTTGGCATTACCCGTATTCATTTGTGGAATTGTTGGGAAATAGACCTGGTTTTTATCGGAACTCAATACTACTTGGTTGCCTATCTCTCCATAAGAAGCCCTAAATTTCAGCATTGGAATGCTGTTTTTAAGATGCTCCATAAAACCTTCCTCTGCGACGTTCCATCCCGCGGACACAGAGGGAAAAAATCCAAACCTGCTATCTTTAAGGAAACGGGAAGAACCATCCAAGCGACCATTTAGCTCCAAAAGATAACGGTTTTTGTAATCATAGTTAATTCTTCCGAAATAACCCAACACAGCGTATTGACCGAAACTATCGGATGTATTTTGTGTCCCCGTACTTGTCCCCAATGAAGGCGAATTTGGGCTCAATATGCCGTACCTTGTGGCTGAAAAGGATTCGATATAACTTTTCTCATAATTTGTTCCTACCAGTACTTTCAGATTATGATCTGCTATCGCACGACTATAGCTCGTATAAAAATTTAAGGCATTATAATCTGTCTGCGAATTTGACCGGGTATAAAAATCCTGATTAAATAGATATTCCGTATTGAAATTGTTCGGATTCATATACCTATTTCTATTCTGGGCATTTTTATTGTTTAGATTATTTTTGCTAAAGGTGTACTCTGCGGTTATATTCCAGCCGGGTAAAGGATTATATTCCAATTTTCCAAAAAGTCTAAGATTTTCCTCATATCTACGTGCGGCATCCTCGTACCTAAGGTAATTGTTTGGAGTTCCATAGGGAATAGTTTTTCCATCGTTATCAACGGTTTCACCCGGATTGAGATAGGATCCGAATGTGAGAGCTCTGTAAAACATTTCGCCCATATTTGCTGGAGTCAGGCGATTATCCTTTTTATAAAATACATTGACACTTGCATTAAAATTCTTAAACAGTTCAGCATTCACAAAAGCATTAAAATTATACCTGCTGTAGCTGTCTTTTTTGGTAATCATAATGCCATCTTCATTGCTATACATACCGGATAGCCTATATGCTATCTTTTCGGAACCGCCCCGAATAGACAGATTGTGTAAATGCTCAAATCCTGTCTGGAACACTTCGTTATAGAGATCGTATTCTTTCAAAGGATATTTTGTATTGTTTATCTCGGCTATACCATCGGCATATTTAGAGGGATTGGTCTGATATTCCTTTAACAGTTCAAGCCAGGTATCCACATTTTGACCTGCCCAATTTGAACTGTTTCCGAAGTCTTTTAATGCCTGAACGAACTCCAAAGGAGTTGCCTTTTCCGGCAAAGTTGACGGCCGGCTCCAAGTTAGATTACTGGAGTAATTGATGCTGGTTGGTTGATTTCGAGTCCCCTTCTTAGTTGTGATGAGTATAACACCAAAAGCAGCTCTAGCACCATAAATTGAAGCCGCAGCCGCATCTTTTAATACAGTGACATTTAGAATATCTTTTGGGTTGACATCATCCATATTCATAGGTACATTATCCACCAAAACCAAAGGAGATCCACCATTAATTGAAGGTAAACCACGAATATTCAATTCGGTTGAAGTTCCCGGACGCCCCCCACCAAATGTCACTTGAAGCCCCGGTAATGCACCTTGTAAGGCTTGGGAACTACTCGTTACCGGCCTATCGCCCAATACCTTTTCCATATCAACGGAAGCCACAGATCCAGTAAGATTTGCCCTCTTCTGTGTACCATAACCAACGACAACAACCTCTTCTAAAGAGGTTAAATCTTCTTGTAAGGTAATCGCCATAAAAGATTGACTAACTGAAACTTCCTGACTTATAAAACCAACATTACTAACGAGCAGTATTGCATTGGGGCCACTTACTCTGAGCGTAAATTCGCCTTTGTCATTGGTACTTGTACCGCGATCCTTGTCCTTTTCAACCAAGGTTACACCAGATAGCGGGAAGCCCTGACGATCCACAACTTTTCCTTTGATATCGAGACCTTGTAGTGATTTAGCATTAACGGTTATCACATAAGTATTCTCGCTCGTGTTTTCCATTCGAAGCTGAAATCTATTCAGCAATGGCGCCAAAGCATTGTTCCAATTTTGATTTTCGACAGAGATTAAAGGTAGGTTTTTATCATCTACAACATTGTCAAAATAGATGAATTTAACTTTGGTTTGCTTTTCAATTGTTTTTAACACAGTTTTAAGATCAGTATTCCTGATTTTTAAAGATACCTTCTCTTGAGCTTTGGTGCTTATTCCGAAAACCTTTACGGTAAATGCAAAAGTGAGCGCTAGCGTTAATTTTGTCATTAATGCATATTTAATGGTACTTGATTTTCGTGCAAAAAATACCTGACCATGTAAATTATTTTTCATAGTTTTAATTTGATTATGGAACCATAGAGTACATTATCTTTCTCAGGGACCTTGTACTCTTTATTTCATGAACTTAGAGGATACATCAACCGGTGTATCCTTTTTTTGATGGGTTATGTGTAGTCTTTATTCATCGTTTATTTAGGGTTAATATAGAATAATTGTGTCATTTTCATGTTTAACACGTATAGCTGGATTAGCCAGTGTAATAGTCTTTAAAGCCATGTCAAGATTATAACCTTCCATAGTTCCTGTGAACGTCGTATTTTCAAGCTCCGTATTGTTAATTATAATATTTCGATTATACCATTTGCTAATTTTAGAAGCGACGATAGACATCGGATCGCCTTCAAACGAGAGCTTATTTTCAAGCCACAAAGTCTCCGATGGCATTTTTTCCCCTTCTTGAATTTGGAGTTCTGTACGTTGTACCAATGGACTGCGAGTTTTTCGCAAGGCCTGCTGAACTAATTTTTCCGCAATAGTTATTTTTTCACCCGGTATCATACGGTAGGTTTCGCCATTCGTTCTATCTGTCATTTCGATCGCACCTTCTACGAGTGAGGTCTGTATTTTATGCTCGTCAGGATATGCTCTGATATTGAACTTGGTGCCAAGAACCTTCACTTCAGCGTCTTTGTATGACACAATAAAAGGATGCCTTTTGTCTTTCGCTACCGAGAAGAAACCCTCACCAATTAATTTGACATGACGATCCTTTTTGTTGAAACCTTTGGCCAAATAAAGTTTACTATCTCCATTCAGCCAGACCGTACTGCCATCTGGAAGATTAAGAATTCTCTTCTCTCCTTTAGCACTACTATAATGCATTCCATACTCAATGGATCTCGCTTGATGTTTATACCACCAAATGCCGGTGGAAAGGATAATTAGTACAGAGGCAGCGGCTAAATAAAAAGGATAGCCCACTTTCTTAACTTTTAATTTCAGCGTCTCAAATAAAGATAAGCGTAACGACGGAGTCGCGATCTCCTCGGATTTCACTGTGTTGATTTCTGACTCAGTGCTTTCTATCTGTTGCCATATTTGATCAAATGCGGATTCAGTATTTGGGATACTCGATTGCGAAGATTGAACTTTACTTACAATAAAATTATAAAGAACTTTATTTCGACTATCTTCATTGATCAATTTCTCCAAAAGCCGCTTTTCTTCAGGATTTAGTCTTCCCTCAAGCTGTCTATTTAATAAATCTAGAAATTGATCTTGGTTCATAGTTCCTTTTGATTCTTTAAAATAAGAGCCAAAAGAGGATGAATGTCACCAATTGAAAATGAAATAAAACTTCAAACAGCTGTATACTAGCTATTTATTTTTTTTAAAAAAATTGATTCTCTTAGACGACGCAGGGCAAGCTGTATATGCCGATCCACCGTATTTTTGGAAATTTCCATAATAGCGGCCGTTTCGTGGTACGTACAGCCAAGGTCTTTTACGAGGGTAAAAGCCATTTTGCATTTTGAGGGCAGTTCCTCAATAGTTTGTTGTATAATTTTCAGATTCTCATTTGATATATATTCCTGTTCAACACTTGGAGATTGATAATTGAAATCAATAATCTCAGAAATATCAACATGAGAGGGTTGTCTTTCAAGATATTTTATGGCATTGTTTCTAACAGACCTAAAGAGATAAGTTTTAATATTTTCTATTTCCATTAACTTATCTTCCAATAGCCACAATTTCATAAATATCTCTGAGATAATATCTTCTACTGGTTCCGACGACTTGATTATGGCGACACCAAACTCATATAGATCGGGGTGAAAACTTTTGAATAAGGTTTTAAATGCAACCTGACTTCGATCGAACGCTATTGCATATCGCAATTCATTCCATAGGAAGGGGGCTTGATTAAAATCCTGCATTTATTTATGAAAAATGGTCTATATAAAATAAAGATATTAATTTTTACACATATACAAGAATACAAAAACCATACTTTTTTAGCCAAATACTATTTTTGGTTTGCTAATTGTTTCAGTTAATAGATTGCATATAACTGTTCAGTTGGTACAGACCCTCCTTATATAAAATGTATAAATTCTTAATTGAATTTATACATTTTATCCTATTCATTAGACTAGGCAATCTTTATAGCAAAGCCTCTGAAACCGCATAACTGTCTTCCAAGAGCGTATATTCGATAATTTTATGGTTATGTATCCTCAAGTGAATAAAGAATACAGAACTGACCAGCTTTCCTGTTTCCAACATCTTGGAGGTAAAATTCCCTTTTATAATAGCCTGATCTTCGTTGGTCAATACTGTCTGTATTGCAGCCGTTACGGGTTCTACAGCTGACCACAATAGCTTAAAAAGTTGTTCCACCTCCGGTTTTGAACTTCTCGATCCCAGCCATTTTATCTTTGCAGTATTGCCTGGAATTTCCAGGTAAAACTCTTCAGCAAAAAGATCAACCAGATTTTTCAGTTCTCGCCGCTGCAAGCAACCTAGGAAGGTATCCACAAAAGCATTGATATTTTCCATCTCAAATAGTGTTTAGATTTCTGTTTTGCAAATAAGCCATCATTCCAACCCATACGGCAACAGCTAGGATCATAACAGAACCTATAATACTGATTGTATAAAATAAGGAGATGACAGCAATAACGCTGGCAATAACCCAAATAACATCTAGCGTAATGATAAATTTGGTCCAGCTTTTCGAGATAATTTTCTTCATAGCCGTTGCCAGTACAAATACAGAAAACACGATCAGGAAACCTCCCACCAAGGTAAATGGGCTACTGTGTGGTGTTTTAAATAGTTGTGTAAATAAAGAAGGCATGGTCGCTAATAAGAGCCCGGTCATTCCTGAGCTGATCGCATTGGTCAGCAATACATTTTTTAGTGTCATAATCTCTATCTTTTTGTTACTCAAAAGTACTGCTGTACGGACGGCTTTGGATTATCTATAAGCGACAGGGTATTGACATTATGCGACAATCAGATACAAACTGTAAAACATATCATTAGATTTACAGTATGAATTATAGACAGACCATGTTGCAAGCCTTAATTGCCTTTTGTGGCGAGCGTGGGCTAGATAATGCTAGAATTACTGCATTATCAGGGTTTTCGATTGCCCAGTTAATGAACAGCGCCAGGTTTGATATCTCTAACCAACAGGTGGAAAATCTGTGGAAGAACATTGTTCAGTTTTCCAAAGATGAGCTGATAGGCTTGCATTTTGGAGCCACAATGCAGTTAGCGGCGCTGAATATTGTCGGACAGATTATCCAGACGAGTAGCACTGTGAAAGATGCTCTGCTACAAGTACGATCAATGATGCACCTAGTCACGGATCTTTATACAATGGAAATAGAACTCGGACCTAAAACATGTGTCATCCAATACCTTAAAAATACAGGTTTTGACCATTTCCAGATGACCCAAAGACAATTCGGAGACTTCCTGATAGCGTTTACAATTTATGAATTGAAAGGGCTGTTACTTAAAAATCTGAAACCCACGAAGGTTGGTCTACCAAGCTTTCAGAAAGATCGCTACATGGACTATGAGATAATTTTGAAATGTCCAATAGGAAAAGCAGAACATTATACGGTAGAATTTCCCAGAGAATACCTGGACTTTCCAATCATTACAGCCAACTATGAGGTGCAAACTTTGCTCATTAACCAAATGAACAAATTGCAAAATCCAAACGAGTTAACAGGTGCTCTTTCCAAGAGGATATTCAACTACCTTCTAGCGAACTCTTACCTTTACTCACTCTCGATCGAAGCGGTAGCCGGAAATTTCAATATCAGTGTAAGGACTTTACAACGTAAACTCAAAGATGAGGGAGCATCTTATGTACAAATTGTTGAGGAGGTGCGTAAGTCACTGGCTGTCCATTACATGCAAAACAGTAGTTCTTCGGTAAAAGAAATTTCAACCATTTTGGGCTATGCTGAGCCAAGTGCCTTCGTTCGGGCATTTAAAAAATGGACAGGGAAAACACCTACAGAATATCGAACAGCTGGTCTCTAGATTTTTATGGTGTTACAATAATATAAAAATTATAAGAATATCCGTGTTTTAGCCTGTTCCAATGGCTAATGTAAAACCACTTAGTTAGAGCTTGAACCAAGAACAAAATATTTATCCAATTCACAATGTAAAAAAAATGAAAATTAATGTATTTTAATTGATTTTTAAACTTGAATGATTAAAATAGTCAAAAATATAATCTGAATTCTTATGAGTTTTACAAGAACTATTATTGTCGCGATCTTAGGTTTTATAAGCCTCCGTTATATTAATCAACAGCAGTATGGAACTTCGTTTATAGCTGATTTCTTTTGGATATTCATTCTAATATGTGATATCCTATTAACCATTTTTGTAATTTTCAAGGATGTCCAAGGATACAAAACGAGTAAAAAGTTAGGTTCTTTTTTGCTAACACTTGTGTGCGTATGTATCACGATCACTGCCTTTTTACTAAATCATAGTGTAAAAAAGGAACTCAATAAGCCTGTTTTCATGGAATTATATTTTAACGGTGATATAAATGGTATTGGTATTAGGCTACGGAGTGATAGTACTTACATTTATGAAAGTGTATTTTTGGTTGGCTCGGATATTTCATATGGAAGGTACAAGAGCACTGACAGTACTATAACGTTAGATCCTCCTTTCAAAGGCTCAAAAATTGATTATCATAACTTTAAGCTTATGCCAACAGCGAATGGAATACAGGCAAGCCCCATAGATCAGAACAATAATATTGTTAGCCCCTACTACAATTTTAATGTCATGGATCATAGGAAATAATTCCTGATCTAAACAAACTATTTCTAGCCTTTCATACAAATAAACATGGTCGTGCAACAAAAGAAAAAAATGAGTATTTACTAGAATATATCAGCCCCATTTTTGGGTGAAGCTGATATATCTATATATAGAGTTTAATAATACAGTCCCAACATATATTTTGAAGTGACACGCAAACCTATTAGAATGAAACCTTACCATAATTAGCCATAGTCCAATCATCACGTGTCAAACGGCTTATATGTTCCTTACGAACCTCGTTCAAAAAGGCATTATGGCTCCCCTCTTCTGTGTGATGATATCTAAATCCACACTTCTCTTGTGCAATCTGAGACTTGGCATTGCCTTCATAATATCCACTCCAGATATTCACCAATCTTAAATCTTCAAAACCATGGCGCACTACTGCACGGATCGCTTCGGGCATTAAACCTCGTCCCCAGAATGGCACCCCTATCCAGTAGGAAATCTCCCCTTCAGCTTCTGTAATTGGGAAATTGCTGTTCTTCCCCAAAATCAAACCAATCATTCCAATGGCAATATTATCTTCTTTGAGTGCAATCGCAAATACCCCAGCCTGTGCAAATATTGTATTGATTATCTCCCTGCTCTGCTCCACACTCGTATGTGGTGGCCACCCCGCTATTGGTCCTACATTAGCGTCTTTGGCATAATGATATAAATCTGCAGCATCGGCCTCCTTAAATGGTCGCAAAATCAATCTTTCTGTTTCTAAAATCATAATAATCTATTTTTTTATTAGTACGTTGCAAAGATATAGGGACTTTACAGGCTTATATAAACAAAAACTGTGTAAAATGGGTACTTTTGAAAACTATAAAGAAGTATAAACTGCTAAAAAAATATTCAAAGTGCTTATCGCAAGCCAGCATAAATTATTCGCTAATATGATTAAAGGAAAGGAAATTGTCAGCCTTGGAGAAAGTACCTTGAGAGAAAGTCTCGGTTACCCTTTACCCCTTAGTTACACCAATCTTATCGTTTGCCTTAAAGGCAGTGCCGTGGTGAATGTAGATTTTAAAAATTATCTACTCAAACCCAACGATATCATGGTATTAGCGAAAGACAGTATCACTGTTGTGCAACGCTTATCGAGTGATTTTAGCGCCTTTTACTGTCTTGTAGACAAAGAAATGGCATCGGAGGTCGCCTATGATTTACCAAATGAACTTTTCTTATTTCTGCATCAATCACCATTGTGCCGACCCCAGCCTGAGCAAGCTATTCTACTGAAAATGTGGATAGAACAAATCAAATATATAAAGGCAGCATGTACGCTCCATCAGCATACAATGCTACGAAATCATTTACAAAGCATCTTTCTCTATATCGCTGAAGCGATGCCAGTAACGGGGATCAACACAATGCGGCAATATAGCCATACTGAAAGATTGTGTTGGAAGTTTTGGGATCTAGTTGGTAAGTATAGTACTGAGCAACGCAGTGTCGCATTTTATGCCAACAAATTAAACATTACCCCATTCTATTTATCACAAATCATCAAAGATTTCTTGAATGACTCTCCAAAAGGATTGATAGATAGACAGGTTACATTGGAAATAAAGGCTCTCCTACGCAGCACAAATTTATCCATTAAAGAGATTGCCTACCGTCTCAATTTTGAAGACAGTTCGTATTTGACACGTTATTTTAAGAAACAAACAGGTATGACATTAACGCAATACCGAAAATAATTTATGGGAACGCCTGATCATTCCCAGACCTCCCATTCCCCACGCTGGAAATCATACTTTGCGTATTCTCCACTGTCAGTAAATTCTGAAGCGACCATTCCTACTTCAAAAATTGAGTTTTCATTCCAGCTTGCTGTAAAGTAGAGGGCATGTCCTGTTAATAAGGCGATGCCAAAATCGCCATCGGAATGGCTAAAATGTAGACCATGATCATCCTCTCCTGTGATCTTGTAGTTGTAGCTTAAAAGTCGCTCTTTAAGCTCTTGAAACTGTTGTCCAGTAAAAGGAACAAGGTTTTCCTCTTTTTCGAAAAAATCCGCATCATGAGCATTTTCCTCCCTTACCTTTGTTTCAGTCCTGTATAGTGAAATATCGTAACTCATCTGTTTTGAAATGCTTTTATTATTCTTTTTCAATTGGCATATTTTGACAAATGCTGACCGAGTCTTGTGGTACTCTATAAGATCCCTTGTAACGGCTTAAACCCCAAAATACCATTATTCAATTTTACTCATAGCCTTTCCAGCAACCGAAATATGCAATTTTAATTTGCTTTATAAATATAGTAAGTAATGATCCTGAATACCAGATAGATTTATGATTCGGGGGGTAGGACTTAATATCTGTCCAAAATAATCGATTATTTGCAGCATCATTAATTTCAAATTAAGCTTCTTGAATAGACCACACATATCGATTGTAGAGATCTATCGCAACTTGAGGCGAACTTCAATCAATCGATGAGGTTGCGCCTCGAAGTAGGACAAACATCAGCGGTAGAGTTCTTCCCGTAATTCCACCAAAAGTTTTGTCAGCATAGCCTGATCCGGTGCCGCTGGAAGCATGCTCGACAAAGAAAGATCCTGTATCTCTTTAAAAAGCTGTTGGGAGCGCAGAAAAAGTTCCTCATAACTGTATGTTCCACTTTTAATGAGCAGGAGCTCTTCCCTATTTGGCCGATGTACATGCAATTCACCATTGAACAAGATCTCTTTTGCCTGTTCCAACAAGCGGATCGTGTGCATCATGTTTTTGGCATCATACCCCTGACCATGGCCCACTGTGCCCTGAAAACGAACCTCATTGCGTTTGGCCACCCAAGTAAAGTACTCATTGTAAGTCTTACAATAGGAAGAATAGGCTTCATGGTTAACAAAGAGATATGCACTGGACGTTTGGTCCTTTGCAATCGAGCTACAGGAGACCTCATCGCTTGCTGTGGATGAGATAATACCTTTGTATCCAAACTTTCCTGTCAAATCATAAAACAATGCATACATACCTTTGGTATGATCTATCTTTGCCAAACCACAATTTTCCTGTTTCCATTGGCGATTGACCAGCCATTGTTTTAACTGTTGACTACCATTCCCTTCGATTACAAAACAGAAATCAAGCAAACTTTTACGTTCCTTGTCCATGGAGTTGTTAATTTTCTTATTCAATCCTTTCGCCTTATGTACCTGAACCATTGCGTATTGGGCAAAAGTAGTCACAGCCTCGCGAGTCATAAATTCCTGAATCTTAAAGCGTTCAAAGATCGGATCTTTGTATAAGAGACATTCATCGGTACTAGCCAGAAGTTCCAATATATTGGGATTGCTTTTGGAAAGGAGTTCCACGAAACGCCCCAATTCATAATAAACCTCATCATTACTCGAATTGGCAACTTGAGCAATGTATTTATTCCCAAAAAAATAATCGCGCGGTAAATAAAAGACACCCTTGATATCTGTATCCGAAGTAGCGGTCGCTAGTCCATAAGCCCGACTTCCAACCACTGCCTCAAACAGGATTAGTCCATTATCCCGAAGTTCATGTATAGTCATTTCAGTATAGTTTTAAAGTAATCTTCAAGCCCCTCCTTATGGAGCTTAACCATTGGAAGATCATGCACTTCATGTTCCAAATGATTAAATCTTTCTTCCAGATAATCTTTTATTATTGCGGGACAGCTAAAGTTGAAACCTTCGTCTACCTCACTCTTCAATTGTACTAATTTCGCAACTTCGGTTCGTATCCCCTCAGGCATTAATCCAGATAAATCGGCTAAAGCCATTGGTGCATAAGAACGATAGGTGATACACCACTCCGCAGCCAACAAAGATCTCAAGATATAAAACAGGGTCTTGAGTGGTATAGTCCCACCGCAGAGATCGCCGATCTTACTACGAACTATTCCAAGATAATGATGTGCTTGTCTGCGCGCACTAAAATAGTCTTCGATCAATGGTAGAAAACCTTCTTTAAATCCGGAAGTTTCATGATATACAATTGGTGACTGTATCCATTCGAATGGGCTAACATTACTTTTGTACAACAACGCCAGTACTTTAATTAGATCCCAACCAGATATATCCAGTTCTCCAGTTATAGGATAGCGCAATTCTGTTTCCAACGGAAAAACGCTGGAATAATCTGAAGGTTTTCTTGCATAGATAAACCGAACATCATAATCACTATCTGTCGAGGGGAATCCCCAGCCTCGACTCCCTGATTCACAAGCAAACAGTATGCTTATGCCTTCTAATTCCGCTATTTCATTTAGCCTATTTCTTATCTTTGTTTCCATGTTTGATACTTTTATTTGTTTTTCCTTTTTCGTTGTCACAAATATCAAACTGGGATACTGTAGCCTTTTTGCGTATTCAAAAAAACAGATAAAAATTTTTATATCTAACTTATTTACAGCTAGATAATTTTACATAAAAAAAACACGTTACATAAGCTATTCCTAAAGTACGCAGGTAGAATACGCAGTAATGATGAAAAGAAATGTTAGATCATACATTCGCTGACTTTTTTTCCAACGGTATGACGATTTTTATCTATATAATCTAAAAGGGATCGAGGGATCTTACAATCTTTATCCAGCACATCAAATTGTATTTTTAAACATTGGAACAAATAAAATTTCCTATTCTCCATTAGATAGAGAAATGCTACATCTCCAACTTTTAAGTGCCCCTTTTTCTTCGAACAAACCAAGACCCCAAGATCAGTTGTAGAACCAATACTTTCAGCAATAAGTCGTAAGGTATTTTTACTTTTCAGATAGTTATGATAATTGAAATCTTTAATAAGAGAATTGCTTTTTTTATTCCACTTGAGCGCGATATTATCAGCAATTTTCACCAATACCGTATCAGAGATGAGCTTATTAGCGTCTGTTGTCCCATTCAGACCCTGCTTCGCATAGACATAATTTATGCGAGCATCTTTCTTAAAATAATTAAAAAAAAGTAGTGAGCATACAATATATAATAACTTTTTTTTCATCGCATGGTATCTCTTAGTACAATACGTATCTTATTGTTTGATTTGATTATTTTTTGATCACCCATTTTTTTGATCAGAGACAACGCTCTTTATATAACTCATTTTCAGTTAAATTACATGGTAGTACCTACAAAAATCAGGGGTTCACCTAAAGTAAATCTGCAAATAAAATAAAAACTATTTTGTACAGATCGATAGCTGCCATAACACGATTGATATCCGCCCCGATTGGATAAATTTATGTAAGATGCTACTTCCCGAAATCACGATGACAGGCAGCTTACTTGGTTTATCTGAGGCCCAAAGATCCCGAAATGCGTGATCCCTCATTATGAATTTGGTATGCATTTCCAGCATATATTCCGAAAACAATGAGCAAGTTCCCTTTTATTTAACTTGTATAGCGATATCTTAAATAATTTTGGTAAATTAAGCAAAAGAAGGCTCGGTCAAGAAAATGTCTACATTGAAATTTATAAATCACTGGGCATCGTAACCCATTGCTGCTTTCCACAAAGAACAATACAGAAACTAACTCAATAATTGAGAAACGGAGGGAAATTAATGAATATAAAAATTATTGGGTCAGGTAGCTATCTTCCGGACAATAAAATCAATAACGCGAATTTTGAAGATCGTATTTTTTTGGATGAGGCTGGTGAGCCTGTCAAATACCCTGAATCCATTATAGGTAAGTTTAAAGATATTACTGGCATTGAGGAACGTCGTTATGCAAATAATGATCAGGTGGCTTCTGATCTAGCGTCTATTGCCGCAGAGCGGGCAATCGCTAACGCTGACATTGATCAAGAGACACTTGATTATATTATTGTCGCACATAACTATGGCGATGTACCCTATGGAAAAGTTCAATCGGATACTGTTCCCAGTCTGGCAACACGAGTCAAGAAAAAATTAGGTATACGAAATCCACATTGTATCGCCTATGATCTTTTATTCGGTTGTCCGGGCTGGAATGAAGGCGTGATACAAGCTAATGCGTTTATCAAATCAGGCATGGCTAAACGCTGTATGGTTATCGGTACCGAGACACTTTCCCGTGTCGTAGATCCTTACGATCGAGATTCAATGATCTATGCTGATGGTGCTGGCGCAGTTATCGTAGAAGCTACAACAGAGGAGGCAGGATTACTATCTTTTGAAAGTGCAACTTATGCATTTGATGAGGCCGACTATCTTTATTTTGGAGGCTCCTTTAACAGCCAACATGAAGAAGGCACCCGTTACATTAAGATGAAGGGACGAAAGATATATGAATTCGCTCTGAGTAAGGTTCCTTTAGCCATGCAAGTCTGCATAGAGAAAGCTAATCTTGACATTAATGCCATAAAAAAGATATTAATTCATCAGGCCAATGAGAAAATGGATGAGGCTATTATTTCGCGATTCTATGGATTATATCATATGCAGCCGCCAGAGGATATCATGCCGATGTCTATTCATAAATTTGGGAACAGCAGTGTTGCAACGATTCCAACACTTTATGATTTAATTAGGCAGGGAAAAATTGAAGGACATTCATTCAATAAAAATGATATCATCTTATTTGCCTCTGTAGGTGCAGGAATGAATATCAATGCATTTACCTATAGACTTTAGCAATTCGTCAACATGTCTAGTCAATTTACTTTCAATGAGCGAAAACAAAACAAGCTCAATCTTATGAAAGGAGTTTTTTTAAACAACTAAGAGTTGTTTTAAATTTTATACTAAAAGAGCGAGCAAAAGCGTGGTCTAATACTCCACTCTTTATACTCGCTCCAAATTAATAATCTACCATTATTAAATTAAGCTAACTTCTACAATTGCTTATTTCTTTTTTTTACGAAAGACATTATCTGTTAGATCTTTTGAAATCGAGTCCTTTTCTTTTTGATATGACGACTGTGTTTTCTCTTTCGTACTTTTTTCCTTTTTTTGATCTTTACTCATGACTTATAATATTTACATTGTGAGGGTGTGTCCCATAACCATGGGTACATGAATTGTGGGGATTAAACTTGAGTGTGGTTGGTTCTAAACAGAAAATTTCACGATGATATAATTGGAGAAATTTAAAGATAAAACGAGAAGCTTTTATCATGTTTGGTTTGTCGAATGGGGTTATATGAATAACAAACCTTATTCTTAAAGATACAAATAATAACTGATATCCCATCAATCCCAAAGGTTTATTAACAATAGCATAGCTTCATCAGCTCATCCCCTATCCAGAAAATAGCAAGGTATCCAATTTTTGTGTGGTTTATCGCTTGCGGAACTTGTCTTTGATCATTTTGTTACCTTCCTATGAACAGTAATAATGGTATTTATTTCAGTAATTCATATAACTTTATATACTAGCGTATTTCGCAATTTTGAAAAAGATATAATTTCAATAAGATCCCGAAGAAAAGAATGCGTTAAACTTGAGGTAATATCCTGAAGGAGAAGCATTCACTCGGAAGAAACGGATTAATTGTGTCGATCCTTGAGATTGATTACAAGACTGGAAAATAAATTGATATAGATGAAAATGACATTATCAAATAAAATGGCAACAATAGTAGTACTCCTCGCAATGTTCTCATCAGCCAATGCTCAAAATAAGCAAAAACCAATGGTTATTGAAGAACAAGGCAGTTTTGCGATTGGTGGAACAAAGAAAATGGAAGAAGGGAAGTTCGATCTGAGTAACGCCTTAGCTCCTCAGGGGCAGACATTTCATGCAGACCATGCCTATGTCTATTACCAGATACCCCAGAAAGCCCGAAAATATCCATTGGTATTTTTACATGGCGCTGGACAGTCAAAAAAGACCTGGGAAACGACACCCGACGGCAGAGAGGGATTTCAAAATATCTTTTTACGCAGGATGTTCCCGGTATATTTAGTTGACCAGCCCAGACGTGGAGATGCGGGTAAAAGTATGGTCGAAACAACTATCAAACCTATTGCAGACGAACAGTTTTGGTTCACACAATTTCGTATTGGCAATTATCCCGACTATTTTCCAAATGTACAGTTCCCACGGGATACCGCATCGCTGGAACAATTTTATCGACAGATGACACCCAATACAGGACCATTTGACAGTAATGTCATCGCTGAAGCACTCTCTACGTTGTTTGATAAAATAGGTGCTGGTATATTGGTAACGCATTCACAGGGGGGTGGCCCGGGATGGTCTACGGCAATTAAAAACAGCCGAGTTAAAGCCGTTGTCGCCTTTGAACCATATAGCAGCTTCATGTTTCCGAAAGGCGAACTGCCACAACCAATCCAATCCACAGGACTTTTTGGTGAGCTCAAAGGTGTTGAAATTCCATTAGCAGATTTCGAAAAACTCACCAAAATTCCCATCGTGATTTACTACGGAGATAATATTGCCAAACAGCCCACCAAAATCTGGAATATGGATCACTGGCGTTCGGGACTAGAAATGGCCAGAATATGGGCGGCAACAATCAATAAACATGGGGGTGACGCCACTGTCGTCCATCTTCCCGAGGTCGGTATTCATGGAAATACACACTTCCCCTTTTCTGACCTGAATAATATTGAAGTCGCCAACCACCTATCAAAATGGCTGAAAGAAAAAAGGTTGAGCCTTTAGGCATCTTATTATCCTGTTATAAACTTAAATTTATCATTTATCGGCCAATAACATATCCACTATCTTAAAATACACTTGTTGAATATCGATATGATCTGTATTGCTAAGTATAACAACGCCTAGTTTCTTTTCGGGAATCAACGAGAGTATGCTCCTATAGCCAATATCTCCTCCCTCATGGACATAATTTACATAGCCTCTATAGGGATAAATAAACCAGCATAGTCCCACTGATAATCCCTGAGCCGGATCAACAGTCACGGTAGGGCTTGTCATTGCCCTAAAAGTGGACGGTGTGATAATTTGTCTATTTTTATATCTTCCTTCATACATATTTGCAATTGCCCAATGTGAAAGCTCTAATACATTTGAAGTTAATGTGGAACTAGGTGCATGTTTCCGATTATAGGGATATACCATACTTATGGCCTGTGAGCTGCCTGTATAGGGCACGGTCTGCAAATCCTTACTCATCTTAGGGTAATAAAAATTGCTTTTGTCCATGTCAAGAGGAACTAGAATATTTTCTTCTTCATACTTTTCAAATGATACACCAGAAACTTTAGCGACCACATCTCCTAATACATCAAAGGCAATGTTGCTGTAATTAAAACTTGAGCCCGGATCATACATCAATATAGAATCAGCCAAGCTCCGTGTATACCGTTCTAGTGCCCCTTCGTCTGATTCCGCTTTTTCCCATTCATAATCTGTAACATCTGGGATACCCGAAGTATGATTGAGCATTTGTTTTATCGTAATTTTTCTATACCGCGGATCTTTCATTTTAAAATACGGTAAGTAATGAATTAAGGGCCTGTTGATATCAAGTTTTCCTCGCTCAGCTAATTGCATAACGGCAGTTGCTGTAAATGTTTTAGATATTGAGGCGACATGAAAAAAATGTGAAGGAGTAAGTTTCTCTTTAGTCTGTATATTTGCAAACCCAAATCCTTTCGCGTATATGACATCTTGCCCATTTGTAAGTGCTATTGCAATTCCCGGAATACCCGCCGTATCAATCAATGAACTCAAATAGGAATCTATCTGTTGAGTAGCAATATGATCTTCCTGAATGGCGTTTTCCGATTTTCTACATCCAGTGACCATCAGCAAAATAGATGTTACGATACATAGAATAGTTTTGTCTAATTTCATCTTACCTGTTTTATTATTAAGACAAAGTCAAGATGATTTACCCTCGTCGTCAAATCAATTAAATTTAAGATTCGACCAACGGCATAGGTTAGCAAAACTATACGATAATTTTTCTGAGAGTCAAAATACTTGCCCTAGGACAAGTATTTCAAAGGGAATTTCTTGTAGTTTTATATCATAAATCTGCATTTCTATGCCTGTTGTTTTTTCCGTTTCCACTTTAGCATGCCTCATTTTATTTGGACTCGCTTCTCCCAATAAAATGGTGGTGATTCCTATTGCGATATGGGCATTTGCACTCTCAGCGGTCTCATCCCTTAATATTTTTCTGATTTTCCCACCTACTTTTGTACTTGTCTTGGTGAGCGCGCTCTTACTGAGTATAAGTTACTATAGATTAGCAAAAAATTTAAGCTTGAACGCTTATTATCTGCTTGGTATTCACATCATCAGACTCCCTATTGAATTCATTATTTTTCAACTTTTTAAGCACAAAATGCTGCCTATAGAAATGACATTTTTGGGTTGGAACTATGATCTATTTTTCGGCATTACTGCTGTTCTATTTTTAATCTTTAGTAGCTTCAATCCAAAAATACTAACATCTGTATTTTTCAAAGCCTGGAATATTTTGGGTATCTGTTCACTGCTGATTGTCGTGGTCATTGGTATATTATCATCGCCATTACCTTTACAGTCAATAGCATTTGATCAACCTAATATTGCTGTGCTACAGTTTCCTTATGTCTTGCTTCCAACAATCATAGTACCTATAGTAATATTATCACACTTTCACCTGCTGGGAAACAGCACTATTGCTGAACAGCAATAGTAAACTGACGCTTACAACATAGCCTGAAATCAGCATTTTATCGCTTTTGCTGCAAATTGAACACGGTACCTGCAGGGTCGGTAATCCAATGCATATCCTCCGGAAGTTCCTCAATTTCGTCACAGGTTTCCACCCCACTTGACAATAGATAATCGGTCGCTTCAGCAACATTCGGAACAGTAAGCTGCAACCAAGTTTCGGAATGGGTGTAGTTATCTACACAATCCAGCCAAATAATATTGTGCCCAAATTTCACCTCATGTGTCCTGGAGACCGTTGGGTTATCGATCGGCTTCTCCTCGACATCCATTTTCAGAATATCCCTGTAAAAAGCTACCGTCTTTTCATATTTATTTTTGGGAATTTTTATGGCGATATTAATCCCAGCTTCAAATTTTGTGTTCATATTTACTATTTTTAACAAGAATACAAGATAAATAAATTATTTAGTCAAGACGCTTGCCCTATGGCAAGATTTGGTTCAGACAAAAAAACTTTTATATGATCCCACAGCTATGCACTTTCTTAAAAATCATCTTTATATTTCTTCTTTTTGATATTTTAATATATTTAAGGTTACGCAGACTGGTAGTATGGAAATCACAACCATTAACCACAAATGTAATTTGGTGGTTAATAAGTATTTTCTCTTATGCCTGCATATTCCTGAATTTATTTTTCGAGTGGAACAATTTTATCGCTGCTTGTTTCATGTTCTTCCCTATTTCATTATTGCTTGCAAAGGCAGTCCTTCTTTTCTCCATCGGCGTGGATATACTTTCGGTATTTTTTAGAAATATTGGCGGACGACTAACAAACAATAACACAATACCAGGTGCAAATAAAAAGACCATAGGAAGATCTGATTTCATTATCAAAAGTGGTCTTTTGTTGAGCAGTATCCCCTTAGTCGCCTTAACCCGTGGTTTTGTATCCAATCTCTATGATTACCAAATCAAACAGGTCAATTTGATTTTACCCGATCTTCCAAAATCGTTCGAGGGCAAGACCATCGCTCAGATTTCTGACATACATGCTGGCAGTCTTTATAATTTAAATGCTGTAAAAAAGGGTATAAGCCTATTGCTTTCACAAAAGCCAGATATCATTTTCTTCACAGGAGATCTGGTGAATGACTTTGCCGATGAGATGGATGACTATCTCTCTGTATTTGATAAATTAACGGCCCCCTTGGGTGTCTTTTCTATTTTGGGAAATCACGACTATGGGGACTATCATTTTAATAGGTTCCATTTCAACAATGAGCGTAAGTTGACCAAACAGCAGAACCTGATAAATGTAAAAGATATCCATCGCAAACTTGGCTGGCAGCTCCTGTTAAACGAATCGAAGGAGATTGTCTTAAATAATGAAAAAATCACGCTTGTAGGTGTAGAGAACTGGGGGGCGAACAACCCGCACAATTATGGCGACCTCGATCTGGCCATGTCCAAGGTCGATCCTTCTTCACCTATCAACTTCCTCCTTTCACATGACCCGTCACATTGGAGGGCTGAGGTATTACCAAAATATCCGATGATCGATGTCACCTTTAGTGGACACACACATGGTGGTCAATTCGGCTTTAGCAATCCAGATTATCAATGGAGCCCAATTAAATATGCCTATCGTGAATGGGCCGGTCTGTATCAGGAAAAACATCAATCACTTTATGTAAATGTAGGTTTCGGCTACCTGGATTACCCCAGTCGAGTGGGAATATTACCTGAGATCACGATATTCCATTTAAAAAGTAAGGTTTAATACGATGTCATGGACTACAGTATTAAACCTTACAGAAATAAACAGACGTTTTTTCAAAAAACGACTTAAAACCTTGAAATTAGGGAATCAATTCCCTACAAACGATCTTTAGACAAAAAATCTATGGTCGCAGATGGTATGCTTTGGGCTGAACAAAAGCGCGGATTCCTTGCGCAGATAGGGTTGATCCCAGCCCTGAGTTTTTTCGTCCGGACCAAGGGACGTTGGGACTTACCCGATCACAGCAATTCCAATACACTGTTCCCGTGTTCATTTTTTCCAGTATTGCCATCGCCCTATCCTGATCAGCTGAAAATACGGCTGCAGTCAGGCCATACGTGGTATCCTGCATTAGATGGATCGCCTCATCATCTGAAGCCACCTTTTGGATGCCGATCAAAGGGCCGAAACTCTCCTCCTTCATCAATTCCATGTCGTGATTGCAATGCTCAAAAACTGTAGGTGCATAGTAATAACCTGTATCTTCCAGTGTATGCCCCCCCAAGCGCAAGGTTGCTCCCTTTGCAAGCGCATCTTTTACTTGGGCATCAAGCACAGTGAGCTGAGCGGCTCTGGTTAGTGGCCCGATAAATACATCTTGCTTCATCGGATCTCCAATGGTATAAGAGGCTACTTCTTCAACAAAAGCTTCAACAAACTGATCGTATATCTTGTGCGAGACATAAATCCGCTCAACAGCACAACAGCTTTGTCCATTATTGTAAAATGCGCCTTCTGCGGCAAGAATTGCGGCCTTCTTAATATCCACGATATCGTCGGCAACATATAGCGGATCCTTCCCTCCTAGTTCCAATTGGACAGGAACTAATTTATGCGCCACTGTGGTCGCAATATGGAGACCAGTCTTATATGACCCTGTAAAAAAATAGCCATCCAGAGGTAGCTCCAATAATTGCTGGCCAATCTCGGCATCTCCGACAACACATTTGAATACATCTTGGGGAATACCCGCTTGATACAGATATTTCTCAAACTGTATACCTGTACCAGTAGCAAACTCTGATGGCTTATAAAGCACGGCATTGCCAGCTACAAGTGCATATAGGAATACATTAAACCCAACATTATAAGGGAAATTCCATGCTGAAATATTGGCGATCAGCCCCAGTGGTTCATACACAATCTTTTCGTGGGTTGCCCCAGTTGTTGTAATGAGTTCCTCAGAAAGCCATTTAACCGCATTTGTCCGAAGATGTTCGATACGGTTCTGCGCCCCTACAATTTCGTTTAGCGACTGGGTAATAGGTTTTCCCGTTTCCTTCGTCAGTATTTCGGCAAGTTTTTGTTTATTGGCTAGAATTAACTGTCCAAACGCAATTATGCAGTCTAAACGTTGTTGTAATGGCACTTTTACCCACGAAAGTTGTCCTTTTTTTAAAAGAGCGACCGCTGTATCTAATTCGGATGCTGAGATGACAGGGATCACAGCATCTACCTCCCCCGTAGCGGGGTTTCTAATTTCTATGTTGTTTTGCATGTTCTAGAAAAACATTAAAAATCAATTCTTCATCCAACAGTTCTCCCGCTTGCGTAGCAGAAAACTCCGGATGCCATTGTACACCCATCACTTTACCTGGAGCTGCCTTGGTATATCCAAATGCCTCGATAAAACCATCATCCGAACGAGCATATACTTCCAAATCTTGTCCAAGCTGTTTGACCGCCTGATGATGTACGGTGTTTACCTTAGGATTAGAGATATGCCCATACAAATCCCCAAGCAAGGTCCCAGGTACAAAGTTTATGGGGTGATTAATCGTATCGTATAATTCTGCCGACCGATGGGCTCCTGCTCCAGGTATCTGTGAAGGAATATCCTGATAAAGTGAACCCCCAAAATAGACATTCATCAATTGGAATCCCCGGCAGATACCCAATATGGGCTTCTCCTTCCTGATCGCATAATCCAATATCTTTAGTTCATACTGATCCCGGTAAGCGTCTCCTCTCCATTTTCCTATGGGATCCTCACCGTATTGCTCCGGAGCAATATCGCTCCCCCCTTGGAGGATGATACCATCCATCTGATCAATAATATCCGTCAACAGCTCCCCCTCTAAATCGGGAAGCAGCACTGGAAGTACACCTTTTTTCCCTATCCAACGGGCCATATCATTTTCCATATAGCTCAGTGATTTAGGACCAAAGACGGTACGTTCCTTGTCAGGATAAAAGAAGCAGGCGCTTATACCAATTTTGATCATACTATTTTTATTAGAATGCTGTTTCATAAATAGCAAGAAAGTCTTCTGTTGTCACCGGCTTCGGATTTGAAGGATGACAGAAATCCGCGTATGCAAGTTCCGACAATGGCGCAAGATGTTGCTTTTGCACACCTATGGATGATAAATGAGTAGGTAAATCCAGGCGTGTATTCAGTTCAAATAAATAGTCCACGACTTTATCGCCAGCGTTATTGCCAATACCGAGCGCTACTGCCATTTTATCAAAACGATCTTCGAATCCCGCATAGTTAAATTGCATACCGTAAGGTAGATTAATGGCATTCGCAAGTCCATGATGAGTGTCTAACAACGAGGAAAGAGGATGTGCCAGACTATGAACAATACCCAGCCCCTTTTGAAAGGCCACTGCCCCCATAAGTGAGGCCAAAAGCATCTTCGAACGAGACTGTAAATCAGATTCCTTGGTTGCCTTTTCAATAGCTGCTGCCACCATCGCCATTCCCTCTAACGCTATACCATCACACATCGGATGATATCCTTTTGCTAAATAAGCTTCCATATTGTGTGTGAGCGCATCCATTCCTGTAGCTGCTGTGACGAATGCCGGAAGATCCATCGTGAGGAGCGGATCCGCAAAGACTATTTTCGCCATCAACCTAGGGCTGAACAAAATACGTTTCTTTTTGGTTTCGTCTTCGGAAATAATAGCGCTACGACCGACCTCACTTCCAGTGCCTGCTGTAGTGGGTACAGTGATCAGATGTGGGATCTCATTGGTTACATAAATATCTCCACCAATAAGATCGTCGTAGTCAAAGAGATCACGATGATGATGTGCGCGCAGTGCTATTGCCCGCGCAACATCAAGTGCAGCTCCCCCTCCAACACCAATGATGGAATCCCTATTGTTCCCCCGATAGACATCTCCACCTTGTAGCACATCGGATTTAACCGGATTTTTGTGCAAATCATGAAACACAATCACGTCTATCCCTCTGCCCGTCAATTTACGCTGGATTTCCTTAAAAAAAGGAAGTTCGGCAATAGTTGGATCCGTTACCAATAAAGGACGGTTAAGACCATTGCGCAATAGGTAATCCGGTAATTCATTGATCGCTCCTGCACCAAAACGAATCGGTGTCGGAAAATTAAAACCATAAATTTTGTCTGTATCCATCTTGCAGTTAAATAATTTCAAAATATCTTTTTGTTTCCCAATCTGTTACTTGTTCTGAAAACTGCCGCCATTCCCATAACCTTGATTTACAGAAGTGGTCAACAAACTTTTCACCGAACAATTCTGATGCTATTTCAGACTGCGCCATCCGGTTCGTAGCCTCATAGAGATTTCTTGGTAAAACGCCATGTTGCAAATCTTTATAACCATTACCGACAGTATACGGATTGTCCAAGGATAGTTTATGCTTGATACCGTAAAGTCCACTCGCTAGGCAAGCCGCTATGGCGAGGTATGGGTTAACATCCGAACCAACCACCCGATGTTCAATACGTGTAGCCTTTGGTCCACCATCGATGACCCGTAGGGCCGTAGTCCTATTGTCTATCCCCCAGGTTAAAGTCGTGGGAGCCCAAGCGCCCTCTGTGAGTCTTTTATAGCTGTTAACAGTCGGTGCAAATAAGGGTAGAATATCTCGCAGACAATACAGTTGTCCAGCAAGAAATTGCTTCATCAGTTCACTCATGCCTAACTGATCGTTGGCATCATAAAATAGATTTTTTTCTTTTTTTAGGTCCCAGAGGCTCTGATGTACGTGACCGCTACAGCCCGGTAGCTCTTTCGTCTGCTTGGCCATAAAGCTAGCGACAATACCATGTCTTTTACCGATCTCCTTTACTGCTGACTTAAAGAGTGTAGCCCGATCTGCAGCTTCAAGAGCATTGCTGCATTGAATCGCGGCCTCCATTACGCCAGGTCCTGTTTCAGTATGCAAACCTTCCAAGGGAATACCAAACTGTTCGAGCATCGCAAGAAGATCACGAAAGAACCCGTAATTATCAGACATCCGCAAGATGGAATAACCGAACATTCCTGAGGTAATCGGTGTCATTTCTTTAAAGCTGTTCTGTGATGCATTGATATCACCTTTAATAAAATTGAACCATTCAAATTCCTGTGCAAAAATGGGTTTGTAGCCAGCCTGTTCAGACTGTGCTATGATATTTTTTAAGAGCGCCCTCGGGCACACATTTTGATCTGTAGTATGTGACGATTCAAAGTCAGCCAGAAAAAATGGAACATCCTCCTGCCAGGGTATCTTTCGGAAGGTATTTCCATCTATACGAGCGGGAAAATCTCCATAACCGGTATGCCAGCCAGTAATTTCCACATTGTCATAAACTTGGTCATTGACATCCCATCCAAACACGACGGAACAAAAGCCGAATTCATTGTCCAATGAAGAGATAAACTTATCACGGTGCATAAATTTGCCCCGCAATACGCCATCAATATCTGCTACGGCGACTTTTACGTGCGCACTCGTACTTGCCTTTAATTTGGAAATAATTTCTTTTTTGTCGATCATGATTTGATGGTTTTATCCTTGTCAAGGAAGATTAAGAAATAGAGGTATGATAAGATGACAAGCCCAAAGAATAGTAAGGCTGTCAATGGGTTGTAGTAAATCATAGCAACCAGGCAGATCAGGGCGATGATCAGCGCAAGCATAGGAAATAAGGGATACAAAGGAACTTTAAATGGGCGCTCCAATGCGGGTTCTTTCTTGCGTAAGGCAAAAAAAGACCACATGGATATAATATAGAGACTGATTGCACCAAAACAGGCAATGGTAATGATCCCAGCCGTCTTCCCCGTCAGTAGCGCGACTATACCAACAGCCATATTGATCAATAGCGCATTAGCTGGTGTTTTAAAGCGTGAATGAACTTTTCCTAAGATAGATGGTGCATATCCTACCCGCCCAAATTCAAAAGTGGCACGTCCTCCGGCCAAAATAATACCATGGAACGACGCAATAAGCCCCAACAACCCTACCCCGATTAGTAATTTATATAGAATATGGGAGCTATCAATGACGTTGGCAATAGCAAGAGGTAAAGGAGAATCCGAGGCCTCGGTACTTCCTGGTGGATAGACAACGGCTTCCCAGCCAGCGACACCAACCGCTGATAAAAATGTAATGATACACAATACGACCAAAGTAACGATAGCTGATCCAAAACCGATCAATACATTTTTCTGTGGATTGATGGTTTCCTCAGCCACATTGGCGATCCCTTCAATCGCTAGAAAAAACCAGATGGCAAATGGAATGGATGCAAAAATGCCTGAATACCCATTAGGAAGTGCATTTTGTTGGAGATTAGAAAATTTAAATGCTGGCAGCGTCACACCGGCGAATATCAATAATTCAATAACTGCAAGGACTGTCACAACCAATTCAAACGAAGCAGCGAGTTTCACACCTAAAATATTCATTGCTGTAAAAATCAGATAGGCTCCGATCGCAAAAGTAAGATAACCTACGCCAGGATGAAGCAAATGAAGGTAAGCACCTATCGCCGCTGCAATGGCCGGCGGTGCAAAAACGAATTCTATATTTTGAGCAATCCCAGCGACAAACCCCAATTGTTTTCCCAGTCCCCTATTGGCATATTCAAAAGCCCCTCCAGCTTTCGGTATGGCACAAGCCATTTCTGTATAACTGAAGGTAAAGGTTAAGTACATAATAATGACAAATATAGTCGCGATGGCTAACCCTAAGGTCCCTCCTTCTGCCAGACCAAGATTCCATCCGAAATACATTCCTGAAATTACATACCCTACCCCCAATCCCCACAACATTACGGGGCCAAGGACTTTCTTTAATTGGGGATCACTCATAATTCTTTTTCTAGGTTGGTAACTGATATTAAGTAATATGAATTTACTACTTTAAATTAAATTATAGTGTTAAATACCTGCTATTAAACTTATTTTAGTAAAATTATATTGAAATATTATTATTTTTAGATTCACTATTCCAACGACAGGCTTATACCCCTTTGTTTTTAGATTTAAATTACTACAACAATGAAATTAGATGAAAAAGATCTTATGATCTTGGACCTTTTGCAACAGGATGCCAACATGAGTAACAAGGAAATTTCCGATCGAGTCAACTTATCCATGACTCCTGTATACGAACGGATTAAGAAGTTGACGGCTACAGCTGTGCTCAAACAAAAGGTATATTTGCTGGATCGAAGAAAACTGGACCTGAACCTGATGGTTCTTGTATCGATCAGTATGGAAAAGCATTCAAACGAAAGTGCTTTGCTATTTATGGAAGAAATACAGAAATTTCCGGAAGTGGTCGAATGCTTCCATGTGACAGGAGCTTTTGATTATCAGCTTAAGGTTATGGTCAGAGATGTCGACCATTATCATGAATTTAACTTCAATAAGCTTGCAACGATTAAAGGAATCAGACATATGGAAAGCTATTTTGTCATGAAAGAAATTGTCAACGCAACACGACTTCCACTTTTCCTTTAAGGATCTTCATCTGGCAAACTAAAATGTGATTGCAAATTTTCAGACCGAGATCTGCGTTTATTTTAACCATGCTCCAGAATCTGCTGCTTAGTTTTCCACTCCTTGTACTTTTCCCGCATACAATGACCACATGGTCTATATCCATGGCTGAAGGCATCAGCTTCATCCCGAAAGAAAACACGATGTTCGACTTTCATCCGTTTACCCGTGGCACAGTTTAGACGACCGTAAATCTTAACCTTTTTATATCCGCCCAAGGTAATTTCACCCTTTCGAATGAAGGAACTTAAGGACCTCTTTCTGTCAGCCGCTGTCCCTCCTAAATCTATATGTCTGACCATTGACTGGGATTAGTTTTTATGATTTAGCGTCATGAAAGATCAGGCCTAACGTATGGCGTTCGCCACTATGAATGGTCGATACCCCATGTTTCATAGTTACGCGGTAGTAACCTCTTGCGCCTTTAACCGGACGAAAATTAGTCGTGAACACAATAATATCACCTTTTTTGGGCTTAACGACATGTGTACGGGACTGAGCCATCGGTATATTTTCCGTTAAAATAAATTCTCCGCCTATATAATCTGTATCAATATCATCTAAAAAAAGAACAAGCTGCATTGGAAAAAAAATCTCTCCATAAAGATCCTGATGCATGGCGCAGAATCCGCCAGCACCATATCCGAGAATTAAGGCTGTAGCCTTATCCTGACCGTTATTTTTACATTGTGCTATAAAATCCCTATGCATCTGCGGAAACTGCACATTTATTTTTAAGACTTCCATCCATCTATTGGCTAACGGCATCAGATAATCATAAAAGTGTTCCCTTAATTCGGTCAATATGCTGGGCAATGGATAATGAAAATATTTATAAACACCCCGACCAAAACGATAGCGCTCCATCACAACGGTCTTTCTATAGCGATATTCGGCCTTAAACTCACCAAGCAATTGAGCACATTCCTGTTCGTCAACAACATCGGGAACAACCGCAAATCCCTTGTCGATCAATTCGTCAAGGATAAGATCCCATTGTTTCGTTTTTAATCTTTGTTCTATTGTATACATACCTATAATTTAAATGGGCTATTTTATACCTGCAAGAATCTCCTATCCTTAGCTAAGACCATCATGGAATATAATGCCAAGGCTATGCCTGTGCCCCTTGTGCGATGGACTAACACCATGCTTCATATGGACCCGATAATAGCCTTTGGAGCCTTTAGCTGAGCGAAAATTAGTTGTAAAGATGATCATATCGCCGCGCTTGGGTTTTAAGACATTAACCTTAGACTGCGCCCGTGGTATCTGTTCCGTGATAACAAACTCACCACCGGCATAATCCTGATCCACCTGATCCAACAGCAATACGATTTGCATGGGAAAGTAAATTTCACCGTATAGATCCTGGTGTAGCATATTAAATCCGCCTGTATTATACTTTAAAATAAGGACGGTAGGTTCCACCTGTCCATGCTGCTGACAAAGTTCTCGCATGGCAGCATGCGAAGCCGGAAATCTTCGGTCCATATTAAGCTCCTCCATCCATTGATTGGCGACTGGAGCAATCAATGCGTATACTTTTTCCCTTATTGTCGTAATCAGCTCGGGTAAGGGGTATTGAAAGTATTTATATTCCCCCAAACCAAAGCGATAACGTTCCATTACAATAGTTTTTCGATACCTATTGTCAGCACAGTAAGCTGCAACCAGTTCATCACATTCGACTTGATTTAATAGATCAGGTACAATCACAAAGCCCTTATCATGCAATTCCCTGGTGATGGCTGTCCAATCCCTGACCAGCAATCTAGATGCTATAATTTCCATGACGATAATTTTCAACAGCTCAAAATTAGGCCTATCAATCAAGGTAAAAAATCCGAAACCTGCTGTTTTTCCTTTTCTGGAGATATATCATCAATCTCGACAAAATGCGCAACAAATTATCACTCATATCGAGCACCGTTTTTTGCTAAAACGATCGAAAAGAGCAGCTTAAACAAAACAACGAGCAGCTTCAGTATAAAAACTAAAAAAAATAGGCTTTAAAGATACGAACCAAAAAATCAGAAATAAATACAGATCGGCAGAATAGCAGATTTTAAACCGCAGACAAACAGGCAGGAGAAAGCTTCTTGGAAAAAGCGATTAAAAATAAAAGTAAATCCTTTTAGAAATGAATATTTAGAAAGAGACGCTAAGGAGACAAAAACAAAATTAAAGAATAAAACATAGGTTAAATGGAAAGAGCCCGGTGGAACACCGAGCTCTAGTACAAAAAACTTAATTTTGTTAATCCGTCTAACTTTTGAGGTTCACTTCAATAGTGGACGATTCCTATTTTTTTTATGTTGTTGACACTATTTATTTAATGAAGCCATATCAATGACAAACCGGTATTTTACATCACTGTCCAATACACGTTGGTAAGCCTCATTCACATAATCGATGTCAATCAATTCGGTTTCTGGAAGGATATTATGTTCAGCACAAAAATCAAGCATATCCTGTGTTTCCTGTATACCACCAATGCTTGAAGCCGTCAAAATTTTATTTCCTCCCATAATCGAGCGTCCGTTAATTTCCATTGGCGCTGCTGGGATACCAACACAGATGTATACACCTTTGGTTTTTAGCAATGCCAAATAGAGATTATAATCATGAGGTGCCGATACGGTGTCTATAATAAAATCAAAATAGGCTGAAAACTCCTTCAACTCCGAAGACTCATGCGTATTTAAAAACTTCTGGGCACCTAACAGCGCCGCATCTGCTTTTTTACGGGGCGAATGGCTTATCATCGTAACTTCAGCTCCCATGGCGACAGCGATCTTTACTGCCATGTGGCCTAAACCACCTAACCCTAGCACGCCAACTTTATGCCCCTTGCTGATATTCCATCGTTTCAAGGGCGAGTAAGTGGTGATCCCCGCACAAAGTAAAGGAGCTACCTTTTTGATATCAAGCGATTCCGGCACATGTAAGACAAAGTCTGCATCAGCCACAATATTATCGCTATACCCACCATAGGTGCAAGAGTGATCGTGCATCACATCGGTGCTATTATAAGTCCACACCGTTTTCTTCTCCGAACAAAACTGTTGCTGATCCGATTTACAATTATCGCACTCACCACAGGATGCCACCATACAACCAACACCGGCTAGATCACCTTTTTTAAACTTGGTCACCGCACTGCCTACCGCACTGATGCGACCAACGATCTCATGCCCCGGAACAATTGGATATTGTGTCCCACCCCACTCATCATGCACCTGGTGAATATCTGAATGGCAAATACCACTATACAAGATATCGATTAGCACATCATTTGAACCAAGTTCTCTTCTTTCAAATTCCCAATATTCAAGCGGGGAATTGCCGTCCTTCGCCGCGTAACCTTTCGATTTAATCATTCTTTTGTTTTTTATAAAATACCAATTGGATCCAAATTATCAATAAATAAGATCCATTTACCACGTTGTGCGAAGTTAATGGGGATTTGCCCGAAAAAAAGAATCTGTCAGGCATTATTGACATTGAACAAACAATGAAAATCGCAAAATGTTCTTGGTCAACCGCTCTGAACAGTCAATTTGATCCCTTTCAAATTTTAATCCCTTTCAAAATCAATCTCATAGCCCCTGATCACCTTCATGATCTTTCTTTAGAAGCACCAATCTAGCATTCTCTAAATATTGGACAGGTAATATTCCTCTTGCATTTAATTGATTATTTCTCCATTACCCTTCGCCAAACGTTCACGGAACCGCTGAAGCTCTTCGGGGCTCGGTCTGACCCAGTCGCTTACTTCACCGATGATTTTCAATGCCATTGTGGAGCGATAAGAACGCGTCGGGTTACCTGGGAATTTTTTATCTGTTAGATTTGGATCATTTTCATAGCTTCCCATTGGTTCAATAATATAAACACGTTCGCGATCATCGCCCCTTGCCAAAGCCGCCGCGAGTCCGGCTCCGTTAACTAATGCGGTGAAATAAATATGATTCATGGTAAGTTCAGATTGATAGTTAGAATTACCTCCCGCTGTCAATAGCGCACCCACTGGTAAATCAGCTCTTGTACCATGATAAAATGGACCGGTATCTGATGGTTTTTCCCCCAAGACTGCAGCCAGATCAGCATATCCATGAGACTTATCACTATCCCCCAGCGCTTCATAGCATTTAGCCAGGTTCAAATAAAGATTTGGCAAAGCACTCTTAACCGTATCATCATTTAGTTTTAATGCAAGGCTCAAGGCCGCCTCCAACCATGTCAATCTGTCGGAAATAGCCTCTTGATTCCGGGCGATATAATAAGCTGCAAGAAAGTGTTCGTGATCGTCTGTGGCTTCGTTCCAAGCTTGCATAAATAAGCTAAGGGCTTCTTCAGTATGCTTGGCTTCTTCCATGCTCATACCCCGAAGACAGAGTTTAACAACGTTGTTGAAAGGTGAAAATTCCATACGCGTATCTTTTTTTCTTTACATTGCCGAATGTACCGTTGGCACAGGGAGATTTAAAATCCACATGCACCGGTATCTGCAGGATTAAAGTTCTACATATTTTTATACATTTCCGTATTTTGTTCGTAAATCATATTGAATCGACCTTCGGACAATTCGTAATTATTCCTAAAAACAGCAGATTGACATAAAGGTTTTACCCCCTTATATTGTCGCAATTGCACCTCATCCGTGCTTCTAAACTTCGCTAAATTTGAATTGATAATCAAACACTTGAAACAATGAGAAAGATCAGAATTTTCGAACACATCTCCCTTGATGGCATCATCGAACACGATGGAGATTACGCCTATGGCGCATGGACAACTGCCTATAGAAGTCCCGCAGGAGCGGAAATGCTCTTTCAGGCATATGGCTCAGACTTCGACCTTCTTTTAGGTCGTCAGACTTATGATATCTTTAGTGGCTTCTGGCCCAATGCGGGAGATTTCCCTATGGCCAATACCATAAATGCTGCAACGAAATATGTTGCAACACACCGTCCCGACAGTCTAACCTGGGGGCCAGTAAAAAATTTGGAAGAAGACATTGTCGCCGCGATTCATGCCCTTAAGTCAATGAATGGTCCCGATCTGATTGTTGTAGGTAGTTCTACACTGACCTCTCTTTTACTTGAGCAGGGTCTCGTCGACGAAGTGGTGCTCATTACCTACCCAGTTTTGCTGGGACATGGCAAGCGCCTACTCTCAGATAAGGTGTACGCCCAGGAACTTGTCTTCCTTGACTCCAAGGCAACCCCGACTGGCATATTCATCAATAGCTATAAATATATTGGACCGCTTAAAAGATAATGTTCCTGCAATGGATAAGCTCCCCTCCTAGCCAACTTTATACTGGTTAGGAGCTAATATTTCCTAGTTTTACAGGATAAATCATGTCATCAAAGTCTACCCACTTTTTCAGGAATGGTTAAAATCATTGATTTAAAACTATCGTTTATATAATCATTACCTTACTCATTTGAATATGCCTACTTTCTTGTATATTTGATTTTAAACAAATCATCTCTATGAAAAGAACCTTATTATTCATTGCTATTATTTGCAGTACTTCCTTTGCTTTTGCGCAAAAAACAACGTATAAAGTCAGTACACAATCATCAATAATCAAATGGGATGCGAAGAAAGTCGTCGGTGGTCATGTTGGTACCATTGCCTTGAAAGACGGAACGATCCAAACAGAAAAAGGTAAAATTACCGGTGGTGGATTTACCATTGATATGAATTCGATGGCATGTACTGATGCGCCAAAACTAACTGGTCATCTTAAAAATGAAGATTTCTTTGATGTACCGAAGTATCCAACAGCAAAATTCATTATCAGCAAAGTGGATAACAGCAAGGCTACTCCAGTAATCACAGGGAATCTTACCATCAAAAACAAAACGAAAGCGATATCTTTTCCTGCAAAGGTAACCAGCACTGCTGACGGACTTTCGGCTGAAGCTTTAGGTGTAAAGGTAAATCGATTGGATTTTGATATCCAATATCGTTCGGCCAGCTTTTTCTCTGACCTCGGCAACCGAGCTATTGAGGACGAATTTACATTGGATATTCAGATCAAAGCCGCAAAATAGCTTTGATAACAATCAATGATGTAGCAAAAAAACTGCTACATCATTGATTGTCTAAAGCAGCTCAATCCCCTGAGCAATATATTTACGCATTTGGGGGCTCGTTGATTCCTGTTCTGTCACAATGATATCAAGCTTTTTGGTTTTATCGATGATAAAGCTTGACTCAGTATCAAATTTATCGGAAGTACACAATCCAACGATGCGAACACTCTGTTTCATCATTGCCCGTTTCGTTTCAGCATCTTCCTGATAATTACAGGACAAATTTTCAGGGGTAATTGAACAAACGCCCAAAAAGTATAAATCAGCTTTAAAATTAGCAATGCTTTCCAACGTAGTATTGCCAAAAGTGGTAAAGGCGGATTTATAAAGTCGGCCTCCCAAAAATATGATATCGATCAAAGGATGGTCTTCGATCACACTCGCGACAGGAAAACTATTCGTAATGATAGTAACTTTAAGATCCTTTGGTAAAATTTTAGTCAACTCCAGGATAGATGTACCCCCATCGAAAAAAAGCACCTGATCATCTTTTATTAATGATAAAGCTTTTTGTGCAATAATCTTTTTCTGTTCCAGCCCTGCTTTCTCGCGATCACGATAATGATATTTTTTTTGCACAATGCTGTGAGCTCCACCCCGTACCGCGCGAAGGAGATCCCGATCATTCAATTCCTTGATATCTCTCCGTATGGTATCTTCGGATACCGAAAGCTTTTTGCTCAAGGTTTGAAATGAAACCGAGCCCTCCCTATTGGTGATATCTAAAATGGTTTGTAGACGATCGTACTTTAGCATAGGAACAAATATATAGATTTACCAGAATAAAATAAATTGCAAAAAATTGCTATAATTGCAATATTTTGCAATTATATAATTACATTTGTGCAATAATAAAGATATAACTTATGATAAAAAAGACAATTTCCATTGATATGGACGGTGTACTTGCAGACATCCAACGACACTATCTTTCACATTATTTTGAAGAAACGGGTATACGGATAAATGAAAACGATATCGTAGGGCTGAAGGAAGCGGATTGTTTACCTGATCAGACGGCAGTCTTACGGTATTTGCATACACCAGGTTTTTTCCGCAGCATCCCTGTTGCACAAGATGCACAAGACGTGGTGAAGGAATTACAAAACTATTATGAGATTTTTGTCGTATCTGCCGCAATGGAATTTCCCAATAGTCTTTTAGAGAAACGGGAATGGCTACAGGAATATTTTCCATTTATTTCGTGGAAGAACATCGTATTCTGTGGGAATAAAGGTATTATCGACACCGATTTTCTTATTGACGATCATCTAAAGAATCTAGACAGTTTTTCTGGAAAAGGGCTTATGTTCAATACATTTCACAATGTCAATGAGCACCGATTTGAACGGTTGAAGAACTGGACAGATGCACATCGTTTTTTTGTTGCCGACCTTCAAAATAAAACGTTCAACTGAGTAAGTTATAGCTGGCCAATCACGAGAGGTAATTGCCCAGCTATAGTTTGCAAGAATTTATTTTCTAGTCTGGAATTTCCAATACGTCCAATAAGACACCGAAAGTGAAAGCATAAGAAAAGCAACGACTATAAGCGAGACTGAAATTCCATAAAATTGGGCAACTCCACCCAGCAAGGCGGGGCCCAACAACTGTCCCGAATGACCCAATGTCGACATAACCGGAATACTTGCTGATGCCCCAACCCCTTTTAAATTTCCGGCATGACTAAATAAAATCGGAACAATATTAGCAGCGCCAAAGCCCAATAGGATAAATCCGGCTAATGCACCCCAATAAGAAGGTGATAAAACAGCTACCAGCAAACCGAATACCGCTAAGAGTCCCCCTCCGACCACAACAACCCGATGATCTAACCGGACAACAAGTACATCGCCAAAAAGTCGCATTGTTGCCATGGCGATGGAAAAGGCAGCATATCCTATCCCCGCAATTTCAAGCGGTGCATTTTTTTCCTCATGCAAAAATACCGCACTCCAATCCAACATTGAACCTTCGGACAGATAAGCACAAAAACAGAGCATGCCCAGAAATAAAACATGCAAATTGAACCAACCAGCCCATTTGGACTGACCTGCGGCCATTTTCTTGTCATCATGATGACTATTAATGCGTATTTCATCATCATGCGCATACAACCTACGATACATGACGAACATAATCACAACGATCAGTAAGGAGATCAATAACATGGCATAGGTAGCCTGAAACCCTAACTTTATCAACAGTCCTAATCCGAGCGACCCCGTTAATCCTCCCACACTAAAGATACCATGCAGACCGGATAAGATCGGTCGATCAAAGAGTTTCTGGATAAGGATTGAGTGCGCATTTGCGGAAACTTCTATTCCTCCCATACACATACCAAAAAAGAATAGGGTAATCCCCATTGTTATGATGGAATTAGCAATTAACAACATCGGCAGTATCAGTGCGAGTGTGATACCCGAAAGAAAGATAATTTTTCTTGTTCCAAATTTATTGAGAAGGATGGTCGAAAATGGCATAATAAAAAGAGCTCCACCGCCGATAAGAAGCATCAAAAGCCCCAATACACCATCATCTATTCCAAGCCGTTGCTTAACATAAGGAACGACAGGTGCCCAACTGGCGAGTCCCAACCCACACACAAAAAAGATAAACCTGACAGCATTTCTCGCTGTATCCGGACGAATGGGTAATGATTTAATTTCCATATAATTTGAGATAAACTAAAATAGTATAGCGATAGACTTGTCTAGGCTTAGTCGTACAAAACTATCAATAATAAATCAAAAAATAAGCATATTATTGCATAATATTGCAAAAAATGCAAGTTAAAGCAATAAAGCAACCAATCCCATTAAATAATACTGTCATTAGTAATCGTTTATAATCTCTATTTCAAGGACTAATATCTCCCTACATTTTTTGGCACATTAATCTTCACCCTCTATTTTTGCTATAATCATGATTTATAGCTAAAAGACTATTAGAAAACGAAGTTTTTCCAACAAAAAGTCTTAAGTCATCCGGTATGGGCAAAACGTTAATTTTACCACATGAACTATAGGCTATTTTCTTTTATCAACAGTAATTATAGGGTCACTCTATACAAATGGTTGGTTTAATATATCTTACAGGTTCCGACAGCTTATAGGGATTATATTCATCATAGCTTACTCTGCAGGAACGGTATTCTTCATTCGCACGCCTATTTTGAGAGATAAACAAATAAAAAAACATCTCTTGATAAGATTAGGTATCTTAATACTAATTGGCCTTATTATCATTATTTCTCAATTTTTTCGTATATTTTTAATGTTCGCCGTTCCAACACCTTTGCGATGCCAACGGCCGTAAGTCGTCCTTCTTTAGAAATGAACGGGATTATTCCCCATAAATAAACTAAAAATATGCAAACTCGAGCAGAAAAATTACAGCAGATTATTGATTGGGCACAAAACAATACGGATATTCGGGCAGTTCTCCTAACGAGCTCCTTAGTAAATCCACTGGCGCCAGTTGATGAATTAAGTGATTTAGACATCGAACTCGTATTTGATGACAACAGCAAGTATGTCGCCAATAAGAATTGGCTAAGTAACTTTGGCACTCCTATCGCCATGATTGAAGAGGATGAAAGCTACTTTGATAGCAAACATGCCATGAAGATGGTTTTATATGCAGATCACACAAAAGTTGATTTTAAGTTATATAGTAAGCCTAATTTTTTGGAAGAGGTGCACCAAATCCCGTTATGTGAAGATTGGGATATTGGTTATCAAGTACTCCTTGACAAAGAAGGTTTAACAGAAGCGATCCAAAAACCTTCCTATCGGGTGTCAATCATAAAAAGGCCTACCGAGCAAAAATTCAAACAGCTACTCAATGATTTTTGGTGGGACTGTACGTATGTCGCCAAATGTCTCGTAAGAGAGGATATTTTTTATGCAAAATTTATGTCCGAAGACAATATACGTACAGATTATCTAGTACCCTTGATTGAGTGGTATATCGCTAGCCAGCATGATTGGAACATCACAACCAATAAACATGGACGCCTATTTAAAAAATACCTGACCGAGCAAACCTGGGGAAAAGTAATGCGGACTTTTTCAGCCGGCGATATCAACGAAAATTGGACGGCACTATTCGCAATGGCCAATCTTGTCGCAGAAATTGGCAGGGAACTAGCGAATAAATTGAACTATACATACCCTATAAAACTCGAACAGGATATCAGGACATATCTCAATGCCATAAAGACGAAATGAATTTGATTAATTTTTTAATATCTTTAATTATCGTATTTTCCAGAACTTAAAATAGATCACTATGATGATAAAAACACTAACATTGAATATGTTCTTCCTGCTATTGACCATGAGCGTTTTCTCGCAAAACCATGCAGGAATAAAACCGCTCCTAAACAAGGATTCAGAATTTATTTTCCCACAGACAGTGCAAAAGATCGAAGCAGCTTTAAATGCGAAAACGGTCTACTATGAAGATGCCAACGAAGAAAAATATGCCAAATGGTTGACCAATTCTGGTCTGGAACTCTATACCAGTCTTGGAAAAGATAATACCATCAATGAAATCTTTTTTGATATCCCAGAAGATCAAGTGCTTGTTGTCGAGGGCTTACCTTTTAATCTTGTGATGAACAAAACCACGCTTAAGGAAAGCGCAGCTAAATTCAGTAAATATGCGGCCAAAACACAAAAAATGGAGGAAGGAAGTACCTTTCCAGGTGGTTCAAAACTTACCTTTAAAAAGGGAAAACATTATGCTACTTTAATTTTTGACAGTAAAAATCTACTGAGATTTTTAGGCCTTACTACTGAACTTATTGGACCTGGCGTAAATTAAAAAAATAGTCCCAGCACTTTGATTCTTATCAAAGTCTATACCGGAGAGAGATGGCCCGCCAGATATGATTTGCAAGATCCTGATCCAATTCATGCTGCTGAAAAGACCATCTCTCTTTGTTCTTAACCAAAGTTTGCAATAGACCATCTAACAGAATCTCCAATTCTGTTTCTTCTTTTGTTGGACACTTTTTCAACAATTGAATCTGAAAATCTCTTTCCTGATAGGTAATCCGGAAAATCTGTCCTTTATATGCTGTATTTAACTGTCCAATCGTATCTTCCATGGCATCTAACTCAAATTTAGTCTAATCTGTCAAACCGTATGGTCAGCCTATCTATAAGCTCTCAACCACATTGGAGCATCCATACACCTCTCCTAAATATCCAAAATAGGCTTACGAATAAGTGTTCACATGCTAAATAAGTATGTAAATATAAAAATAAAAAACAGTATTATACTAATTATTTTAGTATAAAATAATCTAATTTTTTAATCCCGATTATTCGATATCTTCGCTTCTATACATCCATTACGGTGTCCAATCCGCGCTTCAAGCCCTCAAAGGTCGACAACTTACTTACAGCCATCAAAATCCCTTTTATGTAAGGTTCTGCGCCATTACCTGCATCGTGACGAAGGATCAACGTTTCGTCCTTTTCACCAAATATCGCCTCAACACCAAGAATATGTCCCGGTAAGCGCACAGAATGTACCTGTATACCATTTATGCTTGCCCCACGCGCATCCTTTCGTCCGACGGTATCGTCAATTGCTACCGCTAATTCCGGTGTCTGAATTTTGGAAAGGCGATATGCAAGTTCAGCGACAGTGCCACTTGGGGCATCAGGCTTATCTCCAGAAGCGTAATCAATAATTTCAAAATGTGGGATAAACTTAGCCGCAATTTCCGCAAACTTCTGTAGAAGCACTGCAGTGATTGCAAAATTACCGGCAGCTAAAATTGCCGTATGATGCTCATCTGCCACCGCTGCGATTTCTTTAAAATCAGCATCTGTTAGCCCCGAAGTTCCCAATACAACTCGCTTCCCTCTTTTTAATGCTGCAATAACATTGCTCTTTGCAATTTCTGGTCTGGTAAAATCAATCATCACGTCAAAATCCACTAGATCAAGCGCATCTGTTATATTATCAAATAATGGAATCGGCCCGTCTCCCAGATTTAAAATTGTTGCTAAATCAGCACCACCTTTGGAGCGGGACAGACCACCCACCAATTGTAAGCCCTTTTCCTGCGTTATCTTTTTGCTTAGCTCAGTTCCCACCCATCCTGTTGCACCCGCTATAAATACCTTTATCATAATTCCTTTTTTTGGTCGTCCAACGCTCAGATGTTACTTCTTTATGGCCACTATCGCATAGACCATTGGAATTTTGTCCTCAAGTAGTTCAATCCGATATTTATTCTTTTCAAATTCAATCGTCCCGTTAAAACAATTATAGGGGGAATAATCAAATTCATCAAGTTGCGCGATTTGCAGTCCATTTTTTATCAGACTATTGACCACTTCACTTATACCATGATTCCACATGACATACTCCTCTGTTATAGACGCATTTCTATCCGCATAAGTTCCGTTTGCAGTTTCTATAATGGCTCCTGAATTAAAATACCGATAACCTATTTTTTCAAAATTATCATCAAACATCCAAACGACAGGATGGAACTCAACAAACACAAATTTCCCTTTAGGCTTCAAAAATCTGGAAATAACCTTTGCCCATCTATCTAAATCAGGTAACCAGCCGATTGTACCATAACTCGTAAAAACAAAATCAAATTGCTGGTCCAAATGATTCGGCAGATCGTATAGATCACAACAGATAAAACGAACATCGGCATTTGTCTGTTCGGCAATTTTTCGTGCACTTTCTATAGCCTTATCGGACAAATCGATCCCCGTAACTTCAGCACCGAGCCGGCTCAGTGAAATTGTGTCTTGACCAAAATGGCATTGCAAATGTAATATTGTTTTCCCCTGAATATCATCAAGCAGATCTAACTCAATATCATTCAAAGAACTTCTCCCTTGAAGAAAACCTGGGAGATAATAAAATTCCGACTTGAGATGTGAATCCGTTCTACTATTCCAGGACGCTCTGTTTATATCCAAATAGTGCTGTTCTTTATTCATATCTTAAATCTACCTTTTTTATCCGTATTATTTATAACATTAACTCATGCTTAAAGAAAAATTAACGTTCTTAACAGCTGTAATACTTCATTGTTTTAAGAAGGTCAGATTAATATTGGAATACCGATAACGTCCTAACCTATTATTTTCTGTTAATTTGAGCCTGTTGTCCGCAAGCACAAATGTCAGTCCTGTAAAATCGTAATAACTCATCCCTTTGCCTCAAAAACACATGAAAAGCAACTATTTCGCCTTTTCGATTTTTATATCAGATGGCCCATCTCCATAGTATGTAGGCTGCTGTTCAACCATCTTTGGATTGCCATTTTCGTCTTTTTCCAATTTTTTAATACCCGTTCTTGGTGGACGTTTGGTATCCAGATCCATCTCGAAAGAAATGGTAATTTTATCATTTATCCCAAGACTATTTCCTTCATTATCAAAAACCTGCAAATCCTCTGCAGTGAACTTCTCCGGGATATACATTCCGTTTTTATTGTCCTTATACCCCAAATCTATACTGCCGATATAATCACCTTTTCCTTTTGGTTCGGAATACAACGAAACAGCAATTTCCATATCGCTACGGACTGTTACGTCACTGTTAAGGTAAGGGTATCCTGTTAAACTAAAGCGCTTACCAGCATTATCCTTGTTTTGATTTAGTTTTTCAAACTGATCTGCATTAATTGGAGTTGCCGGTTGATCCTTTCCTCCACCACAACTTGATATCGCAAAAGTCGCAGCTATTAGCAGTGTCATCACTGTCATTTTCATTGTTTTCATATTATTATCATTAAAAGTAATACCTTAATTAAACCATTCTGTTGTTGTAGCAGTATCCTGAGATAACAAACCCAACAATCAAATATAGAATAAGCTGGCACCACTTTTAGACCGGTCTAATATTCGCCTGAACCCAATGAATATCCGTCTATCAATTACAACGTTTCGGAGCTAGACTCGTACAGGAATTGACTTAATTTAAGCGCTCTTTCCCCTCACAGTTTGTTCATTACTACTTTTATCCGTTTTTATGAAATCCTTATTTTATCAATACTGCAAATAATAATACAGTTGCGTACCTAATGAATAAGCTAATCCTAGCAATATCATGACTGGTAAAACATACAATAAAGAATAATATTTGGCAATAAAATCAAAAGATCCTTTGCTGCTCCCTACCTCCTCTTTTTCAAAATAGTTTTCCAGATCTTGCTTTGCCGAAACTGGAAGGTAGTGAATATACTGTTGGCCTGTTTTTAAAGTTATTCGCAATGCAAAATATAACCTTAACGAATCAAATATGCGAAAGAATTCAATATCTTGAATAGCGATGTTTTTCCCGTTCACAATGATTTGGTTTTCCTCAAAAATCATAACATCTGCGCTCGATTTTATTTTCGACACAAATAATGAATACGGGAAACCTATGACTAAGACCGCATTCCATAAGGGATGAATATTGCGAATTAATAGTGTGCTAGCGAACATGAGCGCAAAAGAAATCAAAACGGTATATAAGCTATACGAAAGTATTCGATCAAAGTTAAAGGCTTCAGCTTGTAGTGGCTGTTTCATATACAATTATCTTTTCTGGATTAACAGCAGGCTATTTTTCAAATTGTCCCTTATCAAGGCCCAACAGGTCTTATCTTATCTGACTGTTGGGATAAAGCTAGTTCACTACCGCCACAATAATAGATTTATTTACAATTCGCTATTGTCCTTTTACAATATGTCTGTTTTCATGATTTTCAGGTTTCGGTATCAGCCTACAATCTGCTCTCTCAAATTTTCAACCAAATGGTTGTTTTCAATACCCCATTTATCAATGATTGCTATGACTGGCAATAAGCTAATCCCCAAGTCAGTCAGGCTATACTCTACTTTAAGCGGAAGTCCTTGATAAATTTTCTTCACGATAATACCAGCTTGTTCCAATTCATGAAGCTGCATATTGATTACTCTTGGGCTCGCATCATGAATAGCACGATGCAATTCACTGGGACGTTTTATACCTTTGTTGATACCATCCAATATACAGGCTTTCCATTTTCCACCAAGTATTTTCATTGTGACGACTATGCCACAGTCAAGATCTTCGGGAATCTTTCTACTATACATAATTTCATAATTTTCATTAAAACTACTGAATTTTGCAATTCCATAGGGAATAATTTTTCCTTGGGTGAATCCTTTTTCCCTTATTGCCAGCGTACCGGCTTGTCCTCATATTTGTTGTATAAAAACAAATAAAGAAACACATGGAAACATTGAAAAATCAAATCAGCATTATTGGCCTAGGTCCAATGGGTATAAAAATAGCGCAGCTCTATCTACAAAAAGGTTTTCAGGTCACCGTATTCAATCGAACCGCCGCTAAAGCAGATCAACTGGTAAAAGAAGGTGCTCGACTAGCGAAAAACATCAGCGAAGCCATTGAGGCGAGCCCAGTGAGTGTTGTTATCGTTCATAACTATTCGGTAGCGAATGATCTTTTTTCATCAATCGAAACAGGGAATACATTAGCGGGTAAACTCATTGTGCAATTGACTACAGGTACATCGCAGGAAGCACGTTTAAGCGAAACCTGGTTTAATGGTAAAACAGCCGATTACCTTGATGGAGCGATACAGGTGGCGCCAGAACAGATGGCGCAGCCGGATACAACAATACTGTTTTCGGGCAATAGCAGAAAATATCTTGAAATCGAAGATACATTGAAAATTCTGGGTGGGAATCTAAAATATCTAGGCGAAAATATTGGTGCAGCAGCAGCCATGGACACAGCTACACTTTCCTATATCTACGGCGCAGCAGCAGGTTTTCTACATGGTGCTTTAATTGCCGAATCTGAAAATTTTGACGTCAGGGAATATGGCAATATCATCGCAGAAATTGCTCCGGGAATGGGCGAATTTTTAAAGCATGAGGGGGCTGTGATCAGTAGCGGAGATTTTAAGCTTTCCCAAAGCCCACTCGCCATCTCCGTAGAGGCAACAGAAAGAATCCTTGCAACAGCAAAATTAAGTGGAATAAATACTGAATTTCCCCAGTTTGCAGCAAATTGGCTCAAAAGAGCAAAAGATGCGGGTTATGAACAGGAAGAATTTGCTGCCGTAATTAAGACATTGCGAACACCGCAATAGCCAGGAGCCCGATCACCTAAAAGTAGCTCAACACAAAAACTTTATAATCGGATAGCTTTATGAAACCAAATCTGGTGAGCAAGCTATCCGATTATAACTAAGATTTACGATCAACCAATTAAAGAATATAATAGAATTGCTCGGCAGGTGCAGTTGGTTTTGGAGTAGGTTCGCCAATAGCTTCCAATAGATTCATCTCAATGGTCTGGCATATCGTTGTCATCGGCGTATCCATGGGTTTATTTTCAAAAGGATCTTGCATTAAGATGGCTGTACGCTCGATAATAATAAAAATAATGGGAATTCCGATCGTCAGCATCATTTTGACCAAGATAACATCATCATTCAGACTAAAGGGTAATAAGAGCGCAAATAGATAAATCAGAAAATGGATCAGCTTACCATAGGACACCGGAAAAACCGTATTTTTTATCCGCTCACATCGCCCCATTGAATCCGAAAACCGCGTTAGAATCTCGTCTGCAGCAACCTGCCGAAATTCAGTAATCAACCCCTCCTGGGCCAATAAACGCAAATGCTTTCCATGCGCATTTAAAATTCCGTAAACAGCATTGGTGTCCTTGATTTGATGATTTTCCAAATAGTCGCTTACTCGTTTTGAATACGGCTCCTTTCGCAGCGATTCGCTCAAGGCATAATTCCATATAATCTGTCTTTCAACAAACATTTTTAGATGTATATCCTGATCTTTACTGATAAAAGTCTGCAAAAGACGAATTAAGCTACGTGAATCATTGACAATTCCACCCCAAACGATACGAGCTTCCCACCATCTATCGTAAGATTGCGCAGTTCGAAAAGCCAACAAAAGCGATATGGCTGTACCAACGATGGCAATTAAAGATAAGGGAATTTCCAATGTGAGAAAGTCTTTGTGTTTTGCCAGTAGGCCCACCAGACAGCCAAAAAATACAATTCGAACCAGATCAGTCTGAATGGTTTTTAAGAAGTATGAGACAGAGATCCTCCTATTAAGTAACATATAACAATCGTTCTTTAGTTGAAATAATACATCATATAAATCCGAAAGTTGTTTTTTTGTTTTAAAAGACTAAAAACAAAATGTTAAAAACCTACAATAAAGCGAATTATTTTTTATCATCTCTATTGAGATTATTACGAATCTTATGGACAGATTTTTCAGGTAAAAAACAAAAATAATGCCGTATTATACAAGATTTCCTTAAATTGTATCCGCTTGATTTAACAGGCGTATAATACGATGGATATATTGGATTTGGATAAAGAATATTGGGACAATCGCTATAAAAACAGGGAGACCGGCTGGGATATCGGTTATGCCTCACCGGCATTAATCGAATATGCGGAAACGGTGATTCCCAAAGAGGCTTCTATTTTGATCCCTGGCTGTGGAAATGCATACGAAGCGAAAGCGCTACTTGACAAAGGGTTTAAAAATATCACTTTACTTGATATCGCACCAACATTAGTCAATCAGGTTCAAAAAGAGTTTGGTGAAGCTGCACCGCTCCGGATTATCTGCGAAGATTTTTTTGAACATGGCGAAAAATACAATTATATTCTCGAGCAGACTTTTTTCTGTGCATTAGATCCGATTCTACGTGAAAAATACAGTAACAAAATGGCCGATCTGCTCCATCCACATGGTATCCTTGCAGGTCTATTGTTTAACAGAGCATTTGAATCAGTAGGGCCACCCTTTGGCGGAAACAAAACGGAATATCAACGACTGTTTCAGGTAGCCTTTGATATTTTAAAAATGGAGGACTGTTTTAACAGCATACCCCAACGACAAGGTAGTGAGCTTTTCATTGCATTAAGGAAGAAATAGCTTATTTACCTGGCATCACCTGATAAGTCGGATCCTCCATAATATTAACGATAGCGATTCCCTCGGCATTTTTGAGTAAAGAGCGACAATCCTCACTGAGATGCCAAAGCTCTATCTTCTTCTGTTGTGCGGCATAACGCTCCGTGATTTTATTTAACGCATCCACAGCAGACATGTCCACTACCCTACTTTCCTTAAAATCCAAAATGACGCGATCGGGATCCTCAGAGATATCAAACTTATCCAAAAAATTAGCGGTAGATCCGAAAAAAAGAGGACCATATATTTCATAATGCTTTATACCATCTTGGTCGAGGTATTTTCTGGCCCGTATCCGTTTCGCATTATCCCAGGCAAAAACCAATGCCGACACAACGACACCAACAAGTACAGCTAAGGCCAAATTGTGCAATAACACTGTTATTCCAGCAACAAGAATACCAACGAAAATATCTGATTTCGGAAATTTATTGATGATACGGAAACTCACCCATTGAAAAGTTCCGATCGCAACCATCATCATCACCCCGACAAGTGCTGCCATTGGGATCTGCTCAATAAAAGGAGCACCGACCAGGATAATCACTAGGATTGTTATGGCCCCGATAAAAGCAGATAGTCGGGTCCGTGCACCGGCATTCAGATTCACCAACGTCTGGGCCACCATGGCACATCCCCCCATTCCACCAAAAAATCCATTAATCGCATTTGCTATCCCCTGCGCCATGGACTCACGATTTGCGTCCCCCTTGCTAGCTGTAATTTCATCAACCATATTAAGGGTTAAAAGAGACTCAACAAGCCCCACAGCAGCCATCACCAGGGAATATGGAAAGATCAATTGCAATGTCTCCCAATTCCAGGGAACATTGGGCAGATGAAAATGTGGCAGTGATCCGCTGACTGAAGCGATGTCCACGACCTTCTTGGTTTCAATGCCCAGCAGGGAAACCAGACCAAAAACGACTAAAATAGCGATTAACGAGGCAGGAATTGCTTTTGTCAGCCGAGGAAAACCGATCACAATCAACATCGTTAACAATGTAAGTCCACCCATAATATATAATGTCGACCCCGACATCCAGGCTGTGCCTGTTCCACTGCTCACTTTAAATTGGACAACCTGCGCCATGAAAATAATAATGGCCAATCCGTTCAAGAAACCATACATAACGGGCTGCGGAATCAGCCGAACAAATTTACCCCATTTAAAAAGACCGACCAAAAATTGCAATATACCTGCCAGGACCACAGCTGCGAAAAGGTAATCGATACCATGACTTGCTGCAAGCGCCATCAGAACGACAATAGTCGCACCGGCCCCACCAGATACCATACCCGGTCTTCCTCCCAAAACTGCCGTCACAAGCCCCATTAAAAAGGCCGCATAAAGCCCCGTCAGAGGAGGCAAGCCCGCTAATATTGCAAATGAAAGTGATTCCGGTATCATGGTCATGGCAACCGTCAAACCAGCAAATAGCTCATTCTTAAAATTGATGGATCGCACATTAAAAAATTCAAAGGTATTGTTCATATCAAAAATTAGTTGAACAGTAATAAAGCCCTGCAAAGGTAACAATCCGTACCGCAAATCAGCAAGCTATGCGCAGCTAAAACACAAAGAAATCACAATCCTAAAAACACTTTTAGCAACTATTTGTTATTCATTACAAGTTTTATTGCAAAACAGTATATTAACCCTTATGAAACAACATTTAGGTACATATCGCTCTATTTTATTTTTATTTATAAATCTATTTACTACCCTTTTTGGAACCTTGGGCTTTGCTAATTCCACAGCTAGCGGATCCACTTATACGAGTCAGTCTGTCGTACCATTTTCAATCTTAAATCCCTCATTGCTAACAGACAGCACGCAGCTAAAATCATCAACAGACAGTATAATTCCTATCGGCCCCAAAAAAAAAATGACGGATAGCATCACCGTATCGATGCAACAGACGAAATGGATTTCCGATCGGATCAATGCCAAATTACCCGATAGTATCGTAAATTATCAAAAGAAAAACTTTCTAAGGGCTGGAATCGAATGGTTTTCTATTCAGGCCATACCTGCCTCAGTCAATTATTTCATTCGGAAAGATCCTGTCTCCCATATTTCTTTCAAAAATTTCTTCAGTCATTTGAAGTTTTCCGCTTGGACTTGGGATGACAATCTCTTTGCTACGAATCAGATCGCGCACCCCTACCATGGTCAGTTCTATTTCAATTCATTTAGATCCAACAATTTTAGTTTCCTACAATCTACGCTTGCGACAGTCGCCGGAAGTTACATCTGGGAGACAGCAGGTGAGACAGAGCCACCTTCGATCAATGATATTATCAATACTAGTTTTGGCGGAACAATTCTCGGTGAGATGACTCATCGTCTTTCACACCATGTGCTCGCCAGGCCAAGCCTTACGAAAGGACAACGTAATAAAAAGGAAATTTTGGCAATGTTGATCAATCCGATGAATGGTTTAAATCGGCTGCTCGACGGCCGTTGGGGAAATACAACCAAAGGGGCCGTAGTTGACAGTTCTTCGGTCCATACTGAGGTGGAGTTGGGAATCCGCAGATTTGATGCCAAGGAGCATAATGTCCTGAGCCGGGGAAAGAATGACATCTACGCGCGCATTAAACTGATTTACAACAACGATGATGTCGATAAAAAGAAACCATTTGACGACTTCTTTCTAAATCTTGAGATTGGATCAGATGACAGCTCTATGGTCAATGCAGTTAATGTTTACGCTTCTCTCTATGGGAATCGAATATTATCCAATTTAACAGGCCGACATCGCGGTATCGTTTCTGCTCATTTTGACTTTTTGCGTAATGAAGCGTTCTATTATGGGTCACAAAGTATCAATTACAATATTTTTTCCAATTATAACATCAGTAAACGGACCAAGTTGACCACCATTCTGGGCGGTGGCCCAGTCGTACTGGCCGCAGTACCGGATCCCTATCTTCATTTTGGCGAAAGTCGTACCTACGATTATGGCCCTGGAGCAGATGTCCGGGCATCAGCAACACTAAGTACACTCAATCGCTTCAAATTTGGTATAGATTACCGGGGTGGATATTTCGTCACGATCAGTGGCAACAAATCTCACCACTATCTTCATACCGCATCCACCAGTGCATCTGTACGGATCTGGAAAAACTTTGGGGTCAACCTTTACTCCGGATATTTTAGACTTGAAGGCCATTACAAAGACCATAACAATGTCAATAAAGATTATCCTTTTATTCGTTTGGCTCTAGCCTACAACTCCGAATACTAAGACAAACCAAACGATTAGAAAAAAGACCTAACCTTCTTCCGGTTAGGTCTTCTTTTTAATTTGACCAATATTTTTTCATCGCCTCTTTCAAACGTGGGTCATACCCATAGATATCTGGATAAGAAACCATTTTACCCTCATCGTCAAGCCAGGTTGTATAATAAGTCAGGTATACAGGCATCTGACGTTTCAGTGTTACCCAACGCGACTTGGTGATAGAATCCGTTGTAATCTCTTTTGCAATCTTCTCAGCCTGCTTTTCATTATTGACCAAGTAACCGGCCAAATCTACAGGCTTCTCAACACGTACACAACCATGGCTCACAGCGCGGTTGGTCTGTCCAAACATTTGTTTGGCAGGTGTATCATGGAGATAGATCGAATAAGCATTTTCAAACAAAAATTTCACATTGCCCAACGAATTGTCTGAACCCGGATTTTGTTTAAAGCGGAATTTCTCCACCGAATCGGATTGCCAATTTACGGTACTGGGATCCACCTGCTTTCCTTTATAATATGCCACCATATTACGTGAAGCAAGATAGTTCGGATTGTTCCGTACACTTGCCAATAATTCTTTTTTCACAATACTACTTGGGATATTCCATACAGGGTTGACCTGCATGGCATCCAAGATGCCCTGCATGACCGGAGTTTCATGGTTTTCACCTTTACGGGTATATGCCGGATTATCGGTTTCGCCAACACATACATTCATCAATTGGCTGGTTTTTCCCTCTTCCATGATGTGTAGTCGTTGTTCAGGAATATTGACAAAAACATATTTCTCTGGGAAAGACTCCCCCATCCAACGTAATTTTTCAAGCACCATCAGTACTTTCGTTCTTTGCGCATTATCCAGATTGCCGTTTTGCAACAAATCCTGAAATTGAATGTAATACTGGTTTTTTGGCTGAATACCAGCCATTAATGGTCCAATCGCCACACTATCCAAGAGATGCACAACGCCAGCATAGTTCATACGTTTTTGAGGAACAAAATACCTTCCATACAAACGTTTTGGATTGATTACACCATATTTTATACTGCTTACATAAGCCACTAAGCCATCTGTCCCTAAAAGATCCAATTTGGCCAGAAGCGGATAAGATTCCGCTACATCCTTAGGCTTCAGTTTGCGCAGAGAAAATAAAGTTTCCTTGATCTCTGTTGTATGAAAGTAACTGCTACGAATCCCATGTTTTTCGCTTCGTTCAAAATAATTCAATAGCGTATCAATACTACCATCGAATAGATGGCCAGCGATTAAAGTCATCCCCTCGGTAGAGTCAGACAACTCTTTCATCCAACTCGGATTATGCAGTTTGGACTTCTGTTTACCATACACCTCATGGAATACCTTCAGATAGGCCGTCGTATCAAATTCTTTATAGGATTTTTGCTCAAAACCCTTTGCGAGCACATCGCCATAAGTCGGCGGATTCTCTTTACAGGAAAAAAATACAATTGAAACGAAGGAAATAAAAACTAAAATACGTAACATACAACAAATAATGAAAAAGAAATGGCTTCGCAATAATGAAGCCATTTTCTGATCACAAAGATAAATAATTCTTATTGGCAAACGAATTTTACCTGTCATTGAATCACTACAGAATGAATTACTGCTGTTTTTGCAGGAAATCTTCGAGGAGCTCGACCATCTCGGAGTTCCCCAAAAAAGCTGCCGTTCGTTGGTGTAATGTCTTTGGTTCAATATCTAAAATACGTTGATATCCATTGGTCGCTTTACCTCCGGCTTGTTCAATAATAAAAGCGATCGGATTACACTCATACATCAATCGCAGTTTACCATTTGGGTGGGCAGAGGTGGTTGGGTAAAGAAATATCCCTCCTTTCAATAGATTACGATGAATGTCGGCAACCATAGAACCAATATAACGTGACGCATAGGGGCGCTGGGTAGAAGCATCTTCCATTTGGCAGTATTTGATATATTGCTTAACGCCATTCGGAAATTTAGAATAGTTTCCCTCATTGATCGAATAAATATGGCCAGCTTCTGGAATCTTCATATCGGGATGTGATAGGCAGAATTCACCAATCGAAGGATCCAATGTAAAACCATTCACACCTTTTCCAGTGGTATAAACCAACATCGTTGAACTTCCATAAATTACATATCCTGCTGCAACCTGCTTGGTTCCATGTTGCAGGATATCATTGCTATTGCACGATACTCCGGTATCCGAAAGCCGACGGTAGATCGAAAAAATGGTACCTACAGAAACATTCACATCAATATTACTCGAACCATCCAGTGGATCTATACAAACAATATATTTTGCATTTTTAGAAACTCCAGACTGCATGTAAACTGGATTTTCATGTTCCTCAGAAGCAACCACGCAGCATTCTCCCCCACTTTGGAGCGCTTTAATAAATTGCTCATCAGCATACACATCCAGTTTTTTCTGCCCTTCCCCCTGAATATTGGTTTGACCTGCATCCCCCAGGATATCAACCAATCCAGCCTTATTGACTTCTCTATTAACAATTTTTGCTGCAATTCCGATATCACGCAAGAGTCTGGACAGCTCGCCTTTAGCGTATGGAAAATCGGCTTGTTTTTCAATAATAAATTGACCTAGTGTTGTTATACCACTCATAATAGTGTTTTATTGGATATTTGTTGCACAAAGCTAAAAAAGTAAAACAGATTTTAGCAAAGCCAAACCCCTGTTCAGCTAAACTTTAGCAGACGAAATGCGCAATCGATTGCGCATTTCCTTGAAAACTTTCATTTGCTAAAACGATTATCAACTACAAAAAGATAACAAAGCACAGCAAGAAGTAGATATCTTTTAAATATTACCAAATAAAAAAAAACTAAAAAATGATAAGTATTTGGTAATTTTGGCAAAACAGATTGATACAATGCAACAACTTATACAGCTCGTTGAAAAGGAAAAACTAGGTAGCCAACTTGTTACGCAACATACGTTGATTATTGACGACAAGCAGGTCAGCCATGGTGCACTTTTTTTCGTTAAAACAGCGCGTAAAACCTTTAAAATAATGGTTCCAGCACCTTTTCACGAAGCATTGTTAGCAGACAAACTAACTGTCCAGAGCTTAATGAAGCATCCAGAAGCCATGCTGCTCTCCTAGAAGCCGATTGTGGTCCCCAATACAGCTTAACTCATCCTTTATCCTCCCCGTCGCCACTCCTGTTTCGTTGGGTATTGTCACACTAAACAAATAGCCCACTTTGTTTGTTTATTTTAGGTGTGGTATCGAGATCATCGTTTATCCAACAGATTGATTTCCTTTCCGAAAGAATGGATATACGCTTTGAAATATTACAAATAAACAGTGTAAAAGTATAACATTACCCAAGCAATACCCCTTAAATTTATTGTACAACAAAATGCTATGCAATACCAATATAAACTTTCAGGCATGTCCTGTGACGGGTGTAGAACAACAATTGAGAATGCCATCAATCAGCTTCCTGAAGTTCAGGCTAAAGTTACGCTAGACCCACCGCTACTGACAATAGAATCTGCAAAAGAAATTTCGACGGAACAACTACAGGAAACCCTCGCTAAATTAGGTAATTATCATATTGACGAACTCAATAAACCTGTACATGAAACCCCCAATACGGAACAACCAAAGCTGTCTGCGTCAAGCAAGTACTATTGCCCCATGCACTGTGAAGGTGATAAAACCTACGATCAACCGGGAAGCTGTCCAGTTTGTGGGATGTACCTTGTACCGATGGAAAATATTGAAAACAAACATCATTATCCTGATCATAGGCACAGTGCGGACCAAGCTCCAACAGTTGTCGCACAGACAAAGATGGAACAGCAGCATAATCATGTTGGAACACAACATCAATCTGTAGCACAGGATCATAACCATCACCAACATGAATCGGTACAACATGGGCATGACCAGCATAAGCATGCTCACAACGACCATTCTGCCGCTGCAAAACCCAATCAACAGAAAGTGGGTTCAGCTGGAAAATACTACTGTCCCATGCATTGTGAGGGCGACAAGCTCTATGATCAACCGGGCAACTGCCCAGTTTGTGGGATGAACTTGGAGAAAGTCCCCGAATTAACCAAAAGCACACAATACAGCTGTCCGATGCACCCCGAAATTGTTCAGGATCATCCTGGAAGCTGCCCGATCTGTGGTATGGATCTTGTCCCTATCGCTGGAGGAAATGATACCGACGATGATAGGACCTATAGAGATCTCCGGATGAAACTGTGGCTATCCATCCTGTTTACAGTTCCGATATTTATACTATCCATGGGAGAAATGCTTCCCGGTAATCCGATCGGAAAAGTAATTCCACCGGATTGGTCAGGCTGGATACAATTATTTCTATCCCTGCCGGTGGTTTTCTACACCTGTTGGTCCTTTTTCCAACGCGGTTGGATTTCTTTTAAAACCTGGCGTCTGAATATGTTTAGCTTGATTGCCCTTGGCGCTGGCGCTGGGTTCGTATATAGTATTATTGGCCTGTTTTTTCCGCAGTTATTTCCGGCTGATCTAAAAAATCATCACGGATATATCGCATTATATTTTGAGTCTGTTACTGTTATCCTAACATTGGTTCTCCTTGGGCAGGTGATGGAAGCAAAAGCCCATTCCAAAACCAATTCAGCTATCAAAGAGCTCATTAAACTCAGCCCCTCTGACGCTACCCGGGTTGAAAATGGTGTCGACGTAAAAATTGGAGTCGATCAGATTAAGATCGGTGATACGCTGAAAGTAAAACCTGGAGATAAAATCCCTGTCGATGGACAGATTACAAATGGTACGACGAGCATTGATGAATCCATGCTGACAGGCGAACCCCTACCTGTCGAAAAGCAGGAAGGTGACAAAGTCAGTTCCGGAACCATCAACGGTGAACGAAGTTTTCTCATGAAAGCAGAACGTATTGGTTCAGACACCTTATTGGCTCAGATCATTCAGATGGTCAATGATGCCAGCAGAAGTAAAGCTCCAATCCAACGTCTCACAGATAAGGTATCTGAAATATTTGTTCCAATTGTGATCGTTATCGCTTTGTTGACATTCTTCGCCTGGTGGATCTGGGGTCCTGCGCCATCATTGGCTTATGGTTTCGCCAATGCATTGGCAGTGCTTATTGTTGCTTGTCCTTGTGCGCTTGGTCTGGCAACTCCGATGTCCGTCATGGTCGGTGTAGGCAAGGGAGCCAAAAATGGTATTTTGATCAAAGATGCCAGTGCATTAGAAAAAATGAACAAGGTTGATGTTGTATTAACAGACAAGACGGGAACAATCACTGAAGGTAAACCCACCGTTGATGACATTCAACCCACCGCTAAGAGCAGTATCAACGAAATATTATCATTAGCCGCCGCTCTCAATAGCAACAGCACCCACCCACTCGGCCAAGCTATTATTGATCGAGCAAAAAAGGAAGGAAACAAAATAGAACAACAGGTTGCAGACTTCGAAAACGTTGCCGGACAAGGTATCAAGGGACATATTAACGGCCAATTGATCGCCCTAGGTAATCAATTGTTGATGGAATCCGTGCAGGTGATCATCCCAAACGAAATACGAAAAGCTGTCGAGTCAGCCCAATCCAATGGCAAAACTGTTTCCTATCTCGCGAAAGGAAGTGATTTACTCGGCTACTTGAGCATCTCCGATCAGATCAAGACCTCTTCCAAACAGGCCATTCACTACCTGCTTCAGCACAATGTAGATGTAATTATGCTCACTGGAGACAATGCACACACGGCAAAATCCGTTGCCGAGCAGGTCGGTATCAAACATTTCAAAGCAAATGCATTACCGAAGGATAAATTACAGGAAATACATAAGCTACAAGAACAGGGACATATTGTGGCAATGGCTGGTGATGGTATTAACGATGCTCCCGCCCTTGCGCAAGCCGATATTGGCATTGCTATGGGCACAGGAACAGATGTAGCGATACAAAGTGCATCCCTGACCCTGCTACAGGGAGACCTAATAGGCATCGCCAAAGCCAAAATACTGAGTAAGAAACTACTCCGAAATATCAAAGAGAATTTAGGCTTTGCCTTTATCTATAATATTTTGGGCATTCCCTTGGCTGCAGGGCTTCTATATCCGAGCTTTGGCATCCTGTTATCACCAATGATAGCTGCTGCTGCAATGAGCTTTAGTTCCGTTTCGGTGATTTTAAACTCACTACGCTTAAACCGTGCGACAATAGAAGTAGATAAGAAGTAACAAAAAGAAAGGTGCTTGATAGCAACGAAAATAGATAATTAACTATATTCGCTATTCTTAATGACATATATTTATCATTATTTATTATGCGTAATATACTTTTAATACTTCTATCGGTTATCGTAACGCTAGTTTGTGTCAAAAACCCGCAAACGATCAATATTGATCTTTTTGTGGAGAGCAAAGTAGCATTATGGAAACTCCTATTGACATTTTTTGCGATGGGAGTACTCTTTGCCTTTCTCCTAAAAAGCGGTAAAAAGACGAAACAGCAGGAAAACACGGCGGTTTTTGATCAATCAGAAGACGACAATCAGGCCCCTAAGTCCGCATTATCCGATGAAGATCGCGATTTTTTGTCTTAGTGATAAAAAATAAATAGCTAAAAATGAAGGTTTAAACACATTAAACGCATTTTTATCACATAAATAGTTGCGAGGAATAAGGATTAACCCTATCTTTGCATCACTTCAAACAAGGAACGATAGTTCAAAAACAAAGAAGTAAGATTCCGTAGCTCAGCTGGTAGAGCAATACACTTTTAATGTATGGGTCCTGGGTTCGAATCCCAGCGGGATCACCAAAAGAAAAGCTAATCGCAAGATTAGCTTTTCTTGTTTAAATCGTATTAGGATTCGAAAGAAGGGTCTGCTGGGTTCGGGGTTTATTTATTAATCTCTATAGCTATTCCAGAATAAAACAGCAGTATTTCTTTGCTTATCCGTTGGTTATTTGTTACTATTTCTTTGCTTATTTATTGGTGATCCTTTGGTTATTTATTGCTTATTCTAGGCCATTTCTTCGAACTTTCTTGCTACTTTCTAGGGACCCGGCTTGCTTCTGCTTTGGTGTTTCTTTGGTATAATGGTAATAAAATAGGCTTCAAACGGCAAAGAAATAGCAAGCCAATTAGTATGTTGTCCCAAGCAAAGTGACAAGAATATCCGAATAGGCGGTCTTAAACATTGAAGAGAAGACTGAAAATAACAGTTCCAGTTTAGTTTTTCTGCCTGTCATTGCTTTTAAAGTCCGTGATGGTCTTTCCGTCATAACGATGCACCGCAGATCCAGATCCAAACCAAATGCTTCCATCATTAGCCTCCAATATTCCCAAAAAATCCATTCTTCCTCCCGACTTAATTTCGGTTACGGTGGGCACTTGATTGTACAAAGACTTTACATCATAACGTGAAAGTGCCCAGGCCTTCGGATTTATTTCACCGGTAGTCCAGATATTCCCCTTTTTATCTTCGACTATAGCATACGCCCCCCGTTGTGATACCTTAGTAAAGGTTTTGCCATCGTAGCGCCAAAGGCCATCAACGTCGCCGAACCAAATATTTCCCTTTTTATCTTCGATTATTGACCAAACGTTGCAAAAAGGTTTACCGTCCTTGTTTTTGAAAACGGTAAATTTCTTTCCCTCATAATAGCAGGCCTCACCTCTTGTACCAAACCATAATTTTCCGGTTTTGTCTTCCATGATAGCATTAATATCGTTATTGGGCAGTCCGTCTTTCGTTGTAAAATTCCGAAAGGACTTTCCCTCATAGCGGCTGGCGCCACCTTTAGTGCCAAACCAAATATTACCGGCTTTATCTTCATAAATATGAAGCGCTGAATTACTGCCAAGTCCATCCCTTGTCGTAAAATGCAGATAGGATTTGCCATTGTAATAATAAGCACCTGAGTCCTTACTAGCAAACCAAAGATTTCCTTTTCGATCCTCCAGAACATCCCAGAAGCTGGATAATCTGGGTGAAATTATTTCATTTGTCAGATTGGTAAAAGATGTCCCGTCGTACCGAAACACGCCTAAATAAGAAGCGATCAAAATATTTCCGTTCCGATCTTTCTTTACATTCCGAACCATACTCATAGGCACCTTGGAGGCAACTGCTTCTTTAAATTGAGACTCGGAGTAGTGTCCTTTACTAATATTATCTTGTGGTACATTTGTCTGGTTCTGTCCACAGGAGATGTTAAAAACCAAGAGTAATACGTATACGTGTAGCTGTTTCATAATTTATTTGTTTGATTTAATAGGTTAATAGCTGCAAAGTTCTTATAACTCTCCATGCAGTTGTGCTTTCCATTGTTCAGCAAACTTTAAAATATTTTTATTGTTCACATCCATTTGATGCAACAAATTTACTTTGGAATCTTTCAGTGAGGGGAATTTGGAAGGTAAATAAAAATGTAAACTTTGTAAATATATCGTAAATAGTATGTATGTCAGTAGCCTGCATAGCTTTCAGTATCGAGGACGGTGCTGTGTTACTTATCCTGTATTTGGTAATATTTATACCAAATTTGAGTGATGAAAATACACTTAACAATAAGATGAGTATATTGCCCATAGTAATCGACACCGTGATTGAAAGTACATGGGAATATTGGGACTGAGCCAATCCCGACAGGATCATAAAATAAACTGAAATATGAGAATTGCAATATTTGGAGCACACAAGGTTGGAAAAACAACATTGGCGGAAGAACTTATGGAAAACCTACTGGGGTATACGCTCGAACTAGAGCCATATTATCAATTGGAATTTTCAGGTTATGAATTTTCAGAAGTCCCCACTCCCAAGGATTTCATTGAACAATTTAATTGTTCAGCCAAGCTGATTTTAGAAAGTGGAGACGATGTAATCTTTGACCGATGTGTCATTGACATCTTAGCTTATCTTCATGTTCTTGATCCACATAGAAATGTCCAACATTTCTATGAAACAGCTCAGACACTTATTGCAGAAATTGATCTTTTTGTCTTTGTTCCTATTGAAGAGCCGGATCTGATACCAAACCATCAGATAGAACTGTCAAAAATTAGAAACCAGGTTGATCATGTAATCCGTGATTGGATTGAAGATTTTGGAATACCTGTGATTGAAGTATATGGTACATTATCAGAACGAAGACATCAGGTAATGGCTAGAATTTCATCATAGCATATAAACTATTGCCGATCAGCGATTTAAATTTTGAATATCTATTATAAACAGTTTAAGCGCGGTTCCTTAAAACTTGCGAAAGGAAAACTCTATTCGAAATTGTTTTTTCGCTCAATAGTATCAGAGATCAATTGTTCTTAATAAGCATATTTAAACCTTTAAAAAATGTAGGGAACTGCGTGTCCATGTGATCGAGATTAGAATAGATATCAAAAACCAGGTTTTCTCGCCCTATATTTTTGTAAAGCGTATCAGCAATCGCCTCAAGCCTTAAACCAGTTGGGTCATCTGTGTTTTCAATTCCCCCATAAGTGATATAAACTTTCCTGGAATGAGCAGATTTTTTTGGGTACTGTTTGGTCAGAGAGAGCAGGTAATAATCGTTATAATGAAGAGAGGGACTGGCAGCAATAAATTTATTTATCTTACTAACCGGAGCGCTTGATCCTTTTAAAAACGAATATAAAGTAAAATATCCCCCAAGGGAATGTCCGTAAAGTATGACATTTGTACTATCTATTCGATAAGATTTGGAAATCCGTTCATAAAGTTCCTTCTCAATAAAACTCAAAAATTGATCAGCACCGCCACTTGTACTCATTTCATATTCCGCTTTCGCTGTTGGATAGGTGTAGTCACGCTGCCGCAATGAATCCATTGCAGGAATATCTTTATAGCCGATCCCCACAAGTATAGTCTGGGGAGCTAAGCCTACATTCGCATAATCCCGGAGCGCTTGGGCAAATGTATCAAAGTATAGATTTGCATCTAAAAGGAATACGACAGGATATTTATTTCCCGAAGTACCGTATTCCTCAGGCAAGCTAACCTTGATATCGAAATCATCTTTGACATTAACAGAGGTCATCTTAAAGGAATCTATTAACGATCTTTTCTCGACCGAGTCAGCCTTTGGGGACTGGCAACCCATCAATATCAAAAAAGACGAAATAATTAAATAAGCGAAAGTACCTTTCATAGTATGTTTATTTTTGCTTAGCTTAAAAATACCTGTTCCGCTTATATATCACAGTTTATTTAACACTACTTAACCAAATAATTACCAGGAATTTAACAGCTATAAAACCTGAAGTTGATCATTACATAAAAAACTCAATACTAAGCGTATGTAGATTACTTACTCATTTCGGAAGCCTGTTTCTCCCGTCGGATCTGTAAAATAATTGCTTTTTTTACCACACATTTTTTATCAAAGACATCAACAGGATATATTTCTTAGGTATTAAGCACAATAGAAGCATGTCCACCGTACAATGTATGAAATACTAAAGTAATACTTAGTCAATACTTGATCGATACTTAATGTATACTTTAAGTGTGTTTCTCCTGTGCTTCACTGCCGGCTAGAAAACCCCTGATTTCATGGATATTAAATCAATCAATATTGCTGTATTTTTGATATATTAGAAAAAACACAACCAAATGCGTTTCATTTTCATATTTCTTTTTTCATTGCTAAGTACCTTTACTTATGCGCAGACGAGCCCCATAACCAAAAGCTTATCCTACCCCGAATTAATCCCGGTGTTGGTGAACGATAGTCTATATGGTTATTGTGATAGTGTTCTTGACATAAAATTGTCGCCGGTGTATGAAAGGGCAGAACTATTTGAAGAAGATTTTAATTTCCAGATTTTCCATGTCAACAAACCCGAAATTGTCAAGTATGGATCAGCTGAATATGCTTGGGTTCAACGCCATGGTGAGCGTTATCGTATCGACAAAAATGGTGATCCGGTTTATAAGTATGATGCAGCAGATTTTAAAACTGGAGAAACACTCATTCAGCTCTTTAAAAATTCCACATCACATACGATAAATAAGGTGGATGATACAACCCTATTTCAACAAATAAAGAACAATCAAACGGGTCAAATCGCTTTCCCTGACGATCAATCCATTACTGACTTTAAAGAAAAAAATAAAATATTTATTGACGAAGGAATCCGATTGATTTATTATCCTAAATTCACAGAAATGCCATATACCTACTTTTCCGATGAACAAACGCTACTCCAGGGAATAAAAAATAAAGAGACAGGTGAAATCATGATCAAAGCACAATATGCCTCTATTGAAGAATACTACAATAATCCCTTACGTGTACATCAGTACCCCTTGTTTGTCGCATTTCGTAGGGATCTTAATAAATACATATACGTAGGACTCAACGGAACTGAGTATGTACTATACTCAGCTCAAATAGAATAAAGACATAAATTCGTATTCTAAAAAAGCTGGATGCCCCTTCGAATTTCAATTCATTAAAAAGTCGCCAAAACAATAGGTTGCTATAATATCTAACCATGTTGCTATAAAAGAAATTTTTCACGGTACACTAAGCCCTATTTTCGTGAAAAATTCACAATATGCTCAAATCATTACCCTTTTTATTACTTTCTATTTCACTTGGCAGCAGCGCTGCCCTTGCCCAAAAGCGTTATACATTATCCGGAACAATCACCGACGTATCAACAGGAGAAACACTTATTGGTGCTTCGGTCAAACTACGCGAACTTCCCCAATCTGGAAGTTCCAGTAATTCTTATGGTTTCTATTCCATAGCTGCCCCCGAAGGAAGGTATCTACTCTCTACCTCCTATGTAGGATACAATACCCGTATTGACACGATAGAATTAAACAGGGATCAAGCCCTTAATCTCACGCTGCGATCACAGACCTTACTGGATGAGGTTGTCATCTCATCCAACAGACGTAATAATAAAAATGTTTCCTCGCCACAAATGGGGGTTGAAAAACTCAATATGAACCAGATCAATCAGCTTCCGGTAGTTTTGGGAGAACGCGATATTTTAAAAAGCATCACATTAATGCCGGGAATTAAAACCTCCGGCGAAGGAAATACAGGTTTCTATGTCCGTGGTGGTGGTGCCGATCAAAATTTAATTTTACTGGATGAAGCCACCGTCTATAATGCCACTCACCTACTCGGTTTCTTTTCTACGTTCAATTCAGATGCCATCAAAGATGTCAGTATCTATAAAGGTGGTATGCCTGCTGAATATGGAGGACGGCTGTCATCGGTGCTCGATGTAAAAATGAATGAAGGTAATAATAAGAAAACCACTGTTCAGGGTGGTATTGGATTAATTGCTTCCCGCATTAAAGTAGAGGGTCCGCTGGTTAAAGACAAAGGCTCATTTATGTTATCCGCCCGTCGTACCTATATGGATCTTTTTATGAAAGCCTCCTCGGATACAACAATTAATAAAAGTACGCTTTACTTTTATGACATCAATGCGAAGGTTAACTATAGATTCAACGATAAAAATGCGATCTATCTATCCGGATATTTTGGTAAAGATGTATTGGGGCTCCAGGATATTTTCGGCACCAACTGGGGGAATGCAACCGGAACCCTACGGTTCAACCATATCTTCAGCAATAAATTATTCTCAAACACATCACTTGTCTATAGCAAGTTTAACTATGTCATCGAAGGCTTGGACCGCAACGATGGCTTTAAGGCAACGTCTAAGATTACCGATCTAAATTTTAAACAGGATTTCCAATATTATGCAAGTTCTGACCATGCGCTAAAATTTGGATTGCACGTTACTCGACATGATATTGCTCCGGGTGATATTACAACAACAGCCAGTTCCAGTTTCAACGATAAACATGTCGAACATCGCTTTGGTTACGAAATGGCGACCTATGCCAGTGACGACTGGAAGGTAAACGACAAACTGAATATGGCCTATGGCCTGCGCTTAAGCTCGATGTTGCTGGTTGGTCCAGGAACCTTTAGTACTTATGACGCAGCGGGTAACACCATTGGCTCACAACATTACAAATCCGGAGAGCTAGTACAGCATTATCTCAATTTAGAGCCTCGTTTTAGTGTAAGTTATTTACTCAATGAACAACAGTCCATCAAAGCTTCGTACAATAGAAATACACAAAATATTCACCTATTGACAAACTCCACAAGCGCCAGTCCGACGGATCTCTATGTAATGAGTAGTAAGAATATCAAGCCCGAAATTGCTGATCAGTTCTCCACGGGTTATTTCAGAAACTTTAAAGATAATCTATATGAGTTCTCCGTGGAGGTCTATTACAAAAATCTACAAAATCAAATCGATTATAAAGATGCCGCGCAATTGCTTGTCAACCAAGACGTCGAATCCCAACTGGTTTATGGTGTAGGGCGAGCCTATGGTGTCGAATTATTTCTGAAGAAAAAATATGGCCGTTTTAATGGCTGGGTGGGTTATACCTGGTCTAAAACCGAACGCAAATTTGATGAGATCAACGCAGGAAAGTACTTTCCGGCAACACAGGACCGTACCCATGATGTATCTATTGTCGGTATCTATAAGCTCAATGAAAATTGGACTTTCTCCAGTAATTTCGTTTATGGAACAGGAAGGGCTGTCACTTACCCAACGGGAAAATACACAGTCGGTGGCAATACTACCTTCTCTTATTCGGAGCGGAATGCTTATCGTATGCCCGCATCACATCGCTTGGATATTGCCGCCACCTTTGAAGGAAAACCGGGGAAACGTTATCAGTCAAGCTGGACATTTGGCATTTACAATGTCTATGGGCATAAGGATCCTTACAGAATCTCATTTAGAGATAGTAAAACCGTTGCCAACGCAACAGAGGCTGTCCAAACAAGTATTTTTGGTATCCCTATCCCCTCGTTTACCTGGAATTTTAAATTTTAATCCCAATTACTAAAAACATAAAATACCCTTATTCAAAAAAACACATGCATTGATGAAATGGGTATTTACCAAGACTTTTAGAGACAAACCGAGCATAGCAAGCTCATAAAATATTTATATATGAAACATATTATTGTTATCTCCAGTATCATTATCCTTTCGGCCTTCATTTCATCCTGTGAGAAAGTCATCGATATTCAGGTCAATGATGAAGTTGGTCGATTAGTTATTGAAGGCATCATCAATAACACAACAACGGAACAAGAAATAAAACTGAGCCGAAATGCAGCCTTCTCTGGCGGCAACAATTACCCCGCAGTAAGCGGAGCAACGATCGTGGTAAGCGATCAGAATCAGAACGAATATACATTCGTGGAGACCGAAGCTGGAACATACAAAGCACAACAATTGACTGGAATCCCGGGGGAGACATACACAATGGAAGTACGCGTTGATCAAGATAAATATCAGGCTACTTCGCAAATGCCACAAATCGTTTCACTGGACTCTATTGCTGTCGAAAAACCAAAATTTGGTGATAAGGAAAAACGGAATATTAAAGTCTTTTATAAGGATCCGGCCGATCAAATCAATCAGTATAGATTTATCGTTTTTCTAAACGACAAGCAATTGAAAGATATTTATGCCGTCAACGACGACTTCAACAATGGGAATGATATCAATTTAACATTGCGTCCAGATGATGTCGATATATTCCCCGGAGATCGTATTCGTGTAGAAATGCTCTGTGTAGATAAAACCGTGTACAACTACTGGTATAGCCTGATGCAGCAATCGGCCAATTCGGGTGTGACACCAAGTAATCCACCTACTAATATTAGCCCGGCGACACTCGGCTATTTTAGTGCGCATACCTTCTCGACCAAAAGCATACAGGTCGATTAATTGAATACATTGTAACAGCGAGGAGATGATGCTGAACGACATTATCTCCTCGCTACTAAATTAAGCAAATAGCCCATTACAGTCTACCTTTTACCGATTAATGGTTTGCTTTTTTATACGTTCCAAAAGATCATCTTTAAAACTTGCCCCCAAAGGCATCTCAAAGCCTGCGATTGTCACCCAATGGTTGTCTACACTCTCTACTTTATTTAGGTTGACCACAAAGGATTTATTGATCCGCACAAAGTCTGAATTGGGCAATTGATTGAATATCGTTTTTATGTTCATTGCCACCATTAATTTTTTATCTTTTGTATGGATCATCACATAATCTTTCATGGCTTCAATGTACTGAATTTCATTTAGCTCCAAGCGAAAAAGCTTACGGTCAGCCTTTACAAAAATATGATCAGTAGGCGATACAACACCTTTTTCCGGAACCTTTTGTTGAAAATGGCTGACGGCTTTATCCAAAGCCTTCTTTAACCGATCCTCAGCAATAGGTTTTAACAAGTAATCCAACGCATTCAGTTCATAGCTTTCCAATGCATAATTGGGATAAGCCGTTGTAAATATAATCTGTATATGGGCGGGGATAAATTGAGCAAAATCCCAACCGCTTTCTTCTGGTAGATTGATATCCAAAAAAATCAAGTCAAGGAGCTGATCCTCCATCACCATACGGGCATCTTCCGTATTGCCATACATGCCGAGGCATTCCAAAAAATCGTAACCTTTCAATAATTTTACCAGCCCCCTTCTCGCCAAAGGTTCATCTTCAATCACAATGTATTTAATACTTAGCTTGTCCATAGTCTTATTACGTTTCCATCGGAATACTTAAAAACACCTTATACCTATCATCGAAATCATCAATTTGCAAATTATAGCTATTCGGATACAAAATTTCTAATCGTTTTTGGATATTACTCAATCCGAGACCACCATATGCAGCAGCCTGTATTTTTCTTTTCTTCGGATTAACACAGGTAAAACAAATGCGGTCAGCTTGAATTGAAAACGCAATCTGCACATGTTGCCCTCCTTCCATCGCCTGATGTGCACTATGTTTAACAACATTTTCAACAAAAGGAATAAATAGAAATGGTGGAACATGCAGTTGTTCCATCTGTTGGTCAATAGTAAAATCGACAACAAATTTATCCCTGCGAATGTCCTCCATAAAGAGAATATTTTTCAAAACAGCAATTTCTTTTCCTAGCTCGATCGAATCTCCCTTTGACAGATAAAGTTGATTTCTCAGCACATCACTTAATTTAAGCAGTACCTTGGAAGCTAATTTGGGGTTTTCATCAATCAGGAAATTGATATTATTGAGCGTATTAAACAAAAAATGGGGATTAATTTGGCTTTTGAGCTGCTCCAATTGAATCGTCAGCGTATTATTCTCAAATTCTTTAAATCGAATGAGGTTAACAATCCATACCTTAAATAGCTTCATGCTACTGACTGCAGCTATAAATATGGTCAATAAAATAACGATGATCAAATAATCTTCCCAATCTAGATAGGATCGATCCGGCTTTTGGATAAACCGCAATTCCTGTCGCTCCAAATACATCAACACTAAAAAAATAAATGTATAAGCGACAAGAAGACTCCCCGCATAAGCTAAAAACCGACTTCTCAGTACAAATGCAGGGATTAGGATATAATGATTGATGTAAAAAAGACTCAATAAAATTGTAATGGACAGCAAAGTCTCGAAAAGACGCCACAGGCTACTCGTAGGATCTACTTCCGCCTTCTTGCTTGGCAAAAAATGAATACCAACAATCACTCCGATCAACAAACAATGGCGAATCCAACGATATTTTTTATCGACAACAAAATCTATAAAAAGACTATTTTCGTAACCGATGATTACCTGTGAATTTTTCATGTTAGTGATCTGTCAAAAGATATGTATCCAATACTATCCACAGCCAGCTTAATTGCATTCCATCTTCTATACACCATTTTCTAGTATTTTAACTATTTTCCTTTGCATCAATATACCTAAAGCACTAATAACCAAACAAAGCGATAAAACCTTATTAAACTGACCATTAACTACAAAAAAAACAACACTATAATCAAGACGAAAAAGCAGCTAATAAGGCTATACTGCAATTGTATGAAAGGTTTAAAAATAGCCATATCTATCAACATTTCAAAATGTGTTTTTACGCTACTACATGCAAAATTTTACAGGTTGGATTTCCTATGGATCAAATTTTTCCCTGCAGAACGATCAAGTACATGTCACAATATATATTTCAGTAACTTTAGCCATTGAATACCGGTATCAACACGTCAATAAAAAATCACATTCAGAGAAATTAATAATGGAAAAACTGCTAATCGAAATGAACAAATATTTCCCATTAAGCGAGCAAACAATTGAAGCGTTGAAAAAGATCTGTCAGCCCAAAAGCTATAAGAAAAATGAATTGATCTTGCGTGCTGGCGACTATGCAAAATATTATTATTTTGTTTATAGTGGCTTATTGGGCTATTACAAACTGGATCCCGAAGGCGATATCATTTACAAATTATTTTTTGAAGAAAACAGCTTTTGCGCATCCACAGCAGCTATCATTGAAGAAAAACCTAGTAATTTTACTATTGTAGCGCTTGAAGATGTACAGCTTATTCAATATTCTGCCAGGCTTTTCCGTGAATTGGTAGCACAACATCACGACTTAGCGCTCTTCCAGATCGCCTACCTGGAAAAAAACTGGGTCGTAAAAAAAGAACCTCTTGAAATCAACCTGAAATGGGAATCAGCCAAAGAACGTTATCTTGAATTGTATCAGAATCAGGCTCTCTTTAAGCGGCTCAAACAACACCATATCGCCTCCTATCTTGGTGTCACTCCTACCCAGTTGAGCCGTATTCGTAAAGAATTAAAACAATAATTCCGTCAACATTTGTACATGTTTTCTAACGATATCCTTGAGAATTTTGCAGTGTAACAATAAATTCTTAAGCAATGAAAATAGTATTCACCCTTCTTTTCCTGGCACTCTTCCTTTCGGTAGATGCACAGCATATCGTCCATCAGCAAGTCTACAGCACCAAGATGCACAAAAATATTGATGCCATCATTGTGACACCTGAAATCCAGGAAGGTGTTCGCTATAGAACCGTTTATATTCTACATGGTTATAGTGGCAATCCCACAAGAGCTATCGAACAGGATATTCCAGCTCTTTCCCAAAAGGCGGCGGCTTTCCAAACGATTTATGTTATTCCAGATGGAAATTATAACTCTTGGTATGTGGATAGCCCGGTTGATACACAGCTACAGTACACAACATTTATCGCAGAGGAACTGGTTGGCTATATCGATCACAACTACCCCACACAAGCAAATAAAACTTCGCGAGGTTTGCTCGGATGGAGTATGGGCGGATATGGTGCATTACATATCGGTGTTGCCTATCCCCAGGTCTTTTCTATTGTCGGAAGCTCCTGTGGTGCCATTGACTTTAATCGCTTTGGGAAAGGATATCAAGGCTACCAAGTGAACAGGGTGCTTGGGGAACTAAAAGATTTGTCTCCAAGTTTTCGGATCTATAACAATGTGGATAAAATGGCCCATAGCGGGCAACATTATATTTTGGATTGTGGAACCGAAGATGTCCAAATGCTGGAGATGAACCGATCGCTACACCAGCAGTTAACTGCACAAAATATTGATCATCTTTATATCGAGTCTCCGGGTGGACACGATACCGCATATTGGAGCAAATCTCTAGCCAATCAATTGGTCTTATTTCATCAGTATTTTGGCTATGAAGGATTATAAATCTATTCTCTACGTCGCCGCTGGTGCTTGCAGCTACGGCCTATTAGCGACCATAGTCAAATTCGCCAATCAACTGGATATCCATACCGGTGTATTGACCTTCTTACAATTCTTTATCGGCTTTCTATTTCTACTGGTTTTCAATTATTTTTCCCAATCAAAAAAAACAGTACCACAACCACCAAGCTTTGCTGCAAAATTAAAACTAATTGCCTGGGGAACATCCCTGGGCCTGACCTCAACGTTGTATTACCTTGCCATACAATATATCCCTGTATCTGTAGGAATTATTCTACTCATGCAATCTATTTGGATAAGTCTAATCGCCGAAGCGTTGATCAGGAAACAAATTCCCTCAGGAGCAAAGATTATGGGAGTCCTTATTGTACTATTGGGAACAGCTCTTTCAACCAATATCTTTCAGGAAACAAAGATCTTGGACGGTAGAGGTCTTTTATTAGGATTCGGTGCCGGTATCAGTTATGCCGTTGCCATTTTTTCGTCCAGCAATATCGCCAATCAGCTGCCGAGTCCTGTTCGAAGCCAGTTTTTGGTACTTGGAGGACTTCTCCTGATTATAGTTTTCTGGAATGTACATATCGTCCAACAAATGACACTACGTGCCCTACCCTGGGGATTGATCATTGCTTTGTTTGGTACAATTTTACCACCACTATTCTTTACCCGAGGAATCCCTAAGACCGGTATCGCTTTGGGAAATATCATCTCAAGCCTGGAGATTCCAGTCTCTACCATCTCCGCAGTTTTATTACTCCATGAGGCTGTTTCCGGAATTCAGTGGGCAGGTATATTACTTATCCTAGTCGCAGTTACCGTTATCAATCTCCGAAATTAAATACTGAAAGGTCCTTTATGTTGATGCTTCAAGATGACCACATAAGGGATCTCTTTCAGTTTCCGTTGCTTAATGATCTATTAAATTTATAATGCTCCCATAAAATCAAACTGCTGACCGGTACCAATGTCGCCAGTATATGTAAGAGTCCGAATAAACTCGACATACCATCTTCTACGATAAGAAGATAGGCAAATAGCACAATTGCCACAAAAGGCAACAAGGTAAAGGATAAGAATACACGAAGGCGGCCGCTTCTAAAGCGCGGCTTATTATTTAAAAAGATCCCCAATGTAAGCAGGCAAATGCATAGAACACTAAATGACAACAGCAATTCAGTAAACAAAGGCATATAGCAACGGGCCCGTTTTGCAGCTTCATTATTAGCCTGAAGTATCGCCGTCAAGATAAAGGTTGTCAAGACACTGAAACCTGTAATTCTTAAGAAAATATAAGCCAATTGTTTTTTCATACTACGTTCATAACCATTTTATGCATGCTTCTGTTATTTATCCTTTAGAACAACAGATTAGTACAAAAGATAAACTTTTCCTAAAGGTGCAAACTAATCCAAAAATTAAAAAGCAACAACAAACATTCGCAGATACAGAACTCATATTTAACTATTTGCAGACAAGATCTTTCCTATTCGAACAGTTAATACAAATTTTTTATTTTTTTACTAAGATTTCCTCTCCATGCTACGTATCTATCTAAAATTATAAACCATGAGGCTAACAGAAGATATCAAGCAACTGATTGTAAAATGCATAAAAGGCAATTTATCGCCTGTGGAAAAAAATGCGTTGTCCTCCTGGTTAGCAGAATCTCCTGCGCATGGCATTTATCTTGATGATCTGTTGCAAAAAGAAGATCTTGTACGGGATTTGAGACAGCGGATCTCACTGGAGGAATCAGATGCGACAGATTGGTCTGAACGCCTCAAAACAAAAACCCTGGCAACAATCCATGCACAAGAGAAACCTATTCGTATCAACAGGATCAGGCGACTTATGCCTTATGCTGCGGCTCTATTTTGTATTGTTCTTACGGGATTAATCTATCAATTTATTTGGAAGCCTTCGGCGCCCACTACCAATAGAATCGTCCTACATGATGTAGAACTACCGAATAATCATGCTGAAATACGGCTCTCGAACGGAAAAGTAATCCAACTGGACAATGGAAAAGGCGCATTGGTCACATCTGGTGGCTTGAAATATGCCGATGGTAGTCTTATTCAATCGACAGTTCCCAATACAGATTTGATTGCGACCGTCAATACACCAGCTGGCAGCATGCTCCAAATTACCCTGGCAGATGGGTCTCAGGTTACTCTTAATGCAAAGACCTCATTCAAATACCCTATCCAATTCGCAAAAGACCAACGCCTTGTTGAAGTAGATGGGGAAGCTTATTTTAGAATCGCTAAAAATAAAAAAGTGCCCTTCCGTGTAAGATCCAATGGTCAATTGATTGAAGTAACAGGTACCGAATTTAATGTAAACACCTATTCAAAACAAAAAAGCAGTACGACACTTGTCGAAGGTTCGATCAATTTATCAGCCAATGGACAGCAAATACAGCTCAAACCCAATCAACAGGCCACCCTGTCATCGGGACGCCTTTCACAAAAAGCCGTAGACCCACACAATTACATTGCCTGGATTGACAATAAATTCTATTTCAATGAGACAGACCTCCATACCGCCCTACAGACGATTGGTCAATGGTATGATCTCCAGATTATTTATAAAAATAACATCAAAGAGACCTATTTATACGGTGAAATTCAGCGGACAAAAAGTTTGTCCGCAGTATTGGAAATTTTAAAAAGAAGTAATATCCAGTTTGAATTGATCCAGGAAGATGGTGTTCGTAAGCTCATCGTATCCAATTAACCCATTATATAACTAAAAACTAAATTATACAGATGAAAAAGCCAACTTAACGAAGCTAATCAGAGCCGCTAAAAAAAGCCGAATAATGCTTCCAACATTAATCGGCCAATACATTAGCGATCTCCATTTTTGACCGATTCACTCAATCAGTTTACAAACAGATTATATCCCTAATTCAACAAATTTATGAATTTTAAATTTCTTGTTCATAGAAAACCTATAGCTATGGACATACCCAAACAATGGAAGACCAAAATGAAGCTTAGCGCCTTTTTTACGCTTGCATGTGTTGTCAAACTCTCAGCAGCTGGATATGCACAATCTATTACCATAGATGCAAACAAAACATCGCTTATACAGGTTCTGCGAACCATCCAAAAGCAGAGCGGTATTCCCTTTCTGTTAAATGGTAAGGAACTCGCCGAAATAAAAATTGAGGGGCATGTAAAGAATATGCCTTTAGAAAAAGCGATGTCAGTACTGTTGAAAGACAAACCCATTAGCTGGAGTTTCAAAGACAATATGCTTGTCGTCACCGCAGTAAAAGCAAATAACTCAGCTGTCATTACTCCAACAAACTATGCGTTTATGTTGCAGACAAGGACCGTAAAGGGAAATGTCCATGACAGCCAAGGGCAGCCAATCTCTGGGGCAACAATCACACTCAAAGGAACAAGCAAAGCGACCACAACAGATGCCAGTGGAAATTTTCAGTTAGATGTTAATGATCGCAATGCCATACTTGTTGTTAAAATGATTGGATTTCAACAGAAAGAAATTCCCTTAAATACACAAATCTATCTTGATGTTACGCTTAATCAACAGATTGATGCCTTGGAAGAGGTGGTGATCGTGGGCTATGGCGCTACGAAAAAGAAGGAATTGATCGGTTCGGTCTCGCAGATTGATGGTAAGCAACTTGCAAAACGAACAGTTCCCCAACTTGCGCAGGCACTAACGGGACAGATGCCTGGTGTAACGGTAATCCAACGTTCGGGGCAACCCGGTGCGGCCAACAATAGTATACAAATCAGAGGTGTAGGCTCCTTCGGTGCCACCACCGATGCCTTTATACTGGTCGACGGTATTCCAACCAGCTCCTTCAATGATATCGATCCCAATGATGTAGCCTCCATCTCTGTTTTGAAAGATGCCTCATCAGCAGCAATATATGGTGCCAGAGCCGCCAATGGCGTTATTCTGGTCACCACAAAAGCAGGTTCAACAGCCGGAAAATTAGCCGTTAATTATAGCGGATACTTTGGCATTCAAAAACCAACAGCTTTTCCCGAGTTTGTCAACTCCGGGGAATATGCCAGCCTGCTCAATGAAACCACAACTGGTGGCGGTGGTTATACCGAAGAAGAAATTCAAAAATTTAAGGACGGATCTGATCCTGACAATTACCCCAATAGCGATTATATCGGTAGTACATTTAAATCACAGGCAGCCCAGACTGGACATAACCTGAATATTTCCAATACAACCGAAAAAATACAGTATACCCTATCTGCCGGGTTCCTCAATCAGAAAGGTATTGTCATTAAAAACAACTTTAATAAATACAATGTTCGACTCAATCTGATTTCCAAGCTGAGTGATAAACTTAAATTAACGACAAGGGTATCGGCGATACAGACCGACACCGATGAACCCGCTGCACCAGCAACGCTTGATTTTTCGCGAATGACAGATATTATCTCCCAGGTTATCCGCTATCCCGCAATATTTCCGATCCGTATGAGCAATGGCGACTGGGGAGCTGGAAATAATCTAAAGGGAACACCCGTATCTTTTCTTGAAAGCGAATCATTTTACAAAGAGAAAGTATCCAATATCTCAGGAAATGCTCGTTTCGACTGGAATCCAATTTCTGATCTGACACTCTCGGCAATTGGTGGTTATACCCAAACCAATGGCCGTTCCAAGTTGTTTCGTGCAGCACAGCGCATTAATAGCTCCATTACACTTGCTCCTTCTACATTAGAACAGAGCGCCCCTTATACGACATATAAAACTTTTCAGGCATTAGCCGATTATACCAAATCATTCAACGACCATTCCGTTAAAATCCTAGCTGGTTATTCCTTTGAAAAAGGTTACAGTGAAGGACTGTCGGCTTCTCGTCAAAACTTCCCGAGCAATGAGCTTACAGAATTAAATATTGGTTCACCAGATGGACAACTTAACTCGGGCTCGGCATCCGAATGGGCATTAGAATCGCTCTTTGGTCGGGTTCAGTACAATTACGCAAAAAAATACCTCCTAGAAGGCGTGATTCGATACGATGGTTCATCCCGCTTTCCTACAAGTAAACGGTATGCTATTTTCCCTTCACTTGCTGCAGGTTGGCTAATCAGTGAAGAAGCTTTTATAAAAGATAAATTTGACTGGATTACTGAGCTGAAATTAAAAGGCTCCTATGGTGTTTTAGGTAATCAGAATATTGTGGAGAATCTTACCTCAAGAGTAGTGTCAAATTATCCCTACCAAAACATCTTAAATACGGGTTACAATTATCCCTTCGGAAATAGTATATCGCCTGGGGTCGCCCGTGTGACGATTGTAGATCCAAACTTACGTTGGGAATCAACCCGAACTGCTGATGCCGGACTCGAAATCGCATTATTTAAAAATCTACTGACCTTTAGCAGCACCTATTACAATCGTTTTACTTATGATATTTTAGTCAGCCCCAGCTCTAGCATTTCAAAGGTATTAGGCTTTGATGTTGGTATACAAAACTCCGGAAAACTTAGAAATACTGGCTGGGAATTTACGTTAGGCCATCAACATAAGGTCAATGAGTTCTCCTATAATGTCAATCTAAACTTCTCCACGGTCAAGAATAAAGTCGTCGATTTGGGTATTGGCAATATCAACCAGTCCAATGGCATGATTGGTAACGGATCCGATTTGTTTATCGGCTATCCGATACAGGCTTATTACGGCTATCAGACTGACGGTTTATTTGTTGATGCTGCTGATGTGGCATCTTGGGCAGATCAAAAAAGTATTAATCCACAATCACAACCTGGCGATATCCGGTACAAGGATATCAGTGGACCGGACGGTGTCCCTGATGGTAAGGTGGATGCAACTTACGACCGAACGGTTATTGGATCCCGTATTCCCAAATATACTTATGGAATAAATCTTGGATTTAATTACAAAGGCTTTGACCTTGGTCTCCTACTCCAGGGTGTAAGTGGTGTGCAGGGTTTGTTAAATAACTACGCTGGATTTGCATTAACTCAGAATGGAAATATTCAACGTTGGCAAGCCGATGGCCGATGGACTACCGCAAATCCAGATCGAAATGCCATATACCCACGATTCGAACAGCTACCAAGTACCGGAACACCAAATACGCTCTTATCAGACTATTGGCTGCTTGATGCGAGCTACTTGCGTTTAAAAAATATACAGTTGGGATATGCTATCCCAAAACAACTGGTTTCCAAATGGAAATTGTCAGGCTTACGCATCTATGCCAATGCTGAGAATCTATTTACAAGTAGCAATTATAGAAAAGGTTGGGATCCGGAGATCAATTCAAGTGGGGCATACTACCCCATTATGCGCAATTTCACGTTCGGCGTAAATCTTAGTTTTTAAATCAACTCAATAACCATAACATGAAACGTATAACCTATAAAAATATAAAACTGGTCCTTTGTATATTTTTAGCTTCCAGTCTAACCATGAGCTGCAAAAAACAATTGGATACAAATCCGCTGGATAAATTTGCTAATGACACATTCTGGAGCAGCGAGACTAATGCACGACTTGCAATCACAGGCCTTTACAAAGGCGAAATCCAAATGAATAGTTTAGCCGAGTTTAGTCCCTCAGACTGGTGGTCCTACCATGGTTTGCTCTACCTAGAGTTTGCCTCCGACAACGCCTATGACCGACGCGGAGATAATTCAGCATTCAATAAATTGTCCGATGGTACACTCACCAGTAATATTGGTATATTGTCCAACTATTGGACGCTCTCCTACAAACGGATTGCCCGTGCAAATTTCTTTTTAGAGAATGTGGACAAAACGCCTGTTTCACCTGAGCTTTTGGCCCGCTTTAAGGCTGAAGCACGTTTTATTCGCGCTTGCCAATACTTCTACCTATCACAGTATTGGGGAGATGCCCCATTGGTGACCAAAACATTAACACCCGACGAAGCCAATCATGTCATCAAAAATAAGAAGCAGGAATTGGTTGCCTTTGTCGAACGTGAGTTGCAGGAAGCCGCAAATGACCTTCCAAGCTATGGTAAATTACCTGCAGCAGAACGGGGTCGCGCGACGAAACAAGCCGCTTATGCATTTCTGGGGCGTCTACAATTAGCCGAAAAATCTTACGCTGCAGCAATTAAGACCTACGAAAATATCATCAATGCCAATGAAAATAGTATTGATCCCAACTATACAAGTCTTTTTGATGGCAGTAATGAATCCAGCAAAGAAATCATTTTTGCCACACAATATCTTGTAGACCTTGCCGGAAATGGTATGTTTCAACATAATTTTCCAGCAATAGCTGGTGGCTGGCATCTCCATTGTCCATTGGGAAGCTTAGTGGAGAGCTATACCTTTACGGATGGAACAGCCTTTTCCTATACTGATCCCAGATATAATTCACAGAATATCACCCAAAATCGGGATCCGAGATTAGGATTTACGGTCATCAGCAACGGGGACCGTTTCAAAAATCTCCGGTATACCTCGCATCCAGACTCAACCCTGTCCATTGACCAGCTCACAACCACCAAGCAAGCAACACGCACGGGTTATGGTCTTCGTAAATTTAACGCTGAAAATTTTAGCGGCAATTTACAGAATTCCGGAACAGATCTTCCTATTATTCGCTATGCTGAGGTACTATTGAGCTACCTTGAAGCCAAACTCGAAAATGGTGATCCCCTGACAGCTGAGCTACTGGATAAAACCATCAATGCAGTCCGCCGACGTAGCAGTGTCAATATGCCTCCTATCGCTGTCGCAAACGCGACTATAGTCCGGGCGGCATTGCGCAATGAAAGACGTGTGGAACTAGCCTTAGAAGGTATCCGCTATTGGGATCTTTTGCGTTGGGATACAGCAAAAGATGTTTTAAATGGTGATTTCTATGGCGCCGCATTTCCCGATGCCAAAAATATCCGCGTGAAAGCAGGTAGTAGCAGAGACAGTTATAGTCGCTGGTATGTAACCAAAAAGTCCTTCAGAGCAGGCCAGGATAATCACTGGCCAATTCCCCAAAGTGAAATTGATATCAATCCAAATTTAAAATAGTATATTGGGTGTCGTCAACAAAAAGACGGCACCCTATCAACGTATTTGCACAATATGAAAAAGACCCTATCTCTTACGATCCTACTTTCTTCGAGTCTGGCGATGACACTTCCCCTGACTTCATTTGCACAAAAACTGAATAAACCGAACGTTATCTATATCTATGCGGATGATCTTGGTTTTGGTGATTTGAGCAGCTATGGAGCCCAACAGATTGAAACCCCAAACTTGGATAAATTGGCGCACAGCGGTACGCGCTTCACCAATGCACATAGTACCTCCGCAACCTGTACCCCATCTCGCTTTGCTTTGATGACAGGTACCTATCCATGGCGCCAGACGGGTACAGGTATCCTGCCCGGAGATGCCAAGCTGATTGTACCGACAGACAAAATCACATTGCCCAAAGTATTCAAAAATGCAGGCTACGCTACAGCAATTGTCGGTAAATGGCATATGGGACTTGGCAGCGAGGTCAAAAAAGACTGGAATGCAGCCATCAAACCCGGGCCTAACGATGTTGGTTTTGATTACTCGTTTATCTTCCCTGCAACTGCCGATCGTGTTCCGACCGTTTTCTTAGAAAATGATCGGGTTGTCGCCGCTGAAGCAAACGATCCCATCCTTGTCGATTACGAGAAAAAAATAGGCAATGACCCTACGGGCAAAGAGCATCCCGAATTGCTCAAAATGCAATCCTCTCCCGGCCAAGGGCACAACCAGACGATTGTCAATGGCATCGGACGGATTGGCTACATGAGCGGCGGCACACGTGCACGCTGGGTAGACGAAGAAGTTTCCACAACCTTTCTACATAAAGCACAAGATTTCATTTCACAACATCAGGATAAGCCATTCTTCCTCTACTTCTGTTTAACGGAACCCCACGTACCACGTATGCCCGCCACACAATTCAGAGGTAAAAGTAAGCTCGGTTACCGCGGAGATGCTATTCTTCAATTGGATTGGACAGTCGGACAGATTCAACAGCAATTGCAGCTACTCGGCATGGATAAGAACACCATTATCATTTTCAGTAGCGACAACGGTCCGGTATTGGATGATGGCTATGTAGATGGTGCTGTTGCCCAGCTTAATGGACATCAGCCCGCAGGACCGCTCAGAGGTGGTAAATATAGTATCTTTGAGGGAGGGACACGTGTACCTTTTATCGTCAGCGGACAAGGGGTGGCCAAAGGTAAGGTATCCAATGCATTGATCAGTCAAATGGATCTGTTGGCAACAAGTGCGCAGCTTGTAGGTGTAAAATTAAAAGCTGATGAAGCAAAAGATAGCAAGGCCTTATTGAAAACCTTAACCGGCGAAGACCCCAAAGGACGTAGCACCATGATCCAACATGCACAAACCTTGGCTATTGTCAAAGACGATTGGAAATATATTGCGCCAAGCAACGGTACCGCCTATATGAAATTGACGGATACAGAAACAGGAAATCTTCCCGAAGATCAATTGTACGACCTCAAAAATGATATCGGAGAAAAAAACAACGTTGCTGCTAAATATCCTGAAAAAGTGAATGAGTTGAAACAGTTGTTGGAAGGAGAACGGAAAAAATGAAAAAAGGAATAGGTCTTACCCTCATCCTACTGGGATGGGGGATGCTTTTTGCACAACAAAAACAAGCAGCTAAAAAGCTGCCCAATATCATCTTTTTTTATGCGGATGACTTGGGCTATGCTGAGACAGAACCTTACGGACAACAGCTGATCAAAACCCCCAACCTGCAAAAGTTGGCGCAAGAGGGACTTCGTTTTATCAACCATTATACCAGTACACCAGTCTGTGCCCCAGCGCGCTGCATGTTACTGACAGGTAAACATGGTGGTCAGTCCTATATCCGGGGCAATTATGAATTGGGCGGGTTTGCCGATAGCCTGGAAGGTGGACAAATGCCCTTACCCGAGGGGACCTATACCATGGCTCACCTATTTAAAAAAGCAGGTTATCATACTGGGGCCATCGGAAAATGGGGTCTAGGCATGCAAAACACAACCGGAAGTCCCAACAAACAGGGATTTGACTACTTCTTTGGTTACCTCGACCAAAAGCAGGCCCACAATTACTATCCAAGCCATCTCTGGGAAAACGAGCAAAAATATCCACTCCAAAACAAAGAAAAGTTTGTGCATATTCCACTCGACTCCACTAAAGCAACAGCCAAAGATTTTGAGCAATTCAGTGGCAAACAATATGCCCCTGAAATTATGACGGAAAAGGCATTGGCATTTATTGATAAGAACCGAAACAGCCCTTTCTTTCTCTATCTTCCGTACACCCTACCTCATCTTTCGTTACAGGTACCCCAGAAATATGTGGATCGGTATAAAGATCTTTTCCATGACCATCCTTACTATGGGCAGGATGGCTACACGGCCACTCCTTATCCAAGAGCTACCTATGCAGGCATGATCACTTATCTGGATGATCAAGTGGGCCTGATCATGGAACATATTAAATCCCTAGGTCTGGATAACAATACCATTATTCTGTTCTCTAGCGACAATGGCACGGGTTTCAATGGTGGCATAGACTATCGCTTTTTTAAGAGCGTTGATTCACTCAGAGGGTTAAAAATGGATGTGTTTGAAGGGGGAATAAAAGTTCCACTGATCGTCCGCTGGCCCAAAACAATCAAAGCAAACACCGAGACAGCTGTCATCTCAGCACAATATGACCTGATGGCTACCTTTGGACAGTTGGTCCAACAGGATCCCGGTAAGACCAATGGACTGTCCCTGCTGCCAACCTGGTTGGGACAAAAGAACCAGAAAAAACACCAATACCTTTACTTTGAATACCCCGAAAAAGGTGGTCAGGTAGCCATACGTGAGGGACAATGGAAAGCAATTAAACTGGATTTAAAAAATAATCCAAAGGCAAAATGGCAATTGTATGATCTAGAAACGGATCCCTGGGAGCAAAAGGATATTGCAAACAAACATCCCGAATTGCTCCGTCATTTTGATGAAATTATCCGCACTGAACACCGTCCTGCACACATAAAAGAATGGGAAATCATAGACAGTAAGCTGGTAAAAAAATAAATTTCTCCGGATCTCATTTATTCTCCGTTAAAAAACTTGGGTTGTCATGCTTGAAAGCATGACAACCCAAGTTTTTTTATGTAACTTCGTTGTTAGTATCTATGTTGGGAGGCTGCCCGTAAATATCCTATTGAACAACAACAAAGGCCATGATATCGGTCATTATGTCCATCTTAGGGCAATGAAAGAAAAATATTGATAACCAAACATGCTTCAACTAGAGTCGCATATTAACGCATTAAAAGAGGGGAATGAAAGCGCATTGTGCTTTTTCATGGACCATTTTGGCCATGCGCTACGTTATTTTGCCTTTTCCTATCTACGCAGCAAAACCGATGCTGAAGAAATTGTGTCGGATATCTTTGTCAAGCTCTGGAATCACAGACAGAAAGTGGACAATTACGATAGCCTCAAAGCATTTTTGTATATCGCGACAAAGAATGCCTGTATTGATATGAAAAGATCGGCCCGATTTAAAATGCAGACCGAAGAATTGGACATCCTTCAGAATTTATCTATACCCGAGGACGATATTCTAAAAAAAATATTTAGGACAGAGCTAACGGAGTTATTACTGGCTGAAATCGATAAACTACCAAAACAGCAGGCTAAAATATGTAAAATGAGTTTTTTGGAGGATTTAGATACTGAAGAAATCTGCAAGATACTAGATACTACCCCATCAAATGTCTATTATGCGCGTTCTAAGGCACTCCTCGCTTTAAAAGAACGCTTCAGATCCAAAAATTTCGAATACCTTCTGCTAATCTCAATGTCCGCTTTACATATTTTCAAAAGCTAAAAAAATCAATCTATTCCGATAACAGCATATCGTATTGCTATACCGAAAAAATAATGTTTTCATACTTCCACAAGCAGCAACAGCTACGAAAATCGACTAAGTATTCGCTCTAGCCAATAGACAGCGGGTAGCTAGCTCATCGATACCCTAATTAAAAAACACGAATCAAATAAAAATTAGACAATTCAGAAAAAGAAATGATTGGGCCAAATTACAATATAATCAACTGTAAAACAGCATATTATCATAAAATAAAAAAAGCTTAGCATTTGGTCGGGCGACCTGCTAAGCTTTTATAAATACCTCTTTGTAAGAGGCAATCAACCTAAACCTATGACAAAGATAATGCTTCAAATGATATAAACAAAAATTTTGTAATATTTTTTTTCAACTCCCATAAATTTGTTTTGGCATAGCTACGACAAAAGGAATAGTAAGTGTACTATATACACACAATCTTTTTGCTATTTTCAAAAGCTCTTTTTTTAGCATACTATATCAAAGCAGATTCTATCACAGTATTTATCCCTTCCATGAATTATATTTACCATAAATTATTCTGTCATTCATGCGTCGATTTTGTTAGCAAAAACCATGTTTCCTTCGATTATTTAGTAACTTTGATTGAATCAAAAATTTTAGTGCATGTTTACCGGAATCATAGAAACTTTAGGAAAAATCGAGCATATTGAACATGAAAAAAGCAACATTCATTTTTATGTGAGCTCCCCGATCTCGAATGAATTTAAAATAGATCAGAGCGTAAGCCACAATGGGGTATGTCTGACCGTTGTTGGGCTGGATGATCAGGTGCACAAAGTAACAGCGATTGATGAGACCTTACAAAAAACGAATCTAGCACAATTGAAAGTTGGAGACCTGGTTAATATCGAACGCTGTACCTTAGCTGGTGGAAGATTTGATGGGCATATTGTCCAAGGACATGTCGATCAGACCGCAACCTGCATACAGAAAACCGATGAAAATGGTAGTTTTATTTTTACTTTTCAATACGATCCTTCCAAACAGAATATTACAGTAGAAAAAGGATCCATTACCGTTAATGGTATTAGTCTGACAGTGGTGGATTCTCGCGATGACCGGTTTTCTGTCGCAATCATTCCTTATACACTCGAACATACCAATCTTCAACAGGTTGAAGTAGGCACGACAATCAACCTTGAATTTGATATTATTGGAAAATACGTAACAAAAATTATGGCCATGCGTGGCTAATTCAGCCTAAACTATACTTACATGGATTTTACCACCTTTAAGTCCATGTAAGTATCTGATCAATAAACGATTTCCCACCAACCATCTATCCGAGAACATGATGTTACTTCAGATTATGTTTACACCAATCCTGATCCGTTTACTCTAGATAATGTCCCTGACGGATAAGTAATGCGCGATATTTATTAAAAACGCTGGACTTGGACACAAAGCCCATATATTTATTTTCATCCCCAAGTACCGGTAATATCCAAGTGTCATCTTTGTTCATCTTGGCCATTACAATTTCCATGTTCTCGTTGATCCCTACTGTATCGTTTGGTTTCTGTGCCAATTTTTCAAATGGAGTCTCTCCCCCTTCGACCTCTCCTAACAGCACCGAAAATAAAAATTCGCTATAGAGAAGCCCTATAAATTTACCTTCATAACTCACCACCGGAAAGATATTACGTTTACTGTGGATAATATCCGACTGCCTACTTTTTGGCGTTTCATCGGGTCTCAAAATCACAAAATTGGTTTCCAGAACATACTTAATCCGCATCATGCTCAAGACAGAACGGTCCTTATCTTCGTAAGAAATGAGATCGCCTGACTCGGCTAATACTTTTGTATAGATCGAATGCTTCAATACCGCGCGGTTAATCAAATAGGAAAGTGAACAGACCAACATCAGGGGTACCATTAAGGTATAACCTCCAGTGACTTCTGCAATTAAGAAGATACCCGTCAACGGTGCATGCATAATACCACTCAACGCACCTGCCATACCGGCAACTACAAAATTTGGGACGTTAAGCTCCGCAATTCCGGTCAGATTGACCCCATAAGAAAAGGCAAAGCCCAATAGACCGCCCATCACCAGACTCGGTCCAAATACCCCGCCGTTTCCGCCTCCATTCAACGTAAATAGTGCAGCAAAAGATTTACCAAATAAGGTCAAAATGGTATAACCCAACACCACCAATCCCATATCTTTATAATCAGAAAACAAGCTGTTTTTTACAATTGAGTTAAATTGTCCATTGAGAATCTGCTGGATCGTAATATACCCTTCACCATAAAGTGCTGGAAATACGAAAATCATAATCCCTAAGGATATTCCGCTTACCCATACTTTGTTATAGGGATTCTTTATTTTAGCAAACCATTTTCCTACTGAACTGGACACACGGGCAAAATAGATGGTATACAGTCCAATCAATACCGCCAATAACAAATAAAATAACAAGGCAGAAACCTGCCAATCCGAATTGAACGTACTAAATAGCGGTTCACTGTACAAAAGCCGCGATACAACGGACGCCAGGGCCGAAGAAATCAAAAGTGGAATAAAGACCGGAATGGAGAATTCCGGAAGCAATATCTCAATCGCAAAGATCATTCCCGCCAAAGGGCTATTAAATGCGCCCGAAATTCCTGCTGCCGCGCCACAGGCCAAAAGCATGGTGACTTCTTTATATTGCAGACCAAAAAAACGGGCAATATTGGAACCTATCGACGATCCCCCCAATGCCACCGGAGCCTCCAATCCACAGGAACCTCCAAATCCAACCGTAATCGCCGAAGTGACGACCTGCGAATAGATATTACTCGGGTCCAATCGGCTTCCCTTTCGGCTGATGGCATAGATAATCGGGGTGATACCATGCTCCATCTTCTTTCCTTTCAGAAATTTCCTAACAAAAAACACACTCAGTAAGATCCCGATCAACGGGAAAATCAAATAAACCGAATATTTAACCTTCCAATCAATATCATCCTGGATCGTCGCCGCAATAAAATGCGTTAGTCTTTTTAATACAGACGCCATCAGACCACCAACAATTCCAACTAAAAACGCCAGGAGAATAATAAAGTTTCTGTTCGAAACTTTTTTCATTCGCCATTGATTGATCTGATCTATCTTCTTAAAAAAACGTACACTGAGATTTGCCATGTCTTCTTATTGAAAGCTCAACACTTCCTTTTTCTTTTTTGTTTTAAATTTATCGGGTACAACCGCTAATATTTCCTTTTCCAATGCCTGAATTGCATGTCGTTTGACATAATTTTGTGTCGTGACCAACGATATTTCGCGGACTGGTTCCGGTGATTTGAAATAACGGATCTTATCCAACTGCTCATCCACATAATCTGAAATCGAAAGCTCCGGCAAGATTGTGATACCATCATTGATATCCACCATTCTTTTGAGTGTTTCAACACTACCGGTATTATACTCAAAACGTCCGGAAAGATCTTGATTATGCTTATGATGACAAATATTAAGTACCTGTCCACGCATACAATGTCCTTCATTGAGCAACCAGAGTTTATCATCGGCAATATCATCACCACTCAGCACTTTCTTGGAAAACAAAGGACTATTTTCAGATATATAAGCGACAAAATTTTCATAAAACAGAGGAGACTCCAGTATTCCCTGATCATTTAAGGGGGTAGATAGTACACCGCAATCCAAAAGCCCAACCTTCAACTCATGAACAATACGTTCGGTGGTATATTCCCAGATCTGCAATTGCAGTTTTGGATATTTCTCCATAAACGTTGTCAACACCTTAGGCAATAAGTAGGGCGCGATTGTTGGGATAACACCGATTTTTAGCGTTCCCTCGATTTCCCCCTTCTTGTCCTGTACAATTTCATTGATCTTACGGCTTTCAATCAGTACCGATCTTGCCTGAAGAATAATCTTCTCTCCAATTTCAGTAGGCACAACAGGCTGACGGCTCCGGTCAAAGATTTTAGCCCCCAAAGACTCTTCCAGTTTCTGGATCTGCATACTTAAGGTCGGCTGTGTCACAAAACACTTTTCGGCTGCGGCAACAAAACTACGATAGGTATCAACAGCAATGATATATTCCAATTGGATTAAGGTCATGTTAAAATCTTTAAAGCGCAAAATTACGAATACTCCTGTAAAACGATGGCAAATACACAATATTTTAAGGCTCGACCATTGCTTCCCCGATCATATTATACAATAAATACCTTGCCAAAAAGCGAGAATTGACTGGCTATTATGACAATTGTTGATCGAAAAGTCTAATTCATCAAAAAGCTTTTCTTAAATTTGGAGATTTATAACAGTTGATATTTAAGAATCCCATGAAGTTTATACATCATACGACAATTGCACTAGCACTATTATTATCCGCAACGAACATCCCATACGCAAATGCGAACCCAGATGAAGGGATGTACCCATTGAGCGATTTAAATAGAGCGGGTTTAAAGAAAGCCGGATTAAAGATCAGTGAGAAGGATATCTACAATCCCGGCCAAGTTGGATTAGTGGACGCCCTGGTTCAAGTCAGTGGATGTACAGGATCATTTGTTTCCAACCGTGGTTTGATCATTACCAACCATCACTGTGCATTTTCCGCAGTTCAGTTGGCCAGTACCGCCATCAACAATTATCTTAAAAATGGCTTTGTCGCACAAAATCAGGAACAGGAGATTGAAGCAAAAGGATTAAAGATCAGAATTACAGATTCATACGAAGATGTATCTGTTAAAATATTAAATGCCGTAGCCAATATCAGCGACCCTGTCGAGCGTATCAATACCATTAAAAGAAAACAGGAAGAACTTGTTAAACAGGCTGAAAAAGAAGACCCAACGATCAAGGCTGAAGTGTCCGAAATGTTCATTGGTAAAAGCTATGTCCTATTTCGCTACAAAACAATCGAAGATGTGCGTCTTGTCTATATTCCACGCCAAAATATCGGTGAATTTGGCGGCGAGACTGACAACTGGGTATGGCCACGTCACACGGGCGACTATTCATTCCTTCGGGCCTATGTGGGAAAAGATGGAAAATCAGCTCCTTATTCAAAAGATAATGTGCCCTACCAACCAAAAAAGCACCTGAAAGTCAATCCAAATGGTGTAAAAGAAAATGATTTCACCTTTATTCTGGGTTATCCAGGAAAAACATTCAGACATCGTCCGGCGCAGTATATTAAATACCAACAAGACTATTTATTGCCCTATGTTTCCAATTTGTATGATTTCCAGAACAAACAAATGGAGGAAGCTGGGAAAGACAATACGGATATTGCACTCTCTTTGGCGACACGGATCAAACGCAACGCCAATGTGCTTAAAAATTACCGTGGCAAGCTCAAAGGTTTGCACGGCATAGATCTCCTGTCGACCAAAAAACAGGAAGATGAGGCGCTAGCAGCGTTTATCTTGAGTAAACCCGAACTTAAAGGCAAATATGGCAATCTATTAAACGATATTGCCGCTTACTATCAGGTCAGTGATCAAGATGCCTTGAAAGAGCTTTGGATTAACAATATTTATAACAGTACCAGTTTGCTGAAAGTTGCCCGCGATCTCAATACCTTAAAAGTTGCAATGGGTAAAGAGCGCTCTTCACATGCGGCAAAACAGTTATTCGACTATAATGTCGAACAGCTCAAAAAAAGTATTCAGGAAACGTACGAAAGCTACAACAAACAGGCAGACCAACGTATTTTCGGTAAGATGCTTGCCGATGCAGCTGCTTTCCAAGGTAAAAATCAGCTTGAATCTATCCAGAAACTCCAATTGATTGGCGAAACTGCCAATACCTATGCTACACAGCTCATCAATGGCAGTAAATTGGCGGATCAAAATTATATTTTAAATACCGTTTTGGCGAATGCAAACGCGTTAAACCAATTTGACGATAAACTATTGAGTTTTCAAAATGAGCTGGAAAATGATATTGTCATCTTCGCCGCTGAGCAGAAAAGACGTGAAGGTGTGTTGAATAAGCTGATGGGTGACTATGTCGCTGTCAAGGAAATCTCTCAGGCCAAAAACTTTATTCCAGATGCTAATTCCACCTTGCGTTTGACTTATGGACATATCAAAGGCTATGCTCCCGCTGACGCTACTTATATGAAACCATTTACAACCATTGAAGGTATTATTCAGAAGGGGAATCTTGGTCTAGCCGATTTCGACTATCCACAGGAAATCAAGACCGCGTATCTCAATAAAAACTTTGGTCCTTACTTAAAGAAAGACCTGGGCTCAGTTCCTGTCAATATATTGTATGATATGGACACCACAGGAGGTAACTCAGGTTCGCCGATCATGAATGCAAATGGCGAGTTGATCGGTGTAAACTTTGACCGTGCCTATGATGCTACAATCAACGATTTTGCATGGAATGAAAGTTATAGCCGCTCCATCGGTGTGGATATCCGTTATGTACTTTGGGTTGCGGATAAGATTGATAATGCTCATTTTATTTTAAAGGAAATGGGTATCTAATCGCTACCAAAAGCGTTTTATACATAAAAAAAACACCTGAACAAAACCGTTCGGGTGTTTTTTTTATTGGTGTAAACCAATAAACCTTAAATAATTTGTTATTCTTCTGGCAAATTCAGCAAGACCAGCTTCAACCTTGCTAACCCCTCCTGTAAAATAGACCTTGAACAGGCGATATTCAAACGGATAAAAGAATCACTTCCCTTACCGTACATGGCACCAACATTGACCTGCAGATGAGCCTCTTTCAATAGTATTTGTCCTAGCTTTCGGCTGGAAATCTTGAACGCTGTACAGTCTACCCAAACCAAATAAGTGCCCTCAAGCGGAATAATTTTTAAGGTCGGCAGATGCTCTGCCATATAGTTTTTTAAATAAATATAATTATTATGAATATAGGCTAGCGCTTGTTGTAACCAATCCTCCCCCTGTTGATAGGCCGCTATTAAACCCGTGATCGCAAAAGGACTGATACTCGCAATCTCATTGACAAGAAAGGCATCCTGCACTTTCCTATTTAAGATCGGATTGGCAACGATGACCGCAGCGACTTGCAATCCTGCAAGATTAAAGGTTTTGCTTGGCGCAATGCAAGTAATCGTATTGGCTAAAAAGGCGGAATTAATTATTCCAAAAGGAATATGCTGATGTCCTTCAAAGACTAAATCACAATGGATTTCATCCGAAATAACAAGAACATTGTACTTTAGACAGATCTCCCCCAAACGTTCCAGCTCGGCTTTTGTCCAAACCCGACCCGCAGGGTTATGTGGGCTGCAGAGGATAAAGAGCTTTACCCTCGGATCACTCGCCTTAGTTTCAAAATCTACAAAATCAATTGCATATTGCCCATCTTTATACAATAGGTCGTTGGAAACCACCTCGCAGCCATTACGTTCGATCGATGAAAAAAAACAATGGTATACAGGTTCCTGGATCAATACTTTATCCCCCGTTTCTGTTAATGCTGCAACAATTGCTGACAAGGCCGGCACCACACCTAAAACCGGAAGTATCCACTCGCGCTGCAAATGAAAACCGTGTTTACGTTTAGACCAATCTGATACCGCCTCATAAAAAGCATCTGGCACTTTTGCATAGCCATAAATACCATGTTGAACACGTGTGGTCAACGCGTCGATAATCTCTTTGGATGCAGGGAAATCCATATCAGCAACCCAGAGTGGAATTAAATCGGCATAGTCCTGTTGATTCCATTTTACCGAATCAGTCCCCCTACGGTCGATTATTTTATCAAAATTGTAGATCATAAAGCAATTTACTCAAAAATACTACGCATTTCCAATAATACTTTAGTGAAAAATCAACGACAAAAATGGAGATAAAATCCAGACTAAAATCCGCTGCCCCCTGGGCTCTATCAGAGTAGCAGCTATTTGAGATAATCGCCATTTGTTAAAGTACAGTTCACAATAAGGATGACAGGTTACAATAAGGGTTCTGGCCTAAACAAAAATTAAGGCCAGTCAAAAAACGAAGGGAAAGGTTATATTTACATAAAATATAGCAGATTGACTATGGCCCGAAGCAACTTTTCATGGAAAGACAGAATCCGAAGTTTTAGCTATGCCTTTAACGGGTTAAAAATCGTTTGGCAAGAAGAGCACAATTTCAGGATACATCTCATTGCCGCAGTTTTAGCAATCGTACTATCGTACCTCCTCCGAATAAGCCCTTATGAGTGGCTAGCCATTATTTTTTCCATTGGTTTTGTTCTTGTCAGTGAATTGCTGAACACGGCATTAGAACATCTCGCTGATTTTATCTGCCAAGAAAAAAATCCCAACATCAAAAGGATCAAAGACGTTGCTGCCGCAGCGGTCATGCTGAGCAGTATAACAGCGCTGCTGATTGGACTGATTATATTTATCCCAAAGCTCCTTTTATGGTGCTCACTGGCTCAGCTTTTCTAGGGCAAATTTTTCATCATAAACCAATTTATCGGACGCAACAAAAGACATCTTCCCTCCTTTTTCCTCCATATCCCCAAAGCCTTCAACAGCCTGGTTTTTGGAAAATTTAAAAGCAACCTGCCGAACGGATTGCTGTCCTTCGGAAGCAAAGGTATAGTCCGCCAACAAGATACCGTCTTTCAGAATACCATCAATATGTCCAACATTTCGGTCTTTTTCTTTCCAGTTATAGTTGAGGTCACCATGCACTTTATCACCATCAATGGCAATTATTAACGAAATTGTATCACCATTTTTGAGGTATTGATAGGTTCCATTTTCAGCAATTGCTGCTGCAAAACTTGTGGTATCCGATCCCATTTGTGCCTGGTCATCTTTCTTTTTGTCCTTTTGCTGACAAGCGGTAGCAAAAATCAGTAGTGACAATCCAATATTGATTATTTTCATGTGAATAATTATTTCTTCTTAAATACGTGACAGCAACTGAAAAAATCAGCGCCAACGGGAATTTATTGACGGGCTAATCGGAGCTTATGAACAATAGATTCCGCCTTCCCTGTTTATTAATATCAATAGCAATCAAAACAACATTTTGTTTTAAATAACTAACATTTAATATTTTGGAATTCAGAAAACAAAAATTGCAGCAATATTGTTTATAAGTTACAGTCCGATAAAAGATTAAAAATAAACAATTTAGTAACAATAAAATTATTCATAGCTTATTGTAAAGCTAATTTTTATTAGTAAATTGTACATTATAAAATTCAGAAAATCTTAACCAATATTAGTATGAAAGATGTAAGCTTTAAGAAATTTGATAGTGGGTGTACATCCCTCACTAAATTATCCATTGAAACAGATTTGGCTATTATTGTTAAAGAGAATGTTTCTATTTCTTCGGAATCGAAAATAGAAAAACTTCGACGCTGTAAAGAGGAGTTATTGAAGAGCCTTTGGTTCGTTCAACGCCAGTGTTGATCAGTAATTCACTTAATTCAATCAATAGTCCGAATACCCTATTTTTTCCTAGACAAAAAGCCTCCCCAACTATTTTATATTGGAGAGGCTTTTTTAGAATAGATCTACAAGTTGTATACGCGTATTAGAGCGATTTCAAGTGCTTATAATTTGACTTGATGGTGCCCCATACTTCCTCAAAGTTACCCGATAGCATCAATTTAGTCATACTTTCGGTCATTCCTTTCATTTGGCTAAATGATATTTTGGGCGGCATGGCTAACGCGTTGGGGCTGGTATAGATATCTATAAGTACAGGCTCGTCAGTTATACTAAATGCTTCATCCAAGATACCGTCGACTTCTTCTGGTTGCGTCACCGTAAAAGCACGGATTCCCATTGCCTGTGCCACCATCGCAAAATCTGGATTGACCATATTGGTCTCCTGATCTTTTAAACCAGCAACCTGCATTTCCAATTTGACCATTCCGAGTGAACGGTTATTAAACACAATCAATTTGATCGGCAAATTATACTGTTTTATTGTAGCCAGGTCCCCCAGTAACATCGAAAGGCCACCATCACCACAGAAGGCTATAATCTGTCTTTCGGGATGTGTCAATGCAGCTCCAATCGCCATCGGCATTGCATTTGCCATAGATCCATGATTAAATGAGCCGAGCATTTTGCGATCTCGTCGCTGATTGATATACCGTGCTCCCCATACACAGGACATGCCTGTATCCACTAAAAAAATAGCATCATCGCTCGCCTTTTGGTCAATCGTATGGGCCACAAATTCCGGTTGAATAGCACATTCACTACCCGAATCTTCGACATAGATCATCAGATCTTCTTTTACTTTCTCGTAGGCCGCCAATTGTTTTTCAAGAAAACTTGCATCAGTTCTTGCCTCCACAAAGGGTAGAACAGCTTTCAATGTATGCTCAATATCTCCCACCAAGCCATAGTCTACGATCGACCGTCGACCGAGTTTCTCGCCCTCGATATCGATCTGAACAATCGTTTTATTAGTGGGTATAAAATCCTTGTACGGAAAATCAGTTCCCAAAAGCAGGATCAGATCCGAATGGTGCATACTCTGAAAGGCCGATGCCGTCCCCAAAAGCCCCGTCATGCCGATTTCATTTGGATTATCGCGTTGAATATCCAATTTAGCTTTAAATGAATACCCCACGGGGGCATGAATTTTCTCGGAGAGTTCAACAATTTGTTTCTGCGCATTCCGGGCACCTACACCACAGAATAAAGTCACTTTATCCGCCTGATTGATATATTGTGCCAAACGCCCAATTTCAAGCTCTGAGGGTCTGATCTGCGGCTGAGTAAAGAATACCTTTGCCGAAGTGTTCATATGGACGGCTTCCATTTCGGAAACATCCCCCGGCAGACCGATAACAGCGACATCCCGTTTTGAAATTGCCTGCTGTAATGCATTCTGAACCATACGTTGCACCTGCTCTGGCCGGGTAATCATCTGATTATAACACGAGCAGTCGTCAAATAATTTAATCGGATTAGTCTCCTGGAAATAATCTGTACCAAACTCATAAGTGGCACAGGTTGACGCAATCACCAGCATCGGAACACGTGTCTTATGTGCCTCATAAACGCCATTGATCAGGTGAACATGGCCTGGCCCACTACTCCCAGCACAGCAGGCGATCCCATGCAGGTCCGCTTCGGCGGTCGCCGCAAATGCACCGACCTCCTCATGCCTAACATGTATCCATTGCATGGTTCCATCCTCATGAACTGCCTCATTGAAAAAATTCAAACTATCTCCCGTTACGGCATAAATACGTTTTATTCCCGCATCTTTTAAAATACCAACGATCTGGTGTGCTACATTTTTCATACCCATATGATGATTTAAGATTTTGATAACGTGATGATATATTGATTACGCTATCGCTTCTCTATAACAACAATATTGCGTAACAATGGTTTTGGGTATTCAGCTATTGAACGGAAAGTACATGTAGATTGATCCACAGTTTTTGGAACAGTGATCAAGATATCGATCGATGATCTGAAAGAAAGACTTTATTAAATAAACAGGCTGCTCCCATCGTATCGAGGAGCAGCCTGTTTATTTAACTATATGAAGATAGATTATTTGATCTTGCTAGATAATTCGCTTACAAACGCTTTAGCATCATTGAGATCATCATTCCAGGCGGCATAACGTCTAGATTTTTTTAGTTTGGCAATTTTCGCGTTAAGTTTTGCCAAATTTGTTTGGTCATTAGATTTTTCTAACTTTTCTTTCAGTATATTCACTTTAGTATAATCCTGAATACCTTCCAACATACGCTCATAACGAATCGAGCTACGACCTTGCGGATAAACAATATAAGTGTCTCCAGCAGGCCATGTACGGAATCGTGAATCCTGCAGCGGATTGGCTACCCAGGAATTAAAGGCCCAACGTAGCGCGCCATCAAATCCCGCAGCGAGTGCGTACCACCCCATATAGGTCGATTCTGCCGGATCAGAAAATGTAAATTGGTTCGGAAACTCATCTGAACAGCAAACATAAAATGTAGTAATATACCCTTTTTTACGTCTTTCAATTAAATCATTTTGATCGAAAGGGTCGCCTACAGCAACACTGATATCGGTACTTTTTTGATAACGCTTATAACTTTTATGGTTGTCTGCAAAAGCAATCCCAAATTCGGGTACCACACGTTCCAAAAGTTCTACTGCTGGATCCATCTGCTCCTGTGCTCGCTCATCCATCGCGATATTGGTAATTTTCAACCAACCTTTGGCGCTGACATGTTTACTAAAATCCTTTAAGAAAGGTGTCCATAGCTCCTCAAATACTGGCGTTCCGGGTTTTGCGACAACATTGACCAGTTCATTTTTTGCTTCATCAAAATAATGCACTTCATTATTCCATGGCAATAATGAATAACAATTGATCTGTTTGTTAATTCCCAAGTCCATCATAAATTGCACCCACTTGTCAAATACCGCATAATTATAACTCCAGGATCCGTCTTTTGTTTTCTTCCAGGTGATCATATCGGCATAGGGATCATAGGTCTGTACATTCCAGGCATCCTTATTCAACGTCGCCGTGATGACTTTCTGCCCTGCAGCAGCCAACTGCTTCATTGTTGGCTTCAAAGCTTCAAAATGCTCATCACTCCACATCTTAACATTGTTGACACGTGCTACGGCTGATGGATGTTGCCACTGATCCAAATGGAATGACCATTGTGAAGCTGGCGGTAATACTTGATCTAGAACATTAACAGTCAGATCCAAATTCTGTATCACCTTACCTTTTTGTTTAACAGCAATGACTGTCTTATATTGGCCTGCCGCTGCTCCAGCAGGCACTTTTACCGTAATCCATACTGGACGGACGCGCTTTGCTTCGAGATTATAGCTTTTGAGATCATCCAACATATCTGCAGAAAGTGCGGCCTTAAAGTCTTCAGGTTTACGATAACCACATCCCTCTGCAAATTCATCTGTCATTACATAGCGAACAAATCGTGCTTGTAACGCTTCAGCAGAAATAGATTTGCCGGTAGTTGATTTTAACTCAGCAGTCGAAACAACAACATCAGAGGCTGCTGAACTAGTCCACAGGAGTATCTGCGCAGATACCTGCTCCCCTTTCCAGGCATCCACCTTGTTATTGGGCTGGATAGCGATGTTGGGATTTAAAGATTTTGGAAAACGTTTATCGATCGACACAAACGATGCGTGCACACCAGGTTTAACATTTGACCAATCGGAAAGCGTATCCCTTGATGGGTCCGCCATTTCAGTAAAAGTCGTTCCCACAGCATAACGTCCCTGAGAAAAACCTTGATTATTGCCGCAAAATAATAGACATGCGAATGCAATAGTAGAATAAATAGTAGTTTTAGGCATAACAGTTGTAATTAACAAAAAAAGCAAACATTTTCTGTTTGCTTTAAAAATACTAAAATTTTATTTATCTCCACTTAACTTTGCTCAAAAATTTCAGAAAGTGCAGTATAAAGTGCTGGATGGTTTTTTTGGAATTTCGTTGGATTTTCAAAAAAATATTCAGATGCGACAGCAAAAAATTCAGCCGGATTGGTCATACCATAGGTATCAATATCCGATTGATGCTGTTTTATTTTGTTGATTTCCTCCCGTATCAGATTCATAAACGGAATCACAGCCGCCTTATCCAATAAATAACTTGGCACACCGTCTACAGTACCATCTGTTTTATCAATAAGATGCACAAATTCGTGGATAGCCGTATTCTGGCCATCACTTGCATTTTGAAAACCATATTCCAATGCCGATTTAGATAAAATCATCTGGCCATTCATGGCACCTTCTCCAACCATTCCCATGATATTCCGGTCTGCATGACCTTCAAATTGATAGTCTGCATTGAAATGTGAGGGATAGACCATAATATTGGTTAAGTTTGGATAGGTCCATTTTTTAAAAGCAAAGATCGGAATAATTGCACTGGCTGCGATCAGCATATAATCTTTCAGCTCCAACGTAACGCCCACTCCCTCTATCTTGACGGTATCCAAAAATGCAAGGCAGCGTGACTCAAATTCCTGCTTATCCGCAATAGAGAGACGGCGATAATAAGCGACCTCCTTTTCCAGGATATCCTTCCCCTCATCACTCAAGACTCGTTTGATAGCCTTATTATTTTTCGCGGTACGATTTAACAGGTAATAGACAACATAGATGGTTACTGGTACGAGCAGTATAATAAAAATCTTTCCTAACATATTATTTTATCTTAATCCAATGGGGATCTCTGGCTTGCAAATTACGCAAAAAGCCTTTAAAATGAGATGTGCCAAATAAGATTAAAATTTTCTGCTGCGGAGCGTCAGCCACAAGAGAAGCTAAATTTTCCTCCCGTTGTTGCATAACAAATTCTTTGTCAAACTTATTCTTGAGCGCTGTTTTGATGGGTTTACAACTATAGGGCGCACTTAGTGGAGTATCGTAATCGCAGGCATCCAGCTGTATGGTGCCATAGCGATACTCAAAATCATCCAACAATTTATTTTTAGGAATATCGGCATTAACTGCGGTTCCATAGTCGACCAGAAAAAAAGAATAATCCGGCTGACTGATAATACGTTGGCCCAATTTACGGTACAAAGGTGCTCTCAACACGCGTGAGGTATCTCCAGGAGTTTCAATACACTGCTGCAGACCGAGACGGTTACCAGTCAATTTTCTGAACTTACGGTCATATAGATCACGTTGTACGGCGCTATCTACCTGATAGGCGATGCTTTCATAAAAGACAACATAGCCTGATTTTTGGAGCGAATCTACCGCAGCCTGTACCTGATCATAATATACACGTGTCCCTAAATGCCGCATCGGGATATAAATAATACGACGGTCACCATTATGGAGCTCAAATTTTCGTGAAGCATCCCGCAATACACCTGTACTCTGCACCATTAAGGAGGTATCACAGGCGACAAGTGTGATCAATACAAAAAGAAGGGAGATAATCTGTTTCAAAGCATTTATTTATTACAATAACATGCAATTATAACAATATATTATCTCCCTTGTTTAATAAATTTATACTGTCGCGAGCCCGATTGTCGTTCCACTCGGGATAACCGCATTTTTTTTGATCACAACAATACCATCACAAACGGTATAAGTCTGATGGTTGGCGTTCAACAAATGAGGGCCACCATTGATGCGAACATCATTTCCAATACGACAGTTTTTATCCAGAATTGCATTTTCAATATAACAGCGTTCACCCACACCCACAATAGGCATATTTTTTCTTTTTGCTTCATCCATATCCGAGAAATCCTCGTAATAATCTGATCCCATCATATAGGTTCCCCTTACGACAGAACCAATACCAATACGTGAACGTACACCGATCACCGAACGGTCGACCTTATCGGCATGGATAATACATCCATCGGAGATAACCGAATTAATCAATGTCGTGCCCGAAATCTTAGATGGCGGCAGCATACGTGGTCGCGTAAAAACCGTATTTTTATCAAATAGATTAAAGGCTGGAATATTATCCGTCAGTCCAATATTGGCTTCATAAAATGAGCCTATTGTTCCAATATCTGTCCAATAGCCCTCATATTGATAGCTGAGTACGTTGATATCTTCAATCGCATCCGGAATAATTTCCTTTCCAAAATCCATTCCGCTGTTTTCCTCCAACAGGCGCTTTAGAACACCTTTACTGAACACATAAATCCCCATGGAAGCCAGGTACTCACGACCCTCGGCTTTCAAATGATCGTTCACTTCTGAACTCCAGTCCACCAACTGCTCGCTATTGGGTTTCTCTATAAACGATGTGATGTGATTGTGCTCATCCGATTTAAGGATTCCAAAACCTGTTGCATCTTTGCCATTGACAGGAATGGTCGCAATCGTCAAATCGCCTTCGTTCTGTACGTGAAAATCCACCAGTGCATCAAAATCCATCTGATAAAGCTGATCCCCCGACAAGATTAAGACATAATCGTAATCTATGCTTGCCAGCTTCTTGAACGATCTACGCACAGCATCTGCAGTACCTTCAAACCATTTGTCACCATCATTAGTCTGTTCGGCCGCTAAAATATCGACAAAACCCTTACTAAAAATACTGAAGTTGTACGTATTCTTAATATGCGAATTCAACGAGGACGAATTGAACTGTGTCAATACAAAAATCTTATTGAATCCCGAATTGAGACAATTCGAGATGGGGATATCAACCAAGCGATATTTTCCTGCAATAGGAACAGCTGGTTTAGACCGTTGGTCGGTCAACGGATACAGACGCGAGCCCCTTCCTCCGCCCAAGACGATAGCTACTACATTGTGATGTGACATATCAAATTAAATTAATTGGTTATATAGATTTAAGTATTTCGCTGCGGATTTATCCCAGGAAAAATCCAAACTCATTATTTTGTGTTGGTTGTCTTCAAATTTAGACCTATTTTCATAGTATTCGACAGCGCGGACAATAGCCTTTCTGATATCAGCTATCTCAAGCGTGTCAAAACCAACACCGTATCCATTGTTTTCTAAATCGACGACTGTATCTTTTAGACCACCCACAGTGTGTACAATCGGCAAGGTCCCATATTTCATGGCATAAAGCTGATTGAGTCCACAAGGTTCAACCCGTGAAGGCATCAAAAGAAAGTCTGCACTTGCATAAAGCCAGTGCGCAAGATTTTCATCATAACCAAAGAACACATCAAAATTTTCTATCTGTTCATCCACGAGCATTTTTACCCGTGACTGAATGGCTGGATCTCCAGCGCCCAGTATAAATATACTCAATCTTCCGGGAAAATTTTCAGTCAAATCCAAAATTATATCCGGCAATAAATCGGCTCCTTTTTCCGTCGCAAAACGCCCGATAAAGACCAATAACGGAAGTGCTGGATCAATTTTATACTGCTGTGCTAGTGCCTGCTTATTTTTGAGTTTACCGGCAAAGGCCGAGGCAAGATCATAATTTTCAATCAGGGTATAATCTTTATCCGGATTCCAGATATCCCAATCAATTCCGTTGACAATCCCCACCGACTTATGCCTTTCATCATAAAATAGATGCTGCAATCCGTTCGCATCTACGTAAAGCTCTTCAAGGTAGCCCTCCGAAACAGTCGTATAGGCATCGCAGCACTTGATCAGCGCTGCAAGTGGATTAATCAGACCATCCCAGTCCAGGAGTCCCCATTTCCAACTATCAAAACCAGGCAATAAAATCGCTTTGCTCCAGTGTGTCCAACCCTGGTACTGACCATTGTGAACTGTAGCAACCGTCTTTACATCAGCAAGGAAATTATATTCATTGCTATATTTCATCAGAAAAGGCATTAAACCGACGTGATGATCATGGCAATGCACAATATCAGGTACAATCGCTTTTGCCTTGAACCAGTTTAATACAGCATGTTGAAAGGCGATAAACTGCTCTCCCTCATCAGGATAGCAATAGACTTCCTGACGATCCAATTTACCAGGAATTTTAATCAAATAGAGTTCAAAACCCAGTATATTATCTCTTTCCTTGAAAACACTATAATCTAATGGTTCGGATCCTTGAAAAAAAGTCCCCTCATAAACTACATCAAAAGAATGATCCTTGACAAATGGGCGGTCGTACCAGGGCATAATGACGGCGGCATCCACCCCAAGTTTAGTTTGATACTTGGGCAACGCTCCCACCACATCCGCTAGACCGCCAACCTTGGCTATTGGATAACATTCGACACTTAAATGAAATACTTTCATCTGTACATATTTTTTTCCATCAGTCAGATGGAGCTTATCCTATTTAAAATTTACTTTTACCTACTCCTTCAACCGATAAAACATACGATCACAGCGGAACACGCTCTTCCGGTTTTACAGGCACCGTCTCCTTCATCACCTTCTTCCGCTTAAGGATATAGCCACCAAGTGGTGGAAGATTGACCTGAGCAGATTGCACCTGGTTCATCCAATGCAGGTGTTCACTTTCAACATGTTGACTACACACTCCTGAACCGAAATATTTAAGATCGTCCGAACTCAAAACAACTTCCCATTCTCCTGCATAAGGCAGTCCGATACGAAAATCTTCACGTACAACAGGTGTTAAATTAATCACAACCACAGTATCATCCCATTGGTCAAATGCCTTACGCCAATAGACCAAGACCGAGTTTTCACGGTCGCCAGCATCTATCCATTCAAACCCTGAAGCATCAAAAGCCTTTTGAAAGAGGCTGGGTTGTTTCTGGTAGGTCGCATTTAAATCAGCAACAAATTTTTTCATACCCTGATGTGGCATAAATTCCAACAGATGCCAGTCGAGCGATTGATTCACATTCCATTCGGACGTTTGTCCAAACTCTCCACCCATAAACAACAATTTTGTTCCTGGGAAAGTATACATAAACAAATATAACGCCCTTAGGTTAGCAAATTTCTGCCACTCATCGCCTGGCATTTTATAAATGAGAGGCTGTTTTCCATAAACAACTTCATCGTGTGACAGCGGGAGCATAAAATTTTCATGAAAAGCATATACCGTGGCAAAAGTAATGCGGTCGTGATGGTATTTTCTATTGATCGGATCTTCCTTAAAATAATCTAGGGTATCGTGCATCCATCCCATCATCCACTTCATTCCAAAGCCCAGACCACCGGCATAGGTTGGTTTACTCACACCAGGCCAGGAGGTCGATTCTTCGGCGATGGTCTGTACATCCGGAAAATGTGCATAAACAGCCTCATTAAACTCCTTTAGGAATTGTACAGCTTCCAGGTTCTCATTACCACCGAATTCATTCGGAATCCATTCACCGGCATTCCGACTATAATCTAGATACAACATCGAAGCGACAGCGTCTACGCGAAGTCCATCAATATGAAAACGATCCAACCAATAAAAAGCATTACTGATCAGAAAAGAGCGCACCTCATTACGACCATAATTGAAAATATACGATTGCCAGTCAGGGTGAAAACCCTTTCGCGGATCTTCATGTTCATACAGGCTTGTGCCATCGAAGCGATAAAGCCCATGTGCATCACCAGGGAAATGTGAAGGCACCCAATCCAATAGCACCCCGATTCCGGCAGCATGGAGCGCTTCGATCAGGAACATTAAATCCTGCGCAGAGCCATAACGCGAGCTTGCTGCAAAATAACCTGTAATCTGATATCCCCATGAAGGATAATAAGGGTGTTCCATCAAAGGCATAAATTCTACATGCGTAAAATTCATTTCCTTGACATAAGCTACGAGCTGTACAGCAATCTCCCGATAGTTTAATAGTGTATCTGGACTCTCCGGGTCTCGTGCCCATGAGCCAAGGTGCAGTTCATAGACCGACCATGGTTGATCCAGTCTATTTTTTACGATACGCTCCTTCATCCAGTTTCCGTCATTCCATTCATACCAATTAGAATGCACAATGGATGCCGTTTTAGGTGCTACCTCCCATTTGAACGCGAATGGGTCGCCTTTCTCAAGCTCTTCTCCAGAGGAGGTCTGAATACTATATTTATAAGTTTCACCATTGGCTATTCCGGGAATAAAACCTTCCCAGATTCCACTTGTGTCCCAGCGGACATGTAAAGGATGACTCCCCTTGTCCCAGAAATTGAAGTTTCCTGTTACGGAAACGGATTTTGCATTTGGGGCCCAAACCGCAAAATAAACGCCTCTTTCACCCTCTACTTCCAGTTCATGCGAACCAAATTTTTCATACAATTTGAAATGCCTGCCCGATTGGAACAGCGCGACATCAAATTCCGAAAAAAGACTATGCGGTATTACTTGATTGGCCATGTTTAACCCTCTATCAATATGTTTTCAAATTCACGTGCGACATTAATCCAATATCGCCCCTGTTCATCTTTTTGTATTTTTGTATCAATCCCATCTGTTTTCACCTTTTTAACTGCAAATGGTAGACCTATCAATTGCAACTTATACTCTTCATATCGCTCGGTAAATAATCCGTCACGGGTCTGCTTGATAGAAAGGGAATCTTTTAATCCAGATAGTGTAAAACATTTTTCCAAATAGATATCTTGTTCGTACGCGAATGTATCACCATGATCGGAATAGACGTATGAACGATGTACTCCTTCAGAAAAATAGATATTCAATTGCAGTTCTTCCACTTTCTTTTCACCAGTGTATTGCATGACTGGATATTCTGGAATAACAGATCCACCACGAATAAATAGTGGCATTTCATCCAGTGGTGTTGCGATAGTATGTTCCTTTCCGCCGACATAAACCTCATTATTGAAGTAGTAGAACCAATCTCCCGCAGGAAGATAAACGATCTTGCTCTTCTGACCGGGTTGCAACACCGGTGATACCAATATCTTATCGCCAAAACAGAACTCTTCTTCACGTTGCCAATTGGTCGGAATATGTTGCTCCACCATTGAAATTGGACGCAAAATCGGATAGCCGTATTTAGTTTGTTCCCAAAAACAGGTATAGATATAGGGTAACAGTTTATACCGCAATTCTATAAACTTTTTATTTATTTTTTCCCAGTCTTCACCAAAACTCCAAGGTTCACGATCGCGGGTATCCCCTGCGGAGTGCACACGCATAAATGGCGAAAAAACACCAAATTGCATCCACCGTGTGAACAGTTCTCCATCGGGTTCTCCCGTAAATCCGCCAATGTCTGTTCCACAAAAAGACATCCCTGAAGTGGACAAACGCTGCAGCTGCAAAGTGCCCAGCTTGAGATGTTCCCAACTCGCTAAATTATCGCCGGTCCAAACCGAAGAATAACGTTGCGTACCAGCATAAGCCGCTCTTGTAATGGTAAATGGCCTTTTGTTTTTATACAATTTCTTTAAGCCATCATAGGTAGCACGCACCATCTGCATACCATAGACGTTATGTGCTTTTCGGTGCGATCCACGATGTCCGTCGTATTGATGCCTGACATCATCTGGAAAAGTCCCTCGACCAAAAACCGCGGGCTCATTCATATCATTCCAAAAACCTGCCACACCATCTTCCACCAGCCCTTGGTATAAGGTTCCCCACCACTGTCTGACCTCAGGATTTGTAAAATCAGGAAATTGACAGCGCCCAGGCCAAACAAATCCCTCCATAAAATAGTCATCACCTCGGCGACAGAAATATTTATTCTCTTTACCTTCTCGAAATACCCAATAGTTTTCATCCACTTTAATTCCAGGATCAATCATGACCACCGTCTTAAAACCTTCATTGGCAAGATCAGCAATCATTTTTTTTGGATTTGGAAAATATTGTTTATTCCATGTAAAACAGCGATAGCCATCCATGTAATCAATATCTAGGTAAATGGCATCACATGGGATTTGTCTTTTCCTGAATTCTTCGGCCACTTTACGCACATTGGCTTCCGGATAATAACTCCATCGGCATTGATGATATCCGATAGCCCAAAGTGGCGGTAAATAGTGTGTTCCCGTCAAAGTATGGTACCTACGGATCACGTCAATGATATGCGGACCATGAATATAGTAGTATTGTAATTCACCACCTTCTGACCAAAAGCTGGTTTTTCCTGGATCCTCGGCAGCAAAATCGAAATAGGTCTTAAACGTGTTATCAAAGAAAATACCGTAAGCTTCACCATCCTTCAACCCAATGTAAAAAGGAATGGTTTTGTATAAAGGGTCCTGGTCATAAGCAAAAGCATAGGTGTCCGAGTTCCAATTCTTTAATCGCTTGCCACGAAGATTAAGCTTAGTGGCCTTATCGCCTAGTCCATAAAATGCTTCATTTTCAAAAGCAACTTTAGTACTATAGACATAATATCCGCCAAAATCCGGACTTTCTTCCCAATGCATTGGGGCCAAATCGGCATTAAATAGTTTACCCGCTCTATCAGAAAAGGAAATCAAAAAATCACTTTTATTGATGCGACAGGAAATAGTGTTTGTATGAACACTATAATGGTCTGTCTCCTCTTTACATTGGTGTATACTGACACGATGGTCTTTCTTTGCAAGGGCGTAGGAAAAATCTTCCAAAAACGTCCCCTGTGGCGCCAATCGAACACGTACAATCTCATCCGTTACGATCTTAATCTCGACTTTTGCCTTACCATCGGAAAAATAGTATGATTTGTCATTTTGATTGTGGGATACAACTGTTTCGAGGTATTTCTTTTCAATTTTAGGTAAATCCAATACCGGATTATTCACATGATGCATACTTTCCAAAGTACCATCATTTTCTTCCTCGTTTAGTGTGGTTTGATTTAGGTTGTCGTCTTCAAGCATAGCTGTAATATGTTAAAAGTTTCTGAAGGCTTAATTCCTCTTTAAGATAGAAAAATTATCCTGCGCCGACAACAAAACATAAAAAAAAATCCCGTTCCTTAAAAGGAGCGGGATTATCCATATCACATGGGACTACATCTGCTATTTTATAAAATGAGCGCGCAGCATCCAAGCCATTTTCTCGTGTTTTTCCAACAAGCCTACCAAAAAATCTTCCGTACCATTATCAGCGGTACCCTCAACGACAGCAATATCTCCACGAATTGACATCGCAATAGACTCGTGATCCGACAGCAGCTCTTTATAATAAGACTGACTATTTGTCTTTTCAGATGTTGATTCTGTCAAACGTGTTAATTTTAAATATTTATCAAATGTACCTACCGCATAGTGACCCAATGTACGTACACGCTCCGCCACTTCATCAATAACTTCTGCCAACTCATCGTATTGGGATTCTAAAAATAAATGAGCAGCGTGAAAATCCGCTCCTTCAACATTCCAATGCGCATTGCGTGTTTTCATATAGATAATATGCTCATCGGCCAATAAGACATTGAGCAATTTCGCAACTTTTTTTAAGTCTGCATCTTTAATTCCAATTGAAGTTTTCATATTGTTTTTATTTGTTAACTATATCTTTTAATTGCTTAGTTAAATTTACCAAAAAAAGGCTGGGTAAGCAAAAAAACTGAGTTTAAAATGTCATTTCAATAGCATAATAACCGTATTTTTGCAGACAGAATATTATAGAGGGAAGACTGTGGGTACTTTAGACAACAACGCTTATTTTCATACATTCAAAGAGGATATTTCGGGTATCGAACTTCCCTTGCGATTTACCTTTCCATTTTGTTATGAACCACATGCGCTAGCCATTATCGCTGCGGAAGAACTTCAAACTTATCTGGAGACACAAAACGAGTGGACGCATAACTTTGGTCTTGAAGAAAATAACGATAGTCTTGCCATAGGCAAGATGTTTGGCATACTGGTTGTCCGCGATCAGCAGCATCGGCTTGGATACCTGGCCGCTGTATCCGGCAAGCTTGCTGGCAGCAATAAACACCAATACTTTGTTCCCCCGATATTTGACATGCTGGAAGAGGATGGCTTCTTTTTAAATGAAGAGGTGCACCTAAATGCCCTCAACAGGAAAATTGAATTTCTTGAAAAGAGTGAAGAACTTGAACAGATAACAAACAATCTCAATAGATTAAAAGATCATTGGGACACACAGCTTGAGCAGCTCAAAACAAAACTCAGAAGTCAGAAAAAAGAACGCAAGGAAGCCCGAACAAGATTGCGTCCACTCCTATCAGATGAGGACTACGAAATGCTGATGGAAGATATGCGCAGCCAAAGCCTCAAGGACAAACAGGAACTCCAACGTTATCAATATGACATGTATCTAGCGCTGGAATCTGGAAACCTTAGGCCCCAACAATTGCTTTCCGAGATTTCTGCATTGAAAGAAGAGCGTAAGATGCGATCCGGAAATTTGCAAAAGAGACTTTTTGAACAATATAATTTTTTGAATGCAACAGGGCAGCACAAGAACGTCGTTGCTGTTTTTCAGGACTTTGACCAAAGTACACCACCCGCTGGTTCCGGAGAATGCGCAGCGCCAAAATTATTGCAATATGCCTACAGCAACAATCTTACCCCCATAGCTTTGGCCGAATTTTGGTGGGGCTGCTCCCCTTCGTCCGAAATCCGTCGGCACAAAAACTATTACCCGGCTTGCCGTAAAAAATGTGAACCTATTTTAGGTTATATGCTTCAGGGACTAAACGTTGACCCGAATCCCATGCAACAGGAAACAACACTGCAAACTGAGCTGCCGCAAATCTACGAAGATGAGGATATTATTGTTTTCAATAAACCAGCCGAATTTTTGTCTGTCCCTGGGATATACGTCAAGGATTCGGTCTACAATCGTGTACTCCAACGTTATCCTGCTGCAGGCCCGATTATTATCCATCGGCTGGACATGTCCACTTCAGGACTGTTAGTCGTCGCTAAAAATAAAGAAGCCCATCAATTTATACAGGATCAATTTATACAACACACCATTACAAAAGAATATATCGCTTTACTCGATGGCATTATTGAACAGCAATCTGGCCTAATTGATCTCCCGCTCCGTGTGGATCTCGATGACAGACCCCGACAAATGGTCTGCTATAGCTATGGCAAGCACGCACAAACCAAATGGGAGAGAATCGCAATTGAAGATGGTAAAACAAGAGTCCGTTTCTATCCACTAACAGGCCGAACACATCAACTTCGCATGCATGCCGTACATCCAAACGGACTGAATACACCTATTGTAGGTGATGATCTTTACGGCAGAAAAGCAAATAGATTACACCTCCACGCCGCTTTCATTAAGTTTATACACCCAGGTTCCAGACGGGAAATCAGCTTTGAAATTCCGCCTGATTTTTAGTGTAATTGACTATATCGTTACAAAAGTCAGCAAATATTTGATCGGAAAATCATCGTGAAGTCAAAATGTGAATGATAAATTATTGACCTAAATCAATAATTTGAGACAAACAACTGCAAAACAACCATTTAAACCAAAAAACAAATAAGTACATTTCCTTTATTACATTACAATAAAATTTTAAATATTCTTAATTTTTTGCTTCCTTTGTTCACTGATTTTTTGATTTTAATACTTATAAAGTCAGAAATAAAGTAAAAACAACAAAACAATTTTGAATTTTCAAGATTATAGCAATATAATGGAAGCTAAAATAAACGCAAAAACCTTCATAACTAAACTCTTTTTCTCGATAACATTTCTGCTATCAGCGTCCCTAGCCTTTGCTCAAACCAAAACGGTTACAGGTACAGTCAAGGACGCAAAGACAAAGACACCCATCGCTTATGCTACCGTGGCCGTAGTAGGCGCGCCTGCTGCTGCGGGAACTTCTACGTCGACCAACGCGAATGGAGAGTTTAGGCTGGTATTTCCGACATCTTATGTCAAAATCAGAGCTAGCTATGTCGGTTATGACAATAAGGATGCTTTCGTGACCAATGATGCTGTACAGTCAAAGGAAATTCTGATGGATGCACAAGACAATATGCTGGAGGAAGTTGTTGTCAAAGCCCAGAAGAAAAAATATAGCAACAAAGACAACCCCGCAGTCGCCCTGATCCGTAAGGTTATCGAAAATAAAGAGAAAAATCGCCTATCTGGACAGCAATACGCCGAATTCGATCAGTACGAGAAGATGTCTTTGGGATTAAGCAATCTTTCTGAGAAGTTTGTCAACAAAAAAATCTTTAAAAACTATCAATTTCTTTTTGAAACAGACGATTCGGCCAAAACGGCAAATAAATATGTGTTACCGGCTTTTATCGAAGAGAAAATGTCCAAAGTGTACTACCGTAAAGATCCAAGTAAGACCAAGCAGTATATACTCGGTGATCAACGGGCACAGTTTGACCCCAAATTTATCGATAATGATGGTCTAGCAGCTTACTTTAACAAGCTCTACGAACAAGTTGATATCTATGACAATAACATCTCATTGGTAACAAATCAGTTTTTGAGTCCGATAGCAAACTCTGCACCGACATTTTATAAATTTTTCATTACTGATACCATTAAAACTTCTCAACCTTGGTTGGTTGAGCTGAGCTTCGTTCCCCGCAATAAAGCAGACATGTTATTTAAGGGACAGCTGTATGTCACGTTGGATGGTAATTATGCCGTTCAGGGCGCTAATATGACTGTTGCCGATGATATCAACCTAAATTTTGTGCGCGACCTTCAGGTTCAGCTCAAATTTGAAAAAGATAGCAAGAGTAGATTTTACCTAAAAACCAGCACGTTAGGCATTGATTTTTCACTAACGGAAAAAGGAATGGGAATTCGAGGAAGCCGGACGGTCAACTATAATAATTATAAAGTCGGTATTCAGCAAGCAGATAGTATTTACGATGGTCCTTCTACGGTTATTGCTTACAATATCGAAAATAAGAAAGCAACCAAATCGTTATTTGAAACACAACGCCCATTGGCTTTGGCGCAAAATGAATTGAATATTTACCATAATATTGACACGCTACAGAAAATACCTTCGTTCAGAACCTTCATGGATATTGCTGCCTTGGTTCTTTCAGGTTATAAACAAGCCGGACCTTTAGAAATTGGCCCAGTGAACACATTCTACAGCTTTAACCCTGTTGAAGGATTTCGCTTGCGCATAGGTGGTCGTACAACAGAGGCATTGAGCAAACGCTTCTATGCCGAGACCTATGCAGCCTATGGCTTCAAGGATCAGAAATGGAAGTACTTTTTTAGTGGGACCTATGCTTTCAATAACAAATCAGTATACTCCTTCCCTATGCACTACATCCGGGCGTCTTATAAAAAAGATACCAAGATCCCTGGACAAAAGCTTGAGTTTATTCAGGAAGACAACTTTTTACTATCCTTTAAACGTGGTGATAATGACCGTTATATCTACGAGACCAACTACGGATTGGAGTATAAAAAAGAATTCTTGAACCATCTGGCTATTGGTGCTGGATTTAATATCAACAAACAATCTCCAGCAGGCAGCTTAACCTACCAGATGTTGGATGAAAATGGACAAAACAAATTGTTCAACGAATTAAATACAACAGAATTATCGGTCAACTTCAGGTACGCACCCCATGAAGAATTTTATCAAGGTAAAATCTACCGTACACCGATTTTCAATCAATACCCGATATTCACGTTCAATTATACAGCAGGAATAAAGGGGTTGGCAAAGGGAGAATATAATTACCACAGCTTTAACGTCGGTGCATTTAAACGTTTTTACTTCAGTCAATTTGGTTTTGCCGACGTCACAGCAGAAGGGAATTACATTGCCGGAAAAGAGATTCCATTTCCTTTCCTGACGATCCACCGGGCAAACCAGACTTATGCGTACCAGTTAAACTCGTACAACTTAATGAACTTCCTGGAATTTGTCAGTGACCATAACGCTTCCATCAATGTGCAGTATTACATGAATGGATTCCTATTGAATAAGATCCCATTGATCAAAAAGCTTAAATTACGGGAGGTCTTTAGTTTCAAAGGTGTTTATGGTGGTCTTCGCAAAGAAAACGATCCAGACGATCCAAATTATGGCTCTAAAGTGTTTGCATGGCAACGCAATGCAGACCAAATTCAAAGTTCATATACATTCGGTTCTGAACCTTATATGGAGGCCAGTATCGGTTTATCTAACATCTTTAAGATTTTACGTGTAGACTACGTCAAACGTCTGAACTATCTTGACCATGTTGATGCTCCAGCTTGGGGGATCCGCGCCAGAGTCAGATTTGATTTCTAAGAGTTTCCGTAAATTTATATTATAATTTTGAGGCCCTGTCGATTGAGAGAATGACAGGGCCTCTTTTTGTTCTATTGAACAAATCCGGCCAGCGGGGTTCATCTCAACTTTGATCAGGTATACAAAGTTAATCAGAAAACCTCCGATAACGATTCGACTTTGCACCGCGGCAGCTATGCAATATCGGGTTGTGTCCATTCCTTGACAACTGTTCAGCTGAGTTTCGAGATCGCTTCGACTAGTCTTCGGAATTTCTTCGACTGTTGTTCGATTGCGCTTCGACTGGCCTTCGTAACTTCTTCGACAGCTTTGTAGAACCGATGGGAGACTGCTTCGAGATTTGTTCGGGATTTCTTCGGAGGCTGTTTCGAAGCTGTCCCGAACAGATTCCGAACAACTCACAATGAATATCGAAGAAATCCCGCGTAGGTCATGAAAAATGATAGGAAAAAGTTCCTATGCCAAAGAAAGCATGATCAAAAAACAAAAAAATCCCCCTTGCAAACAGCAAGGAGGATAAAATTAGAATATGACGATGGTTATTTTTTCTTTTTAAAGGCATCTACACCGCTTTGTAGAAATGCCTTGTATTGTTCAACGTCGTAGTTTGCCCCACTTTGAGGAACCAATATCTGACCATTTGGGTCGACGATTACATACAATGGTTGCGAATTGCTATTGAATGACGAAGCTTGAAAATCGCTGTTTTTATTTCCGATAGTCTTTATTTTTTTATTACTATACTTGGAAACAAATTGCTCATTAGCAGGCAACTCAGTTTTATCATCCACAAATAACTCTGCCATAACAAATTCTTCTTTCAACAATTTAGCTACCGCAGGATCTGTCCATACATTTGCTTCCATTTTACGGCAGTTGACACAATTCCATCCAGTGAAGTCAATCAAAACGGGTTTGTTAAGTTCTTTTGCTGTTGCTAAAGCCTGATCGTAATCATAATAAGGATCAAAGCCCTTTGGTGTACCACGTTCATGGAATATCTCTGCATATTTTTTAACTCTTCCATCCGTATGTGCTGCGGAGCTACTTCCAACTCCGGTAGATAAATCAAAATCTTGGGTTGCAGATGGCGGTAAAAAGGCTGAAATAGACTTCAAAGGTGCACCCCATAAGCCCGGAATCATATACACAACAAAAGAGAAAACAACAATAGCCAATATCGTTCTTGGAACGGACAAAAATTTAAGATCACTATCATGAGAAAACTTAATCTTACCTATCAGATAAAGCCCCATCAAACCAAATACTACAATCCATAGCGACAGAAACACCTCTCTGTCTAACCAATTCCAATGGTAAGCCAAATCTACATTTGACAAGAATTTCAAAGCTAGCGCCAATTCTAAAAATCCAAGCACCACTTTAACACTGTTCAACCAGCCGCCTGACTTGGGTAGAGATTTAAGCATCGATGGGAACATCGCAAATAAGCCAAAAGGAATTGCCAAAGCGATAGAGAATCCTAACATACCAATGGCTGGGCCCAATCGTTCACCTTTTGAAGCCGCTTCCACCAACAGGGTTCCGATGATCGGACCCGTACAGGAAAACGATACCAACGATAAACTAAATGCCATAAAAAATAGACCAATAAGCCCACCTTTATCCGATTTGGCATCCATTTTATTGACAAAGGAACTCGGTAAAGTTATTTCGAATGCACCAAAAAAAGATGCAGCAAATACGACCAACAGCAAGAAGAATATAAAATTAAAAATTCCATTGGTTGAAAGTGCATTGAGTGCATCAGAACCGAATGCAATGGTAATAATCATCCCCAAAGCAACATAGATCACAATAATAAAGAGACCATATAATAAGGCCTTGCTGATACCACTGGCGCGACTACCAGACTGCTTGGTAAAGAAGCTCACCGTCAACGGAAGCATCGGAAATATACACGGCATCAATAAGGCTGCAAAACCTCCAACCAAACCAGCGATGAAAATACTCCAAAGCGATTTTTTACCGTTTTCAGCAGGATCTCCCACCTTAGCGGTCGCAGCGACCGTTTTGCTGGAATCAACACTTGCTGTCACGGTGTCCGGTGACTCTTCGAATGATAGCGAATCCGGACTGATTGTACCATCCGTAAATTCGACGCCTTCCATGTTAGCCGTGCTATCCTGCTGCGCAAACATAGCAAGAGGAAGAATAAGCAGGAATAAAAGGGTTAATAGTTTAAAATTAGTTTTCATCAGCGTATAATATGTTTTTCATAATTTATTTGCTTTGAGACCTATTTATCGTTCCGATGTAAATAAAACCCGAGGAGTATGACGCTCCCCGAGTTAACTATAAACATATGAAACTAAATCTTATTAGGCTCCAAATACAGGATTCGGTAGTCTACATATCGGTTGAAAGCCCAAAAAATCAACATCACTGGATAGATACCCCGGTTTAACAGGCTCTTCCTTGACCAAATCTGTGCTTAAATATTTTTTATTATCATCACAGAGTAGCGTAACGACGACTGCATCATCCCCCAGCTCTTGCTGTAACTTAATGGCGCCAATAACATTTGCACCTGAAGAAATCCCCACAGCAAGCCCCAATTGCCTTGATAATTTCTGCGCCATAATAATCGAATCACCATCATTAGCACAAACAACCTCGTCCAATTCATTCAGATCAACAATAGCCGGTATAAATTCATCAGATATACCTTGTATACGATGTGAACCTACTTTATGTCCTGTCGTCAATGTTGGGCTCTCCGCAGGTTCCAAAGGATGTACACGAACACTTGGATTCGCTTTCCGTAGACTACGTCCTACCCCCATAACGGTTCCACCTGTTCCCACTCCGGCAACAAAAGCATCTGCCACTAGCCCCTGCTCCTCCAATTGTTTGACAATTTCGTAACCAGTCGTTTTTTCGTGTGCCTCCGCGTTATATTGATTTTCGAACTGTCTGGGTAGAAAAACCCCACCCGCAGCAGCAAGCTCTTCACTCAAACGAATACTGCCCAAGAAACCGCCCTCTTCTTTGCTGATCAACTGAATATCCGCGCCCATACTTCTGATAATATCGGTACGCTCTTTACTTAACCAATTCGGCATAATAATCTTCACCTGATGTCCCAAAGCTTTGCCTATTGCTGAGAAAGCAATTCCAGTATTTCCGCTTGTAGCTTCGATAACAACATCCGTTGGCCTAATCTGGCAATTCATATATGCTTTATACAAGATGTACAAAGCCATTCTGTCTTTGATACTACCTGTTAAATTGTAATTCTCACATTTTACAAATACCCGGCCTGGCTTACCTTTGTAGGTATACTGCAATTCCAACATTGGCGTGTTTCCAACCAATCTCCACAAATGCTTAAATCTTTTGTCCAATGCAGGTGATAAGCATGCACTTTGTAATTCTTGTTCAGCCATTTTTATATAAATGATTATTCTGTTGCAAAATTGACCAATAACAAGATATTATTCAATAGATAACCATAATTTCAAGAAAAATTAAATAAAAAAACACAAATAACAATAAATTATCCATTCAAACATTGTAATTTTGCAACAACACCGAAAATATTCAGATTATGGAATTGGATGAAATTGATTTAAAACTACTGCGCTTATTACAGCAAGATGCTTCATTAAGTAATAAAGAACTGTCTTTCGAATTGAATAAATCAATTGCAGCAGTACACGAAAGGGTAAAAAAATTAAAAAGATTAGGCTATATCAAGAAAACTGTGGCAATCTTGGATCGCCATAAGATCGGTATCGGATTAATTTCGTTTTCACAGGTATTCCTCAAGGCACATACTTTCGAGGTACTGAATGAATTTGAAAAGGAAGTGGCTAAATTTCCTGAAGTCATGGAATGCTATCAGATGGCGGGGTCTTATGATTTCATGTTGCGTATTGCTACCAAAGACATGGATGCCTATCATATCTTCTTAAGACATCGCCTTGCTGTATTACCGCAAGTCAATACGGTACAGACTTATTTTGTGTTGTCAGAGACAAAGAGTGAAACAGCCTACCCCCTTTAATTGAACAGATTCTGTCTAAAAAATTGAGGTATTGATTTCTACAAAATCAATACCTCAAATATATCAATCAATCAATCAATCAATCAATCAATCAATCAATCAATCAATCAATCAATCAATCAATCAATCAATCAATCAATCAAATAGTAAAGTTCCGCTGACATTCCAGCTACTGAAACTTGTCCCTTCAGGAGCTCCCTGCGGGATCTGAACCTGTAATTTGTAATCACCAGCTTTTAAATCGCCAAAGTCGATATAAATCGGAGGAGTCACTGTTCCTGGGCACCAGTTGGAACGGCTCAGATCAGATGAAGACAATCCAGTGGCAAAATTACCCGAAGCAGGGTTGGATAAACGATAAGAACCGCAATCGTTGCGCCAAGGCGTGTATTTAAATAGCAAGGTATCGTTTAAGAAAATACGGTTTTCTTTGGGAACAAACTCATCACCATTCCCCCAGCCTCCATGACCGGTCGTGATATAACGTAACTGTACATTTTTAGCATCCTGATCCAAACGAAACGACAGTGTCAATCCTTTATCCTTATCGAACATAGATCCATACTCCTGTCCACCCATTTCCATCACATTGGTCGTCGTAAATAATGACATCGTCTTTTTCAGATTTCCTTCCGAACCCGCCTCAAACCCTGGGTGAATTGTAAGTTCAACACTAACTTCATGACCATTCTTATCATAGTTGCCAATGAAAGCACCTACGTACACTTCCTGCTCACTTAACATTCCTGCAAGCTCAGACACATCCTGTCGGTAAAGAACAGAATCTTGCCATACCTTATCCTTTAACTGAAGATAGTTAAACTGCTTAACACCAAAGGGTGTAAAGAAACGCATCAATTCAACAATAGGTTCGAAAGTCGCTGTTCTTACCACTCCCTGATAACTCTTGCCATTTCCATTTTCGTACTTCGATAAGGTTGACATGCCATTTTTCATACCATCCAAAAAGCTCTGTGCTTTATTTGCTGGAATGATAAAAACGGATCCGGTACGGTCGTATGCATCTCCTTTTGATTGCTCCACAAGCTGAACGAACACATTATCACTAGCTTTGATTTTTGGTATTTTGATTTTCTTGACAATCACTGTACCATTGGCAAAACGTAAGATCGAATCCGACTTGGTATCATCTGAAAAACGAATACGTTCCTTTTGGAAAACTGGAAGTTGGACAAAACGGTTTTTCCAGATTAGATCTTTATAGGAAAGATCATCATAGCGTTTTTCGCTTCCTTTTAACTTCAATTGCTCAGGAATGGTCTTCACTTTCTCTACTTTTGTTGCAAAGGTACGTGTATTGCCATTTCTGATCACCTCTAATACCAAGCCAAGGTCCTGCCCGAGTTCACTCGGAGCTCCTTTTACCCCAAGTTTGTCCGTATACCAGATTTCAATCTTATTGGAATTGATACTGGTTTCCACTTTCTTACAGGGATACCCCAAGATGGTCTTGGTTTCGGTAGTCGGGTTGAATTTCTGTTTGGAGAGCGCCAAAGAGTCTCTTGTCAGGATAAGGGAACCATCTTTCAGTTTCGCAATCTTAAGCAAGGTATTTCCAGACGATCGCTCCACCAGTACGCGTTCGTAAGGTGGCAACAATTGTCCTTTTATATCTTTTTCCGAACTCACATACGTTTCATTTGCATTAGCATAGACCAGTACCCCATTCTGATTGGCGGGTGTATTGCCATTAAAACTTTGATTGTACTGGATCACATAGCTCGTTAGCTTCTGGGCATAAGAGGACAATGACAGACATAAAATTGAAACAAAAAGGATATTTTTCTTCATAGTACGCATATTGGATTAGACACAAAAATAAGAAAGGCTTTAGGAATTCCTAAAGCCTTTCTTATTTTATGCTAAAACGTTTATTTTATCAACCAGATATCCAAGAGATAAAAGACCGCAAAGATGACGGAAGCGTATCCATTGGTGGTCATAAAATCGCGGTTTACCCGACTTAAATTTGTCGATGAAAACAGCGTATGCTGATAGATCAACAACCCACCATAGAAAGCCACACCTAAATAATAAATCCAGCCAACAGGCATTAAGAACGCTGGGATTAAAACAAATATAAAAGACAGCACGTGTAAACATTCGGATACCCGCATCGCCCCTTTGGTTCCCAGCCAGACTGGAATAGAGTTCAACTTATTGGCGCGGTCAAAAGCTTCATCCTGCAAGGCATAAATAATATCAAAACCACTCACCCAGGTCAGCACAGCAAAGCCATACAGGACCGGTACAGTTGCAAATTGCCCCGTGATAACGAGATATGCTCCGATCGGCGCTAAACCCAATCCTGCACCTAATACCAAATGACACAAAGGTGTGATACGTTTGGTATAAGAATAAAAAAGCACCACAAAAAGTGCAATCGGCGACAACATAAAGCACAGGGAATTTATAAAATAAGTCGCTGTGACAAAAAGTAAGCAGTTGACGATGGTAAAGATCAGTGCATTTTGGGCAGAAATCTTCCCTGCAGGGATATCCCGCATTGCAGTTCTCGGATTGATCGCATCAATATCGCGATCCAAATATCTATTGAAGGCCATCGCTGCATTTCGTGCTGTTACCATGCACAATAACATTAATAGTAATAGTTTCCAAGAAAATGCATATTCAGTGGTATGCAGCGCCAAAAAGAAGCCAATTAGGGCAAATGGCAATGCGAATACACTGTGGGCAAATAAAACTAAGGAAAGATACTTCTTCATGAGATGATCTTATTTGACTTTAAAACGTTCGTCATCCTATCCCCGACAATGATCAGATTGACGAAGCTATTGTGTTGAACCAATATTTATTTTTTTGAAATACTTAAAACGGCATTCTTTCTTCCGGCTCGGGCCCTACAAATCGGCGGTTGACCTCATCAATGGTCTCCAAAATAGGCTCGTGACCTAATTTCTTTTCTGCCGAAGTTAAAAAGATCGTTGGCACCTCCTCAAACCATTGCAAAAGCTCCTTTTTAAATTTCGCGATATTTGCATCAGATTTCACTGCCGATTGTTTGTCTGCTTTTGTAAAGACCAGCATAAAAGGTAAACCGCATTCACCCAACCAATAACAGAAGTCAAGATCGATCTTCTGTGGCTCAAGACGACTGTCCACCAGAACAAATACACATTGCAGATTGTCTCTATGAGTCAGGTATCTGCGAATGAATTTCTCCCATTCATTGCGACTCGTTTTGGATGCTTTCGCGAATCCATAACCGGGCAAATCGACCAGATACCAAGTGTCGTCTATAATAAAATGATTGATCAATTGAGTCTTACCAGGTTTTTGAGAGGTCTTGGCAAGGCCTTTCTTATTTGTCATTGCATTGATCAAAGAAGATTTACCTACATTAGAACGACCTATAAAGGCGTACTCAGGCAAATTTGGCGCAGGTAATTTGTCAACTCTCGTGTTACTACACACGAATTCGGCTTTTTTTACTTCCATGGAACAAAGGTACATTAAATGAATCCGTTTGACAAGGTTTCCGCCGCTTCTATACCAGAAAAAACTTCATGGTCATGCTGTAACATTTACGGGCATTTACATACTAATAGTCAAAATAAACAAGTGTATCTTTGATAATACAGGATATATGCTCTTTTTCTCCATACAGAATTTAATTAAACCTTAGAAAAGATGTTACTCGAAATCAATCATGTCACCAAGGATTACGCCAATCATCGCGCATTGGATGATGTATCCATCCAGATTCCAAAAGGAAAGATTTTTGGGCTACTGGGACCCAATGGGGCCGGAAAAACATCACTGATCCGTATCATTAACCAGATCACTGCACCCGATTCCGGTGAAATTCGTTTTAATGGGGAACCCTTAGGTGCACAGCATATTGCCCAGATAGGCTATCTTCCGGAAGAACGTGGTCTCTACAAAAAAATGAAAATCGGGGATCAGATGCTTTACCTAGCACAATTGAAAGGGCTTTCAAAAAAAGAAGCATTACATCGAATCCACGATTGGTGCGAACGACTTGATATAACTTCATGGTGGGACAAGAAGATTGAAGACCTCAGCAAAGGAATGCAGCAGAAGGTCCAATTTGTGGCCACCGTTATTCACCAACCGCAATTGATTATCCTTGATGAACCTTTCTCAGGTTTTGACCCAGTGAATGCCAATATCATCAAAGAACAGATACTACGGTTAAATGCGGAAGGTGCTACAATTATCTTCTCCACCCATCGTATGGAAACGGTAGAAGAACTCTGCGATCATATCGCCTTGATCCACCGCTCCAAGAAAATCCTGGATGGTCCCGTACAAGATATCAAGAAAGACTACAGAAACCAAACCTATACATTGGAATTCACCCCCAATGCAGATGGCATTGACATCAGCAATGAAAGTCTATTTAAAATTGTCAGATCCTCACAAAAAGAAAATATTTACAATACTACTATTCAGTTAAATAAAGATGTTAATATAAACAATGTATTAATACAACTATTACCAAAAATTCAGCTCAATCAAATCATTGAGCTTGTCCCTTCCATGGCAGATATTTTTATCCAGAAGGTTACTGAGGTCTCACCTTTATCCCCAGATCATGCATAAGATATTACTCATCATCCAACGGGAATATCTATCCCGAGTCAAGAAAAGATCATTCATTGTGATGACTTTCGCGGTCCCCCTCTTCTTTTTTGCGCTGTATGCAGGTATGTTTTACCTGACAAAAAAGAGCTTTAAAGATGCCCATACAGAAGTCTTTATCATTGATCAACAGGGCGACTTCGCCAATAAGCTGCAAAGCAATAAAAATGTAAGCTATAAGAAGAGTCAGCTACCTCTGCAGCAACAAAAACAACGCCTGGCCCAAGAGCAAACCAAACAGGCCATCTTATACATCCCTCAAGATATCCTGACGACACAAAAGGCTGAATTGATTACCAGCGGCAAGACAAGTTTTGTCACGCAGGAGATTATCAGTGGTCAGTTGGAAGACATCATTCGGGAAAAGGAATATAAAGCCAAAGGGATAGACCTCAAGCTGATTCAATCCATTAAACCTAAGGTGGATATTGAAGCGAAAGAAATAACGGCAGACGGTGAGGAAAAAAACAGCAATACGGCAATAGCGATGGGGATTGGCGTCGCCTTGGCTATTTTGGTTTACCTTTCCCTCTTTCTCTATGGCGCGCAAGTCATGCGGGGTATCATTGAAGAAAAAAGCAATCGCATTATAGAAGTTATTATATCTTCTGTAAAGCCCTTTCAGCTTATGATGGGTAAAATTGTAGGGATCGGTATGGTTGGCCTTACACAATTTGTGATGTGGCTTGTACTCACGCTAGGGCTCTTTCTTGTGGCTACTACATTATTTATCAATCCACAAGACATACAGGAAGTCGCCGCCGGCCAGCCTGGAGCGGCCAATATGGGAACAGTATCCAAAGCAATGGGGCAAGGTGGTTCTGCCTCTATTCTCGCTTCAATCCAAAGTTTCAATTTCACAGAGGTTATTGTATTCTTCTTTCTGTTCTTTATTGCAGGTTACCTCCTCTATAGCGCTATATTTGCCGCTGCGGGTTCTGCCGTAGATAACGAAACCGAGGCCAATCAATTTTCCATGCCGATCACCATGCCTCTATTGTTGACGTATATTCTTTCTTTCGGAGTTATCATTAATGATCCCAATGGTCCAATTGCCACCTGGCTGAGCTTTATTCCTTTTACATCCCCCATCGCTATGTTGGTTCGCATTCCTTTTGGTGTCCCCTTATGGCAGATATTAACTTCGTTGACCTTGCTTATTTTAACCTTCCTACTGATCACTTGGGTAGCCGCACGTATCTATCGTGTGGGGATATTGATCTATGGAAAGAAAGCCAGTTTCAAAGAAATCATCAAATGGTTCAATTATAAAAATTGATCGGACTGATCAACAAAGCATATTAAGATGAGAAGGCTAGATTGTACAATACAATCTAGCCTTCTCTTTTTATCAACCTAACTGTCAAATCCTCAGCTCAAATAGATACATAAACCTGCTTTTCTTTCACAATGACAACTATTAGGTAAATGGGTTAATATCTAATATTGAACTTCTGAAATACAAAATGCCATAGCCATATCGGGCCTATCAGTAGAAATTGCAGAAACTGCTTTCCAGTAATTGCCTTTTTCTCTTTTCCTTTACCGAGAAACAGTGCGGCTAACGCCAGCAATGCGATCGCCAAGCATACCCATATTACTGCAGGACCGCCGTTTTTTTGTACATATTCCAACTGAACAATAAAAAAGCTCATTGCCCCTATCGAGAACAAGATTGCATAAGACAAGGTTGCAGATAATTTCAGGTAAAAATAGATGACAATTGCAATGAAGAAAGAGCCCCAATTCAAAAAGGTGTGCCAATTGAGCTTCACCAAAAATTCAAACTGTGGAAAAGGAATCATCCAGATACAGCCCATCACACCGAAGAATAACAGCGGCAAAAAGATGATCTGAATAAGACGATTGATTGGATCTTGAAAATTACTATCCAATTCCTCAAAATAGGTATCCACTGGACGTTTCGGTTCTACTTCCTGAACTTTCTTCTTTTGTTTCATTCGGCAAATTTAATAAATATTGATCTGCATAAACCGTTGACCGGGATAATATTCTCATTTTTTTGGTCTGTCCCTTGTCATTATATGCTTTCTTCGACCTTTAACTGGCAATCTCCTATCCAATTACGTAATATTGCAACATGAAGTCTTACAAACATATCTTATTTGATCTTGATGGTACCCTGACGGACCCTGCTGAGGGCATTACCAAATGTATTGCGTATGCACTCGAAGCAAAAGGAATACATACGCCTGATTTAAATAGTCTGAAGCCATTAATTGGTCCGCCGTTGAAAGATACCTTCATGCATATCTATGGATTTGAAGAGAAGGAAGCTTTGGCTTGTGTGGACAAATACCGTGAACGCTTTGCGACCCAGGGTTTATATGAGAATCTGCTCTTTGATGGTATCCCCGAATTACTGGAAGGACTTAAATCGAAAGATTTTAAGGTATACTTAGCGACCTCCAAACCCGAAATTTTTGCACATAAGATTTTACAACATTTTGCAATCGACAGTTACTTCGATTTTGCTGGCGGAAGTGCATTGGACGATTCTAGACCGACCAAGACAAGTGTCATTCAGTACGTATTGGATAAGGCTTGCCTGACGGATCCACAGCACTGTATTATGATCGGTGACCGCAAGCATGATTTAATCGGCGCCCGGGAAACAGGCATGGACGCCATGGCTGTGCTTTATGGTTATGGTAGTGAGGAAGAACTTATGAAGGAAAAACCAACCTATCTGCTGCACAGTGTGAGTAATTTAATCGAGTTTTTTGGCATATAAATAAACTTTCAACGGAAACAACTATTCCTCGCCGCTGCGCAGGCTATTTCCCGGAATCAAAATATACAGCAACAAAAAAGCCTCAATCAATGATTGAGGCTTTTTCAATATTATTTGTTTATCAAAGATCCTGTATTGTTTTCAGGACTCTTCCATACGTTATTTCGCGTAAGATACGGATCTTGTCTCCCGTATGACAGTCACTTTAATCTGACCCGGATAAGTCATTTCAGTCTGTATACGGTTTGAGATATCAGCTGCCAATATTTCTGATTGCGCATCCGATACTTTTTCACTCTCAACGATGACACGTAATTCACGACCTGCCTGTATCGCAAAAGTTTTCTCGACACCAGGGTAAGATAGTGCTAAGTCTTCAAGTTCTTTCAAACGTTTGATGTAGCTTTCAACGACTTCACGACGTGCCCCAGGGCGTGCTCCTGAGATAGCATCACAGGCTTGTACAACAGGAGAAATTAAGGCTGTCATCTCAATTTCATCGTGGTGAGCGCCAATGGCATTACAAACATCTGGGTGCTCCTTATATTTTTCAGCCAATTGCATACCTAGAATCGCGTGTGGCAATTCAGGGTTGTCATCAGGCACTTTACCAATATCATGCAATAGTCCGGCACGTTTGGCATGTTTTACATTCAATCCCAACTCAGCAGCCATTGTTGCCGCAAAATTGGCAACCTCACGGGAGTGCTGTAAAAGGTTCTGACCATAAGACGAACGGTAACGCATACGTCCCACCATACGGATCAGTTCAGGATGCAATCCATGAATACCCAGATCAATGGCAGTACGTTCACCAATCTCAACAATCTCGTCTTCAATCTGTGTCCGTGTTTTTGCTACAACCTCCTCGATACGAGCTGGATGGATACGACCATCCGTTACAAGACGGTGTAAAGCCAAACGGGCAATCTCACGACGTACTGGATCGAATCCAGAAAGGATAATTGCCTCCGGTGTATCATCCACGATGATCTCTACACCTGTTGCAGCTTCCAATGCGCGGATATTACGGCCCTCACGACCAATAATGCGGCCTTTGATCTCATCATTTTCGATATTGAAAATGGAAACAGTATTTTCGATTGCAGATTCAGTAGCTGTACGTTGGATCGTTTGGATAACGACTTTTTTCGCTTCTTTCGTCGCGGTCAATTTAGCTTCGTCCACAATATCCTTGATCTGAATCATTGCTTGGGAACGGGCTTCCTCGCGCAATGAATCCACCAATTGGTTTTTAGCTTCGTCAGCTGTAACACCAGCGATACTCTCCAATTGTTTAATCTGTTGTAATTTTAAAGTCTCGACTTCTTCGGATTTCTTTTCATTAAGTTCAACCAATTTATCCAATTGCTTCTTTTTGGTATCCACATCCTGCTTATCGCGATTGATACTTTCAAGCTTTTGGTTAATAGATTGTTCTTTCTGTCTCAACGTATTTTCCTTTTGGTTGATGGTGTTGTTACGTTGATTCACCTCCTTTTCATGTTCGGATTTTAGTTGAAGGAATTTTTCTTTAGCCTCTAACAGGCGTTTCTTTTTAATGTGTTCTCCTTCTTGCTCTGCATCTTTTAGTATGCTATTTACCTTATCTTTGGCTTCCTGTTCTTGTTTTTTGAATAACAGAACCAGCAGATAACGACCTATAACTACACCAACAATCAGAGAAATTATGATATAAATTGCGACGTCCATGTATGTATAATTGTATTATATATGTTTGTTTTTATTAATTATTAAATTTCAATAGAATAAATATCTTCGCCATTTTTTGAACTGGACACAAGCTGATTTAATGCCATTGGTATTCCGATATACTTCTTGGGAATACCAGCGATTGAATCAGACAAGGTTTACATTGTATGCAAACAGGCCCAACGCATGATGGTTTCAAAACAAAAAAAAACCGCAATTAAATTTAAACAGGCCTCATGTATTATTAAACTTCGTGATTACATAATTAGGCTTAGATTATGACCCAGATGGCTTTCGCAAAATGGCCTATATCTTTTTGCGCCTGTAATATTGAAGCGTTAAGTTTAAAATAGTGACAACCCGAATTTAATTGCGGCAAATTCGTCGTTTTAAGCTCTAAATATAAAGAACGTAAATTTATTTGTTAAAGAAATCCGTCAACAACTGATCAAGCTCCTGTACTGAATTCTCCAGCCCCACTTCGTGGTTCTGGGACTGTCGCTCCGCATTTAACATTCGCGTAGCGAACTGCAATACACACATGGATAACAAATCCTGCTTATCTCTAACAGTATAGTTTTCCTGCAATTCCTTTACTTTTTCATTTATCAATTTCGCAGCATGTCGAATTACTTCTTCCTCCGCGCTTTCCACCCGAAGGGGATAAACACGATCTGCGATATTTATTTTTATGGAAATCTCTCCCATTTCTTTGAGCTTTTTAACGTTGTATTAGTTTAAATTCCGATGATCTCCAAATTCCAACTACTTCAACAAACTAATACACTTGTCTATTTCTCGCACAAAATCGTTAATTTTTTGTTTTGTGTCAAGTGTTTTTTCATTAATTGCCTCCTTATCGGTTTCTGAATCCAAGGTTCGGGCTACTGCCAGGGCCTTGACTTTCTCTTCCAACTGCTTACTCTTGTCGTTGCTCGCGTCGAAAGCCACTTTTAAGGATTGTACCTCTAATTTAAGCAAATCATTTTCTTCTTGCAAGACTTCGCACATTTGAATTAAGTTTTTCGTTTTCTCAACGATCAGATTCATTTGTGAAGACAATGTTGCCATAGCGTAAATCGAATATTACCAATTAATGTTCTATCTCTAATTAACCACGCACCTCTGCGCTTAGTTCCTTCTCAAAATTAACAATTAATTTTTGAACTATTGCATCAATTTGTTTATCGGTCAATGTTTTTTCTTCGTCTTGCAGGATAAAGCTCAGAGCATAAGACTTTTTCCCTTCCGGAATTTTATCACCTTTATACACATCAAATACATTTACTTCCTTCAAAAGCTTGCGTTCGGTCTTTTGAGCAACAAACTGAAGCTTATCAAAGCTCACATTTTCGTCAATCAACAGGGATAAATCACGACGTACAGCAGGAAATTTAGATACTTCCTTATATTGAATACTATTCTTGCGAATGATTTTCATCAAGACATCCCAATCAAAATCTGCAAAGAAAACCTGTCCCTCAACATCTGCTTTTTTCAAGTCTGCATTAGCTACCGCACCGAAAGAAACCAGACATTTCTGACCTTTCATATAACTCAATCCGTAGGCAAAATGATTGATCGGTGCATCTTGTATTTGTATGCCCTCAATCTTAAGACGTTTGACAATGGTATCAACTGCTGCTTTAAGGTTATAGAAATTGACATTACCTTTTTTGCTATTCCACTGTTCAGCTTCCTCTCTGCCTGTTATTGCAAAAGTCAAATGCTGCGTTTCTTTATAGCCCTCACCATCCAACGCATAAGTTTTTCCGAATTCGAAAAATTTCAGATCAAAATTTCTACGCTTCTGATTATATTCAATGGCATTCAACACGGAGAACAACATGTTTTGACGCATGGTATCTAAGTCCGAGCTCAAGGGATTGAACAATCTGACAGCAGTTTCACTGTCGTCTGCATAATCAAGCTTTGTCAACGAATTCGCCAATATTTCACGGAACCCATTACCGATCAATAAGTCCGCAAGTTGATTTAAGACGACCTCTTTATCTGGTTTTTCGACCGTATTTAAGGAAGCCTTAATTTGGGATTTTAGTTCAATGTTATTGTAGCCGTAAATCCGTAATACCTCTTCTACTACATCCACCTCGCGGGTTACATCAACACGATAAGCAGGCACTAAAACATCTAGTCCCGCAGCTGTCTCTGAAGCAACTTCAATACCAAGGGCAACGATAATGGCTCTAATTTCTTCATTTGGGATTGCTTGTCCAATTAGACGTACCACGTTCGCATAACTCACATGGAATGAGAATGGTTTAATTTCCACAGGATATACATCTTTCAAGGTCGAAGATATTGTCCCCCCGGCAATTTCCTGAATCAACAATGCAGCACGTTTTAACGCTTCTACGGTAATGTTAGGATCTGTACCACGTTCGAAACGGAATGAAGCATCTGTTTTCAGACCATGTCTTTTAGAGGTCTTACGCACCGATACGGCATTAAAATAAGCCGATTCTAAAAATACATTGGTTGTTTCTGTCGAAACACCTGAATGTGCACCACCAAAAACACCAGCGATACACATCGGTTTTTCAGCATCTGCAATCACAAGATCTTCAGCAGAAAGCGTCCGTTCCACAGCATCTAGGGTCACAAATTTTTCCCCTTCTTTTGCGGTACGGACAAGCACCTTGTTCCCCGCAATTTTATCCGCATCAAACGCATGCAATGGTTGGCCAAGGTCGTGCAATATATAATTGGTGATATCGACAATATTATTGATTGGACGTACACCGATCACATTTAATTTTTCTTTCAACCAATCAGGTGATTCTGCAACCTGAACACCGGAAATATTGATTCCACTATAACGTGGACAAGCTGCAGTGTCTTCGACGACAACAGCTGTACCAGCTTCCTCAGCCGCTTGAAAGGTCGAAACATCCGCTTTTAGAATATTCGTACGGAAATAAGCAGCAATATCGCGTGCTACCCCTAAATGGGATGCCGCATCCGCACGATTCGGTGTAAGGCCTATTTCGTAACGGTAATCATCCTGAATATTGAAATGATCTTTCACCAATGTCCCCACCGCAACATCAGCGGGCAATTCAACGATACCGACATGGGACGTACCCAAACCGATTTCATCCTCACCACATAACATACCTTCGGATACTTCACCACGAATTTTAGATTTGGTAATCTTAAAGGGTTCTCCGGTCAAGGGGTGACATGTTGTACCGACTGTTGCCACAATTACTTTCAATCCTGTACGGCAATTTGGCGCCCCACATACGATATTCAGTAATTCAGAAGCGCCTACATCAACTGTAGTAACGCGCAATTTATCAGCATTCGGGTGTTGCTCACAAGTTTTCACTTCGCCAACGACCAAACCATCCAATCCACCGGGGATACTCTGTACAACGTCCAGTGCCTCTACTTCCAATCCTGTGTTTGTCAAGATCAAAGATAATTCCTCCGGCGTCGAATCTATATTAACGTGTTGTTTTAACCAATTATATGAAATGTTCATCTCGAATTTGATTTGATGCACAAACTTAGATAAATTTGACTTTGTATGCAATTATAATTGCGTAGTATATCAATTTATCCCTGTCAGTACATGCATAAAAAATTGTAAATCTATCTCATCATGAAAAGTTCAGCCATTCTATTAATTGTCGCCTCTATACTCTTTTGGTTAAGTTGGTTCCTCATGCCTGATCAAGGTACAGCAGATCCGGTTCATATTCTAAAAATCGTTGCGATGAATCGAACTTCCGTATTCAACTCCGTGATTTCAGGCATCTTGTCATCCGTATTCTACCTCATTGCACTTTTCCAAATTCAAGCTCGCCTCAAGGTCTTATCCACTATTTCAATTATGGAAACTACCCTCTTGGCAATTGGTGTTATGGGAATGTGTGTTGATAGCTTTTTCCATCTATTTGCCTATTTCTTAACATCCCCTACTTTAGATCAGACGACAAACCTAACGCAGGTTATGGCTGATCTACAACAGACGGGCGTTTATTTTTTAATTCCAATACTACTACCATTTTTTATCGGGACAATAATTTGGTCATGGGGACTATATCGACAACAAATCATCCAAAAGCATGTTTTTCAACTGGGTATCTTCGCGTTGATATTTGGGATTGCTGGCGGTCTGTTGAGCAAAAACACCTTCCCAGGCGCTCGCCCTACTATAGTTTTACTGTTCCTCGCATTCTTTGCAATCTGCCATATCCTGATTGCTATCCACCTTACTCGTTATAATGAACTGAGAAAACAGGATTTTTAAAAATCGAAAAGACGATGCTTATGAATTTGGTTAATTGACAGCCTAATTCAATCTTTGCCTTGGGGTGCGCATTAGATCCACATCCCAAGGCTTGATCATGTTATACTCATAGGGAATAGGGTTTACGAATCTACCACCTACAAGCGACCTATCCTAACAGCAGATAGAATGATAACATTTATTTACACGGATTAACACAACTTTACATTTATTTACATAAGAACCGCTATTTCACTGTTTTTAAACCGAATAGTAACCACTATTTTTTAATCAAAATTCAATCATTTCCATGAAAATAATATGTAACTTTGTGCTTTAATTTGAAGAACGTTCAAAACAAACATTTATAATGATTCATTTCTTTGAGAACCCATCGAACACCGTATATGGTGTTCAAAGCGTAAACTCTTTATCACAAGAAGACATTACTAAACTCAACTGGCTATTCGGCAACGCCAAAAAACTCGACGACCAAACCCTTAACCATTACTTTGTAGGCCCCCGCGCAGCGATGGTCACTCCTTGGAGTACCAATGCAGTAGAAATCACACAGAACATGGGTATTGAAGGAATTGTTCGTATCGAAGAATTTCAACCGGTACCAGCAGATTTCAATGATTTCGATCCAATGATTTCGCAAAAGTTCAGTACGTTGACGCAGGATATGTACACGGTCAACATCACACCAGAACCTATTTTGGAAATTGAAGACATTGATGCCTACAACAAATCCGAAGGATTGGCATTAAATCCGGAAGAAGTAGCCTACTTAAACAATCTTGCTACCAAATTGGGCCGTCTTTTAACAGACTCCGAGGTCTTTGCTTTTTCACAAGCCAATTCTGAGCACTGTAGACATAAGATTTTCAATGGTACATTTATCATTGATGGTGAAGAACAACCTACTTCCCTATTTAAATTAATCAAGAAAACTTCCGAAACAAATCCAAATGAGATTGTTTCTGCGTATAAAGACAACGTAGCCTTTATTAAAGGCCCACGGGTCACCCAGTTTGCACCTAAATCCGCTGACAAGCCTGACTTTTACGAGGAAAAATCTTTCGATTCTGTTTTATCCGTAAAAGCCGAAACCCACAATTTCCCAACAACTGTGGAGCCTTTCTCTGGAGCGGCGACAGGATCTGGTGGTGAAATTCGTGACCGTATGGCCGGTGGTCAAGGCGCTATTCCTTTGGCGGGTACGGCGGTCTATATGACAGCGTATTCACGCCTATTGCAAGATCGTCCTTGGGAGAAAGCAATGCCAGAACGCCAATGGCTTTACCAAACACCAGTAGATATCCTTATCAAAGCTTCCAATGGAGCTTCTGACTTCGGTAATAAATTCGGACAACCCTTGATTACGGGATCTGTACTGACCTTCGAACATGAAGAAGAAGGCCGTAAGCTTGGTTATGACAAAGTCATCATGCAAGCTGGTGGTGTCGGTTATGGAAAATTGGATCAAGCCAAAAAACATACCCCAAAAATAGGTGATAAAATCGTCATCTTAGGAGGTGAAAATTACCGTATCGGTATGGGCGGTGCAGCAGTATCCTCTGCTGATACAGGCGCTTTCGGGTCAGGCATTGAATTGAATGCCATTCAACGCTCAAATCCGGAAATGCAAAAACGTGCGGCCAATGCTGTACGAAGCTTAGTTGAAGCAGATCATAACCCAATTGTTTCTATCCATGACCATGGCGCTGGTGGACACCTCAACTGTCTATCCGAATTGGTAGAGGAAACAGGCGGTTTAATAGATCTTGATGCGCTTCCGGTAGGTGATCCTACCCTTTCAGCAAAAGAAATCATCGGCAATGAGTCTCAGGAAAGAATGGGCTTGGTGATTGCTGAAGATGATATTGCAATCCTAAAACGTGTTGCTGATCGTGAACGTGCTCCAATGTACACCGTAGGTGACGTCACTGGAGATCACCGCTTCACATTTGCATCAAAAAGCAATGGCGCCAAACCAATGGATTATGCTTTAGAGGATTTCTTTGGTTCATCACCAAAGACCTTTATGCGTGATAAAATAGTTGCTCGTAATTATGCAGATCTTACCTATGATTCTGCGAATATCCCGAGCTATTTAAATCAGGTACTACAATTGGAGGCTGTGGCTTCCAAAGATTGGTTGACCAATAAAGTGGACCGTTGTGTGGGTGGCCGTGTTGCCAAACAACAATGTGCAGGTCCATTACAGTTACCTTTAAATAACGTTGGTGTCATGGCTCTTGACTACAAAGGAAAAGAGGGTATCGCAACAACGATAGGACACTCCCCTGTCGCAGCATTAATTGATCCGGCAGCGGCTAGTAAAACTGCTATCGCAGAATCATTATCAAATATCGTATTTGCACCGATTATAAATGGTCTTGCAGGCATCTCATTGTCAGCTAACTGGATGTGGGCAGCAAATAACGAAGGTGAGGATGCTCGACTTTATCAAGCTGTCAAAGCTTGTTCGGGTTTTGCAATCGCATTAGGAATCAATATCCCTACAGGAAAAGACTCCTTGTCGATGAAGCAAAAATATCCAAATGGTGAGAATGTAATTGCTCCCGGCACATTGATTATTTCAGCAGCTGGAAATTGTACGGATATTACTAAAGTAGTTGAACCCGTATTAAACAAAAATGCAGGATCCATTTACTACATCAATCTATCAAAAGACAACTTCAAATTAGGTGGTTCGTCTTTCGCTCAGATTGTCAATAAATTAGGCACAGAAGTTCCTACAATCCAAGATGCAAACTATTTCAAAACAGCATTCAATACCGTTCAGCAATTAATCAACGATAACCAAATCGAAGCCGGTCATGATATCGGATCCGGTGGTTTGATCACGACCCTTTTGGAAATGACATTTGCAGATGTGAATTTGGCTGCAAATTATGACCTTTCGGGATTAAATGAGTCTGATGCTGTAAAAGTATTGTTCAGTGAAAATATTGGACTTGTACTTCAAGCTAAAAATGATACTGTTTTCGAGCAAGCTGTTAAAGAAGCCGGCGTAGATGCCATAAAAATTGGCCAGGCAGTAGCAGGAAACACCGTTACCATCAAAAACGGAGAAGAGAACTTCAGCTTTGATGTTGCGGCAACACGTGATGTTTGGTCGACCACTTCATTCCTATTGGATTCGAAACAATCGAAAAACGGAACTGCACAACAACGTTTCGATAACTATAAAAATCAACCTTTAACATTTACCTTCCCAAGTCAGTTCAACGGCAAAAAACCGGTGATCGACGGAAGTAAAGCACGTCCAAAAGCGGCAATTCTTCGGGAAAAGGGCTCCAACTCGGAACGCGAGATGGCAAATGCGATGTTCTTAGCAGGTTTTGATGTGAAGGATGTTCATATGACTGACTTGATTTCAGGCCGTGAGACATTGGAAGATATCCAATTTATCGGTGCTGTTGGTGGATTCTCCAACTCGGATGTACTGGGTTCGGCAAAAGGATGGGCCGGAGCATTCCTATACAATGAGAAAGCGAAAAAGGCATTGACCGATTTCTTTGCACGGCCAGACACACTTTCAGTTGGTATCTGTAATGGTTGCCAGTTGTTTATGGAATTGGAAATGATCAATCCGGAGCACGAGGTTCATGGTAAAATGTTGCACAACACTTCGGGCAAACACGAGTCAAATTTCATTTCCGTGAAAGTTCAGGAAAATAATTCCGTTATGCTTTCTACATTAGCAGGAAGTACATTGGGTGTTTGGATTTCACATGGTGAAGGAAAATTCAATCTACCGTATGCAGAGGAACAATACAATATTGTTGCGAAATACGGTTATGAGCAATATCCGCACAATCCAAATGGCTCGGATTACAATACAGCGATGATCTGCGATAAAACTGGTCGCCATTTGGCCACAATGCCGCATATCGAGCGCTCAATTTTCCAATGGCATTGGGCAAACTATCCAAAAGGACGTCAGGATGAAGTTTCTCCTTGGTTAGAGGCTTTCGTCAATGCACGCAATTGGATTGACAATCAAAGCAAGTAATAAGCACTACATAAAAGCTCCTTCATCTATGAAGGAGCTTCTTTTTTTTAGATATCCCTTTTATATCCAGGTTTGTTCATCATATTGTCAAGGGAATATTTTCCAGATCCCATGACCATAAAAAAGATCAACAAAAAGAATACGACTATAGAAAGCCACAATTCGGAATTCACATAACTAAAACCATTGGTGATATTAACAAAAAAGACAGCTCCCACCAAGACTGGCAACAACAATAAAGAAGCTAAACGGGTTTGAAAACCCAAAATAAGGAATAACCCGCCAACCAAGTGTGTAAATACCACATAGTGAACAGCTCCCCAAATCGAAAGATGAAAGCTACTTTGTTCGATCATGTGCTCAACCACTTGCCTATCATTTACAAAAGTTACGCCTTTGGCGAAAATCATAATACCCAAGGCAATTCTTAGGTAATCAATCCATTGTGGGTGATGGACATTTCCCCAATGCTCAATTCTATGTATCAGGTTCATAACATACCTCCTTTTATAGATGGTTATACTGCTATAACAACTGAATTACAAAAAAGTTGTAGCTCAGTATCATTTTAATATACAGACCATTGCCCTTACATGGGATCGAAGTCCTTCAAAAAGGTTGAACGAAACATTAGGCTATCGCAAACCGGATTACAAGATCCCATAAGGCCGTTGTCATTAGCCCGATTACAATGCTAAAACCGATAACAAGATTCACCAATTTTGCATTGAGATGATATTGTTCAGCGATGATCCCTGAGGTGACTAAGGTAGGCATGGCAGCTTCGAAAATACTGATTCGCGCCACAGGTCCTTTTACTCCAAGTAACAATGCAAATAGCAAAACCAATGCGGGAGCCAAAATTAATTTATAGATCATGGCTGTACTAATTTGTGCGAACTGTTGGCGCCAGCCCTCGAACTTCAACTGTAAACCGATAGAAAATAGCGCCAATGGTCCTACTGTCGCCACAAGTTTATCAAAAAAAGGTTCGGCAACACTAAAATCAATAAACTGAGATAAGGTCAATGCAAGAAGACAACCGATCAATGGTGGGAAAGTAATCAGCTTCCTGATCATAAATTTGGCCTCAATGGATTGCCCTTCTTGAAGATTCGCTTTCAGCGCATTGATGATACCAGCAGTAGCTAATAGTATAAATGTCGTCTGGTCACAAATTATAGCAATCGGTAATTGCGCTTCGCCAAAATAAGCCATAATCAATGGAAATCCGATGAAGGATGTATTGCTATAGCCTGCCGCCAATTCCAGGCTGCTCCTGGAACGCTGCTTATAGAATTTTCGCCTACAATACCATTCCATAAATAACCAGCTTCCCGCCCAGACCAAAACTGCTGAAAAGATCGGAAACAACAACTGTGATGACCATACGATCTTTGGAATATATTTAAACGAAACCGCCGGAAGAGCAAAATAAAGTATCCAGGTATTGATTCCTTTATGCGCCTCACTGTGGATTAAATTTGTCCTTCGCAACAGCATACCAGCAGCAATACAAAACGCAATCATTATAAAATTAACCATGTTTTTCCTACAATTTTATACGACACAAAAGTGCAATAGTATACTTAGTAAAAACATGTATAAATACATTATTTTTATGTACATTTAATACGATATACAAAAAAAATCATGCGAAAGAAACAATTCGAGCCATTATTGATCAGTGAGTTTGTGGAAGATACTTTCCATCTACCTATGCATGAGCAAAATTATTATGAACTTGTTTACATACGCAGCGGACAGGGAAAACATGTGATCAATAAATTTGAATTGGATTATGAACGTGGTGATATTTTTCTTGTTAGCCCTGCAGATAAACATTACTTCAATATTCACGAAAAAACACATTTCCTATTCATTCTTTTTACGGATAGCTATTTTATGCAAAATCGGCGTCATCAAAAACTCTACGCCTGGATTATGGAGTTAATGAACGACCGAGGATTGCGAGAAAGTAAATTGCACATGACCGATCACGATCGTTTGATTTATTCCCATCTTATGGAAGCGGTCCGGCTATACTGTATTACCGCTATCAACCAGACATCACAATGGCTGTTTGATCAACTGGTTGCTATCTTTGGTCGCTATAAGGAAATATCCGAAATACAGCGCTTGCCACAGGCACATACACTACACATCGACAGCTCCATTTCGGCTTATATCCATCAGCATATCTTTACCCCAGAGTATCTTCAGCTAAAAACAATTGCCCAGAAATTTAACCTCTCCCCGACTTATTTTGGCATTTATTTCAAGAAAAACTTTGGGAGTAGCCTGAGAGAATACATCAATATGTACCGAATCGAATTAATAGAACATCGGCTTAAGTCCACTGCATATACACTCAAACAGATTGCCGAAGAACTGGGCTTTGTCGACGAGAGCCACTTATCCCATTTCTACAAGCGCACAAAGGGGTACAGCCCTAAAGCATATCGGCAACAACAGACAAAATGATCCTATGATCTACCCCAAGCATGCAACATACAAAAGACACTGGTTGCCTATCAAGATTTAGGAGGTAATACACTATAGAATTTCAGTCCTTTTTCCTCAAACTGTTTATAGAGGACAACTAACACATCATTTTTCAGAGATGAAGCATTCGCCGCGAAATTTACCCAGCAGAAAACACTTAAATAAATCATTTCTTCGCTAATGTCTTGCACGCTGATTCCACTATCTCTTTCCTTGACGAAATGTGGACTCGCCGCTATAGCCGCATTAATCCATTGTTTAGCTTCGTCAAGGTCCGTCTTCCGATCGATATGGAGGACAAAACTTGTCCTACTATACTCTTGGGATAATGTCCAATTGACTAATCTACCTGACAGCAAATCACCGTTTGGAATAATTACATCAGCACCATCGGCAGTTTTCAATACACTCGCGCGAATACCGATCTCCTTGACACGCCCCTTTTTATCGGCGAGTTCGATCTGGTCCCCCACGCGGAAAGGCTTATCAAAAACGAGAATAATCCCAGATACAAAGTTGTTGATGATATTTTGCATCCCCAAACCTATCCCCACACTCAGCGCCCCGATAACGACGGTAAGTTTATCCAAGCTCATCCCCAAAGCGGAAATAGCGATAAAAAAACCAATCAGAATAATCGCCAAACGGAATAACGGAAACAGCGTCATTTTTTGATTGTAGGCCTGATTTAACTGACCATCTTCACCACCGAGCACGATGAGGCTGATGTTCTTTTGAAACCAATTGGCGACCAGCAACAGCAAAATCGCAACAACAAGGTTCCCCAAGGTGAACGATATACTGCCTATACTACGCACCTTTCCAAAGAATGTTTCACTAAGCGCCAATAAGGTTTCGATAAACTGAAGATTATTGGCCAAAACAATAATTGCCAACAGGATACATACAATCCGAAGGATCTCTGTTATAATCGTCAGCGTACGCTGTTCATTAAAGCGCATCCAAAATCCCGCCACCAAACGGTCTTTTTTGAATTGGTTACGGACATCCAATTTGATCATGTCCGCAAAATATTGTAGGGTAAATGACTGCACCAAACCTACCGCACAGGCTATACTGAAACTGCGTGAATGCTCCACATGCCCAATGACATTCAACGTGATTGCCGTGATATTTAAGATCGCAAATACCACATAGATAAAATTACTGATATAGCCCGGACTCTCTGGATTCTTTATACGTCGTTTCGTATAGCTTACCAATCCCAATGCGATTAGATTAAAACCAATACAAACAATACGTAAAAACAGATCATCACTCACAATCATATTGACAAAGACATCCAATAGGTAAAAGATGATCAGAATCAGCGCAATCTTACGCTGCTGTCCAGTCATTTTATGTCTTAGCAAATACATAAAAATCAACATGATCACCAGTTGAGACGCTTGTAAGATGAAAGTTGGCGTGAAGAAATTGACAAAGGGCAATAAGGTTAGCAGAAAAATAATCGTTTTCCCAACAATCGCATCAATGGCTATCTTATTGGATGGATCATTTTGTTTCAGCACATAGGCAACCCGCACTATCCAATACGAATAAGCCAGTCCCAGCACAATCAATAGAATCCGGCTCGCCCAATCTGTACGATTGACATATTTATCAATGGATTTATTGTTACTATAATTGCTGCGAATATTGTCCAAAATAACATCTTTCGAGATACTTGTCGTATTGGCCTTCCAAATGGAACTTTTACCGGGAGCGGTAGTAGACTTCTTCGCAGCAGTTTTTGTTTCAGTAATCAGATCCAATCTATTGAGGTGCCGCTGGTTCTTTAGGATAAGCTCATCTATCGTGCGATTGATCATTTCCAGCGAATCCATCTTTGACGATAACTTAAGTTCTGCGCTATTCAGGTATTGATGTGCCCTAGCATGATTATTGGCACTGATATCATAATGATTGACGATATTACGGATTTGGTCTTTCGTGCCACTTAAACTGTTTGAATAATTTGCAATACTCCCTTTGATCGATTTAAGTTGTCTGATTTCTTCGGAAATCGAATTTTTTATTGTTGCGACAGAATCTTTTGCGGAGTTGGCACTTGTCGAGGCATAAGAGTTGGATTTTTCATTTAACTGAGCGACAAACTCAGCCATAGAGGCTGTACGGATATTGGACAAAAATGTCAAATTTACCTTCCGCAGGTCATTTCGCAGCGAATCATTCCCTACTCTTGTCGAATCGGAACCAGATCTTCTATTTAAACCAGTATGCGGCTGTGATCTATCGGTACTGACACCTCTTCTTACCTGAACCGAATCTTGTCCGATAGCATACAGATGCAATGCCAATAGACTTATTATAAAAACAATGAAATGTTTCATGCTGCTCAATTTCATACGCCCAATATGTTAATCTCTCTAAATAATAACCTGTGCCTCACAGGAGAACTCCGCAAAATGAAGTTTCAGGAAAGCCGATAACGATTATTATTTTTCCGACAAAAATAGCTTATCTAAGCTTAAAATCGTATAGCATCCGATAATTTAAGTTCCTCCAAACGCTTGACTTTGTCATCACGGTAAAACAGATTCATTGTCTCAAAGGGGATTAGCTTCAGATCTTTATTGACAATATGTACGCAGGATTTTTTGACCGCACGCACATCGAAGTCATAAGCATCCATAAAATTCATGATAATGATGCGGAAAAGATTATCATAATCCAGCTCAGGAGCACACACATCAGGCAGGCAGCAAAGCAATTGATTGACCTTTGGTTTTACTTTATCCACCGAAATACCGGTACTAAAAATATCCAGCAACTGCATCTGCACACCGGTGTCCTGTTCATACACAATGGTATTGCGAGACTGATTATTCAAGAGTACAGCGGGGTCAATATGCCGTGTTAGCGGAATCCTTTCATCACCAATCTTAAGCACATAGCCCATGGCCAAAGCGTCTGGGTTGCAGGGTACCGGAATGATATCATGCGGATTCAAGAGCGGGTACTGATCTAAGATTTCCTGCCTGACCTCAGTGAGGGTCATCTTATGCTGCTGTGCATTCTCCGCGTTTCTACCGGCAATTTCTACGGGCTGGAAGGTTACACCACGAACACAACGTTGATTCAAAGCATAATCCAATATCGCTCCGATCTCATCATCGTTGGTTCCTTTTTCCAGGACAACGACAAGTGTCGTACTTAGGTTTAACGCATTGAGCTTGTCGATTGCCTTTTTCCGTACATCGGTCAAATCCTTTCCTCTAAATTTCTCCAGCACAGCCGGGCGGAAAGAATCAAATTGGAGGTAAATTTCAAATTCCGGAGCGTAGGTGGCAAGCTGTTCAGCAAATCCAGGGTCATTCGCAATCCGAATACCATTGGTATTCAGCATCAAATGCTTAATTGGTTTTGTTTTAGCGATATCCAAAATCTTAAAAAACTCCGGATGAATAGTTGGTTCTCCACCACTGATCTGAACGACATCAGGCTCCCCCTCATTTTCGACAATCTTGTCAAACATGCGTTCGATTTCCTCCAGCGAACGATGCCGCCCATAATGAGGTGAAGACATGGCGTAGCAGGTCGGGCATGTCAGGTTGCAACGATCGGTCACCTCAACGATAGACAGGCAGCTGTGTTGTTCATGATCGACACAGAGGCCACAATCATACGGGCAGCCAAAATGAACCTCGTTCTCAAATTTCAATGGCGTCTCAGACGCTTTGTTATAATTTCGGATATTTTTATAGTATTCAACATCTGTGGCGATCAGGGTTTTGAAAAAACCATGATCAGGGCAATTTTTGGTCATAAAAACCTTTTCATCCTCGATGATAATTTTTGCTCCTACACGCGAAAGACAGGTCGGACACAGACTAATGGTATAATCGTAATAGGTATAATTTCTAACTGGCATATATCTTATCGTTATTAACTTAATGCTATTCCACAAGCAACTCCACCTGCGATCATCGCTCCAACACCACCCAAAAGCACTTTAAGCCAAAGGTTGACATTAAATGTAGACTCTTTATTATTGGATTTCATAATCGAACCAATAATAATGACCAAAAGCGCTATTCCGATGACTATAGCTCCTCCAAACAGTAAAAACAAGCCCAATACAGCTGTGTTTTCCGAACCAAATGACCCTTCGAGTAAATACATAATTTAGACCTTCCTTTCTATATGCGTATTATTCAATAAATAAATATAATAAATTATCACGACAAGACAGGTAATTTGTATTGTACTCATTCCGAAAAGAATAACTACCCTTGGCTTGATAAAATCCAATAAAAAACGAAAGCTAAAATAGCTGAGCATAAAAAACTGAAACAGTACGCCATTTTGGAATATAAATCTCCGTTTAAACCATTGCAGGGAAATAAATAGCAGAATCAAAAATGCAATTTCGTATAAGGCAACGGGGTGCCTGCGATAAGCATCACCAAGGTACATCCCCAATGGACATTCCGTAGGCAAGCCATAGGTCTGCTCAAATACCCCAGTGTAAAAACAACCTATCCGCCCGATCATGATCGCAACAATCAGCGGAAAAACCATGCGGTCCCCCGTGCTCTCTTGCTTGCGCATGATTTTTTTCATCAGTTCCACCCCGACCAGTCCACCGGCCAGACCACCTACAATCGTATTATTTAGCCAGATATAACGCCATTTACTTAGGGCACTAAACAATTCCTCTGGGCGCTCAAGCGATCCGATCACATGAGATCCGATCAAGGCTCCTACAGCGGCTGCAATGACAATTAAAAGTGAATTGGTGTGACCTAAGCTCTCCTTATCTTTCCATTTCAGGAGCTGATAATAACGCATGCCCATAAACATCCCCAAACCTTCCATAAAGGGATGGAGGAGAAAGGTCTTTCCAAATAAATCAATGGTAACAGGAAATTCGATTGCAGTTAGCATAAGCAAGTATACAAAAGACAATTCAGATATCGATCACCAAAAAACAAAAGCCGGTTCATTTGTGAACCGGCTTTATCTCCTTATCTTCGTCTAGGATAGCAATCTATAATTGATCGCTGTAGACAAATCTGATTTCTTCTCTCAAATTATAGCGGGAAGCCATAACTTCACCATAAGCTCCTGCAGAACGAATCGCAATCAAGTCACCACGTTTTGATACCGGCAAAGGTACTTCCTTTCCAAAACAATCCGAAGATTCACAGATTGGCCCTACGACATCGTAGTTTAATGCTTCTGTAGCGCTGCCTTCACTAATATTTTCTATTTTATGGTAAGCTTGATACAAGGCTGGTCGCATCAATTCAGTCATCCCTGCATCCAGTACCAAAAAGTTTTTCTTGACACCATTCTTAACATATAATACACGGCTCACCAAGCTTCCGCATTGAGCAACCAAAGCTCTGCCCAGTTCAAAATGAACTTCCTGATGTGGCTTACGCTCTAGGAAACGATCAAAAATGTCAAAATAAGCTTCAAAATCTGGAACTGGATTACCATCTGGATTTTTATAATCTATCCCAAGGCCCCCACCGACGTTCAACACACGAATCTTTGTTCCACGCTCCTCAAACCAGTTTTTCCACTCGTTAACTTTTACACACAAACTTTTGAATACCGTCATATCGGTAATCTGAGATCCGACGTGGAAGTGTAAGCCTACCAATTCTATAAAATCACATTTCTTAAGAACAGCGGCACATTTCTCCAGATCCGCATTTGGAATACCAAATTTGTTTTCGTCGAGTCCTGTTGTAATATAATGGTGTGTATGCGCATCAACATTGGGGTTTATTCGCAATGCAACATTTGCTTTTACACCTTGTTTTGATGCCAATTCGTTAATAACTTCAAGCTCCTGAATAGACTCTACGTTGAATGCAAAGATATTTTGTTGTAATGCGTATTTGATCTCCTTATCCGATTTCCCAACGCCAGCGAAGGTAATATTCTGAGGCGCAAAACCACACTCAATAGCTTTTTTCACTTCATTTCCGCTCACACAGTCCGCACCGAAGCCGATCTGTTGCATGGCTTTTAACAACACATCGTTAAAATTAGCTTTCAATGCATAATGAACATGGAATCCCCTTTTGTTGGAAGCTGCGTAAGCCGCTTCCAAGGTTTTGTTTAACACGGCCAAGTCATAGTAATAAAACGGCGTTTCTTTCTCTGCAAATTTTGCCGCAATAGCTGTATTTATCATATAAAACCTAATTCTTAAAATAAACGATTATGCAATGAACGTAAAGCCTCTGTTTTATGATCCGAATTCAATAAAATGGATACATTAAAATCCGAACCACCGTATGAAATCATACGGACCGGAAGATGTTTTACAGCATCAAGTACACGTGCAGCATAACCATGACTATTCAAACCAAAGTCACCGACTACACAGACAATTGTCTGATCGCCGTCTACGGTAACAGATCCAAAATCTTCTACTTCTTTAATGATATCGGCTAAATTTGTTGTATCATCTATGGTCAACGAAACCGCTACTTCTGAGGTAGTGATCATATCGATCGGTGTTTTATAGCGTTCGAAAATCTCGAAAACACGACGCAAGAAACCGTAAGCAAGCAACATTCTTGAGGAATGAATATGAATTGCGGTGATACCATCTTTTGCCGCAATTGCCCGTATACAACCTTTTTGTGCACCATCTTTGCTAATTAATGTTCCTTTAGCATTTGGCTCCATTGTATTTAACAGACGTACCGGTACATTATATTTTTGTGCAGGAAATACCGATTGTGGGTGTAATATCTTCGCCCCAAAATAAGCTAATTCTGCCGCCTCATCGAAGCTAAGATGTGCTATCGGTGTTGTCCCTTTTACGACACGCGGGTCATTGTTGTGCATACCGTCAATGTCTGTCCAAATCTGAACCTCATCCGCACGGATAGCTGCGCCAATCAATGAAGCTGTATAATCCGATCCGCCACGGCGCAGGTTATCAATTTCACCAAACGAATTTCTACAGATAAATCCTTGTGTAATAAACAAGGTATTTTCGGGATGTTGAGCAAGAATAGTACTCAATTTCTCACCGATGTATTCCACCATTGGCTCATTGTCCTCGTCGATTTTCATAAAATCCAACGCCGGCAATAAGACAGACTGAATTCCGATTTCATTGAGGTAAAAATGCCATAATGCTGTAGACATCAATTCACCTTGCGCCAAAATAATCTTTTCTTCTATCGACGTAAACAGCTCGTTCGCCAAGCTAGAGATCAGATTAAAATGATAGTCGATTAATTCCTTCCCGTTTTTATAACCGGCTTCAGTATTAAAAAGTTCCTTAATAAGGTCTTCGTACTTATCCTTGTGCTTCTTGATCAAATCCTTAGCCTCGTCCTTCTTACCTGCTGTGTAAGCTTGACCAATTTCTACTAAAGCATTTGTCGTTCCAGCTACCGCGGATAACACAACGATCTGACGTTCCGAAGGGTTTACAATATCCAACAACCCTTTGATACGTACTGCACTTCCTACTGAAGTACCACCAAATTTTAAAACTTTCATACTAAAGTTACAATTATTAAATTTCTGTGCGCCAATATAGGCAATTCATGAATGTATATTAAAAAAAATGCGGCACAAAATCATGAAAGTTTTGTGCCGCATATATTTGTTCTATGCGGAAGAATTACTTCTTCAAGTTTTCGATCAGTAAACCGGCCAATTCTTCGCCGATTCTTTCTTGTGCTTCATTTGTCGCTGCGCCAATATGTGGTGTCAACGAAATCTTTGGATGTTTTAAAATTTCCTCACGTGGTGTAGGTTCGTTGTCGAACACATCTAAGCCTGCAAATGCTACTTTACCTGCATCTAATGCCTTCACTAATTCCAACTCATCAATAACACCGCCTCTGGAAGCGTTGACCAGGCCAACACCATCTTTTAACAGCGGAAACTCTGCTGCGCCAATTGCCGGTTTGTCCAAAAATGGTACGTGTAAGGAAATAAAATCAGAAACTTTCAATAAGTCTTCCATTTCCACTTGTTTGATCGGAACCTCAACCTGAATACCACCAGAAAGTTCAATCGTTAAACCTTTGGGTCCTTCAAATAGATCTGTATAGACTACATCCATTCCCAGACCGATCGCGATTTTAGCTACTTCACGACCGATACGGCCAAAACCAACAATACCGATTGTTTTACCGCGAAGCTCAGTTCCGGCACCATAGGCTTTTTTCAAAGCACCGAATTTGGTATTTCCTTCAACAGGCATCTTGCGGTTGGAGTCATATAAAAAGCGTACACCGTTTAAAAGGTGCGCAAAAACCAATTCAGCCACCGATAAAGAAGATGCAGCAGGAGTATTGACAACAGCAATACCTTTTGAGCGTGCGTATTCCACGTCAATATTATCCATTCCTACGCCACCACGACCGATTACTTTCAAATTTGGGCAGCCATCAATTAATTCCTGACGAACTTTAGTTGCGCTACGTACAGTAATTGCATCATAAGCAAGCAGCTTTTCAGCTAACTCCTCTTGTGGTATATGATTTGTATCTACAGTATGACCAGCATCCTCCAACATTTTCTTTCCTAGTGGATCGATACCGTCATTTGCTAATATTTTCATCCTTTATATTTATTTATGAATGTCGGTTTTTCATTGTATACATGAATCTGTGACATCCTGATTGTTTATTTAAGCGATAAAGCAATCAAATTCATTCGGACAACGTTGTGAACGGAATGAATCCGATGATTTCATCAAAATATTTTTGACCGAATAGACTATTTGTGTGTGTCTTCAAATTCCTTCATGGCATCAATCAATGCATTTATACTGCTCAATGGCAATGCGTTGTATATAGAAGCTCTAAAGCCACCTACCGAACGGTGTCCTTTGATCCCAATCAGATTACGTTCCTTTGCCAAAGCTAAGAATTCCGCTTCTAATTCAGGAGTATCCATCACGAAAGTCACGTTCATGCGCGAGCGGTCTTCAACAGCAGCAGTGCCTTTAAATAAAGGGTTGCGGTCGATCTCATCGTATAAAGCACGTGCTTTAATAATATTCTCTTGCTCTAAGACAGGCACACCACCTTTTGCTTTTAACCAACGTAGGTTCAACATGGAAACAAAGATCGAGTATACTGGAGGAGTATTATACATGGAACCGCCATCGATATGCAATTTATAATCTAACATCGAAGGTAGAACACGTCCTGACTTACCTAAAATATCATCCTTCACAATAACTAGTGTTACGCCGGCAGGACCCATATTTTTTTGTGCACCAGCATAGATCAAATCGTAATCTGCGACATTGATCTCGCGGGAAAAAATATCTGAAGACATATCTACAACCACTGGTAATTCCGTCGCTGGTTTTTCAAACACCTCAGTACCGTAAATCGTATTATTTGAAGTATAGTGAAAATAGGCAGCATCCGAAGGGATTGAATACCCTTTAGGTATATAAGAATAGTTTTTATCAATCGACGAAGCTACAACATCTACTGTTCCGAATTTCTTCGCTTCTTTTAAGGCCTTTGTTGCCCATACACCTGTATCCAAATAAGCAGCTTTACCGCCTTCAGGTAAAAGATTAAGTGGTGCCATCGCAAATTGCAGACTCGCTCCACCTTGCAAGAAAAGAATCGAATATCCTTGTGGTACGGCTAATAATTCTCTTACTAACTGAGTCGCCTCATCTATCACTGCTTCAAACTCTTTGGAACGGTGAGAGATCTCTAAAATTGATAAACCTGTGTTGTTAAAATCAATTACAGCTTCTGAGGCTTGTTGAAATACTTCCTTTGGCAGAATACATGGACCTGCTCCAAAATTATGTTTCATTGATGTTATAGTTTGTTTGACTGCTCATTCAGAACCCTAGTAAAGCAATCTGTTGTTTTAAAAACCAAAGGTAAAATAAAATTATATATTTTTCAACTATTCTGTTTTTTTATTGAAAATTTACAAAATTCTGAATCATTTCAATAAAAATATTACACAAGTAGATCCCTATTGGTTATTAAAATAATCACAGAAGAAGCACTTTCCAAGCCATATCTAACTGATTATCTTTCAAATACCCCTTTGCTTTAAGCTGAAGGTGGACGTTACGGGAGGATTGGTCCCCGATAAAGGCATTTAACAATTCGTAAATTTCGGGCAAGGACGTAATCTCATCCACCTCCAACGGTGTAGGCAGTCGGTCTAACTTTGCCAGTTTAATTTTATCTTCCGTACTAAAAACGGTGGATTCCTTTACAAAAGGAGGAAGTTGGTCGTAGTCCATAAAAAAAGCAGAAATTTTAGTCAAATTTCTGCTTAATATCTTAAAAAAGAAAATCCTTATAATTTTTCGATGATCCGATCGGCAAACTCACTGGTTTTCACTAAGGTCGCATCATCCATCAGATTGTAAAAATCAACAGTGACCGTTTTCGCAATAATGGTTTCCCCCAATGCACGAACAATTGCCGCCGCCACTTCTGTCCAACCCAGGTATTCAAACATCATCACACCGCTGAGGATAACGGATGAAGGATTCATGGTATTGGTATTCGCAAACCTAGGTGCTGTACCATGGGTCGCTTCAAAAACAGCATGACCAGTTTTAAAGTTGATATTGGCTCCCGGTGCAATTCCTATCCCGCCTACCATGGCTGCCAAAGCATCCGAGATATAATCTCCGTTTAGATTCAGGGTTGCCACCACAGAAAAGTCGCGTGGATTAAGCAAGATTTGTTGCAGGAAGTTGTCCGCGATAATATCCTTAATCAGGATTTTACCCGAAGCCAAGGCTTCTTTTTGTTCCTGATTGGCCGCTGCTTCACCTTTCTCCGCTTTAGTTCGCTCCCATTGCCCCCAAGTATAGGTCTTATCCGCAAATTCTGTTTCTGTAACCTCAAAACCCCAGATCTTGAAGGCTCCTTCTGTATATTTCATGATATTACCCTTGTGCACTATAGTCACCGAGGGTAATGCATAATGGATAGCATGTTCTATCGCTGCCCGCACCAAGCGTTTGGATCCTTCTTCAGAAACCAGTTTGACCCCTACCCCCGTGGTACTCGAAAAGTTATAGTCAATATCAAGTTCGTCATGTAAAAAATCCTGTAGTTTATTGGATTCGGCACTTCCCGCCTGAAACTCTATCCCAGCATAGATATCTTCGGTATTTTCCCGAAATATGACCATATCCACATATTCTGGATGTTTGACCGGAGACGGTACACCTTGGAACCACTTCGTCGGTCGCTGGCAGACGTACAGATCCAGATCCTTCCGTAAGGCAACATTCAAGGAGCGTATGCCACCACCTACAGGTGTGGTCAAAGGCCCTTTTATGCCAACTAAGTATTCGCGCAATAGATCCAATGTCGCTTTGGGCAACCACTCTCCGGTTTCATCAAATGCTTTCTCCCCTGCCAAAACTTCCTTCCAACTGACTTTTCGTTGTCCGTTATAGGCCTTCTCCACTGCTTTATCAAAAACACGCACCGCAGCATGCCATAGGTCAGGACCTATACCATCACCTATGATAAAAGGAATCGTTGGGAAATCTGGAACCTGTAATGTTCCCTCGTTAGACATTGTAATCTTATTTGACATAATCAGTGTTTTTTGCGGATAGCAACTATCCTTTATTAAACATATTTCCAATCTCTTTACTAATCTTTCGGAATATCGGAGCAGCCTCAACATCCTCGTATTCGTCGATGTGCGCATTCTCTATCCTACTAGGAAACACCAAAACAAGGTTTTCGTTTGCATAGATCCGATCTAATTTTTTTGCCACACCATCCAGTGAATCGCGATATGAAACCTCTCCATTTCGTGCGGACACAAAAATGAACATGGACTCTTCATCCTTAAACGCTTTTAATCCCTGTAAATTATCCCAGTCATCGTAGTGTTTAAAAGTAACTGGTACGGAATTCTTTATTTCGACCAGGTGCGCCTCAATTGCGGATGTAGAGCGCGTATCCACAACAAAAGAAATTGGAACAGATAGTTCCTGTGCAAGTTTAATAACCTTCTCCAACCAATACTCGAAACCAAACTCTGCCTCACACATTGGCGGTGCAAATACAACGATAGCTTTATTGGAAATAAAAGGTTTTCTAAAATGGCAGAGCATCACATTAGCTGATGTTCTGTTGAGGATACTTTCTGTTTTTTCACCAACAAATTTATCCATAAAATTCGCTGCGCTTGGCCAACCAAGCACAATACAATTTGCGGAAACTTCTTTCGCTGACCGAGCCACACCGCTTGCAATATTTAAATCTATCGTTGCACTGATATTAACATTGGTCTCCGAACCAGAAGCATAACGCACCATATTGTCCAAATTTTTACGGGCTTTACTCATATTCAGCTGTGCCTGTTCATTATCTTTTACCACGGATACAATATTCACAGGCTGAGTGCATTTTTTACTCTTGATGTAAGTGGAAAAGTCAAGGATAGGTTCCATATTGTCCATATTCGCAATAGAGATCAATATATTTTCGTCTTTCTCCTTCACCACATCAGTATGTTCTTCATCTTGCTCCCCATCCATAACCACTTTCCTGGAAGCATTCCCTGTCACAATCGTGGCGACAATACAGGTTACCAAGATCAACAAAATCGTACCATTCAGGACATTTTCGTCAATGATCCCATTTTTATAACCGACCATAATAACAGCCAAAGTCGCCGCAGCATGAGCGCTGCTCAAACCAAAAATCAAGTTACGCTGCCCACGGCTATATTTAAATGTTTTCTGTGTTAGCCAAGCTGCGGCATATTTCCCGACGATTGCAACGACGGTCAAGGTACCTGCTATAATTAATGCCTGAGGTCCTTTTAAAATGACACTCACATCCACTATCATACCGACTGATATGAGGAAAAAAGGAATAAAAATCGCATTCCCGATAAACTCGATTCGATTCATCAGCGCCGAAGAATGCGGAATCAATTTATTCAAGGCCAGACCAGCCACAAAGGCCCCAATAATAGGTTCCAATCCCGCAATTTCTGCTAAGAAGGCTGCAAAAAACACAACGGAAAGTACAAAAATATAGTTTGATGTCTTTTCGCTGCCCAACCGTTCAAAAAACCATTTTGCGATCCGCGGGATAATACCGAACATGATAAACAGGAAAATCGCGAAGGAAATCCCCAGTGTAACCCAAAATTCATTTCCAATATTACCCTGAGAAACTCCGGTAATAACAGCCAATATAATCAGTACCGCTGTATCGGTCAGGATCGTACCACCAATCGTAATCGCCACAGCTTCCATCTTGGAAATACCATAACTATTCACAATGGGATAAGATACCAGGGTGTGGGTCGCAAACATACTCGAGATCAAAAGACTCGCCAGGACATCGTACCCCAACAACAAATGGCAAACGGGATAACCTATGCTTATAGGCACAATAAATGTAAAAAAACCAAACAGCAAACTTTTGTTCTTGGTCTTTTTAAATTCATTCATATCCAATTCCAGACCGGCAATAAACATGATATACAAGAGGCCTATCGTGGAAAACAGATTAATTGCAGAGTTTTTTTCCAGCCAATTTAATCCATGGGGTCCAATAATAACACCAGATATAATCAAACCAATAATACCCGGCACCTTGATCGGCCTGAGGATGATGGGTGAAAGTAGGATAATAAAGAGTACCAGTGAAAAAATAAGTACGGGATTCTGTAAGGGCGCTTCGAAAGCGTGGGAAATATGCTCGAAAGTTTTATTCATATGTGCTCGTATGCTATCGGTAAAATGTGTCAACTTATTTTTCGTTACCAGCCGTAAAATAGCTAAACAGCTTTAAAAATACAATTTTTCCAACAAAACGACGCCTAAAAAAGGGCTTACTTAAAAGAAATTGCTTTTATCGGACTAATCTTGGTGATTAACATCGAAGGAATAAACAAGGAAACCATTCCAATAAATACCACTGCAAGATTGACCAAAATAACATCGGACCAATAGAGTTTTACGGCAACATAAGCAATGTAGTAGGTCTGCTCATCCAGTTTGAAAAAATGGGTATAATCCTGTAGAAAATAAAAGCCCAATCCGATGAGATTTCCTATCAGTAAACCAAGTCCAATGAGATACAGGGCACTATACATAAAGACCCGTCGGATACCGGCGTTATGATATCCTAAAGCCTTTAAAATACCAATCATGGATGTACGCTCAAGAATGGTGATCAATAAAGCTGAAATCATATTGATAATAGCTACCACAGTCATCAAGATAAAGATAATTTTGGTATTCATATCCAATAAATCCAACCATTGGAAAATATCGGGTACCTGATCTTTAATATTGATTGCCTGCATATCAATAGGCAGCATATCTTCTATTTTTTGTGTTGTCTGTTGGAGTTGGCTGAAATCCTTGATCCGAATCTCATAGCCACCGACCTCATTGTCATCAAGATTGCTCAGCTTCCTAATGACATTCAAAGATCCGATTACGTAGACTTTATCAAGTTCCTCCGACCCTGTATTAAATATTCCTTTGATGACAAACTTTCGCTTACGGATGGGCTCCTGGACAAAATACATAATAAAGTCGTCACCTACTTTCAACAAGAGTCTATCTGCCAGATATTTAGAAATTAAAATCTGATTATCAGTGTTCTCGGATTTAAAATCTATTGTATTCCCTTCGAGCAGCATATTTTTTATGGGCTGCTGATCGTATAGCGAATCAATACCTTTCAAAACAACACCCTCGACTTCGTCGTTCACATTGATAATCCCAGCTTTGGTTGCAAATGGATTAATGGAATATACTTCAGGGTCTGCTAATATAGACTTATGGAGTTGAGGTGTAAGTGAGATGGGCGAATTTTCATACGATTTATTGAGATCATAACGTAGCACCAATACATCCGCAAAAAAACCACGTTGCTTGCTGATGATCTCCCCCTTAAATCCCCGCAAAACCGCAATAGATATAATAATGGCAGCAATGGCTAGCGCAATTGCACCGATCGTAACCCGAACGATCAATTTTGAGAACGTCCGTTTACCTGAAAATGCTATTCGATTTGCTAAAAAATAAGGAAAATTCAAGCTTTCAATATATTTATGTAACTTCGCAAAGTTATAAAAATTTGTTATTTACAAAACTTTAATAGCAAATTATTAGCGCTTTCGCAGATGATTTTTATCATCCCAACGATTTATTGATTTTAAGGATTTTACAAAAAACACAGCACTTATGCGTATTATTTTCATGGGCACTCCTGACTTTGCCGTTGCTTCACTTGATGCACTCATTCAATCTGGTGAACAAGTCGTTGCTGTCGTTACAGTACCAGACAAGCCGGCAGGTCGTGGACAAAAGATACATGAATCAGCCGTTAAAGTATACGCTACCCAACACCATATCCCTGTCCTTCAACCGGTCAAACTTCGAGATGAGGCCTTTCTTGCCGAACTCAAAAACTATCAAGCCGATCTTCAGGTTGTGGTGGCATTCCGCATGCTGCCTGAAGTTGTCTGGAATATGCCGAAACATGGCACCATTAACGTCCATGCCTCTTTACTCCCCCAATACCGAGGTGCTGCTCCAATCAATCATGCCATTATGAATGGTGAGCAAGAATCCGGAGTGACTACATTCTTATTGCAACATGAGATTGATACTGGAAATATACTTTTAGCCGAAAAAGTTACAATAAATGAAACTGACACAGCTGGAGATCTCCACGACAACCTGATGGTTGCTGGAGCCAGAACACTCCTTCAGACGATCCAGCAGCTGAAAGGTGGGAATTTACAGCCGAAAAGTCAAGACGATATCGTCCCAACAGAAACGTTGAAACACGCGCCGAAAATTTTTAAAGAAGATTGTAAAATAAATTGGGATCAACATACTGACGTTGTTTATAATTTTATACGCGGACTTAGCCCTTATCCAACAGCATTTACTGTGCTCAATGATAAGGTATTAAAAATATACAAAACAGAAAAAGAGCAAACAGTTACTACTGCTGCACCGGGAACAATAGAGACAGACCAAAAAAGCTATTTAAAGTTTGCGACACAAGATGGCTATATCATGGTATCGGAACTTCAACTGGAAGGCAAGAAGAAAATGAATGTGGTAGACTTTTTGAAAGGCTATAGATTCTAGTTTTTCTCGTCATCTCCATCATAATATTGCAACAAATCACCAGGCTGACAGTCTAGCGCTTTACATATTGCTTCAAGTGTATCTAATCGCAGGGCCTTAGCCTTTTGATTTTTTATGATTGAAAGATTAGAAAGTGTAATCCCTACACTGTCACTCAATTGATTAAGTGACATTTTTTTTTCTTTCATTATTTTATCCAAATGAATTAAGATTGGCATATTATAATTTTTATTCCTTTAAATTTATTTAATGTCTCTTGTAAAACAAAACATATATCTTTTTGTTTTATCATAAAATTATCATTTTAAAATAAATTCAAAGAATAGGTTTTACGTAACATATCTGATATCATTAGATAAATTACTTGAGAATAGAAAAAAATAAAATTTGTTAGCGCTTTAAATATCAATCAGTTGAATATTACAGTCGCAATTGAGAAAGAAAAACAATTTTAAATGGAATAGTTTTTGATAGTGTAAAATGAAGATTCACAAAATCATAACTCATTATAGATGAGAGGTTAGATAATCTATTTTCCATTAATAATTCAAAAATTTTTCGTATTTTCGCAAACATTTCTTAGAGAGGAGAATTAATAAAAATTAATGAGACAGCTCAAAATTACACAATCTATCACCAATCGTGAGTCCCAGTCATTGGACAAATACTTACACGAAATTGGTAAAGTAGACTTAATTACAGCAGAAGAAGAAGTAGAATTAGCACAGCGCATCCGCGAAGGCGACCAAGTTGCCTTGGAAAAATTGACTAAAACCAACCTTCGTTTCGTAGTATCAGTAGCAAAACAATATCAAAATCAAGGATTGACCTTAGGTGATTTAATCAATGAAGGCAACCTGGGCTTAATTAAAGCGGCTAAACGTTTTGACGAAACAAAGGGTTTTAAATTTATTTCTTATGCCGTTTGGTGGATTCGCCAATCTATTCTTCAAGCAATTGCTGAACAATCACGTATCGTACGTCTGCCATTGAACCAAGTAGGTTCTCTAAGCAAAATCAGTAAAGCTTTCTCAAAACTAGAACAAGAATACGAGCGGGAACCATCTCCAGAAGAATTGGCGGATATCCTTGAAACCACCGTTGACAAGGTTTCGGATACCCTAAGTAATTCTGGACGTCATGTATCTATGGATGCACCTTTCGTTCAAGGTGAAGAAAACACACTCTTGGATGTATTGGAAAACCATGACCCAGACACCGATAGTTCTCTAATTGATGAATCTCTATCAGAAGAAATCAAGCGATCATTGGCAACTTTAACAGAAAGAGAACGTGAAATCATCGTTCTATTCTTTGGATTAGGTTCCAACCACCAACTGTCGCTCGAAGAAATCGGTGAGAAATTCAATTTGACACGTGAACGCGTCCGTCAAATTAAAGACAAGGCTCTTCAACGTTTGAGACACACTTCAAGAAGCAAAATCTTAAAATCTTATTTAGGTTAAAAGAGATATTTATTGAAATTTTTGGTAATCCCAATCAGAAATGATTGGGATTTTTTGTGTAATAAAGTTTTTTGTACAATAAAGGCTGCTTGCTTTTCGCAAACAGCCTTTACCCTGCATTGATCCAATATCAATGCTATTCTTTATTTAGAATCTGGCATTAAAATAAATTCGAAAAGCCGATCTTTCTTCAGATATTTTCCAGCTACATCTTGTATTGATTTTGGCGTCACCTTATTCAAATTCTCCATCCGACGTGTATATCTACTGATATCCAAATCATTTTGATAAGAACTTGAAATGTAATTCAGCCAGTAACCATTTTCACGCAAACTCAATTCATTCTGTCTTTTTTGTTCAGCCACAAATTTTTCAATATCCACCTTATCCGCACCTTGATCCTGAATCTTTTTCACTTCATCCAAAGCAGAAGCAATCAAAGCATCAGCTTTATCAACTGCTGAACCAAAGCCAATTGAAAAGGCATAACGTGCTTTAGGTAATTTACCGAAGCTTGCACGGGCACCAACACCATAAACACCACCTTCTTTCTCACGCAGTCGTTCAAGCAATTTGATTGTCAATACACTTTCCAAAGCTTCCATATTGACATTTTCACTTTCACTATAATTATAGTCTCCGTAATAAGCCAATTGGGCACTTGCTTTTTCTTCCTTACCTTTATGAACAACCACACGTTCCCCTTTATTCGGTTCCAGAATATTTAAGTCTTTGTAATTCTCTCCTCGTTTGACCGCAGGAAGGGAAGCAAGATAAGTCTCAATAAACGGTTTAATTTGCGCTTCATCAAATGAACCTACAATGGTGAACACAAAATCTGAAGCATCTGCAAATCGCTCTTTGTAAATTGCCAGTGCACGATCACGGTCGATTTTTGTAAGCGTCTCGACAGTAGCATTTTGTCGACGAACGTTATTCCCATAAAGCACTGCCTTCACTTTATCTGAAAAAACATTATTTGGATCGCTCAATCTATTTTCCAATGACCCTTTTGCCCTTGTCATTGTACTTTGGAAAACGTCACTATCCAAACGAGGCTCTGTAAAATAGCCATAAATCAGCTCAAAAGCATTTTTCAAGCCTTCTTTGTCTGTACTACCTGAAAGTCCCTCATATCGTTCTGAGATATATGGCGAAATCGACACCTCTTTTCCGGCAAGATACTTAGTCAGCTCCACATTGCTCATCTGTCCGACACCGCTCGCATCGACCAATGAAGAGGCATTTGAAGCGGAGAAATAATCAGCATCAGTATACAACGATGTTCCTCCAGGGCTATAGGCCATAATCTGGATTTCGTCATTTTTAAAGTCTGTAGGTTTTAAAATCACCTTCACGCCATTGCTCAAAACCAATTCTTTAGCTTGGACAGCTGTGACATCCTTTGAAGACACAATTGTACCTTTAGTAGGTTCTTTGGAAAGCAAGGGAAGATTGGAAACCTTATCCTCATAAGCAGAAACCGGACTATCTTCGACCGCCTTCACCCATCCCAAAACAGCTTGTTCCGTAGGCAGGTTCGCCTTTTCCTTTTCTGGCCCCATAATTAATATATCACGATTTAAATCCGTGTAATACTTTTTGACCAGGCCATTCACTTCTTCGAGTTTCAATGTAGGCAACAACTGTTTCGTTAAGCTATAAGAAGCTTCATTGCTCAAGGCCGGTTCATTGTCGATAAAATAATTCAGATAACGATTGACATAGCTGTCGGATTTCTTCTTATCCCGCTCGATATACGCCATTTCATTTCCTTTCTTCATATCGGCAAGCGCACGATCCAGTTCGGTCTGCGTGAAACCATATTTTTGAATACGCTCAAATTCAGTCAGCATCGCTTTAAATCCAGACTCCAGTTCACCCGGTTTAGGTACAACCAACAAAGAGAAGGTATTTAAATTCGCCACAAAATCACCGATACTACCACCAGCTTGCATAAAAGGTGGATTCGGTTGCTGCATCAGTTCAGAAAAACGACCAGCAATCATTTGATTGAAAATATTTTTGAGTAATTCATTACGGTAGTCTCCGACAGTCACAACCTTGTCTTTCTCATTTTTAATTAAGACCTGAGCAACAGTATAAGGCAATTCCGGATCCGAAATAGTCAAAAACTGGTTTTTATTCAGTAAATCGACCTTGTACTCTTTGCGTGGAAGCACCTTTTTCGGCATTGTCATATCCGAAAATAATACTTTCACTTTTTCTTCAATTGCTTTGGGATCAATATCACCTACAATAATGAGGGCTTGTAGATCTGGTCGATACCAATCCTGATGAAATTTGCGTATTTCAGTATACGGAAAAGTCTTTAAAATTTCTTCGGTACCAATAGGTAGACGCTTTGAATAAAGGGAGCCGTTAAGTACCATTGGAAAATACTGATCTTGCAGACGCTGTTGCACGCCTCTACCACCACGCTTCTCTTCCAAAATAACACCACGTTCTTTATCAATTTCTTCACCGTCCAATAAGGCGTCCTGTGCCCAATCACGCATGACCTGTAGTCCATTTTTTAGTAATTCCGGATCATCAGATGGGATAGGTAATTGATAGACGGTCTGATCAAAGCTTGTGTAGGCATTCAGATCCGAGCCAAATCGTACACCAGCTTTCTGAAGGTAATTGACAAGTTCATTTTTTGGAAAATGCTTCAAGCCATTAAAGTTCATGTGCTCCAAAAAGTGCGCCAATCCCAGCTGTTTTTCGTTTTCCAGGATTGAACCCGCTTTCATACCCAAATACATGGTAACGCGCCCCTTAGGCTCTGTATTTTTGCGGATAAAATATGTAAATCCATTTTTCAGTTTACCAGTGACAACTTCATTGTCGAAAGGTAACTTTTGGTTTAAGGCCAAACTATCCTGCGATAGAATAGCCCTGGCATGTGCCGTTAAAGTAGTAGGCATTTTTGCCTCTACGCCATAAAATGTAGCCGGAAGCAAAAAGGCTAATGCAAGTGGTTTAATGAATTTCATACAAAAAAATCTCTTTTTTTTTAGTCGGTTATTTTTTGCTAATTGTTTATATTAGGGTAAACGGAACTGGAGACCAATTGTCCCGATAAATAGTAAAATACAGATAAATAATATTTATTAATACCCCCTATGGGATCGAGCGTCTCTTCACTATTGCTCATGGTTTGTAAAAACAAGCCTAAAAATACAGAATATCTTTCGAAAAGAACAATAGTTAATTGTAATTTTGTTGCAAATGGATTTTAGCAACTGGCAGGTCATTAAAAAAGAATTCGAACAATTTCTAAAGTTCGAACGGGGTTTGAGCATTAATTCGATCGAGGCTTACCTCAACGATGTCTCCAAATTCCAGATCTATTGTGAGGACAACGGACTCCTTTTAAACAAAATCGTCAGGAAGGATATTCAGGATTTTCTACAGTGGTTACAGGAGTTCAATATCTCACCGTTCACACAATCCCGCTTGATATCCGGGCTAAAAACCTTTTTTAGTTTTCTGATCATTGAACATGAACTGGATAATAATCCAACAGAATTACTCCAAGCGCCACGCCTGGCACGGAAACTCCCCAGTGTACTGAGTATTCATGAGATCGATCAACTGATAGCTGCTATAGATCTTTCTTCTACGGAGGGACAGCGCAATAAAACAATTATTGAAGTTTTATATGGTTGTGGATTGCGTGTGTCCGAGCTCGTCAATCTCAAGATCTCCAACTTGTTTCTCGACGTAGAATTTATCAAAGTGGAAGGTAAAGGTAGCAAAGAACGACTGATTCCGATTGGACAACAGGCGATCAAACACCTCAGGCTTTATTTGGATTCCATTAGACCACATATCAAGATCAAGAATGGAAATGAGGATTTTGTATTTCTGAACAGAAGAGGTTCGGCTTTGTCCAGGGTGATGATCTTCCTGATCATTAAGGAGCTTGCCCAAAAAATTGGACTAGAAAAGATAATCAGTCCCCATACGTTTAGGCATAGTTTCGCCTCCCACCTCGTTGAAGGTGGTGCAGATTTAAGGGCTGTACAGGATATGTTGGGGCATGAAAGTATTACGACAACCGAAATATATACCCATATTGATCGAGATTACCTCCATTCCATCATCACGCAATACCATCCCAGATCGTAATTTTAGCATAGCGAATCATATTGTTCACCTTTGGACATTCGGATAAGGTGTGCCAAATTTTTCACAGCACGGTCATGCTTCACAACAAAAGGATTGTTTCGATCCCAGACGTATCCCGCTAATATAGCACAGATGCTTCTTTTGACTTCAGGGTTTTCCGGTTGATGGTAAAACAGTTCCTGTAGATTGCCGGTATACCATTCCTGAATGTAAGTGGTAAAAACAGCAATCCCTTCTTTCATATAATCTTCAAACTCCGATTGCCAGTCTACCGTTTCTCCACGCACTTGCCTCAAAGCTAGTTTCGCAGCCAAGATACCGGACTCTGTAGCGAAACACACACCAGAAGAAAATACAGGATCTAGGAATTCAGAGCTATTACCAGTCAATGCATACCCCTTTCCGTACATCTTGCTGACCGCTGTCGAATAATTACTCAATTTGCGCGGTTCAAAAATAAAAGCCAAATCGCCAAAACGCTTCACATAATAATCAGAGCGTTGAATCGCCTTATTCAATGCAACAGTTGTATCTGCACCAAGATTTTCAATAAAGGAAGTTGGCCCTACGATCCCTACAGATGTATTGCCATTGGAAAATGGAATAACCCATAACCAGACCTGCGTTTCCAATATATCAAAAGATATCAAGCTCCCCTCCTGTCCTACTGGTCTGTTTACATCGCTGACATGGCTAAATATCGCCGAATGCGGACTTAGTCTGGAAGGTTGATCCAGATTTAACATACGTGGCAGTACCCGACCATAACCAGAGCAATCGATCAGAAAATTTGCTTTAATGGTTGTTTCTACACCTTCACTGTTACGTACAGTGGTCATAGACATTTCATCCATAAACTGTACATCGATCACTTCGGTTTCAAATTGTAAGTCCACACCTTTTCGGATGAGCTCATTGGCCATTTCCAGATCAAAGTCTGCTCTCGGAATCTGCCATGTCCAATCCCAGCCCGGGGAAAACTTATCAGAGAAATCGAAAATACAGATTTCCTGACCGCATATAAAGCGCGCACCAAATTTCTTTTCAAAACCCATAGCATCCAAGGCGTCAAACAATCCTGCTTCATCAAAGTGATCCATAACCCGTGGAATCAAACTCTCCCCAACCACTATCCTTGGAAATCTGCTCTTTTCAACTACTTTTATTTTCGCCCCCTGTTTTTGCAGATACCCCGCAGCCACTGCTCCTGATGGACCAGCCCCAATGATCAAAATGTCGACCTCTTCAACGTTCATTATACGCTTTGATTAAAAGAAAAAAATATTAATTTCGTCTCTGATTAATAAATGCCAAATCTATTCACAAAAAATAATATAAAAAAAACAATTTCGAGAGTTTTTCAAAATTGCTATCCCATACCCCATGAGCTCACTTGCAAAGCATTTAGATTTAAAACAGTTTGTCCAAATAACCTATAGAAATGAACACTTGGCTATTGATGACGATGTCTGGGAGAAAGTTGATGCTAGTCACGATTTTCTTCTAAAATTTGCCGATAACAAAATAATTTATGGTGTCAATACCGGCTTCGGCCCTATGGCACAGTATAGAATTAAGGACGAGGATAGAATCAAGCTTCAATACAATCTGATCCGCAGCCACGCATCAGGAACAGGGCGGCTCTTAGACCCATTGCAGGTTAAAAGCACGATTTTAGCCCGTTTGAATACACTAACACTGGGTTATTCGGGTGTTCATCGTTCAGCGATCGCATTAATGAAAGAACTCATCAACCGCGACATTACGCCAATCATTTTTGCGCATGGTGGTGTCGGCGCGAGTGGCGATCTTGTACAATTGGCCCATCTGGCATTAGTGTTGATCGGTGAAGGTGAGGTAATCTATAAAAATGAACGTATCCCCACCATGCAAGCCTTTGAAGCAGAGGGGCTCAAACCTATTCAAATTGTACTTCGTGAAGGTTTAGCATTGATCAATGGAACTTCTGTTATGACAGGCATTGGTATCCTAAATTGGAATCAGGCCCAAAAGGCACTATCCTGGTCCATCAAAGCGGCATGCGCTATCAACGAAATTGTGCAGGCATACGATGATCATTTTTCTGAAGCGTTAAATCAAAGTAAAAAACATATTGGACAGCAGCATATCGCAAAGAAAATGCGGGATCACCTTGCTTCCAGCTTATTGATCCGAAAACGCGAAGACCACCTGTACTCAGGTGAAAACCAAGAGGATATCTTCAAAGACAAAGTTCAGGAATATTATTCTATCCGTTGTGTACCGCAGATCTTGGGACCTATTTCAGATACCATTGACAATGTCGCATCTGTACTTGAAAATGAACTCAATTCCGCCAATGACAATCCCATAATTGATGTGGAGAACAAACATGTATATCATGGCGGTAATTTTCATGGTGATTATATTTCACTTGAGATGGATAAGCTCAAACTGGTGATGACCAAAATGACCATGCTGGCTGAAAGACAATTGAATTATCTTTTGAATAGCAAGATCAATGAGATTTTCCCACCTTTTATGAATCTGGGAACCTTGGGACTAAATTTTGGTATGCAGGGTGTACAGTTCACCGCGACCTCCACTACTGCGGAATCTCAGGCCTTAAGTACGTCCATCTATATCCATAGTATTCCCAACAATAACGACAACCAGGATATTGTCAGTATGGGTACAAATGCCGCAATGTCCTGCAGTCAGATTATTGAAAACTCATTTGAAGTATTGGCTATAGAATTTATAACTTTAGCTCAGGCAATTGACAATTTGGGCTGTCAGGAAAAATTAGCAAAAGAAACACTATCTTGGTATATGGACCTTCGTAAATTATTTCCGGTCTTTAAAGAAGATCAAGCGATGTATCCGATTATACAAAAAGTAAAAGACTATCTGATAAATAAAAATGATGATTAAGAAGCTCACCCTTGGCGGACTGTTTATACTATCCTGCTCCATCACATCCGCACAGCAATTAGCTCGGGTCCAAGAAAAAGGACTTATCGGATTTATCAAAAAAGACGGGACATTTCAGATTGCTCCTCAATATAAAGATGCACAGGATCAGTCCGAAGGAAAGATCGCTGTCTACAATGGTAGCAAATGGGGATTTGTAGATAAAGACGCCAATTATATCGTTCAGCCACAATATGATAATGCCCGATCATTCAGTCAGGGAATGGCTATGGTCAAATCCTCGAAAGGTTGGCAATATATCGATTCCTTAGGTCAGGAGATGAAAGCAATTTCCAGTAAACGTGTCTATGAATTCAATGACGGTGTAGCCTTCTACCGTGACGACTCAAACTTGGTCGGGCTTATTAACAATAAACAAGAGGTTGTGCTCGCCCCTACTTATGATGTTATCCGTCCGTTTAAAGGTGGTTATGCCAAAATTGCAAAAAACAAAAAATGGGGTATCATTGACAACCTGGGGAAAGAAATTGTTGCACCTAACTATGATGATATCGGAGACTTCAATGCGGGATTCGTTTGGGCAAAAAAACAAAATAACTGGTATATCGTGTCCGGTCAAACAGAAATCCTTGTGCCGGCTGTTTCAAAAATTGAAAACATAGAAAATCCAGACTTTATTCTTGTTCAACAAGGCAATAAAGTAGGTTTTATGACAGCAGAAGGTAAATGGGCAATTGCAGCGACTTATGATGATGCCCGAAATTTTCAGCATGGTCTAGCGCCTGTGAAAATGAATGGGAAATGGGGATTTGTCGATACCACAGGCAAAATGATTATTCCTGTAGCTTACCATGATGCCTTATCTTTCTCCCCCGAAGGACTTGCTGCTGTCAAAGATGGCAAATGGGGATTTATCGATAGAGCGGGCAAAGTTGTTATTCCTTTTCAATACGACATTACAGCGGCATTGACTTTTAAGAAGCAGGAAAAGGGCTTTATTGACGGGCTTGCCCGTGTCAAACTCAACGGTAAATGGGGATTCATTGATACCAAAGGAAATCTCTTAGGAAATAAGTGGTTTGACAATGCAGAATTATTTCAAAATTAATATACGTACCGAAGGATGAAGTGTGCTTTAGTTACTGGTGGATCTAGAGGAATTGGAAGAGCAATTTGTATTAAACTAGCTCAGGAATTAGGTTATCATGTATTGATTAATTTTCAGCATAATGAGGATGCAGCAAAAGAAACGCTTGCTGGCATTGAGGCGACGGGTGGAACTGGAACTATTTTAAAATTTGATGTGGGAGACCATGCGGCGGTCACCAATGCTCTCTCCCAATGGGAATCCAGTCATCCGGAAGCCGTTATCGAGGTCATTGTCAACAATGCCGGTATAGCCAAGGATGGTTTATTTATGTGGATGTCCAGTGAAGACTGGTCTTCAGTCATTAACACGACTGTAAACGGTTTCTATCATGTCACACAATTTTTCATACAGAAGCTTCTTCGCCAACGTTATGGTCGGATCATCAATATTATTTCAGTCTCTGGCGTCAAGGGAACACCTGGGCAGACCAACTATTCAGCTGCGAAGGCCGCTTTGCTAGGTGCTACCAAAGCATTAGCACAGGAAGTCGCCAAACGGAACATTACCGTCAACGCTGTCGCACCGGGGTTTATCCATAGCGATATGACAGCTAATATGGATGAAAAAGAATTAAAAAAATTGATACCCGCAAATAGATTTGGTGAGCCCGAAGAAGTCGCTGACTTAGTCAGCTTTTTGGCTTCTCCAAAAGCGGGATATATTACAGGTGAGGTGATTAACATAAATGGAGGAGTTTATTCGTAAAGCTATGGAACAACGAGTAGTGATCACGGGTATGGGGATATATTCCTGCTTAGGAACATCTTTGGATGAAGTAAAGCAATCTCTTCAAGCAGGAAAATCGGGTATAATCTTCGATACCGAACGTAAGCAATTTGGGTTTCGCTCAGCACTGACAGGTGCTGTACCCTTGCCTAATTTAAAAAATGAATTAAACCGTCGCCAACGGATGTCCATTGGCGAAGAAACCGAATACGCCTATCTGGCGACGATGGAAGCCTTAAAAAATGCGGCCATTGATGATACTTATCTAGATCAACATGAGATCGGCATCTTATATGGTAATGATTCGGTATCTAAAGCAATCATTGAAGCCGTTGATATTGTCCGCGAGAAAAAAGACACCAGTCTTATCGGTTCGGGGGCAATTTTCAAATCAATGAATTCTACGGTGACCATGAACCTCTCCACCATATTCCGATTGAAAGGAATCAATATGACGATTTCCGCAGCCTGTGCTTCGGGATCTCATTCCTTGGGTCTGGGATTCAATTTAATAAAAAGTGGAATGCAGGACATGATTATATGTGGCGGCGCACAAGAGATCAACAAATATGCAATGGCCAGTTTTGACGGTCTAGGGGTATTTGGAAATGATGCTTTACCAGCGACAACCGTTTCGCGCCCTTTTGACAAAGACCGTTCTGGTTTGGTGCCTTCGGGTGGAGCGGCTACGCTAATTATCGAAAGTTATGAATCAGCGGTACGTCGAGGCGCGCCTATCCTCGCCGAAATACTCGGTTACGGTTTTTCATCCAATGGCGGTCATATCTCTACGCCAAACGTCGACGGCCCAGCTCTAGCTATGCAACGGGCGATTAAACAAGCGGAAATCAGTCCCGCAGATATTGCTTACATCAACGCGCATGCAACATCAACACCTGTAGGTGATGCAAATGAAGCCCAGGCGATCCTGCGTGTATTTGGTGAAAACCAACCTTTTGTCAGTTCTACAAAATCAATGACTGGACACGAATGTTGGATGGCTGGCGCCAGTGAAATCATCTACTCCAATATTATGATGCTAAATGATTTTATTGCCCCAAACATTAATTTCGAAAATCCAGATGAGCATTCGGCCAAATTAAATATTGTTAAGAAGACATTATTTAAAGAATTTGATCTATATTTGTCCAATTCTTTTGGCTTTGGGGGAACTAACTCCGCCTTAGTTATTAAAAAAATTAAAGATTAACTTATAAAAATGATTTCTGAAAAGATTAACGAAATACTTGTTGATGAGTTTGAGGTGGATGTTGACGTAATTCAGCCGAATCTAAATTTAAAAGACACTTTAAATCTGGATAGTTTGGACTATGTCGATCTTGTCGTTATCATTGAGTCCAATTTTGGTGTTAAATTAGTAGAAGCAGATTTTGCGAACATTCAAACCTTTCAAGACTTTTATGATCTTTTAAAACGTAAAACCGGAGAGAACTAAGCCAAACTTTACTGATGAGCCACTGGAAAGGACAATCCAAAGGTAGTGTCTTAGGATATAGAATTTTTGTCTTCTGTATTCAAAAGCTGGGAATCCGCACAGCATATCTGCTGTTGGTATTCGTGGCTTTTTATTATTTTATAACGGCCTGGAATAGCAATCGATCGTTGTACTATTATTTAAGATATCGTCTCCGATATTCCCTTGGGGCAACAGTTACCGGTTTCTACAGAAGCTACTTCACATTCGGTAAAGTACTTATTGACAAAACGGCGATCTCTGCCGGAATGCGCAACAAATTCACTTATGAATTTGATGGGATAGATATATTAAAATCCGCATTGGAAAGGAAAAATGGTGGTATCCTGCTCTCAGCCCATATCGGTAACTTTGAAATTGCATCCTATTTTCTGGAAGATATTAATATTGAAAACCGGATCAACCTGGTAATTTCAGATCGGGAACATCAAGCAATCAAAGCCTATCTATCAAAAGTAGCCCGCAAATCTTCCATAAAATTCATTGTTATCCAAGAAGACCTCTCCCATGTTTTTGCAATAAATGAGGCACTGACCAATAACGAATTGATTGTCTTTACTGGTGATCGCTATATGGAAGGAACCAAAACACTCCGCGCTCAGTTGCTCGGAAAAGAGACCCAATTTCCGGCGGGACCTTTCTTGATTGCCTCCAGACTTAAAGTACCTGTTATTTTCGTATATGTTATGAAAGAGCCCAATCTTCACTATCACTTATATGCGCGGGAAGTTCAAATCAAGCACCGTGATGCCCAAGGCCTGCTACAATCCTATTGCGAATCCCTTTCAACTATGGTCAAAAAACATCCACTTCAATGGTTTAATTTTTTTGATTTTTGGAAAGATTATTCCAAATAAATCCGCTATCCACCAGCATATTATTTATTCTATCGAACAAAAAAAAGTAATGATTAAAAGTTACACGCTTTCAAAAAGCAGAGCGTAATTTGCAAGTACTGCAAAAAAACTATTGCAGTAAAAATTAACACCAAATATCCCTCTCTAAGCCGCATTTCATCCATTATGACGCCTTACAAGCAATTTTGAAGTTCCTGTAATCGCTGATTTTGTCTTTAAATTACTACCTTTGGTGCAACTTTAATATAAATGACAGCAAGCCCATTTCCAATAACCGATAGCATATTATTGCAGGAATTGCTTCCGCATCGTGCCCCTATGATAATGATTGATACCTTATATGATTTTACGGACACTACCGTGCAAGCTGGCTTAACTATTCAGGAAGATAATATTTTTGTTGAAGATGGGATATTCCTCGAAGCTGGTATTTTAGAACATATGGCCCAATCCATTGCTCTACATACTGGTTACAGTTTCTATATCCAGCAAAAGGCTGCTCCAATCGGTTACCTCGGTACAATAAAAAGTATTGCTATTGATTATTTTCCGATGATTGGTGAAGATATATCAACCAGCGCTACAATATTGCAGGAATTTATGGGAGTCACACTTGTCTCAGTAGAGACCTTCATCGGAGATAGACGCATCGCCTATGCCGAGATAAAAAGTGTAATAGCGTCTTAACTATGGCAAAAAACAAATTACCAGAACCAGTTAATCAGGTCAGCTGGACAAGTCCTTTACGTATACGTTTTAATGAAGTCGATTCGTTGGGAATAGTATGGCATGGTCATTATATCAGTTATTTTGAAGATGGCAGAGAATCCTTCGGAATCGAACATGGATTGACTTATCTGGACATTCATCAGCAAGGCTATACCACGCCTATTGTGAAAAGCACCTGCGAGCACAAATTGCCTTTACGGTATGGTGAACATGCACGCATTGAAACCTCCTTGGTTGATTGCAAAGCAGCAAAAATAATCTACCGTTACCGTATTTTAAACAATGACAATCAGATTGTCTGTTTAGGCGAAACAATCCAGGTTTTTTTGGATGCATCCGGAAACCTGCAGTTGTATCTCCCAGAATTTTTTCAACAGTGGAAAAACTCGCTCCATTTTTCCAACAGATGAGAAAGGTATATATAGGCCCTTACAATTGCATATCCCCTTTGGGTTATACACTTGAAGACACATGGAACGCTGTTGTCGAGGGGAAATCAGGTATTACTCTTCAAGAACCTATCGGTGAAATTCCCAATACTTATGCTGCTATAATTGCCAGGGATGAACTCGACAGCTACTTCACAGCGCAACTACAGGATATAAAATTATCCGCGCCTTTCAGTTTCACAAAGCTGGAAAAACTGATGATTTCGGCGCTGTTACCAATAGTCAGAAACCTTGATATTACTACGGAGACCGAATTGATCATTTCCACAACAAAAGGTAATATTGCCCAATGTGATGGCAAAGATAAAGATGGTGCAGCTGCCAGCCTCCCTGCACTCGCACAGCGGATAGCAGACCTATTTGGCTTTAAACGTAACCCTATCGTTATCAGTAATGCCTGTGTTTCGGGTCTACAGGCTATTTCAACAGCTAAAAGACTTATCCAGATAGATTATTGCAAAGATGCTGTCATTGTTGCCGCCGATTTGGTGAGCGAATTTGTCCTTTCGGGATTCCGATCGTTTCAGGCATTGAGTGATGGGATTTGCAGACCCTATGATGAAGACCGAAAAGGCCTGAATCTAGGTGAAGCGGCAGCAGCGCTCTATATCAGCAACCAACCAATTCCAGGCCAAAAGCAACAATTCTATATCGCTGGAGAAGCCTCAATCAATGACGCAAACCATATTTCTGGTCCCTCACGTACGGGAGAAGGCCTGAAGTGTAGCATAGAACGAGCTTTAGCTGAAGCCGCTATCTTACCAGAAGCGGTCGATTTTATCTGCGCCCACGGAACCGCCACAGTATATAACGATGAAATGGAGGCCATAGCACTACATCGTACGAAACTGGCCGACAAACCGATCAATAGCCTGAAAGGCTATTTTGGACATACATTGGGTACTGCTGGACTGATAGAAACCATTCTCTCCCTGGAGAGTTTACGAAATAATATATTATTACCCTGTTTAGGTTATCAAAAACAGGGAACCTCATTGCCGCTGGCGGTGATCACAGAAAAAATTCACAAGCCACTCTCCCACTGCCTGAAAACAGCATCTGGATTTGCGGGCACCAATACGGCAATACTGTTCGAGAAGGAGATCTTATAGATGGAACGTAAATATCATATCAGCAAGCACTGTCGTATTGATCATCATGGTGTACTTTACAATGGCCAACCCTTGTCAGCAGAAATATCAATGGAATTTTCCATCTTTTCGAAGACGTTTTATTATTCGCTGGGAACAACTTATCCCAAGTTTTTTAAAATGGATAATCTCAGCAAATTGGCCTGGCTAGGTGCTGAGCTATTGCTAAAAGAGGAGGTTTCCAAAAATATTGCCATCGTATTATCAAATCGTTCCAGTAGCTACGATACAGATTTAAAGCATATACATACGATCAGCAATACGGAACAATACTACCCAAGTCCTGCAATTTTTGTTTACACCTTACCAAATGTCTGTATCGGTGAGATTGCGATTCGACATCATCTGCAAACGGAGAATATATTTTTTGTTTCGGAGCAGTTTGACAGCCAACTCACAGTAAACTACTGCAATTACCTTTTAAACAACAATAGAGCAGAAAAGGTATTGTGCGGCTGGGTAGAATATTTGGAAGAAAACTATAAATTGGTTTTGTATCTTGTGGAAAAAACGGGCAATTTAGCGCATGATTTAAACGTCGTAAGACAATTAATGTTATAATGGAATGGAAGAATTGAAATCTGAATTAAAAGCAAAGATAATAGAAGCATTAAATCTGGAAGAGATTGCGGTAGAAGACATTGAAAACAATGCTCCTCTGTTTGGGGATGGTCTTGGACTCGATTCGATCGATGCATTGGAACTAACCGTGTTATTGGATAAAGATTATGGCATCAAAGTGACTGATCCAAAAGTTGGAAAGACAATTTTTCAGTCCATTAACACCCTGGCCCACTATATTTCAGAAAATAGAACAAAATAACCCATGAATAATGCGATTGCTGTTACCGGAATGGGAATGATTACCGCTATCGGAGATGACGTAGCGCAAAACTATCATTCATTACTCCGGAAACAGCATGGTATTAAACCACTTCAGCATATTGGGGGGAAACATCAAGCGGGCACCCTTGTTGGTGAAGTCCCTTGGACAAACCAGGAGCTAGTAGAAAAGTTGGGAACTACTGTTCCGAAATACAGCTCACGCACAAGTTTATTGGCCGCCATTGCTGCCAAAGAAGCCCTGACACAAGCAACGATAACAGATCTAGGAAATATACCCGTTATTATGGGCACATCTGTCGCCGGAATGGATATTTTCGAACAATACTTTCCACATTTAAATAGCGATAGAACGCTCATACAAAGAAGAGATGTGGGAGATTCGGCGTCTGTGCTTTCAAAATTACTGGGTGGTAATGGTTTTGCTACAGCGATCAGCACAGCATGTTCTTCGGCGGCCAATGCGATTAGTTTTGGAGCCCGTTTATTACTTTCAGGTCGTGCAGAACGTGTTTTGGTTGGCGGTTCAGATGCTTTATCGCGGTTTACAATCAATGGATTTGACAGCTTGATGCTCCTATCTGACAAGCCTAATCGACCATTCGACCGGAATAGAAACGGATTAAATCTCGGTGAGGGTGCAGGATTTCTGGTACTGGAGTCTGCTAAAGCATTAGAAAAAATACCTAAGCCTTTATTAGGTTACCTTACGGGATTCGCCAATGCGAATGATGCTTTTCATCAAACAGCTACCTCAGACAGCGGTGAAGGGGCTTATTTAGCGATGAAAGAAGCTTTAACAATAAGCCGGTTGGCTCCTGATGCAATTGATTACATCAATGCACATGGAACAGCAACAGAAAATAATGACCGAACTGAGGCGATTGCCATACAGCGTATATTCGGGGACAATGTTCCTTCTTTTAGTTCAACAAAAGCTTATACAGGCCATACATTAGGGGCCTCCGCTGGTATAGAGGCGATTTATGCCTTACTGGCAATCCAACATCAATTGGCTTTTGCCAATTTAAGGTTTGAAACAGCAATGGAACAACCCGCACTACAGCCAGTAACCGATCATCGATCATCCTCCATCAAACATGTCCTCAGCAACTCTTTTGGATTTGGCGGAAATTGCTCAACTTTAATTTTTTCCGATGCAGAAAGTTTATATTAATGGTAGCAGCGTCGCTGTCATTAACTCAGCTCAGCTGGATACTACAGAACAGTGGATAAAGATCAACTTACCAAAAATAGATGGCGCGGTAATTCCCCCAGCTGCCACAAGACGCATGTCTAAGGCCGTAAAAATGGGCATTATCTGCGGGATAGAAGCGATGCGGCAAGCGGACTGCCCCAATCCTGATGGTATATTGGTCGGTACAGGTAAAGGCTGCCTGGTTGATTCCGACAAATTTCTAAAAGCGATCATTGAACAAAAAGAGGATTTTTTATCTCCTACAGCCTTTATCCAGTCTACCCATAATACCGTCGCAGGGCAAATTGCATTACTGACCAAAAATTCAGGTTATAATATGACCTATTCTCAAGGTCGAATATCCTTTGAATCCGCCGCATTAGACGCCTATATCCAGCTTACAATGAATGAACACGTGTCGCTATTGGTCGGTGCCGTTGACGAGCTCTCAGATATTAGCATTGAAATAAACCAAGCAATCGACAAAGATCAGATAAACGATACAAACGACATTCAAACAGAAGGTGCTGGTTTCTTTGTATTTTCCAATCAAAAAGACAGCCACACCCTCGGCGAATTAAAGGATATCGACATCTATCGTAATACGGCTGATCATACATCAGAAAAACAAATCGGCGAATTTCTTAAAAGAAACCAGCTGACTATAAATCAAATAGACACCATTATCTATAGTTCAACAACAGTAGAAGCCTCCTTTAGCACCGGATCACCAATATTGGAGAAAATCAACAAAATAAAGTATAATTCTCAAACCGGAATATTCGACACCGACATTGTGTTTGCTTTTGATCTGGCTTTAAAACGACTGAACGATCAAACCTTTTCAACATCGATCAGTCTAAATGAAGGTAAAATACAATATGATCGAAATATTCTTATCTGTAATTTTGGAGAACAAAACAGTTTAATGCTGTTATCAAGATGCTAAATTTTAGAAATACAACATACGGATGCATTGCACTACTTTTAATGGCAATATTACTATGGAAAGAATATCAGCTCTATTATCCATTCCCTGTTGTATTGCTACTATATATCGGCACCTTATCCTGGGGGGCTTTTGACCTCCGGTTGAATTTCTTTATGCACTCCACCTGTGACCGTAAGACAAGTACGAATCAAATCGCCATCACCTTTGATGATGGTCCTAGCCCCTATACGCTGGAAATTCTGGATTTATTAGATCAGTACGGTGTTAAAGCCAGTTTTTTTTGTATCGGCTCGCAGGTACTCAAATATCCCGAAATAGCAAAACAAATCGTTATGCGGGGACATGTCATCGCCAACCATAGTATGAATCATCCTAATTCGATCGGTTTCTTTTCCAGTGACAGCGTTGCTGTCGAAATGAAACATGCAAATCAGGCGATTGAGAAAATAACAGGAAAGAAAACATTGCTGTATAGACCGCCATTTGGTGTCAGTAATCCGCATATTGCAAAAGCACTAGGCTATTGCGCAATGACATCGATCGGCTGGAGTATCCGCTCTTTGGATACCCTAAATCGAGATGAAAATAAAATTTTCAAACGCATAAAGAAAAGACTCCGCCCCGGTAAGATCATTTTGTTGCATGATACATCCCAAAAAACGGTCCATGTTGTTAAAAGTTTATTGATAGAATTACAGACAAACAAACTAGAAGCGTTAAATTTAGAAGATTTTTTAAATCAAAAAGTATATGAAAACTAAGCTCATTCTACTCATTATTTGTTTATTTCATTTTGCTTACACAAAAGCGCAAGAAGAAGCCATGTCCAATGCTGAGATCAGCAACTTCAAACAAACGGTAGTAGCCGAAGCGCAAAAAATTAAAACATTAAAAACAGACTTTGTGCAATACAAGCACCTGGATTTTTTGTCGAAGGAAATTACGTCCAGCGGATCAATGCTCCTAAAAAATCCAAATAAATTATTGTGGAAATATAATAAGCCCATTCAATATGGGATTCTTTTCAAAGACAATAAAGTGCTCATAAATGATCAGGGCAAGAAGAATAAAGTGGATCTGGGCAACAATAAGAAATTTGAGAAAATCAATAAAATGATCATTGGTAGTATCAGCGGCGATCTTTTTTCGGCAAATGATTTCAATATCACATTTTATAAAAATAAAAACCAGCGGATTGCAAAATTATCGCCCAAAACCAAAGAATTGTCCACTTATATACAGACAGTTATTCTTTATTTTAATAATCAGCAGCTCACGGTATCTGAAGTACAATTAATAGAACCATCTAAAGATTACACAAAAATTGTTTTCAAAAACAAACAGATCAATCAGCCCATCGATGATGCGTCATTTAGCTTTTAGTACACTACTCCTATTGCTCCTAACCGGCTGTAGAGTATACTACCCAAACCATACACAGCAGGATTACAAACAAGCGGATACAGTTATTCAGAACCCTTATTTTGCAGATCTAAATGATGAACGTCTCTATCGGGCAACGATCCGCTTTTATAAAAAAGAGTTCTCGGGTATGTTTGTGGCTAAAAGAATAAATCAGCAGGAACACCGCATTGTGCTTACCTCTGACCTAGGGAATACACTCTTTGATATGACGATTGCCAAGGATAAGCATCAGGTCAACTATATCATGCAGGATCTCAACAAAAAGATCATCATCAATACGCTTGTTAAAGACTTTAGGACCTTAACACAAGTGAATTACCCAATTACATACCAAGATTCATCTTCGCGACAATTTTTAAGCACAATGGATGGGAAGCGATATTTTTTGGATCTAAACGACCAGGGGAAATTAGCCAAAATTGAAACCGCATCTAAATATAAACCAAAACTCAAAATCCAATTGAGCACTGATTCCATCGGCAAACTCGATAAGTTTAGTATGCAGCATCATGGTATCAAGTTGCAAATGGATTTTGTAAATATTCCATTTTAACTGACTTGATACACAACTCAGCTTACGAAAAATAAATAAAGCTGTATATTTGGGACATGGTTTTAGCAGACTTTTATAAGATACATGGACGTCGATTGAGTGCAGATGGAAAACACTTGTTGGAAATAAGTCTTAATCCGAATCATTCTATTTTTAATGGACATTTTCCGGACAGACCGGTTACACCGGGGGTATGCATGTTACAGATCATTAAAAATATAAGTGAAGATTTACTTCAATCAAAGCTGCGTATGAGCGCCGCAAAAAACATTCGTTTTTATGCGATCATAGATCCTTTCGTTCATCCAAATCTAAGTTTAGAGTTAGCAATCAAAGAAGCTGATACCATCCAGATCAAAGCCAATTGCTCTTTTGACGAAACTATCGCATTAAAAATGGAGCTCTTTTTTCATCGCTATACTCATTCCATTTAAATAGCTATGTTAAATTCGCAACCTATCCCTGAAATGGCGATCCCAGCAGATGTATGTGTACTAATTCCTACATACAACAATGCAAAAACTTTGCAGCGGGTTCTGGATGGTGTATTGTTATACACCGCACAGGTCATCGTCATCAACGATGGTTCAACAGATGCTACAGCCGAAATTTTGGCAAAGTATCCATCCATTGAGATACAGCATCTTGATAAAAACTCGGGTAAGGGAAAGGCATTGCGAATAGGTTTTGAATTGGCCAGAAAACAAGGTTTTCACTATGCGATAACAATAGATTCAGATGGGCAGCATTTCCCCGATGATCTTCCAACATTTATTAATGCCCTTGACCAGAGTGATGGTCGGGTTCTATTGATTGGTGAACGTCAGATGGATCAGGCCGGAATACCAAAAAAAAGTAGCTTTGGTAATAAGTTTTCAAACTTCTGGTTTTGGTTTGAAACGGGCATCAAGCTCGCAGACACGCAATCTGGATATCGTTTATATCCGCTGGACCTCATACCTAAAAAACTATTTACCAATAAGTTTGAACTCGAAATTGAAGTAATTGTTCGCTCAGCATGGAAGGGTGTTAACGTAAAAAATGTACCCATTAAAATACTTTACGACCCCTCGGAGAGAGTTTCCCATTTTCGACCATTTAAAGACTTCACCCGAATCAGTATACTTAATACATTCCTGGTATTGATCAGCCTACTTTATATATTCCCGAGAAATGCTTTCCAAAGTTTCAAAAAAAAAAGCTTTAAGCAATTTCTAAAAGAAGACATTCTAGGCACCAATGATTCGGATCTAATTAAATCTATCTCCATCGCATTGGGTGTATTTATCGGCATTGCTCCAGTCTGGGGGTTTCAGTCTTTTCTGTCCATCTTTCTCGCTTCCATTTTTAGGCTTAACAAAGGACTCTGCTTTGCCTTTTCAAATGTCAGTATTCCGCCTATGATACCATTGATCATTTGGGGATCTATACAGACCGGCAAACTGATCATTCCGAATGCCAGACCGCTGCGAGATTATAGCAATATTGATTTCCAATCCATATCTGAGCACTTTCTACAATATCTCTTTGGCAGTCTTGCTCTAGCCCTGTTTACCGCTGTTCTATTTGGACTTTCATCATTTACTCTATTAAGGTTAAATCAACGACGTTAATATGCAGCACTATTTTTATCAGCTCTATTTATTTTTTAAGAAGAAGCCCTATATTGCCTGGTTAATTGCACTATTTTTTTTGCTTGCCACCGGATTTTTTGCTTTGAAACTGAAATTTGAAGAAGATATCACCCGGATAATACCGAAAAACGAACGAACAAACGAAATAGCCAAAGTATTAGCGCAACTGAAATTTTCTGATAAAATCAGTGTCATCATCGAGCGGGAGAAAGATGCTTCAATTGATGATATGGTTGACATGGCCAACTCTTTTTCAGATAGCATCGCACCTCTTGCCCCCTACTATCAGGCTATCCAAGGACAGATTAGTGACGAAGAAATGGAGAACACCATGAAATTCGTCTACGGGCAGTTGCCTACCCTGCTTGATGGAAACGATTATAAATCAATCGAAGAGCGACTTTCCAGCGATAGCATAGCCCAGACAGTTGCGGCTAATTACGCAGCATTAATTGCCCCCACCAGTATTATCGCAAAATCTTTTATACAACGGGATCCATTGGGAATTGGTTTCTTAGCGCTAAAAAAATTCCAACAACTCAATATCGCCGGTGATTTTCAGCTCTATAATGGTTATATTATCACGAAAGACTCAAGCAAACTATTACTCTTTATTAATCCGAAATATTCGGGTTCAGAGACTGAACATAATGTCCTTTTTGTCGACGGACTCAACCGGATCAAAAAAGATCTCAACCAGCATTATAACAAGAAATCCAAATTAAGTTATTTTGGAGCTTCACTGGTGGCTGTTGCCAATGCAAAACAAATCAAAACGGATATCCAGACAACGATCCTTATTTCGATGAGTCTATTGATGCTGATTTTGATTCTTTTTTATAAGAAAATACAAATTCCCGTCATCATCTTTATCCCATCATTATTTGGAGCTTTATTAGCGCTCTCATTTCTCTACTTTCTGAGAGGTACTATTTCGGCTATATCGATCTCCATCGCAGCGGTCCTGATAGGTATTACCATTGATTACGCGCTCCATATCATGACGCATTTCAAACAAACGCAGGATATCAAGCATCTGTATAAAGAAATCACCAAACCGATATTGATGAGTGCCGGAACGACAGCGGTATCTTTTCTCTGCCTTTTATTTGTCAATTCCGAAGCGCTGAAGGACTTAGGAATCTTCGCATTTATTGCCATTCTTTTTTCAGGAGTTTTTTCCTTGATTCTCATTCCACATATATATAAGCCCAATAATAAACGTTCGGATGATAAAAATCATCTTATCGATCGCATATCTGCTTTCAGTTTCGAGAGAAATAAAACCCTACAGATCTTTAGTTATCTGTTGGTTGCTGTTAGTTTATTCACTTTTTGGCGGGTGGGTTTCAATAAAGATCTGTCGGCATTAAACTTTTTCCCAAGGGAGCTTCAGGAAGCAGAGCAAAAGCTCGAAAATTCTGCGCAACAGCAAAGAAAATCATTATTCTTAATAAGTTACGGTAATAATTCCGAACAGGTTCTTTCCGAAAATACCGTCTTATATCACAGGTTAAAGCAAGATACAACAATCACATCCATTAGCTCAATAGGTGAAATTGTTTTATCAAAAAAGGATCAGGAGGCAAAAATTGCACAATGGAATGCCTTTTGGACTGAGACACGCAAAAAAGAAATCCGCAGCAATCTTGTCCGTTCAAGCGCTGCCTTTGGATTTAAGCCCGATGCATATCAAGCTTTTTTTGATCTATTGGATCAAAAATACTCAGCCATATCATTAGCTGAGTACCGCACGCTAAATAATGGTATCTTATCGGAGTATCTGAGTTCAAAAAATGGATTTCTTACAGCAAATACTGTCGTAAAAACAACGGAAAAATACAGAGAAAATCTGATCGGGCAATTCAACAACAAAACTACTGTTGTGATTGACCGAAAAGAGATGAACGAAACTTTTCTAGGCCAGCTCGTAAATGATTTCAATACCTTGGTTAATTACAGCTTTATCGCGATATTTATTATTCTCTGGTTGTCTTTTCGGAGTATTGAGCTGGCATTGGTCAGTATGATCCCCATTGCATTGACAGGATTGGTCACCGGTGGACTCATGGGTCTATTTCATCTTGAATTCAATATTTTCAGCACCATCGTATGTACATTAGTCTTCAGTCATGGTGTGGATTTTGCGATATTCATGACAGCGGCCTTACAAAAAGAATATAGTACCGGCAAAGATGAGATGCCAACCTACCGTACATCCATTCTCCTTGCCGTATTGACCACAATTCTGGCTATCGGTGCACTAATTTTTGCCAAACATCCGGCGTTAAAATCTATTTCCGCAGTCTCCTTACTCGGGGTAACCGCCGCCGTTTTAAACACCTTCGTTCTCTATCCTATTATTTTTAGGTTATTGTTTAGCCGTAGGCCAGCAGCAGGTCGTTCTCCATTGACGCTGCGTTTGCGATTATTCGCTATCTTTTCCTTTAGCTATTACATCATCGGAAGTGTTGTTTCCGGTTTTATTTTCAGTCTTATCCGCAACCGAGCCCTGATAACAAGGCTCATGTCCCGCTTTGGGGATTCCGTCCTAAAATCAAATCCTTTTGTCAAAAAGCAGCAATTCAATCCACACGGAGAAGATTTCAAAAAACCGGCGATCATTATTGCCAATCACAATTCCTTATTGGATACTTTGCTGATCGGGCGTTTAATGCCAAAATGCATTTTTGTCACCAACGAATGGGTTTATAAGTCACCAGTATTTGGAAGAGTGGTTCGGCGGGCCGGATTTTTGATGTTAGATGATGATCTGGAAAAGACCAAAACAATATTAAAGCAACGGATAGACGAAGGGTTTTCTATCGTTATCTTTCCTGAAGGTACACGATCGGCGACCAATGATATACAACGATTTCACAAAGGAGCATTTTATCTGGCCGAACAATTGCAATTGGATATCATCCCAATTTACATCCATGGCGCTGCAGATGTATGTCCTAAAGGCGATTTTATTATCTATGACGGTACATTAAGCACAGTCATAGGGAAAAGGATACCTGCCGCAGATCAGCAATTTGGTGACAATTATACCCTGCGTTGTAAAAATATCAGTCGCTTTTTTAAACAACAATTTGCGGATATTAGAAATGAGTTTGAAAATCCAGCTTATTTTAGAGAAAAAATCAGTTTAAACTATCGTTATAAAGAAAGTGAAATAGAAAAAGTCAGCCTAAACGCCTTTGACCGCTTTCAGACATCCTACGCTGCATGGAATAAATTCATTGCAGCAAATGCAAAAATTTTGCATATTGGAGACAATTATGGTCATATTGAATTTTTGTTAATCATGCAACAGGCGCAACGGCAAATAGAAACCTTTATCCGGGATTCAGAAAAACGCATTATTGCGGCAAATAACTATTTGGTTCGAAAACGTAAATTAACCTATCTAAAACATCTTGCTGAAAGTCAATTAAAACTAGATGTAGTGATTTTCGGGAGTAACGACGAAAACTATGAAATTGCGGATTCAGTACAGACGATCATATATTATGATGTTGTACAAGCACCGAGCTACCTAGGTTTTGAACAGGTATTTAGTGACCAGCACAGTTATGTATTAAAGAGAAAAACGAATGGGTAAGGTCTATGATAGTGTGATCATCGGTTCAGGCCTCGGCGGTCTCGTTACCGCTGTACTGCTGGCCAGATTTGGGCGCAAGGTATGTGTCATTGAAAAGAACAATCAATATGGTGGCAATCTGCAGACCTTTGTACGCGACAAGGAAATCTTAGATACTGGAGTACACTATATTGGCGGGCTAGGTGAAGGTGAAAACCTGTATAAATATTTTGATTACCTGGGCATCATGCAGGATCTAGCCATCCAGCGCATGGATATCGATGAATATGACCGAATTTCATTTGAAGGAGATCCTATCAATTACCCGCACGCTCAGGGTTATGATAATTTCATCAATCAATTGCTCCCCTATTTTCCGGAAGAAGAAGAAGCTTTAAGAAATTACTGCAAAAAAATACAGGAAATCTGTAACTCCTTTCCGATGTATAATCTTCGGAAAAGCTTTGGATTCAATGAAACCGTACTAGGGACCTCATTAAAATCTTTCCTAGATGAGCTGACCGATAATGAACTACTTAAAGCTGTTCTTGTTGGTTCCAATTTCTTATATGTTGCCAAGGCCGAGAGTACGCCACTTTATGTCCATGCGCTGACCATCAACTCCTATATTCAATCTGCTTGGCGATGCATAAATGGAGGAAGTCAAATCGCAAAATTACTGATACGCCAATTGCGAAAATATGGCGGTGATATTTTGAAAAACAAAGAAGTTATCGGTGTAGAAATGGAGGAACAGTTGATTAAAGCTGTACGTACAGATGATCAGCAATTGATTTATGCAAATGAATTTGTTTCAAATATCAATCTTCGTCATACTTTTGCGATGCTTCCTGAACGTTTTCAGAAACAGGCCTATGTCAAACGTATCCACAGCCTCCCCCTGAGTCCTTCTGTATTTTCGGTCTACATCGTCTGTAAGGATGATCTTATTCCCTACCAAAACTACAATATATACCATTATAAAAATATAAAGTCAGTGTGGTATGATCACGATCAATCGCCTTTGGTCATGTCCATGAGCCGTAACGATCAAGATCAAACCTTTTGCAGTACAATGACCGTGATGTGCTATATGACAGCAGCAGAAGTACAGCAATGGGATGAAAGTTTCAATCGCTCGATTATACAGCAACTGAGTACCAGAGGAGATAGTTATGAAGCATTTAAAACCGCAAAAGCCAATCAAATTATTGAAGAGCTACAGCATTTGTTCCCGAATATAAAGGATGCAATCCGATCGGTCCATACCTCTTCCCCATTGACCTATCGCGACTTTATCGGTGCGGAGGAAGGCAATATGTATGGTTACCTGAAAGAGCACCAATATCCCTTGAACAGCTTGATTTCTACAAAAACAAAAGTCAAAAATTTATTTTTGACGGGGCAAAATGTCAAGATGCATGGTGTATTGGGGGTTACGATTACAGCTTTCTCCTGTTGCTTAATGATGCTTGGAAAGGAATTTGAAGATGACCTATTTAAAGAGAACGATGAGACAGCTGTGGCTAACGACCTGGATACTATTGCTATGTAGTTCATGCACACTGAATGGTGCATTGAAAGAAAAAGCTAAATTTGAAACACAGACTATACCAGAACTGAAGTTATCCGATTCGGGAAGCAATTACATTGCTGTAGACAGTAATTTCCTGCTACAGAACAGACAGGGACTTTGGGAACTCTATGTCACTGGAAATCCAATGGAAATCGGGTTAAAAACAGGTTTACTTACACGATCGTTATATGCCTATCAGGAAGATGCATTCTTTTCTAAAATACAGGAATTTATACCCTCTACGAAGAAACAGAAATTGATGATGCGACTGACAAAAATTTATAATCGTAAGATCCATAAATATATCCCATCGGAATATAAAAAGGAGATTTTTGCTTTGTCAACCTATGCTTCTCCACGTTATGACGCGCTAATGGATCCCTATCAACGTAATCTTTTTCTACACGGTGCACACGACCTGGGCCATGCTTTTCAGGATCTTGCTTTGGTCGGTTGCTCCTCTCTGGCGGCCTGGGATCAGAAGTCCGCGGATGGAGGCCTAATTATCGGCCGAAATTTTGATTTTTATGCCGGTGATGATTTTAGTAAAAATAAGCTCATTTCCATTGTTAAACCTGATTCTGGCTATGCCTTTCTTTCCGTCGGCTGGGCCGGGATGATCGGTGTTGTCTCGGGAATGAATCGTGCAGGACTTACAGTGACACTTAATGCGGGGAAATCTTCTATTCCTTGGGCCGCAAAAACCCCAATATCTATAGTGGCAAGAGAAATTCTCCAATATGCACGAAATTTTAAAGAAGCGATTGCTATTGCAAAAAAACACCCCATTTTTATTTCGGAATCGTTGATGATTGGTTCCGCAGATGAAGGAAAGGCAATTTTAATTGAAATGTCGCCACATAAATTTGATGTATACGAATCTGAAAACACGAACCATCTGTTGTGCACGAACCATTTCCAAAGCCCTGCATATCGTTCGGACAAGCGCAACCTAAAGCAAATTGAGGAAGGCCACAGTACCTATCGCTATCAATTGTTGACAGCGCAGCTACGGGAACATGACAAACTCACTCCTAATGAGGTCGCTACCATATTAAGGGACCGGAATGGTTTAAAAAATAAGGAAATAGGATTAGGCAACGAAAAGGCCCTAAACCAACTTTTAGCACATCATGGCATTGTTTTCCAACCCGAAAAACGTCTTGTCTGGGTATCAGCAAATCCTTATCAGCTTGGCGAATTTGTCTGTTATGACCTCAACAAGATATTTGACAGTACTTTACATCAGGCCGGTCATTCGGTATCAAGTGCAGAATTGAATATCCCTCAGGATCCGTTTTTAAATAGCAAGACCTATCAGAATTATGAGCAATATCGAATTTTAGACCGTATTATCGACCATAAATTAAAGACCAAAGAATCGATTTCTGAATCGGAATGGCAGGACTATCAAGAATTAAACCCATTGTTTTGGGCTGTTTATTATAAAAAAGGAAAATACTATTTCGATCAAAAAAGATACGGAGAAGCATTGGACCAATTCCAACGGGCTAATTCACTTGAAGTAACAACTGCGGTTGATCAAAAAAATATTGCTTCATATATCCGAAAGATCGAAAAGAAAGGAGATCATCGATGAACCCAAACATAGAACAAGCAAGTATTGAGGAAATAACCAGCTTTCAAGATGAAAAGCTTAGGACTGTTTTAAACTACTTAAATACGCATTCAAGTTATTACAGACGATTATTCAAAACTGAAGCGATCAATATTCAAAGCATTCGTGGTATCAGAGACCTGCCCTTACTTCCAACCACATCCAAAGAACAGCTGCAACAGTTCAACTGGGATTTCTTATGCGTTCCCCAAGATCAGATTATTGACTATTCTACGACTTCCGGAACATTAGGTACGCCGGTTGTATTCGGACTTACGGATGCAGATCTGGAGCGGCTTGCCTACAATGAAATGATTTCATTTCAACGTGTTGGTATACAAAAGGGCGATCGTGTGCAGATCATGACAACCTTAGATCGTCGTTTTATGGCTGGTCTGGCCTACTTCCTCGGTCTCCGTAAAATTGGCGCAGGAATACTCCGTATCGGAGCCGGTATACCACAAATGCAATGGGATTCAATACAACAGTTTAAACCTAAATTTCTCGTTGTTGTTCCTTCGTTCCTACTTAAAATGATCGCCTATGCCGAAGAGCACAACATCGATTACAATAATAGCTCTGTGAAAGTGGCTATTTGCATTGGTGAAAATCTCAGAACAGCCGAATTAAAAGATAACGAACTGGCCAAACGTATTCAGGAGAAATGGAATATTGCCCTATACTCCACCTATGCTTCCACCGAAATGAGTTCGGCATTTACTGAATGTGAAGCTTTCAATGGTGGTCATCAGCATCCAGAATTGATTATTACGGAAATACTGGACAACGATGGCAATGCCGTACCTGATGGGCAACTTGGTGAGCTTGTTGTAACAACTTTAGGTATTCAGGCAATGCCATTATTGCGCTATAAAACCGGTGATATGGTTAGACGGCATGCCGCCCCCTGCACCTGTGGCAGAAACAGCTATCGGATAGGTCCAGTCGAAGGAAGAAAACAGCAGATGATCAAATATAAGGGAACCACCTTGTTTCCTCCAGCAATGTTTGATGTATTGGCCAGTTATGAAGAGATTGAACATTATCAGATTGAGATATCCAGCACAGCAATTGGTACCGACGATATTCGAGTTTTAATCTCTGCCAAACAAGAAAATGCCGCTTTATTAAAGGAAATAAAAGATAGCTTTCAAGCTAAATTACGTGTAATTCCTACAGTAGAATTTGAACGGGAAGAGATACTAATTAGTAAAATTTATAATCCACTGAACAGAAAACCGACGTATTTGCTTGATAAAAGAGAGCAGTAAGTCTGGTAAAAATAAACAGTAAGCTCAATAAAAGAAAACGATAATTTGACTATTGACAATTTAATCGTACAAATCTGCTTTAAATAGGTCTATCATTAACGGCCTTTGTTCTGTAGTCAGTAAAAAAAAATAAGCGCTCAGATTTCGATATTGAGTCCATCATACCTGATGAAAACAGGTTACAATATCCTAATTGGTCAGGGCGAATGGAGCTTACTTTTACGCATAATATTAATAGACAAAAAGTTAGCAAAGAAAAGCGGAATGACGCAAATTATAAAAGCGGGGACGTTAAAAAACAAGAGAGATATACGCCAGAAATTCCCCACTCAAAAGTTTAAATTTTATAGCAAAGATTATTTGTAAGATCTAGAAAATAGTATATCTTTGCGACACGTCCCCGTAGTTCAATGGATAGAATTTCAGATTCCGGTTCTGACGATATGAGTTCGAATCTCGTCGGGGACACTTCCTATTTAACAATAAAAAGACGATCAATTGATCGTCTTTTTTATTTAACAATTATAACTCCATGCTCTTCAAAAATCTCCAGCTAAAATTCTATTGCAGCATGCTTGCCTAGCCCGACGTTTAGGACAAATTCTTTTGCAGCAATTTATGTTGAGATGCCGTAAATATATTCCGAAACAAAATATTGATTTCATTGTCAGCGGCTGCGCCCGAAATCCCCGTATGGGGATAGAGTTTAATGACATTGGACAAAATAACCTCCACAAAGTCTCTACTTTCTATCGCTATACGCTCATATAATGAGGTATTATCAACCTTATCCTTGAGATTCTCCCAAGAACGAGTCGCAAGCTCCAGGATACTATTTTCCCTAGCTGTATAGTCCTGCTGCATTTCATCTAATTTCCGAAAAGCAGTTTTACTTTCCATTTGCTCCCATTTCCCCTGATTGGACTTCAATACAAATAACTTCTCGATCAGATCCAAAAACCGATGGTACATCCCCATAAAATTCACCAATAAGGTCAACTCCGCAAATGGCATAAAAGGGTATTGATAGAGCAGCTCAGGTCGTGTACTTTTTGAGGCATCAATAAAAAAAGACTGGTTTTCGTCTACCTGTATATTATCTAGTGAAAAAGAATGCGATGCCGTCGCCTCAAGGCCGAAAGTATCCCAATCGTAATGAATCAATGCAAATTCACGCGCGACAAAGAAAGATTTTACAAGTGGATTTCCATCCTGATCCAACAGTTGTTGTCCATCCGCCTGGATATAGGCGTTCAAGGTAAAATGTGTCAGGTGGGGTGCTCCAGTAGCATATTTCCAAAGCCCTTTCAAGCGATAAGACTTGCCCTCACGCTCAGCGATGCCTGCAATCTGCCCACTTCCGCCAAAACATACCTGTTTTGAAGTGAAAATATCCTGCCCAACTTCAGGATCAATAAAACCAACAAAAAGATTCGCTCCCGCACATAAAGTTACCGTCCATGCCAATCCGCCATCCTGGTAGGCTAGCTCCTTCAACAGGGAAAGCCCGCCAACCAGATCCAGCCCCAAGCCATTCAGAGATTGTGGTACCCAGATTTTAAACCACTTGTTCAGGTATATCAGTTCAAGCTGCTCATCAGACAAACTCTTTTGCTGAATTGCTTTACGTTGCTGATCTTTTAGAACAGCGATAGCTGCATCAGTCAGTTGTATATTTTTTTTCATCACTTAATATTCTCCGCCAATTAAAATAGCCACTAAAAGCCATCACAAATAAAAATAAGGTTAAACCAGCATAAAGGAATAGACCTTTGTGTATAAGCAAGGGAATTGCCATCAGGTTACTGATGTTCAATAAAATCCAATTTTCAAGTTTACGTTTTGCCAATAGCCACATCCCCGCCCAAGCTGTACAGGAAACAAAAGAGTCCCATAACGGAACATCCGAATCAGTTAAATGCACCAGACCAAAATAGAACAATAGGAAACCGACTACACAGATAAAACCAACAATCTGCCAATCTCGGGCTGTACTACGACTGATCGGTACGATCGTATCACTGCTATATTTCCAATAGATCCAACCATAGATGCTCATCACCAGATAATAGAGATGCAACAAGATTTCTGCATATAATTTTGCATGGAATAATACATATACTGATATGATAATTCCTATTATCCCAAAGAGGTAATTGATCGATTTATTTTGCCTTGAAAACCAAACCTGCAAGATACCAAAACATACCCCCAGCCATTCCGCTATGGTGGCTTGTTGCATTTGCTGAATAAAAGCCTCGAAAATTGTATCAGAAGTCATTCAATTGTTTATTAGTTCGTGTAATTACATAATAAACTTATGAGCGGAAAAAACGGATGTTTTTATTGAAATTAAAATCCCTACGCCAGCATTATCCGGATCAGGTATATAAAAGCGATTGCACAAGGTCGTACAATCGCTTTTATTGGGTATAATCTCAGCCCAGATGACATTGTCATTTCCGAGCACCCCATAAGTATATTGTTTATTGAAATTAATCTATATCAATTAATTTTAACGCTTTATGCGTACGGATACGCGTCTCTCTACAAAGCTCAGCATCATCATTTAATGCTTTGCCATGCGAAGGAATCATCTCGCGTAATTTCTTGCGGTATTCATCTGATTTAGCACGCTCAGGGAAACATTTCTTCAATAGACTGATCATGATCGCCACCGAAGTTGATGCACCTGGAGAAGCTCCCAATAGCGCAGCGATAGAACCGTCTGCACTTGAAACCACTTCTGTACCAAACTCCAAAATTCCACCTTTCTTCTCATCCTTTTTAATCACCTGAACACGTTGACCGGCTTTCTCAATAACCCAATCTTCCAATTTAGCTGTTGGCATAAATTGTTTCAGAGACTCCAATTTATCTTTAGGAGATTTCATGACTTCCGTGATCAGATATTTGGTCAACGGCAAATTGTCAAGTCCTGCCGATAACATCGGACGGATATTGGATAATTTGATCGATGCAGGTAAATCAAAATAAGAACCTTGCTTCAAGAATTTGGTTGAGAAACCAGCATAAGGACCGAAAAGTAAGGCTTGTTTTCCATCGATATAACGGGTATCTAAGTGCGGTACAGACATCGGTGGCGCACCAACAGATGCTTTACCATAGACTTTAGCATGGTGCGTATTGATAATTTCTTCGTTTATGCATCTCAACCATTGCCCTCCCACAGGGAATCCACCATAACCTTTTGCTTCGGGAATACCAGATTTCTCCAGCAATAACAAGGAGTGACCTCCAGCGCCGATAAACACAAACTTCGCTTTTAGCTCTCTCTTTACCCCTGTTTTCAGATCTTTCACTTCGATTTCCCAACGGCCATCGTCTTCACGTTCGATATCAACAACTTCGTGGTTTAAGGAAATTGAAATATTTTCTTTGTTTGCTAGGTTATTAATCAAATCACGTGTCAATGAACCGAAATTCACATCGGTACCTAAATCCATCTTGGTTGCAGCGATTTTCTCACTTGCATCCCGCCCTTCCATCATCAAAGGAATCCATGACTTCAATAGCGTTGCATCTTCGGTATATTCCATGCCTTTGAACAAGGTTTGGGTGTTCATTGTTTCCCATCTTGTCTTCAGGAATTTCACATCTTTTTCACCAAAAACCGCACTCATATGGGGAATGCTACGGATAAAGTTCTCCGGTTGGGCAATAATACCCTTATCAACCAAGTACGACCAAAACTGCTTAGAAACTTCAAATTGCTCAGCAATTTTAACAGCTTTATCAACTTTTACCGAACCATCTTTTTGTTCCGGTGTATAATTCAATTCGCACAAGGCCGAGTGACCTGTACCAGCATTATTCCAAGCGTCAGAACTCTCAGCCGCCACAACATCCAAACGCTCGAGAATTTCAATATTAACGTCTGGGCTTAATTCATTGATTAGAGTACCCAAAGTAGCACTCATAATCCCGGCGCCGATTAGAACAACGTCAACTTCTTTATTTGATTTTTTGCTCATGTTTTTGTGATTGATGCAAATTTAATATAGTTTTTGGTAAACCCCCAAGTCTTTTGTCAAAAAACTGTACTTTTTAGAAACACTTATTCAAAAATACCATTGATTTATTAAAATAATCCTAAGCATAACCGAAATTCCACTTTTTCCAGTTTTCTAAGGCCATACATAGGATATCGTTCATCGATACGGCAATAAATAATCCAAAATAAGACAAAAGCCCATTGCTTTTTGAATCGTTATTTATCGAAAGATTTTGTGTTATAATATAGTTTTAACATTTTTGCAAAAACATCAACGAATAACATTACACTCTTATATGAAACTACTTGAAGGAAAAATTGCTTTGGTAACTGGAGCATCAAAAGGAATTGGAAGAAAAATTGCGGAAGTGTTTGCACAACACGGCGCCAATGTTGCTTTCACTTACCTTTCGTCTGTAGAAAAGGGACAAGCGCTAGAAAAAGAGCTTCAAGCCTACGGAACAAAAGTAATCGGCTACCGTTCTGATGCTTCGAAATTTGAAGAAGCAGAACAATTAATCAATGCAATCGTTGCAGATTTTGGAAGCCTGGATATCGTAGTCAATAATGCCGGCATCACAAAAGATGGTCTGCTCATGCGTATGACGGAAGAAAACTGGGATGACGTCTTAAACGTCAACTTGAAATCCGTATTTAATGTTACAAAAGCTGCTTCAAAAATAATGATGAAAAACCGTAAAGGTTCTTTCATCAATATGTCATCCGTTGTTGGCGTCCAAGGGAATGCTGGTCAATCAAATTATGCTGCTTCCAAAGCTGGTATCATAGGATTCACCAAATCCATTGCTAAAGAATTGGGTTCACGTAATATTCGTGCAAATGTTGTCGCTCCCGGATTTATCCGTACAGAAATGACAGATATATTGGATCCTAAAGTGATCGCGACATGGGAAGCTGGAATTCCTTTGAAACGTGCTGGATCTCCAGAAGATGTAGCCAATGCCTGTCTTTACCTTGCATCTGATTTATCCGCATACGTCACTGGACAGGTTCTTCCTGTTGATGGTGGTATGTTGTAAAATATATCAAACACTGGTGTCCTAAAGTCGACACCAGTGTTTTTCTATAATTATTCCGAATACCAAAATTCGCCCGCAGACGCTTTTACATTATTCCGACTCTCCAGCTTTGGCTTTGCTACCCAATATTTCTAAATTTTAGCTAATTTTGTCCATCAAAATTTAAATGCTATGACGAATTGGACGGATTTTTTTGCAATTCAAACAGAAGACGACTTTAATCAACATTGTTTAGAAACTTATCACTTCCAACTGCAGCATTGTCAGGTTTACCGAGACTATGTTTCGCTGATAGGTAAAGAAAAAAATCAAGTCAAGCATTATAGCGAGATCCCCTTCCTGCCGATAGAATTTTTCAAAACACAAAAAGTTCTGGCTGCCGGAATGGATCCCCAAATTGTATTTTCAAGCTCAGGTACAACAGGTATGGTCACATCCAAACATCTTGTTGCCGATGTATCCATCTATGAGCACACTTTTCGACGTATATTCGAAGACTTCTATGGACCGATTACGGATATCGCTGTTTTGGCCCTACTCCCCTCCTATCTGGAAAGAAGTGGTTCGTCCCTGATCTACATGATCGATGATTTGATGAAACAGAGTAAACAAACGGAGAGTAATTATTTCCTCTACAATCATCAGGAGCTATACGATACACTTGTTCAATTAAAAGATAACGGAACTAAAACCATCCTTTTTGGTGTCACCTATGCCTTGCTTGATTTCATTGAGCAATATGCTTTTGAATTTCCGGAACTGATTATCATGGAAACTGGCGGAATGAAGGGTAAACGCAAAGAAATGGTGAAACAGGAAATTCACCAACTGCTTGAGGATGCTTTTAAGGTCAGTGGGATCCACTCAGAATATGGTATGACCGAATTATTGTCACAGGGGTACTCTTCGGGTCAAGGGATTTTCCATTTGCCCAAATGGATGAAAGTATTAATTCGTGATACAAATGACCCTTTGAGTTTAATTTCTTCCGACAGAACTGGAGGCATTAATGTCATCGATTTAGCCAACCGCTACTCTTGTTCATTTATAGCAACACAGGATCTTGGAAAGGTATATCAGAATGGTTCATTTGAGATACTGGGGCGTTTTGACCAAAGCGATATTCGAGGTTGTAATTTATTGGTTCAATAAAAAGCCCCATAAAAATTTATAGGGCTTATCTTTACCATACTACAGTTGGTAGCGCTTATGGAATCTGTTCTTACTATTTCAGACTTGGGTCTTCAAACGTATTTCCGGCGCGCATGTCTCCTGAGTCATACCCTTTCTTAAACCAGGCCATTCGTTGCGCTGAGGTTCCATGTGTAAAAGATTCTGGAACAGCATAGCCTTGCGCAGCCGTCTGCAATTTATCATCCCCTACCGCTTCTGCGGCTTTCATACCATCCACGATATCGTTATAATCTATTTTTATATCCGTGTATTCATTGAGGTAATGCGCCCATACACCGGCATAGAAATCAGCTTGAAGTTCAGTCATGACCGAAATCTTGTTGTTTTCACGTTCACTCAGTTTCCCACGGGCTTGATTGGTTTTGGGTAATAATCCGACCAGCTGTTGAATATGATGCCCTACCTCATGTGCAATAACATAAGCCATGGCAAATTCCCCCTTTGCACCAAATTTATCGGAAAGTTCGCGGTTAAAGGTCAAGTCCAAATAGATTTTCTGATCTCCAGGGCAATAAAATGGCCCGTACGAAGCCTGTCCCATCCCACAACCGTCTGTCTGCGTACCACCATCATAAAAAACCAGGGTAGTCGGCGTATAATTTTGCTGCATTTGCTCTTTAAATAGCTCAGCCCAGATATCTTCTGTACTCTGAAGTACAGTCAACGAAAACTCAGTCAACCTCTTTTCCTCAGGGTTCAGTTCGCGCGGCTGTCCAGATTGCTCCGTTTGTCCACCCATATTTTGTGCCTGTTGCAACAACTGCATGGGATCACCCCCCATCAGAAAACCAATAACTAATACGATGATCCCCCCTATACCTCCCAATGCTAGCTTTCCACCACCGGACATACCTCTACGATCCTCAAAATTGCCACTTTGTTTACCTCCTTGCCATTTCATATGATTTGTATATTTATTTCAGTTAATAATCTTTTCCAACTTCGTTAGCGTACAAATTCAGTACCAATATAATGGCTCATCCTATTTTTTTTAGAGAAAGACCAGCTTTATTTTAGCAACGACAACTTACTACAATTTATATTCTTATTTTTGGGCTTTTATAGAAACAGATATGAAATTAGAAGAACAATTACTAGCGCGAGCTGGCGGAAAATGTGAACTGACAGACACTGCAACGGACTTAATAACCTATACATTACCTCCGGAAACCAGTTCAACTTTGGATAACACCCTACTGATTTCAGCAACATTGGCCAACCAGCTCAACAAAACAGAGCAATTAAACCCTGAAGACTGGAAATTTCTACCGAATGCCATGTGGTCAGAAATCCCTGCTGTACAGATTGTCTGTTGGCGCATGTTAAATCGTCTGAAAAATGAAGGCTGGGCTTCCGAAGCACTCGATATCCTCTACCTTGATGATGAAACGTTAGCGGAGGCAAAGAAAACCGGAGATCATGAAAACGACGGTTACGTTTCTTTTCATGAAGATAGCATCGGACAGCGATTATTAGAAGGCGATACTGTTGTGCTAACAAAAACACTGGATGTAAAAGGCTCTTCGCTCAAAGCAACCTTAGGTACTGTGGTTAAAAATATCCGATTAGTAGCTGATAATATTGAGCAGATCGAAGGAAAAATTGAAGGCCAGACAATCGTCATATTGACAAAATATCTACGCAAACAAAACTAAGAAGAGGAATTCTTCCGCTATAAAAATTTAGCCCTAAACCAGTAATCTTATACTACTGATTTAGGGCTAAATTTTTATAGATTGTGTAAATCCGCTATTGTGGATAATTGCGCATAAACTCAAAGCGATAGTTGGGGTGTTGTTTAAGACTATCAATTAAATCTGACAGTAATTTCTGGCCTTTTTTCGTTTGGTACATATTATCATGGGTCAACAGGACAACATTATTTTTTGTGTAGGATGTACCTTTACGAAGCAAGTTCTTCATCTGTGTATACAGCTGGTTAACTGATAAATCCGGCTTACCTGTCACACCATTAATCTTCCATTCACAGTCCCAACCCATAATTTTATAACCGTTTTGGTGCAGTAGCTCTGCGGTAGAAGCGCCGCTTTTTAGATCAACCTTTTTACGGTCACCCACATACCAGATATTTCTTCCGGGGAGTCTCACGATTTTGTGCTCCAGGCCCAGAGATTGTTCTGCCAATTCAAAATCTTCAAACGCCGTCTGTGGATTTGAATAAAATGTACTATACTTATTATGCGCATGCCAATAACTATGATTGTAGCAATCGACCAGCGGATTATTTTTATACCGCTCTGTATAGCCGTGCAATTTTTTGCTCATCTTATCATGTTCGCCAATCAAAAATGCATTGATCTTGATACCCTTCGCTGTTGCGATAGAATCCAAATACTGGCTACCATTAAGCGGGCCGTCATCAAAAGTAAGGTAAATATATCGCGGCGAAACAGAGTCCGTCAATAAAACTGTGGTATCTTTGGCACCACTATAGGAAACATTCGCCTCCATTTTGGTAATGGAATCCTTGCGTAGCGAATCCACTTTTGTAATAGAATCCTGCACAACAATTAGACTGTCTTTCTTGTGCTGTACAGAATCGACAGTAACACCCTTTTCTTCCTTTTTACCGCTGTTTTGATTACAAGACCACAATCCTAAACTAGCTATTCCCAAGCCCATCAATACAAAGCTTGATTTAATTACTTTTCCCATTACATAAATTAACTTACACGCCACATGCTATCTTTTGCACACAAAATGTCCTACTTTATTAAAGTCACTTCATATGCTCGTGTCGCAAAATTAAGATAATTTTCATGAATCAACGCTTTATATCCTGTGATTTATTCCTTACACTTTATTTTATTGAACATATCGTTATAAAATTTTAGCATCTATCTAGAGATTATCCAATCCAAAAGACTAACTCAACCGAAATCAATGCTATAAAAAAAGGGTCCTGTCTTACGACAAGTCCCTTTCCTATTAAACGATTAAGATACTCAAACTAGACACATCCAATTAATCTCTATGTCTCCCTCTGTGTCCATGCTCGTGTCGGTCATTATCTCTATCTCCGTATCCGCGTCCACGCCCTCTTCCTCTATCGTTATATCTTCTATTGCTTTCACCCCAGGAATGATCACGTCTCACACTGCGTTCACTTGCAAAGGAATATCCACCATGTCCATGGTGACTATCCCGGATAGAAACCTGTCTGCCCCGTGAGTGGCCATATCTGCTTCTATAACGGTCATGATGATGCCAAGGTGTGCGATCATTGATCACTACTTTATGCGCCCTATAAAAATCATAATGCCGATATCTTCTTGGTAAACTCGCCCTTCTTATCCAACCCCCATTGTCATAGTAAACATAACATCTCGCAGGTACATCATAATACATATTGTATTCAGGCATGTAATAATAACGGGCATAATCATAACCCACCGGTCCCCAACTTGGCTGACTCCCAATATTTACGCTGATACTTACCTGTGCATCAGCCGTCCCAGCCACAAAAAGACCTGCAACGATAGCAGCGGTGTAAAACATTTTTTTCATAAGTAGCTCCTCCCTTAGTTTTGTAATTTATTCTTTACAATACGACAACAAACTGTATGCAAAAGATTAAATGATAAATGTTAATTTTTGTTAACAAAAACTTAATCTATTCAGCACAAACAACTTAGTTTTATTTTTACATTCAAAAACAGGGAAACTTTTTAGGGAGCAAATTGTTCAACCAATAATACTATTAATACTTTAATTGAACTTCAGTATGAATACATACAGCATTGGAATCATCGTCGGCAGTTTAAGGAAACAATCCTATAATAGAAAGATAGCTGATTTTATTCTTGAACAAACACCAAACAAGTTTAACTATCGTATTCTTGAAATTGGTGATCTCCCCTTATACAACCAGGATTTTGACGACGAAGGCAATCCGCCCGAAAGTTATATCCGGTTTCGTAAAGAGGTTGCAGCACTGGATGCTATTCTGTTCATTACCCCCGAGTATAATCGCTCGGTACCAGCTGTACTAAAAAATGCAATAGATGTAGGATCCCGGCCATACGGGAAGAATAAATGGGATGGCAAACCTGGAGCTATCATCTCCTCTTCGACAGGGGCTTATGGTGGTTTTGGTGCAAATCATCATATCCGACAGTCCTTGGTATTTGTCAATATCTTTCCGATGCAGCAACCCGAAGCTTATCTTGGTAATATAAAAGATTGTATCGGCGAGAGCGGAAAAGTTGAATTACAAAAAACAAAAGACTTTCTGCTTGACTTCAAAAAGGCTTTTGAGCACTGGATCATCAGAATAGTACATACAAAAAGCCAAGATTAATCTTGGCTTTTTGTATGTTTATTAATTATTTCCTGCAAACTTAGCTTTGTTCCTCGTTTGAATCATAATTCCAACTCAGCAACTTTTCTTGCAATATCCGTGATATTTTGTTGAAATAGCGTTTCTGCTTGTAGCCCATGACCCATTGCACCCCTTGTACCGCATTGGTACAAAAAATCTCATCCGCTCTTTTCATGATTTCAGCGCTTATTTGTGCCTCCACAACTTCAATCCCTTCAGCCCGTGCCATATCCATCACTACCCGTCGCATAACACCTTCGATACATCCCTCGGATAGCGCAGGCGTATATAATATTTTTTCATAATACACGAAGATATTTGAGGTCAGGGACTCACAAAGGTAACCTTCCTGATTTAAGATCAATACATCATCAAAGGCCATTTTTTTCTTGTAGATACCCGCCAGTACATAAATTTGCGAATTGAGCGATTTTAGTTTTGACAAATCACTATAAGGCTTTTTGAACTCACTATATAAGCCCACGATCAGACCGACTTTCTTATCTCGTAGATTGGGTTCTATGCGCTGTACCTGCAAGACAAATCCCGGTTTATTTGTGGTTGGACTATACAATCCACCACCCATCCGAAATACAATCAATCGAATACGCACTTGCTGTCCCAACATGTTATTCTTACGAATCAGTTCTTCCGATCTTGAACGGATAAAAAATTCATCAAAAAGATTTGCATCATCAAGGTGTATCAATTCCATCCCCTGTTGCAAGCGCGCTACATGAAAATTCAGAAAACGAATATCACCATCCTTATACAACATGGTTTCAAACAATCCATCACCATAGCGAAAGCCTCTATTTTCTACGCTAAATATTTCCTGTTCTTCCGGCACTACATTGCCGTTAAAATTGATATAGTTTGTCGGCATCTTTATCTGTTTTCTAAATTTTAATCATTTTCTACAGCCATGGAATTTGCGGCGTAACCACGCCACTTTTCTAAAGCTAAACGAAAATCTTCAGGATATGGTACCTCAAAATAGATATTTTCTTTTGAAGTCGGATGAATAAATCCCAATACCTGTGCGTGAAGCGCCTGCCGTGGAAGCAGGTTAAAGCAATTGTCCACAAATTGTTTATATTTCGAGAAGACAGTTCCTTTTAATATTTTATCCCCGCCGTACATTGCGTCATTAAATAATGGATGACCAATGGATTGCATGTGCGTACGAATTTGATGTGTACGCCCCGTCTCCAACTGGCATTCGATCAAAGTCACATAACCCAATCGTTCCAGTACTTTGTAATGCGTCACTGACCATCTTCCTTTGTCCTCACTGTCGTACATGGCCATAATACGTCTATCTTTCAAATGACGACCAATGTAACCAGTAATCGTTCCATCCTCTTTCAAATCACCCCATACCAAGGCAATATATTTACGGGTAATGCTATGATCGAAAAATTGCTTAGCCAAAAATGCCATCGATTTTTCGTTCTTAGCGATCACCAACAATCCGGAAGTATCTTTATCTATTCGGTGTACCAGACCGGGACGGTCTGAATTTCCCGGCAACTGTGGCAGCTGCTGTATATGATAAGTCAATGCATTGACCAATGTACCTGTATAATTATTATAACCAGGGTGAACTACCATTCCAGCTTCTTTATTTACAATAAGGACATCGTCATCTTCGTATTTTATGTCTAACGGAATATTTTCGGGGTAAACCTCATTATCGCGTGGTGGATCTGGTAATACCAACGTAATGACATCCTCTGGTCTGACTTTATAGCTCGCCTTGATCTCTTTTCCGTTAACCATGACAGAACCTGCTTCAATGGCATGCTGAATTTTGCTTCTTGTCGCATTTTCCACCCTATTCATCAGATATTTATCAATACGGAGTAAAGCTTGCCCCTTATCCACTTCAATGCGTAGATGTTCAAATAACTCTTGTTCTTCTTGATCTTGCGATCCCATTTGTTCTGTCATTCTACAAAAATAAACCAAATGAAACAATTTTCGTTAAATTTGTTTTCATTTAATGTTATGTTTCCATTCAAAATCCATAGCCCCGAAACAGAAGTCACATTACCTTTATGGGAAAAAAAGCACATCAAGGTAACACTGAAACGAGACGACCTGATCCATCCTTTTATTTCGGGCAACAAATGGCGAAAATTAAAGTACAATCTTCAGGAGGCATTGCAGCTCAAAAAAAATCATATCGTTACTTTTGGTGGTGCATGGAGCAATCATTTGCTAGCGACCGCTTGTGCGGGTGCGACATTCCGGCTCAAAACGACAGCTTTCGTCAGAGGTGACGAACAGGTTAATAATCCGGTTCTGACCATGTGTCAATTATTCGGGATGCACCTTATTTATGTGGACCGGGATTCCTATAGGGACAAAGAAAAGCTCTATAGCGACTATTTCGGCCAGGATCCAACGGCCTTCTATGTCCATGAAGGAGGCTATGGCCTCTTGGGTGCCAAAGGCTGTGCCGAACTTGTCGATGAGCTCCAACAGGACTACCAACATATCTTTACCGCCTGTGGTACCGGAACTACGCTTGCCGGAATTGCCAACGCAATTGACAAAAAAGATCTTTTCACCCAGATACACGGGGTACCCGTACTCAAAAACGGCAGCTTTATCAATGATGAAGTTGCTCAACTCTACCCCCATCTTGCCGCACCTATTTTACATCTGGACTATCATTTTGGAGGGTATGCTAAGACTACACCTGAACTCCTTGCATTCACACAGCATTTTATCAGCAGTACAGGGATTATGATCGAGCCTACTTATACCGGAAAATTGCTTTATGCTGTAGATGATCTCATCAAAAAAGATTATTTCACACCAGCAGATCAGCTACTGGTTGTTCATACAGGTGGGCTCACCGGATTACTCGGGATGTACGAACGCTTCGCATTTCATTGATCTAGGTCAATAAATAGGCTATTATGCCCCTAGCAGACATTTTGCTGACATTTTTTTTGTGATTAAGTTGTAAGTTTGACCAGTTTAAAAATTAAAACGTACACACAGATGAAAATATTAGCATTTGCAGGAACAAGTAATAAGAATTCTATCAATAAAACTTTTGTAACAAGTACTTCCAAATATTACAAAGAAGCTGATGATAGTGTAGAGTTTCTTGACCTCAATCATTTTGAAATGCCTATTTATTCTTATGACAAGGAAGTAGAATTGGGCATTCCACAATTAGCGCATGATTTTGCAGCAAAAATGGATGCCGCGGATTTCTTGCTTATTTCACTTGCGGAACATAATGGCTCCTATACTTCAGCTTACAAAAACATTGTTGACTGGGTATCACGGATTCCGAATCGCAAAACCTTCAATGGTAAGCCTGTTTTCTTATTAGCTACTTCTCCCGGTCCAATGGGTGGCTCAACTGTACTGAATGCAGCAGTCAATAGAATTACCTGGGATGGTGCTGATATCCTAGACTCATTCTCCCTACCTGAATTTCATAAAAATTTTGAAGAAGGAAAAGGTATTACCAATCCTACTTTAAGAAGCCAGCTCGAGGCTAAAGTACGTAAGACTAAACGTGCTCTTGCAGAAAAATTAACGGTTCAAGGTTAACAAAAGATTAACAAATAACCATTGTAAAAACCTCTTTTAATATGTAAATTCAGAACCTACTAAAAGAGGTTTTTGATATGGCAAAAAAAATATTATTACTTGTTGGAGACTTTGTAGAAGACTACGAAGCGATGGTTCCATTTCAAGCGATGGGATCAATAGGAATAGCAGTTGATGCCATTGCCCCTGACCGAAAAAAGGGCGATGTGGTGCCTACCGCGGTACATGATTTTACAGGTGATCAGACCTATAAGGAATTACGGGGTCATAATTTTGCGATCAATAAAGATTTTGATCAGGTCAACCCTGAAGAATACGATGGACTCTATATTGCAGGTGGCCGTTCGGCGGAATATATCCGTCTTAACCAACGTGTATTGGAAATTACTAGGCATTTCTTTGAAAAGAATAAGCCTGTTGCAGCAATATGCCACGGGATTCAGGTATTGACAGCAGCAAAGGTTCTGACAGGGCGTACATTGACAGCCTATGTCGCTGTAGGGCCGGACATTGAATTGGCAGGTGGTATCTGGAAAAATATTCCAGCTGATCAGGCTGTTGTAGATGGAAACCTGGTTACATCTCCTGCTTGGCCCGGACATCAGGCTATCTTAAAAGAATTTTATAAATTATTGGATATAAACATTACTATTTAAGCGTATTTTAATGAAGAAGAATAAAAAGGTATGGCTTTTGGTCATCCCGGTTTTAGTGTTGTTGGGTTTTATTTTAAAAGATACTTTCAATCAGAAAAGTATCGAAGATCTTCCTGGCGGATTTAAGGAAGTTGCTTTTGTTAGGAATGAGCAGAATAAAGGCGGGATTATCCGTATTTATGCCGTCACAGTAGGCGACCTATTGAATGCAGATTATACAGCCTGTCTGGAGCTCCTGCCAGTCAACGATTATGGCAGTACAACCACCGCATATTTTTTCGATCGTACAGCTCCTTACCCTACGACATTGGCAATTGATGCCCCGCATTTTGACGGTACCAAGTATAAAGCGGTCCAGATTTCAAAAAAATACGGAAAAAAGAAATAACAACACAGTCAACGATGTTGTTCACCCCAAAAGGTATCGCACTTTTTGGGGTATTTTTTTGGAAGTAGATGAAGAAAAAATAAATTAATAATTCTTTAACACGAAAAAGTTCGTTTATCGCGCCTAGACCTATAGTTTTGCTTCTTAAATTTATGTATATTTAGCTATGGCGAAAAAATTTATTCCTAGAGATGTTAGCTGGTTGAGCTTTAATGGCAGGGTATTACAAGAGGCTGCAGATGAGACTGTACCTTTGCCCTTAAGGATCAAATTTTTAGGTATATTTTCCAATAACCTGGACGAATTTTTTCGTGTACGTGTGGCAGGCCTCAAACGTGCCATCGACCTCAAGGACAAAAGTGCCAATCAATCTTTTTATGAAGATCCGCAACTGATTTTAGAAGAACTCAATATCCGGGTAATCAAACAGCAAAAGAAATTTGATAACACCTGGAATCGGATCCAAAAAGATATGGCCAAGCAAAATGTCTTTATCAAGACGAGTGAAGAGCTTAGTCCGGAGCAACAGCAGTTTGTCAGTGAGTATTATCAGGATGATGTGGAGTCGAATGTCATTCCGCTAATTCTAGATGATGTTCGTCCAATGCCTTATATCCGTGACAAGAGCCTCTATTTAGGTATCGCCATGGGAAAAAGCGAATGGCAATATGAAACTAAGTTTGCCCTAATTGAAATTCCCACCAGCCAGAACGGACGCTTCGTCCAATTGCCGGCACCAAAGGATGAAAAACATATTATTCTTCTCGAAGATGTCATTAAGTTCAATCTTCCATTGATATTTTCCTATTTTGGTTTCGATGTATTCCATGCACATGTGTTTAAGGTCACGAAAGATGCAGAATTCGATATCGATAACGACATCAATACAACGCTGGTTGAAAAGATAAGTAAAGGCGTCAAAAATAGACGGAAAGGTAAACCGACCCGTTTTATCTTTGATCAGGAGATGGATCCAAAACTCGTCGAGTTTCTGATCAAAAAACTCAACTTATCCAAAAAAGATAGTATCATACCTGGACAAAAGATCCATAATTTCAAGCATTTTATGGACTTCCCCAATGTGTTTAAGTCCTATCACCAACCACAGGAGAGAACTTCATTTCCACATCCCTATTTTCAAAATTATGAACGGGTCACCGATACAGTTTTGAAGAAAGATGTTCTACTCTCCTTTCCTTATCATGAGTTTAGGCCTATCATTGACCTGCTACGTGAAGCAGCAATGGATCCGGATGTGAAAACCATACAGATTACAGCCTATCGCTTAGCTTCGAATTCCAAAGTCGCCAATGCATTGATAAATGCTGCCCGAAATGGCAAGGAAGTAACGGTCATGCTTGAACTGCGGGCACGATTTGATGAGGAGAATAATCTCGACTGGAAAGAAAAACTTGAATTGGAAGGCATCAAGGTCCTAACGGGAATTCCCAATAAAAAGGTACATGCCAAATTATGTGTTATCAAAAAGCGGACTGGCGCAAAAACAATTCAATATGGCTTTGTCAGCACCGGAAATATCAATGAAAAAACGGCCAAATTATATGGGGACTACTGCCTGTTGACGAGCAATAGAGATGTCATTGCGGATATTAATAAAGTTTTCAATTACCTCAGAAGACCAAAATCAGACCCCGCTGAGATGATCAAAAACTGTAAAAGCTTATTAATCTGTCCAATTGATATGCGCAGGGAGTTGCTGCATTTTATCGATCTGGAAATCGCAGAAGCTAAAGCTGGCCGAAAAGCAGCTATCATTGTCAAAGTAAACTCGTTGAGTGATAAAGATATGATTAAAAAACTTTATGATGCTGCAACAGCTGGCGTTAAAATAGATCTTATTATCCGCGGGATTTATTGCGCGATGAACCAGAAAACATTTAAATCCCCGATGAATGCAATTTCAATCGTCGACGAATATCTGGAACATGCACGAGTCATGTATTTCTACAATGCCGGTAAAGAATTAATGTATATCTCCTCGGCGGATTGGATGACCCGAAATTTAGATCATCGTATTGAAGCTGCTGTAAAAATCACCAGTAAAAAAATCAAGGAAGATTTAAAGGAAATGCTTTACATTCAACTAACTGATAATGTTAAAGCTCGTATTTTGAACAATTCCCTAAGCAATCACTACGTCGAAAATAAAAAGGAGCCTTGCCGCTCACAGATCGAGATCTACAACTATTTAAAAAGGAAAATAACAGACCATTAAGTATATTTCCTGACAAGCCTCAGGCATTCATTTCCTGAGGCTTGTCTTATTTATCCTGTTGTTATTGTTTACAATACACTTTCAGCTCATCGCTCAATGCTAGAATTGATCATCAAAGTTGTATCTTCATCCTATGAAACTCAATTTCTGTCTATCCATTGGTCTTGCTTTTTTTGCCTTCCAAACGAAAGCCCAACAAAAGATGCCAGCAACCTTCGTCTACGTAAAAGAATTCATCCCGACAATTACCCTCGAAATGCGTTATTTTGGAAGCCACAATTTTACAGGGAAACCTATCCGTGGCTACGAAAAACCTGTTGCAATCCTGACCAAGCGTGCCGCATTGGCCTTACAGCAAGTTGAACAACATCTAAACAATCAAGGCTTGGCATTAAAAATATTTGATGCCTATCGTCCGCAACGCGCAGTTGATCATTTTAAAGCCTGGTCACTGGCCACCCAAGATACGATCGCTAAGCGGGAGTTCTATCCAGAGCTGGATAAGAAAAACTTATTTAAACTCGGTTTCATTGCGACCAAATCAGGACATAGTCGCGGTAGTACCGTCGATTTAACATTGATCAGTCTTAAAGATCACAAAGAAATAGATATGGGCGGTCCTTTTGATTTCTTTGGTGCCGTCTCTCATCATAACTATACCAAACTAACTGCAAAGCAAAAGGAAAACCGCAGGATACTACGTGAGGCTATGGCTAAATTTGGGTTTAAGGCCTACGATAAGGAATGGTGGCACTATACCTTAAAGGATGAACCCTATCGTAAAACATATTTTGATTTTATTGTAAAGTAAGCATGTCCTCTATCGATAAACTCATTGACAACAGAGATTTTTTCGCTTTTCACATCAAGGGAAACAAATCCAAACCGGTCTTCAGCCCACAGCAACAACATGTATTGGCGAACAAAAGCCTTTATTCACTCTGCCTAATAAAAAAGGGGGAAACCTCTTTTATTATAAATGACGAACGGGTACAAGTTGGACAGCATCATCTGCTCTTGACTCACCCCTCGTCGAAAGTCAATGGTGCATCTGTCACCAAATCTTGGGACTGTGAAGTTTATTTGATTTTCTTTAGTATAGATTTTACGTTTAAATTGGAACTTCAAAAAGACTTTTTTGACTTCACAAAAAAGTCGCTCGCATTAAATAGCAATCACATTTTTTCACTTTCGACACCAGATTCCGCAAACCTGTCTAACCTATTCAAGCAGTTTATTCATTACGACAAGCAAGGTGGGGACTATATTTTCAAGCCACAGATTATCAAGTCGCTAACGGAAGTGTTGTTTTGTGAAATCGCACGTTTAGCCAGCCAAAATATCAAAAATATTCCCGTGGTACCTTCACGGAAAAGAGAAATATTGGCCAATTTCTACTTGCTATTAAAACAATCTTTCCATCGGGAACATATGGTACAGTTTTACGCTTCAGAATTAGGTATTACCCCCAAACACCTCTCGGTGATCACGAAAGAACTTACCGGAAAGCCAGCAATAGAATTGATTCAGAATGTTCTGGTGGAAGAGGCTAAATGTTTGCTCCGTCAGGGGCTATCGATCGGAGAAATCGCGAAACAGCTCCATTTCTCAGATCAGTCTTTTTTTGGAAAATTCTTTAAGCGAAATGTGGGCATATCGCCTAAAGAATTTCGTCAAAAAGCCTGATTAAACAAAATCCTTGAGATCAAAGATGGTACTAAATTGTTTATCTGCGGCAGAAGTATCCTGTAGTTTATCTTCGCCCCAAGTCTGTCCTTTCAGCCATAGCGTCTGACAACCGACAGCCTTTGCTGGCGCCATATCCTTACTATAGGAATCACCCACGACTAATATCTCAGCAGCAGGCATACCCATCGCCTCGACACCAAGTGCATAAATTGCAGGATCTGGTTTACGTACTCCCACTACCGCTGACTCGACAACCGCTTTAAAATATGATAAAATCCCAAAATCAGCCAGCACAGCTTTTAGATTTCCATAGAAGTTGGATACCATCACAATGGGATATTGATCGCCCAGAATAGCCAATAACGGCTTTACCTGTGCGACAGTATCCTTGGCAAGAGAATAACCGTCAAATGCGATTTTATCAGCCAACCGCATATCCAGATCATAGCCAGCTGCTATAAGATATTCAAACTGTACTTTCAATTTCGCTTCAAGTACTTCCAGGAAATTGAAATCCGGTTTAATAATCGGCTGAATCGCCATTTGACGTTCGGCGTAGGCGTAGGCTTCTTGAAAGGAATTCAGGTTAACCGGAACTTGATATTTTTCGTAACCGGACCATATCACTGCCCCCCAATGTCCCCCATTCGTATCTAATGTACCACCGTAATCAAAAATGATCCCCTTAATTATAAACTTATCCATTGCTATTTCTTTTTAACTAAACTCATCCAACCTAAACCAATCATAATCCAAACAATCTCTCTGATCCTTGTCACGATCCCCATAAAAATACCGACCGAAGCAGGCAGGCCTATGCTCATCACAGCCATCGCCAATCCACCTTCACGAGTCCCCAATTGCATTGGAAAGAAGAATACCAAATTGGCAAATAGCGAGGATCCGGAACTGATGATCATCGCATCAATAAAATCGATGTTGATATCCAGTGCAAGGCCAATAAAATAGATCTCAAAACAGCCGACTACCCGAGCAACAAATTCCCAGAAAAGAGCCGTATAAAATCGGTCTCTACGATTTTGAAATAGATTCTTCACCTGTTGGTCAACATCGTTCAATGTTTCGAACTTTGCCTCCAGCAGATTATTGATTTTCATTCCAACTAAGGGCAAGCGCGATAAGGTCTTTAATAAAGAAACTGTAATTCCTTTTTTATAGAATTTTGTAAACAACCAGGTGCATACAATAGCCATGACAAAAATTACGGCACAGGCAACATCAACCAAGGTACTCGCCGGCACAAACCATAGAATCAGGAAAACTGATACCACCCAAAATAAAATATGGGATAGAATGTGCATAACGCCATATAACAGAACGGATGATCCTGCTTTTGAACCGCCAACATAATTTTTCAGTTCGATAATGCGGTAAGGTTCTCCCCCTAGCGCCACAAATGGCGTAATGTAATTAATCGCATAACCAGACACTGTTAATTGCAAAACTTTCCAGAAAGGAACATTGGTCTGCGGCAATTGCGGCTCCTGAATAATCGCTTTAAAAGCTATGGCATTCATCCAGTAAAGAACAGCCCAGCTACCCAATACCGGCAAAAACCACCAACCAATTTTCTCCAGATTCGTCCAAATCTCCTGAACTCCCATTGCATGAATCATATAGGCCAAGGTGCCTATACCAATCAGCATAAAGAGTACTTTATAGATTTTACTCCCCATAAGTTGGATCGTTTGTTAATTTATCAACAAAATAACCACTTACCTTTTCCTGTCTATTACACATATAGATTAAGATCGGGTTTAAAACAAACATATCAAAGAAAAAGTAAATCCACGGTTGACCGATAAACAACCAAACAAAAAGGAAGATTACCCGTGTATTGAACTGCACAATGTTGGTGTACTTCATCAATGGTTTATTTTTCATTCTGAAATCAACCATCAATTGTTGGGGCAAATCATCTTTATATCGGGATTTGACGATATGCAATAACTTCTGCAATTTTGGGGATAGCTTTTCCTGATTTCGGGTGTAGCCCATATAACCATTCAACACAAACTTGCTAAAAAAGTTCTTCCGCCAGGATAAGGCATCGTAATCAACTTTCAAATCACACGTATTATCCAATTCGCTTCCTGCCTTACCTTTGATAAAAAAGAGGTGGACATTGCGGTAATAGTCAGCCATTGCAGATTGCACCATATGGGACACTCCAGCAAGGATACAAAATACCCACAACCATTCCGGCCAGCCTTCATTGATACTGCGCAAACAGATGGCAATATGGATGGAAGCAAACCAAAAATCGCCCGCAAAGCCGTCCAAAATACGACCAAAGCGACTCTTGTTATCTGTCATCCGGGCCAACTGTCCATCTGCACTATCCAAAGAGTTTGCAAAGACCAACAACAGCATTCCGATCACATTAATCCATAGATCTTGGTAATAAAATAAAATACCGGCCGCAACACCAAAGAAAATACTTATGATCGTCACAGCATTGGGTGTAATCCCAATTTTAGCACATACCTGTGCAATACGAAAACCAATTGGTCTATAAAACCAAATATCTATTTTCTCTTCTGTATCGTTGGATTTTAAAGATTGTTCGAATGCACTCAAATTCTCTTCTTCGATTACATTAACTTGTTCTCTCTGCATTGTGGTTCTTTTCAGTAAATTTATGGTAAACCATTTGTGCAATGGCTTCAGCTGCTTCTGCCCGACAAGGAGCAAAACTGGGCCAATCATTTAGATCAATAATATGAAAATCTCCATTTGCATCAATAATCACATCACCGCCATAGATATGGACATCCAGCACTTCCGCTGCGCGATTGGCTACTTGCTTTAAATTAGCCAAATCAAATGGAAAATGGACAACTTCATCATTGATCTGTTCATACAAATCGTACTTATGATGATTATGTTCATAGGGATAAAAGTAGAAAAAGAAATCGGTATCCCTAACCGCATAAAACTTTAATAGATCTCCTGCCAGATGCTCAGAGATAACGGCTTCCTTAATCCCCCGGAGCGCATATTCGTTTAGGATATGCTGTGCTTCTTTGAGACTGGCTGCAAAAGTGACATCCTCTTTATGGATTGCATGGAAGTCTCCACGTTTGATCCAGACACCCTTTCCTTTCAGTTTTTCAAAAATAGCCTGCATGTCTGCGACTGTCGAAATGACGATACTCTTCGGATAAGGAATTCCCCCTTCCAATAATTTGAGTGTCATATTTTTTCGAAAACAGCTCTCAATACCGAAACCTGAATTCAATACGTTAACACCATTATTTTGAAGAGATTGCAACTTCTTAACCAAGGTCTTTGTTCTTCCCATTGTCAGAACATTTTTCTGTTTGATAGCATCCAAAGCTAAGAATTCGTCTTCATTACAAATTTCAACTGACGCACCTTTCTCGGTCAATTTTAGCACAACTTCATTAAATATTGCAGCATCATTCCCCACATGATTGGGAGAAAAACGGTTTTTACGCGTCACGCCTAAAATAGAAATCATTTCGCTCATTTTACTAACTAACTTCCTCACTCAAAAACTGTTCCGCTACAATACGGTCTTTCAAGTGATCGATATCGACTACTTTTTCAAACACAAATGCCTCAACATGCAAATTATCTTCCAAAAGCGCACGTTGAAAGTTACGCATTCTGGAATTTCCTGCCGCAACAGAACTTAATGCACAGCTCATTGCCGCTTTACGAAAGCAATAAATACCTCCTGAAACAAATTTTGTTTCCGATGTAGCCTGATCTAAAAATGCTTTCACGTTTAGCTCCTGATCTGTGTTCACATAAAGCGGACTCTCATCGTCGACAAATGGTGTGACGGCCATAAAAGCGTCTGCATTTTCTTTTTGCTGGAAAGCTGTTAGGTATTCGTGAAATTCATGGGGTCTAAAAACAGTATCTGTGGTTGTCAGACAACAGGAGGTCCAATCTGGATTGCTTTCGACCAATAAGGCAAAACTATGCAGGGAGCTTGGTGTATCCTCCTCGATCAGGACGATAGGAAGCTCGAAGGCTGTATGCGTTAAAAATGTCTTCAATTCAGGTGATTGTCTGTTGATAATAACATGCACTTGCTGCGCACCTTCTTTAGCAAAGACACGAATCAATCGTTCAATTAATGGAACACCATGTAAAGGTAGCAGGGGCTTAGGCAAATTAAAGCCTTCTTTTCGCAATCGAGATCCTTCTCCCGCCGCAATGATAGCAAATTCCATTCCTTCTAATTGCAAAATAAAATCATTCATTAAAAAAGTAAAACCCCTGTCACGATCTTAACGTTCGCAAACGCAAAAATTTACAGCGGGTTATTTCCGGACAATTGCTTGATAGCCCCCTCCACCATCTCTAAATAGAGCGGGTTATACAAGTTTATACACTAATTGTCCTGAAGAAAAAGGGGAAGAACTACCCTAAGCAATTATTCCCCTTTTTATAAAGGTAATTTATTGAATACTGTCTACTAACTCTTGGTAATAATCTAATCCCAAGTGCGTAATCAAATCCTCGCCCATAATATGACGCAAGGTATTTTGCAACTTCATTAATTGTTTGAAGATATCATGCTCAGGAGGTAAACCTGGTGCAGTTTGTGGGGATTTCAAGTAGAAAGACAACCACTCTTGGATACCTGACATGCCAGCACGTTGCGCCAAATCAATAAATAATGCCAAATCCAATGCAACCGGAGCTGCTAAAATTGAATCCCTACATAAGAAATTAATCTTAATTTGCATTTTGTAACCTAACCAACCGAAGATATCGATATTATCCCAAGATTCTTTATTGTCACCGTGAGGAGGATAGTAATTGATACGTACCTTATGGTATAGATCACCATATAGCTCAGGATTCTTTTTCGCATCTAAGATTTCTTCCAATACGGATAATTTAGAAACTTCTTTCGTTTTGAAATTTTCAGGATCATCCAATACCAATCCATCACGGTTACCTAAAATATTTGTTGAAAACCAACCTTCAACGCCAAGTGCTCTTGCCTGAAGACCAGGAGCAACAATTGTTTTCATCAATGTTTGACCTGTTTTAAAGTCTTTTCCAGCAATTGCAACACCATATTCATGAGCTAATTCAACGATCGCAGGAACGTCACACGTCAAGTTTGGTGCACCATTAACATAAGGAGCGCCTTCTTTTATAGCCGCATAACAATAGATCATGCTTGGTGGAATGCGTTGATCGTCTTTATCCAAAGCCTCTTCTAATTTTGCAATTGTTGAGAAAGCTTCGTTTGTTTCAATATAGCGTTCAGTAGAGCCACACCATACTATTACAACACGGTCTAAGCCGTTTTTTTCTTTAAATTCGCGGATATCACGTTGTACGGCATCAGCCAATTCGCGACGTGTTTTTTCTGATTTGATGTGCGTGCCGTCCAAATTTTTAACAAAATTGCGATCAAACACAGCTTTCATTGGTTGAATTGCTTCCAATTCAGCTTTTACAGCATCAAGTTGGCCTTGTTCTAATACCTGTGCTTTTGAAGCAGCTTCATATACGTTATCTTCATATACGTCCCAACCACCAAAAACCACATCTTCCAACTTTGCCAAAGGGACGAAATCCTTGATTAAAGGATTTCTATTCTCCGTGCGCTTACCTAAACGGATTCTGCTCAATTGAGAAACAGATCCTATTGGTTTTGAAAAACCTTTGTTTATAGATGCCACACCAGCGATCAATGTTGTAGCCACAGCACCCAATCCCGGAATAAGAATACCCAATTTACCATTGGCATCTTTCACTTGTTGTCCCATATTAATTCTATATACTTAAATTGTTATTTAATTGATGTTTTATGATAAAATAATTCTTAAAATTAGCTTAAAAAAACATATTTCATATCCATCGTCACTTTATTTATAAAATCATGACAATTGCTATTTCAATACCTATTCGAAGGCGAAAGAAACGAGATGAAATAAATAAGCACCCCGAGCTTACATCGTCCATCTCACTGAAATATAAGGCATTTGATCATACTTGCGAAAACAAAATATAATCATAACTAATTTAACTCAATATATTAACATTAAAAAACTAATCCAAATACAATTCGAAAAAAGTTATTCTTTCTAAAAAATTGGTCAATTTTTCTTTTTCTATTCTATATAAATATGACAATAAAATTGGAAAATGACTTCGGGAGCGTTACCTTTAGGCTGATAATTGATGAAACCGTCATGAGTTTAGGCTAAACGACTATAGGACGTTTATATAAACCATGAAAAATCAACATTCCTAAATAATTATTTCAATGAAAACTACAATTTCGTTTCTGGCTTTAGCATTGTTAACCGGGAGCCAGCTCCATGCACAGACTGCCACAGATTCCGCTTATGTTCGGGATTATTATGAGAAAACCGAAGTAACGGTTCCGATGCGAGATGGCAAGAAATTGTTTACCGTAATCTACAGCCCCAAAGATAAATCCAAGAAATACCCCATTTTATTAAACCGAACACCTTATACCGTGGGGCCTTATGGCCAAAATGAGTACAAGAAAAGTTTGGGCAACTTCCCATCGATGATGCGGGAAGGCTATATCTTTGTCTATCAGGATGTCCGTGGAAAATGGATGAGTGAAGGCGATTTTGAAGATGTTCGGCCAACAAATCTGAGTAAAGATAAAAAAGCGATCGACGAGAGCACAGACACCTACGACGCTTTAGAATGGCTACAGAAAAATGTGAAGAACTACAATGGAAAAGCGGGTCTCTATGGGATTTCCTACCCCGGTTTCTACTCCACAGTGGGGCTGGTCAAGACCCATCCCAGCCTCAAAGCGGTCTCGCCACAGGCCCCGGTGACCGATTGGTTTATTGGGGATGATTTTCACCACAACGGTGTATTATTCCTGCAAGATGCTTTCACATTTATGTCAACATTTGGTGTACCACGTCCAAAACCGATAACCCCCAATCAATTCAAAAGTAACATTCAGATCAACGAGGTCGATAAATATAATTTTTTCCTTGAAGGCGGAACCGCCAAAGAGCTCAAAGAAAAGTATTTTGGCGATTCGGTCAAATTCTGGAACGACCTCTTCAAGCATCCCAACTACGATGAGTTTTGGAAAACACGTGTCATCACCAATTACCTACAAGAGGTCAAACCAGCTGTGATGGTTGTTGGCGGTTTTTTTGATGCCGAAGATGCCTATGGTACATTTAAAACCTATCAATCCATTGAAGAAAAAAGCAAAACAAATAATTCGATTTTGGTTGCGGGTCCCTGGTATCACGGCGGATGGGTTCGCGCAGCAGGAGATCATTTGGGCGACATTCAATTTGAGAAAAAAACAAGTATCACCTATCAGGAAAAATTTGAACAGCCTTTTTTCAGTCACTACTTAAAAGAAGAAGGTAGCTTCTCTGCTGCCGAGGCCAATATCTTTATTTCGGGGAGTAATGAATGGAAGCAATTTGAACAATGGCCGCCAAAAAATGTCGAAACAAAAAAACTTTATTTTCAGCCACAGGGCAAACTTGGTTTTGAGAAAGTCCAACGCACGGATTCATGGGATGAATATGTAACGGACCCCAACAAACCTGTTCCACATCAAGGCGGACTCATCCAAAACCGTACACGCGAGTACATGGTCGACGATCAACGTTTTGCAGCCAATCGCCCCGATGTTATGGTCTACCAAACAGCAGCTTTGACCGAAGACATTACCATTGTCGGCCCGATCAAAAACTTCCTTAAAGTATCATCAACAGGTACCGATGCGGATTATGTTGTTAAACTCATCGACGTTTATCCCAATGATGCTCCCAGTTTTGAAGGAAAAACAATGGCGGGATACCAAATGATGGTCAGAGGTGAAATCATGGCTGGAAAATACAGAAACGGCTTTGACAAACCACAGGCATTGACTCCCGGTTTCGTAGAAAAAGTAGATTTTGTGATGCCAGATGTTGCGCACACCTTTAAAAAAGGACATCGTATCATGGTTCAGGTACAAAACTCCTGGTTCCCATTGGCGGAACGGAATCCACAGGTATTTATGGAACCCTATACAGCGACCAAAGCCGACTTCCGTAAAGCAACACAGCGCATTTTCCATGATGTCAATAATGCGACCTATATCGAATTTGACATCTTAAAAGATTAAATCGAGGTGAACCAACTTGACGATATCAACAAGTGGTTCATGAGTAAGCTATCCACATAGACAGCAGCCCCATTATTTTAAAATAATGGGGCTGCTAGCATTTACCAAATGTCGTATACGCGATTATGATTCTTCCACGAATTTATTTTCTGCCGCTTTTATTCCTGTCAATAACAACAGGACAATACTAGCCGCAAGAAAATAAAAGGAGTAGTTCCAGGATGGGTCTATCTCATGCAATTTTCCAAAAATCGGTGGACCGAATGCAGCAATCAAATACCCAACTGATTGCGCCATTCCCGAAATTTTGATTGCATTCGCTGTCGATTTTGCCCTTAAACTAAAAAAGAGAATAGAAAGACTAAACGACAGGCCATTGGAAAGCCCTAATAATATGGCTGCAACATAGATCCCATCTAGCTTATATAAAAAGAAGATCAAAATGCTGCCCAGCATACCCACCGCAACAGCAACAGCCATCAGTCGCTGATCTTTCATTCGGTGCGCAATAATAGGCCCGACAAACATAATGGGGATCATCGCAATCTGAATCAAAAATAACAACCAACCGGTGTCTTTGGCAGCCATCCCATAATCGACCAATACCTTGGGCAACCAGGAAATCAAACTATAATAAACCAATGATTGAATTCCCATAAATATACTGATATACCAAGCCAATCTGGATTTAAAAATATGCCCAATCCCAGTCTGCACTTGCTTCTTCTGCTCAGGAATAACATTCTTCTGCCCACGTAACTGATCAAAAAAAACAGCAATAATAGATCCTATCGCCAAGACCACCCAAACACCTAGGGAACCTCTCCATCCAAAGCCAGTCCAGTCACCCAGACGTAGACTAAAGCCTGATGCGAATGCTGCCGTCAAGTTCATTGCTACAGCAAAAATACCAGTCATCAGTCCGATGTTATTGGGAAAACTGGTTTTAATATACCCTGGAGCTACAACATTACCCACACAGATTCCTAAGCCAATCATGACGGATCCCACAAACAAAGAAGTTGTACCGCCCCCTACCCTCACAATGATTCCCACAGCAAGGACAATCAATCCAAACAACAAAAAACGATGCATACCCCGAACGTGGGAATACTTACTCACCAGGACCGAACAACTTGCAAACATAAAAAGAGGAATTGCCGTCAATAAACTACTTTGAAAGCTATCTAATGTAAGATAGTCACTGATCTGCCCCAAAACAGGCCCCACAGCCGTAATCGGCGATCTCAGATTCGTTGAAACTAAAATAACAACCAATACAGACAACCAGCTCCAGGATACAGTGTTTGATTTTTGCATATTATTATTCTTATAAATTATTTATTTCTTGGGTGTAATAGCTAATGTTTAGCGGATGGATCCTTCCACTAGTATACGATATTACCGCATGATGAATACACCTACAAGATGATTTGTTGCAAAGATATATCCAGTTATTTAATTAAATTTGCCATTGATTTAATTTATAACGACATGAGCTGTTCCAATCATATTGATACAATTGATAATATAAAAAAATCTAATTTTGTCTGGTTCGAAGAAAATTGGGTTCACGACGATGCGTTACATACCCATCGTAAGGCGCAGTTGATTTATGTCGAGCAAGGCTTTCAATACCTCACCGTTGAGGGAAAAATGTACCTCCTCCCCCAGAATCATGTGGCATGGGTACCCTCAAATGCTTTACATAAGACCAATTCACATTCCGAGAGTATCAAGTTAATGATCCTCTTTTTTGATATCGAGCAGGAAGATCCATTTTTCGAAAAGGTTCAAATATTCGCTGCTCCGAAGGTGTTAAGAGAGATGATCCTATATGCCGAAAAATGGTCAAAATTGACGGAAGAAAATGAACATGAAACAATTTTCCTTCGTGCACTACTTAACGAACTCCCCGCCTTCGGATCCCGCTTATTGCATCTAGAAATTACGCTGCCGAGTGAAAATAGATTACAGATAGTCTTAAATCACCTACACGACCACTATACCCATCCTATTAAGATGGAAGAAATTGCGTTATTATCCAATCTTTCCCTGCGCACGATCGAACGATTATTTAAAAAGGAAACGGGAATGACACTGGTCAAATACCAGCAATTGTTGCGGATAATTAAAAGTCTTGAATTATTAAGCACAGGTGAACTGACCATATCCCAGATTGCCTACAAAGTTGGGTACCAAAGTGTACAGGCTTTTACAAATAGTTTTTATGCTGTCATGGGCTATCGGCCCTCCGCTTTTATTGAGCATTAACAGCATAACATGAAAGTGTTTGTAGTTTTTTAGCTACAAAAAACAAGCGGGTTATTAAAAAAAATAAACAACACTTGCATATGTGTAAAATACACACTATCTTTGTTGCATCATAATTTAGGTTTATAATTGGTTATTTAAGGTTTTCATTCTCCCCGTTTGAAAACCTTTTTTTTGTCTCTATACTTCCTATTAAATTCTATTTGACGTGCCTTTTATGGCTGATCCTGTTATAATCCCATGTATAAAATAAGGCAGGAAATCTTACAAAATAGCAGCCTTCAGAAAATCATCATTCAAATTAAATTCTTAAAAAATTCAATAATTCTTCAACAATAGTGTATTTTTAACCATATGTTCAAAATAGGAGAATCCTATTCGTAACATAAACATAAAAATACATCGAAAATATAAATAAACACATATGGCAGAGCATGGGGATTTACAAATCGCAATATTAATCGATGCGGATAATGTTTCTTATCGAAAGATCGAAGAGATTCTGAACGAAGTCAAACGCTACGGTATCCCAACGATCAAACGGATCTACGGTGACTGGACCAATCCTTATGTCGAAAAATGGAAGGATAAGCTCCTCACCCATGCGATAACCCCCATCCAACAGTATAGCTATACCCAAGGTAAAAATTCCACCGATTCAGCTCTTATTATCGACGCGATGGACATTCTACATTCCGACAGGGTCGATGGCTTCTGTATTGTATCGAGCGACAGCGATTTTACAAGATTGGCAACCCGTTTAAGAGAATCGGGTAAGTTGGTGATTGGTATTGGAGAGAAAAAAACGCCGAAACCTTTCATCGCTTCTTGCGACAAATTTATTTATGTTGAGATCTTTGAAAAGAATCCAAAAAAGGAACCTAACACAAAGAAAAAACAGCAGAATCAACCCAAACCGGCACCTGTAGACAATCCAACCAGCATAGCAGTGCTTGACGAAGAGACACTGGAATTATTAAAAGACACCGTTGATGACACCGCAGATGAAAATGGATGGGCATTTTTGGGGGAAATTGGTAGTCTTTTCAATAAAAGAAAGCCGGATTTTGATGCACGAAATTATGGTTACGACAAAATGTCCCACCTTTTTAAAGCCTATACGGAGGATTTTGAAATTGAAGAACGTAACACGGATAAATCGAGAATAAAACATTATTACATTCGAAATATTATCAAACGACCTTTATCTGCAGTCGCTCCCTCACCAAAAGCTGAAGACAAAAAAACAGTAGCAACCACTGATGCAAAAGCACAGGAAGTTACGGCAAAACCTACCAATCAAAATGCACGAAAAAAAGGTCGCCAAAATAAAAAACCTCAGGAGACAGCAGTAACTGAAAATCCACCGAAAGAGCTTGCAGCAGTTCAACAGAAGGAGGAACAACAAGCAGTAGAAAATATCGCTCAAAATGATTCTCCCAATCATATGTTATTTCCAGCAGCAGGAAATAAAATTACAGCGGATGATACAAAAAAAGCGCAAATCAGAATTACGAAAGATTTTAAGCCTCTATTTCCAACGAAATCACAAAAGCTCCGGATCGTTATTGATTCCAATGAGTTTGAATGCAATTTCACGTACCGTGGCCGTGGATTCCATGTCCTTAAACTAGGAAAAGAGGCCGCAACCCAACTTGGACTAGCGGAAGGTATCCAGCTAGAAATTACGAAACTCAACGAGCATACCTATACACTCCAAAATCAATCCCGCTAATTTTAGCGCAGGATGGACTGAAAAAAACACTTGAAGTACTGATTGAACCCAATGTAGTTGATCGATCAGTACTTCAAATGATACAAGATCATGTGCGAGCTCATGTATCTATCGTATCAGCATCGTCTGATCCGGCTGCAGATTAAAATTCCCTGAAAACAAGGAGTATATCATCACTATTTTCCGGCTATATTTGTTTATATTCAGACTGACCTTGGACATTATTTAAGGATGATGACCCTGATAAAAAAATCCAAGGCGGACTAAATGTCGGATCTGATGTACCGACAAATAAGATCATTCATTCTTGTTTAATACAATGGAGATAAAAAAGGTTTTCAATTATATATGGGTACTAAGTAGTACCCTCGTATTTCTCGCATGTGGGCAGCGTAGCGCCGCAGATTCAGCGCAACCGTCGACTAGTGAAAATAACCACACGGACGTTCTGCCTTATGATTCCACAACGCGTACAATTCATGTACTTGTCGCATTATGTGATAATACCTATCAGGGAATCGTACCTGTTCCCAAAGCAATCGGTAACGGTCAGGATCCGGCCAACAATCTCTATTGGGGCTGCGAATATGGTATAAAAACTTATTTCAATCGCAGTAAAGATTGGAAACTTTTAAAAAAGTATAAAGCAAAAGATGCAATCCTCGAGCGTTTGGTCTATAAACACAGGTCTGAAAACTATTACCTTGTTGCAGATGCCTATGATGGCAAAGAGATCAAGCTGTGTACAGTTGATTTTCTCCGAGGTCTGCATGGCCAGCTAAAAGATACACTGCAGGTAGACAACAAGATTATCGGAATAGCAGGCAATGCAAAGCTCAATGCTTATATTGGACATGATGGCCTTATGGATTTCCAACTAGACCAGCGTTTCAAAAACACCGACCACGAAAAGCGGAATGCGATTATCCTCGCTTGTTATAGTAAAAAGTATTTTGCACCTCATATCGATAAGGAAACTGTAAACCCCATTCTCTGGACAAGCCATTTGATGTGTCCAGAAGCCTACAGTCTCCATGATGCGCTAACAGGGTATATAAACGGAGAAAGCAACGAACAAATTCAGGAAAGAGCAGCAAAAGCCTATTCCAAATATCAGAAATGTAGTCTCCGTGCGGCAAAGAACCTGTTGATCACCAATTGGTAACAGGTTTATCTTCCACCGGCAAACTCCATCGTGAAATGGTAGTTTTCGTCAATAGGCACTACTTTTCTATCAACCTTGCGCAGATCACGCGCTTCTTCTGTCCATAGAAAAGGATAAAATGAAAACACCTGATTTCCATCCAATTTTTGTACATCTTCAGCCCATTCCTTCCATTTAAATGTTTCATAAAATTGACGGATGTCACCCTTCAATGTCCAATAAATAAAATCAGAATAGCCGCACTCCAAACTTTCCCATTGCAAGGTGTCCTGTGCAAAATAATAGACCTGTCCTATGCCCTCACCCAAAGCTCCGGCATTAATCGCGAAATATCCTCCCAAAACATCATCGGCAATTAACAAAAAACCACCTTTCTCCCCTTCTTTGTCAAAGCTTTTCCCTTTGTTCCACTCCATGATACCTCGATTCAATTTAGTCGAACCAGAGCCTAGGATCCGTAGCCATCCCCCATCGATGAGTATTCCACCGGTTTGATGAATAATAGCACCCATAGGTGATTTTGTGGTAATCTGAGCTCGTAGTAGCTCTTCATCTGCACGTTTTGGATTTCTGGGCAGTACCTCATAAGAATTACTTGCTCCCTTCATCCATTCTTCGACCAGACCCCATCCTGAATCTGTCGGATTAATCAACTCATTTAGACTCTTCATTCCTTGTCTTTTATATTCAAAACAAACCATACTTACTTCCCTTACGACCTCATCTGCCGTAGAAAGAAGAATAAAGCGACGCATCTTGAATTGCCGAAATTACCACAATTCTTCCTGTCATCCAAATCACATAAGTTCATTAACTAAAGTCCAAAACAGGATTTAACCGTCACTTTACGCACAAAACATAGGAACCTTGAAGCAATTTTCGTTAAATTTAAACCATGCAACATGAATTAGAAAAACTTCGGTATCCCATAGGCCGCTTTGCCGTACCAGATCATATTGACAAGCAACTACTGAATGATTGGATAAAAACAATCGCAGATTTCCCCGCACGACTCAAATCCGAAGTCAGCGACCTGCCAGATATCGCTTTGGAGAAACGATATCGCCCAGACGGTTGGACCATCAGACAGGTGGTGCATCACTGCGCTGATAGCCACATGAATAGCTTTGTCCGTTTTAAGTTAGCGCTGACAGAAGATGACCCTACGATAAAACTCTATGAAGAAAACCTGTGGGCCGAACTTCCGGATGCAAAACACAATCCAATTGAAAGCTCCCTTAAATTATTAGAAGGCTTGCACCAACGTTGGGATATCTTGCTTAAGAGCCTGAGTGATGAGCAACTTGAACGAGCCTTTATTCATCCGGTTACAAAACGGTATATTTCCCTTAAAGTAAATATAGGTCTCTATGCCTGGCATTGTAATCACCATTTGATGCATATCGTCAACGCAAAAAATAGATCGGTTTAACGATAAAGTCTTATTTTCAGGTAGCTGCCAAAAAAGTCAATGCGCCCCCTTGAGAATTACCTATTCCTAGGCCATCAGCGACAGCGTGATAATAAAGGCACCAAAGGCTCCCAAAGCAAGACCTACGATACCGGCGATCAAAAATGTCCGCAGATAATAGCCAAACGTTTTGGTCTTTTTCTGGATGATATGGATAATCCCCACTATCAGGGAATAACCTACACCTACGCCAAAAAATAGCATAAAGGCTAGGTCGATTAGCATACCTGTGAAATCTAAATTCGCAGAAGATAACATCGTGCAGGTTATTTTTTCTTTTTAAACAGTTTACTAAAAAAGGATGAACTACTATTTCCTCTAGGTTCGTCCTTTGCTTCTACTCCCCCAATTTTCTCATTCGCCCAAATCAACAATTCGGGTTCAATATCCAATTCGTGTTGTCGGGCAAAGTTCGACCAGTAGGCATGTTTTTCCTGATCCATAAAGTCGGGATCATTTTTATAGTAACCCAATAAGCTTTCTGTAGCAGACTCATAGACACTATAATGATTTGCCCGCTCAAAATAATGAATGGCTTTTTTACTGTCCTTTTTAAATTTTAACCCCGCATCATACATCAAACCGTAATAAATATTGGAATAGCTATCCGCTTTATCTTTCTTCAGATAAACAAGTAGACGGTCATAATCATCTAAACTATAATAAATCGAAGCAATATTGCGATTATTTTCAACCAGTTTCAATTCCGCTTTTTTGTAGTAATCCAATGCTTTTTCAAGATCTTCTTCCACATAGGTCCCACTAAAATAGAAATAACCCAAGTTGGATAATGCATAGCCATCCCCAAGATCAGCCCCTTTGTTATAAGCCTCAAAAGCTTTTTTTAGATCCGAAGTATAGCCTATTCCATGCTGGTAAAGATAACCGATGCTATTCCAAGAAGCTGCATGCCCCTTTCCGGCGGAACGCTCATAGTATGCAATTCCTTTTTTCAGGTCCAGAAAACGCTTATTTTCATTATCGGTATCTGTATAGATATTACCAAGTTCATACATACTGCTTTCATTGTCCTGATCAGCTGAAAATGTAAAGTAACGGATAGCATTTTCGACGTCTCCATTTCTGCAGCAATCCATGGCCATGTGATACAAGGTATAACTATCATAAGCAGATTCAAAATCTACGCCCCGATCCGATTTCCACTGGGTGAAAAAATGGTCAAAAACCTCAAGTTCCTTTCCTTCCAGCTTGTCCAATACCTTGATATAATATCCATACTGATCTTGGGGCACCTCTTCCAATCCCTCATATCCTTTATTGAACAGTTTGCCGTCGCGCAAGATCATTAGATCTTGATAATGCCGTACACTACCACAGATAAAATCGAAGGATTCACTCAGTTCTTTGCTATCAGTATCGTAGTAATAATACCCGCCCACCTGATCTTGCAGGATAAAATAGTCCATCAGCGCATAGCTGATTGTGGCATAATGTGCTGACAATGGTAGCAGCCAGCTTTTAGTCTCCGTGTGATAGATTCCTCTTTCCGATTCGGTTTGGATGATATAACAATTATAGGCACCATTACCAAAATCGGCACCTCCCTGTACAGATTTAATCGTCAGATCTTGCAGAAGAAAACCCTTGCTAGCGAGGTCATACAGAAAATATTTGCCTTCCGAAAGGTAATATAATGCGCTGAGCCCATTCATGGCATTTAGCACAGCCACATCTTTTACCAAAAGGGAGCCGTCTGCTGCATGGACTGATTTCTTTTTTTTATTGTTTAAATTGACCGCGTAAAAATCAAACAACAATTCGTTTAAAACCCCTTCTGGATATTCGCCCAATAGAACACCCTGATTGGAATAGTATTTACGTAGTTTGCTGTTCGCTATCGGTTGATAAATAAAGCCCTCGTAGTCTATTTCAAAAGGCTCATCAGAACCTGTCGTATGAAAGCCCTTACCTTCGGCATCGATAATATCATATTTTCCGTCCCGCTGTCCCTGATAGAATCCATAAGCAAAATCGTCCAAAACCGCATAGTTCAAGGGAATAATTGTAGCGCCAGTTTCCACGTTCACCAAGCCATATTTGTCCGCTAAACTCACTTTTCCTACAATGGTACCACGACCGCTCTGTACAGGCGCTGCAGAGGCGTACATACAAGGGATGGTCTCTTCGCCCTTTCTATTTAAATAACCAAACAAACCTTCTTTCGCAACAACTGCAAAGCCATTGTAATCAAAGTCTCCGATCTCGTCATAGCGGGGTTCAACTTTTACCTCAGCCTTCGCATTCCGGATCCCCCAGCGTCCATTTTCTTCAAAAAACTGATTATCAAGGCTATCAATCGCTTCCGTATTCCACCAGCCCAATCCATAGTTGCTCCACTCAGCCTCTAACATCGCTAAAAAGGAATCATAACCTGAGCGGCTCAAAATAGGATAAAGCTCTGATAACGATTGCTTCTCTACTGCTTTTTCGTAATACAGGTTCTTCTCATGAATTTCAAATGCAAAATCCTTTGCTTGTTGACTATGTTTCACCTCAGACATATTAAACACATCACGCGCATTGATCTGGAAGCATTCAAATGGAAGTCCATGCAGAAAATCGAACATTTTTTCGATGGTCAACAGGACAGCAGCATTGGATATCAAGTTATACTCCTGAATAAGCAGATCGTAGAATCTCCTTAATTTTAAAACACCCGCTTCTTTTTCAGCATATACCAAGGTACCTTTTGCTTTTGGATTTGCGGCAAACAGGGGCAGCAACAAATCTGGAATGACATAGTTCCATTCACCCAAATAAGCATGGAAATACTCCTGATCTTTTTTATCTGTGTTATAAATATAAATTCGATGTGCCATATTCTTTTTTATTCTTCAATATCAACGTCATTGTTTTTGGCAAAATCCAACCAAAAGTTGTATTTAGCTGCATCTGCAAACGCTCCGTTTTTATAGTAATACAAGAGACGATTGACGGCATAAGCATAGGCAGCGTTTTCGTTTGCCTGTTCATAGTAACGCAGTGCCTTCACCATACTCTGTTTTACGCCCCAACCTTCTTCATACAAAATACCATAATAAATCGCAGCATACTGTCCGTCTTTATCCTTTTTCAGATAAGGTAATAAATTGGCATAATCTTTCTGTTGGTAATAAATTTCGGCTACCTGCGCATCGTTATTGATGCCGTCTTTTTCAGCCTGCTTAAAGTAGTGTAAGGCCTGCACATAATCCTGTTCCAGATGTTCCCCTTCATAATACCAATTGCCAAGATTGCTCATTGCTTGCGCTTCCCCAAGTGCCGCAGCTTTTTGGTAAGCCTCTAAGGCTTTGGGAATATCAAGCGGAAGGCCGAGGCCCGTAGCATAGATGAACCCTAAGTTCGTCCAAGCTTGTGCATGATCCTGTGCGATAGCCTGCTTGTAGAAGCCGATCGCTTTAGGAATATCCAGAAAATCTTCATGATCTGTATCGCAATAGATATTGCCAAGAAGGTATTGGCAGTCGGCGCTACCTCGGGAGGCACCGATAGTCAACAAAGGTATAGCCTCGGTTATCTTACCGGCCCAATTTAGTTTTCGCGCTTTTTCGTATAACGTCTCGTTATCAAGATAAGATTCGTACCCCGTCCCCTTTCGTTTTGTCCATGCTTGATAAAATTGTACAAAGTAGCTCTGGTCTGCTCCCTGCAAATTATATTTTTCGGCATACAAACGGCCAAATGCTGTTTCAGGAAATTCAGCGACATTTCGCTTTAGATCTACGTAAAACAGCCTTTCTCCTTTAAATAAAAGTAAGAATTCACCTTCGCTTCGTTCCGGATGTGGATCATGAATCGGCGCACTGACATAATCGTAAAGTTCGCTACAGAAATTCACTTTTGTATCAAAATAGCGCATTCCTTCGGATTGCTGGATACGCATAAAGTCCATATAGCAATATTCGATTTTTAGATAAGTCGGATCAGGTTCGAGTAGCCATTGATCAAGATAAGCTTCATATATCCCCTGCCCTTCAGCACAGGCGACAACAAAGACATCTTTTCGGAAGTTTTTAATGCTATCGACCAAGATTTTATCAATAGATCGATCGACTAAGCGGAATAGATCATGCGCAAGTGCGTAAATCTGCCATTGTTTATTTTTCAGGTATGCGATGCTACGATAATCATCCAGAACGATGATACGATCAATCTCTTCATCCAGCACAGTACCATCAGGCTTGATGATTGAAATCTTGCGCTGCAACTTATTGGGTTTGATCCAGAAATAGGCATTGGGAAGAGCCTGTAGGCTATCTTCCAGAAAACTGCCCAAATAGTGACCATCCATGCGAAAGTATTTCCGCTTCATGGTCCCTTTTTGCCACTTATAAAAAAGCTTACTGTAATCGTATCCAAAAGGTTCATCCGCCGATTCGGTAATAACCTGTGTTCCATCAGCAGCAAAAAGAAAGTAGTTATCACCTTGCTTTGCATTCAAAAAACCACGGGCAAACCAGTCCAGATCATCATAGGCAGCAGGTAATGAAAGTTGTTTGCTATCAATATTCAATATACCACGTTTCCCTTCGATTTCAACCTCAGCATAATTAACCCCATCGATAACATGCGCGTCAAATGCTTCAACGTACTGACAGGATATGATCTCCTCTCCCCGCTCATTGATGTAACCAAATAGATGATCCAGTTCAACCAAAGCAATCCCTGCTTCATTGAACTCAAATAGCTCATCATATTTCGCAGCGACCAGAATATTTCCAAGAGCATCCTTTAATCCTTGTTTTCCATTTTCTTCAAAGACTTCGGTTCCCTCCTGCTGAAAAGCATGTTCTTCCCACAAGCCCAAACCATAGTTAATCCAGTCTGTCTCGAGCATTTCCAGAAAAGTATCATAGCCTGATAATTGCAAGATCTTCTGAAGAGGATCCAAACGCTGCTGCTCAAAGGCCTGTGTGTATAAAGCTCCCGTCGTCCTGATCTCATCAACCCAGTCGCTTGCCTGTTCTGTATGTTTTTCTACGTTCATATGGAAAACATCCCGTCCATCGATTTGAAAGGTATCGAATGGCAAACTTTCCAAAAATTCAAACATCTTGTTGACCGGTTCAGCATACTTCTTTTTGTAATGCAATTGATAAACATCAGCAAGCAGCGCATAAAAATAGCGCAACCTTGCAATACCGTCTTCCTTATTGGCATAGAGCTGTGTTCCTTGGGAACGGATACCCGAAGAAAATAGCGGGAACATCAGAGCTGGAATTTCATAATTCCATTCGGCCAGATGTGCTTCAAATGTTTCTTTTGTTTTAGGATTTACGTTATATATATAAATGCGATGCGCCATAACCTTATTGCTCGATAGTCTTAAAATAGATCGTGCTTACCTCAATACGATGAAAACGGCAAGCACTGTACCTGATGCAGTAAAAATACAGCTATTATTAAATATTCTGTTTAGCGGAAAACAGGGATTTTTCCTTTTGCTAATTCTTACTTGCAGGGGCAGTTTGCTAGGAAAAGTAATTTGAGATTCGATGCATTCCTATTGATGACATCAATTTTCGGAAATAATATCCAGTCTATAGAAACCCGCTCGCTTATCATGCGGTGCTCCATAGAAAAAATTCCGAAAGTATAGCTGCTGATCTCCATTCCAAAAAATATCTTTTAAAGTGCAAAACTCAAAGTTATCATTCCAGTCCAGGGGAATCTGCGCATAGGTCAGATAGACCTCATTTTCCTTTTTTTGCAAAAAGTAACTGGAACATTCCTGTCCGTTAAACATGCCATTCAATCTATATTTCTTATGCTTAGAGAAATAAACATAGTCTAAATTACCGATTTCTTCAATATCCCATTTCCCCTGACGCAAATCAAGTGCCTGATCTGTTGTATGTCCTCCTTCCAACAACAAAACCTCTTCAGATGGAAAATATTTCACAAACATATTCTCCAACAGGTCAATGGCACCTTCTGTTTTTCCCGCCGTTAGTAAGCGACCATCATTAAGTCGTACCTGAGCAATTACATCCCCCTCCACCAATGTATCAATTTCCATGGTCTTACCTGGAATATAGTCTCCAAATACGACACGGCCCTGCAATAGCTTTTTCGCGACTTTTACATCGCTGATCGAAGCGATGGTATCTCTCCTATAATCGGCCTTTTGCTGTTCCTTAAAAAAGCTGACCGAATCTATCTTATAAATTCTGATCATTTTATCCTGAAAGACAAGCGAATCGACCGCTGGCTTTTCGCTTACAATAGCCTCCTTTATTGGAGGAGAAACAGGATTTTTTACCTTGTTTTGTTGACATGCCATACATAGCGACAAAACAATACCAGCGCAATAAAGTACTTTTTTCATATTAACAGATAATTCACCATTAAGATATTTCAATCTAATATCGTATTTCAATCACATAATAGGAAAGGTAAGTCAATTTAAGCGCTGTGACAATCGATATTCGACTTGTAAACGCTAAATATTGAAATGGATAAAGGCCCATGTTGTTTCATGAGCCCGATGGATAAGGTAAATTGTTAGATTTCGAAGTAAAATCCTGTTTCTTTGAGTTCTTCGTATTTTTCTTTATCAAAACTATAGATTTTTGCTGCTCTGGCATGTCTATCCTTTTGCATGTCGCTATAGTCGATCAACAGATCCATGCTCAGTATCTTTTTGCGAAAATTACCGCGATCTATCGAACGCTGCAGAATTGTTTCATACAATTTGTGCAGGTCAGGTAAGGTAAACTGTGCCGGCAGCAGTTCAAATCCGATGGGCTGGTAACGGATTTTACCTCTGAGGCGTTCGACCGCAACAGACAGGATCTGTTGGTGATCGAAAGCCAAATCAGCTACCTCCTCCAAACTAAACCATTGCACCGCATCGATGTCAAGTCCAGCCACCAAGATATATTCGTTAGGTTTAACTAAAGCATAATAGGCAATACTGATGACCCGCCCCCGGGGATCACGGTTTAAATCCGAAAAAGTATAGAGCTGCTCAAGAAAGATATTGCTGAGCCCAGCTTCTTCGGACAATTTACGTAGCGCACATTCATCCGCAGTTTCATCCTCCTGAATAAAGCCACCGGGAAATGCCCATTTCCCTAAGTAAGGTTCTATCGCCCGTTTGGTTAATAACAGTTTAAGTTGATTTTTTTCAAAACCAAAGATCACACAATCGACTGTAACTGCAGGTCTGGGGTATTCGTAGTTATATGTTTTTGGGGTACTGACCATCTTGTTATAAAATTACGTCTGTGGACTTTTTGATCTGTATGCCGTATTTTTCACGCAGTGAGTCAAAAGCCTGCAGTGTAGCCTCTTCGAAACCAGCAATGGGTGACATACAGTCTATCAGTAGGGTAATGCGGGACGTAATCGCTTTATCCTCCGCAAAATATTCCAATATCTGCATTGCAGATGCCAATACACAGTGACTTGATGCCTGCCCGGCAATATAAATGGCATCGTAGGCCTGGATAGCCTCGAGCACGGCACGATTGACAAATTTATTGTCATCGTATTCAGCTTTGATGATACCATACATTTCAGTGTAGGGATCCTGTCCTTTATAGACCAATATGGGTTTGACCTGTCGTACAGCGCTGTGAAAATAGAGCATATTGGTAAATTGACTTTCCAATTGCGCCCCCGAGCTGCCCTCTAAACAATGATAGGGCCAGATGCAAAGCTCCTTTTTCCCTTCGGTTTCTAAATTTTTAAGATACGCTAGAGATAGTTCAGCTGTGTCCGCATTGGCGACAGTCCATGTTCCATCGATAAGATCCTTGCGACGGATGACCGTAAAAGGTTTGGGCTGATTTCCTTGCTTATCCACCCACCAATCTGCATGGAAAATCTGCAGCAGTGAATGACAGTCAAGGCTGCACATGACCTGTGTCAGAGAAGCCATATTGTTGTACATCCATTGGGTCAGCCGTTGCACATCAGCACGCGAACCAACTACCGGTAGACTGCCAATGGATTCCATAAAATCGTTCTGTACATCAATCGCCAAAAGCAGTGTACGCTTTTTATCCGATGCAGCAGGCAGGATTTGCTCCTGCCCAGCCAATGACAATATGGACGGAACATGATCCCTTTTTTCGGATGCGATCTCTCTTACATCAACAATCTGTTCATATCTTGTTTTCATCTTCAATAATTATGTATTGTATGTGTCCTAAACCTAACCTTTTCCTATCAGCTCTACTTTTTACTAGCCTTTGAAAGTTGGAATCGCAGCAAACTTATGAGCAGATTGTTGTTGACGTCTACGGATCAGTTCATCTATCGTCGGATCACCGGATGTTCCGGTCAGAATAAATGCATCAATCTGTGCATAGCTCATGCCCAATTCTTCTTCATCTGTCTGTCCTTCCCATAGACCTGCCGAAGGACTCTTATATTGAATGGATTCGGGGACACCTAGGTATTTTGCCAGTGTATATACTTCTTGCTTGGTCACCATGGCCAAGGGATTAAGATCATAAGCGCCATCTCCCCATTTGGTAAAGTAACCTACGGTCGCTTCGGCCATATTGCCGGTACCGATCACAAAACGGCTTCCCAATTGAGCAAATTGATAGAGGTAAGTCATGCGAACCCGTGGCCGGATATTGGCTAAGCTCAAGACACGGTTGGATTCGCTTGAAGCTGCAATATAGGCTTCGTTATTGATGGTCAGCGCATCGACCGCTGGCTTGATATCAAAGATATGGTAGGGAAAATCAAATTTTTCAATAAGCTCCATCCCATGTGCATGACTCTTGCTATTGTTCATGTCACTACCATAAGGCATCATGACCAAATGGACATCCACCTTCGCCAAGTGGCATAGGCAAGCAACCACACTACAGTCAATCCCGCCGCTCATACCCAGTACCAAACCTTGACGGTTTGCCGCATTCACTTGTCCCGCAATCCATGATGCCATTTGTTGGGCATACTGTTCAACGTTTTCATCATTGATGAAAAACAGTTTTCTTAGGTTATTTTCCATATACTCTTATTGATTCTGTTTGTAATCTATTTCTTATTTCCTTAAAACTAGCTGTGCAGACAAAGGCCCCATCCACAAAACATTCTTTGAGCAGGTTGCTATCATTCAATTGTTCGATGGTCGTTGGATTGAGATCGTCTATCAAGCGAAAATCATTGTTTTCAAATACAACGGCAACCATACCTTTTTGGGATTTCTTAAAATTACCGGTGTCTGTGGCCGGTCTTTTTTGAATAGCTTTAAACTGACCGGCCACAATTTCGGCCGTTCCCTTTAAAGCGAAGCCAAAGGTATCTCTTGTGACATACTGATAGGTATAGGATCCTATTCCAAGTATTGTATTGGTCGAGGCAAAACCTTTCGCCATCAAACCTTCACAGATCTTAGTTGCCCGTTCCACGGTGATGGAGTCGCCATATACAACACCGATATGTGGATCAAGTTCCTTGAAGCCTTTCGCATTGACCGTCCCGCCAAAGAGTTCAAATAAACGTTCGACAATCCCTTTTTGAACTGTTTCGTGGTCAGCTTCCGGATCACCACAAATAATCTTAACAGGATCGCCACTGTCTGGCCGAATGACAACCTTGCCTTCCCGCCCCATGATCAGATCTTTCAATTGTGGCAATACATGATCCACAACATGCCATAGGTCATAGGTATCGGACACAATAGAAATGTTTCCGCTGGGGTAAACCTCCGTAATCAAATGTCGGAAGGCTTCAACCTCCTGTTCACCGTAAGAACACATCACACTATGCTCTGTTGAAGGCGTGTACATCATGACATCACTTGTGGCTCCGTAATAGGTTTTGAGGTATTCCCGAACGGAAAGTGTTGCGGAAACGCCGAAGCTTAGTAAATGTCCGCCGGCAGTGCGATAAGCCGTTTCAGGCGATCCCATACCGCGCATGGAGAAGTCTCCAGCTTGGGTGAATACTTTATTGACATCACTTGTTTTTTCAGCAAAACCTGTCAACAATCGCTTGTATTGATCGGCGATAGTCGCAGCGGTCATTGGTGACCAGATATAAGCGGAGAGTTGCGTTTCAAGATAACCTGGCAACCAGAAGAAATCTGGATGGGTATTCTCGATCGTAAACATCGGCACGCCTATCGGTACGAGACTCCCCTCTTTCAAGGCTTTCACCTTAATCGGAAGATAACCCAAGCGATGTAAATCGCGTATATGTTGTGACTGATGTGTGCTCGCAAAATTGCTATTGGTCATCGCGAACACTTCACGAATGGCTTTTTCATACTGCGCGACAACTGCATCCTCAGGTTGGGCGAAAAAATATTCATCGAAAGAATTACTGATCTCCGCCAGAGCCCCCTGCAATCCAAAGAAGGCAACATGGCCTATTCCTGCGATCCGTGACATCCGGGGAGTCCAGGTTTCGTATACCCATTCTGTATGTGCTGGATATTGATCCTTGTGACACAATTTGTAACCGTCCGTCCAGAGAATCGGATTTTTGCTCATTGCTCTAAACATAGCTTTCAGTTGTTAAGTTGATATAATTTAATTTCGGATGCGTAGTGTTCATCATAGAATCTGTGGTGAAAACAAGGTCGATCGGTGAATCTTCCTCCAACAAAGTACCTTTGAAAATCCTTGGCTCACAATGTGTCACCAACAGGTAGATTTCACTTGCCCCCATCTCCTTTAGAATTTTTCCTGCCCAGAGAAATGTTCCACCTGCAGAACATAAATCATCGACAATTATGCATTTGGCACCTTTTACAATGTTACCTGTTTTTAATTTCATCGCTTCAATACGTCCCGTTTGTGGGTTGCGTTGCTTTTCAAAGACACAGGCATCTTCGTAGCCACTATTTAAATAGCGCGCTGCTGCCCCTTTATCCGGAAATACAATTCGGTCATTATCTGAAAATTCGAGTTTTTCCATTAGTTTCGGCAACCAATCTAGCGCTGGATAGATCGCTACACTATTTTCCAGTAATGTGAGGGTTGTTTCGGAATGTGGCTCAATAACATAAACTTTATCAAACTGCAAACTATTGATAAATGCAGCGACATATTTTAGGGTAAACAGGTCGCCCTCAATTTTGCGGTCCATACGACTATAGGGCATATAACGAATCCATAATTTACAGCTCGCCCCTTCTTCCTCAAGTCGCTTCTTGACAAAAAACAAACGGATCAAATCGCCATCTTCCTGATAGGTAAATTCTAGCAGATTATCCGCTTTGATCCACTGATCGAAATCCTTCACTTTCGTTTCTCCATTTGGAAACTGTTCGGTGATGAGCTGATGTTTATTTAATATAATCATAGTTTCATTTTTTACAACCACTCTAGTTGAGTACTTTTTACTCAACAAATATGCGTATTATTTTCACTTTGACAAAATTTATTGAGTACTTTTTACTCAATAAATCAGAATAAAGACACAAACAACTAAATATCAACACAATAACTTTAACTAAAAACACCTTATTTATTAATAACGCACAATAAAAAATCACAGTTTTACCTTCAGTGGCACCTAAACATACGCAAACAAACGCTAAAATTCGCTTGAAAATGAGAAACACAAAACGACCAGGAGGCCGTATAAAATTAGCGGAATACAGGGATAGTATCTTTCGCAGAAAACCGGATCTTTGTCTTTAAGACAAACAGTCAAACGAACTGATCACGATCGTTGACTGCAAAAAGAACAAAATATTCGCATGAACAAAGCAAATTTAATCAATAAGGATATTGAAGCTATTTTACAAACAGAATATCAAGACATCTCGCAGTTGGTCGAAGATTATCAGGACGTTCCGGTCAGTGAGGAAAATCAGGAAGCATTATACGCCTATAACCTGCTTTACATGAATATACATTCCTTATCGGAACAGGAATATCTTGATGCGTTCAATCAATTGGGTGAAAAATACCCCAATTACGGTCTAGCGACAGAAAATGACCATAACAGAACAATTGCCGAACTGGAGAGGGTGAAACAGGCATTCAACCAACTATGCTTACAAACCGAGCAAGGGCAGTATTTACTTCAACTCAAACTCAGGAGTATTGATCTGGACATTCAAGTATATCGAAAACTGATGCAGTTGCCGATTACTCCTGCCATTCAAACAGAAATAGATCTACTGGAATCAGACTCTTACAAACTTATAGATGAGATCGAAGCTATTTTAACACAATATGTTGATGAATAAGCTGTTTTTCATTCGAGCATTGCTCTTGCGAACATCAACGTATATATGCTGTTTATTCGTTAGTCTAAGCACACTCCTATTGCCGCAGGAGACTTGGGCGGCTTCTCCTGATCAACTCCAACAGCAACCGTTCAGTCCCTATTCGATCAGTGATGATGGCTATTTACACTATAATCTACAGGTAAATGATAGCAGCTATCTTGCTATAGCACTGAATCTGCATACCCTATTCCCTGGTACAAACGTCGAGAATCTTAGGCTGAAACAGTATGAATTAACTGACTCAGAACTTAAAATCAGTAGTTATCAAGGAGTTCCTGTTTCGGCCAGCTATCAGATTATCGATAACAAAATCAAGTTATTGACGACCAAAAACTGGCCCTCAAAACTTACATTAAACAACCATTTGTTTTCCTTGAGCTTCATTGAAGAGCTGACAGCACTGTTTGCGGCAAACGATTTAGAGCAATTAAAGCTACTCAACTGGGGGACCATACCCAAAGAAAATATACTCTTGTTTTTAAGCCAATTGAACGATTTCTCCAACACAGCAGAATTTGGTTACAATGCAATTCACAATATGTTAGCCAATAAAAACTACGCTGTGGCAAAGTTTTTTTACAACTCATTTCTGACAAAGAATAAGAATTTCAATGACTTTGAATTACTTAAAATGGCGATTGAACAGGACGACTTGGATTTTATCAAAAAAACATCCTTAAACAGTTTAAACATCTGGGGTATAGATGAGGTCAAATTCGACTACAGTTTTACACAATGCACCTTGCTTGGTAAAGCAATACAACAAAAAAACAAGGTTATCGCACGCTATCTTTTGGATCATGGTGCTTCAACAGAAAAGGTATACAAATGTGAAACAGAAGTACTTAATGCAATTCAATTCGCAGAGCAGATGAAAGCAAAAAAGCTATCTGATCTTTTTAAATAAAACAACACTTATGACACATTTACCTGTTCATCAGACTAATAATATTTAAAAATAATTCATAGCCATAAGATAAGGATAACAACTTATGCTATGCACTACTTCTGGTAGTATAGGGATTGAATAACAGCATAGCTATTTAAGGGAATGACAGGATTGAAACAACAATACATAATCAGCGCATACTAACAGCAGCTAAAATAACGTTACCAAAATAAGGTCATACAGATAAATCTATAAATTATGCCGGTACGTTTCGTATCTTACTGGAATAAACGATAATAGCAGATGATATGATCCTATTTAAAAAATTACACAGATGAAAAAAATAGCTTTATTTGCCCTGTTGCTCATTTGCACGCTATTGATCGGGCGATCTTATTTCCATATTAATGCAACGAAAGCTCAAAACGGATCTTTAGATAAAAAAGTTAAAAGTAGCGCGATGCTACCTCAGTTAAAAGATGGCGATATGATCTTTCAGTCATCCGTCTCGCCTCAATGTAAAGCTGTACAACTAGCGACAGGTTCTCCTTACTCTCACTGTGGTCTTATTTTTCATGAGGATGGAAAACCTTACGTGCTGGAGGCTGTTCAACCCGTCACAGTTACCAGCTTGACAGACTGGATCGCTCGAGGAAAAAACAAACATTATGTCATCAAACGGCTTAAAGAAGCAGACAAAGTACTATCGGAAGAAGTTTTAGCTAAAATGAAGGGAATCGGTGAGGGATTTTTGGGTAAAAACTACGATGCCACATTCGAATGGTCGGACAACAGAATTTATTGTTCGGAACTGATCTGGAAAATCTATCAGCGCGGTGCCGGAATCGAAGTAGGCAAACTGGAAAAACTCAAAAATTTTGACCTCAGTAGCGCCGAGGTCAAAAGCAAACTCAAAGAACGTTACGGCAATCAGATCCCTTTGGAGGAAACAGTAATTTCACCGGCATCTATTTTCAATAGTGAGCTTTTGACAACGGTAGCGAGCAACTAAACAGTCTTACACGACATCAGCCCCCAAACTAGTCTAGCTTCTGCAATTTAACGGGTGTACCCCCCTTCAATTTACTCTGTTCCGCAGCGTCAATAAAAGCACAAATTGCTAAGGTTTCCCGCTCATCCACCGGACTTTGCCCAGTTTGAAAAAAAGGAAGTATAAGATCCAGCAAGGGGCCATAACCCATAAATTGCCCCAGATGAACAATCTGATCTTTCAGAAAGACTGTGCCACCAAAATCATCCTTCCCTTCCCGGATACCGCGAACCGAGGCAATTCTTCCATCATCCCATTGACCAATGTACATGGAAGTCCCCCTTTCCTGTACCGTTCGCACCGTTATACAGCCCGGCCCCATTAAGGCAAACAACATTTCCACCGCATGAATTCCATACCAATACAGATCCTTGTGCGACGGATCCGTGACAGCGGGACTATAGACATCGGCTCCAACAACTTTACTCTTATCAAGTTCCTGTAGGCCGACAATGTAACGTAATGAACTGGAGGAAAATACAGGACACCCGTACTTCCGGGCTGCTTCAAATATTTTTAGCGCATCGGTATACGAATTAGCTATAGGCTTGTCGATAAACAATGGTTTTCGCGCCCTGAGGACTTCAAGAGCCTGTTGTAAATGCAGGTTGCCATCATTCGTCTCCAAAAACACATAATCCACTTGTTTGAGCAGCTGAGCAATACTGGAAACGACCGAGACGCCATATTGCTGAATTTCGGCCGTGATCTTGGGAATACGCTCCGCGCTAAGCGCGATTGTTTTACTGCCGTAAGGATAGGCCGCAACAACGGAGAATTGCCCATATAAACTATCTGCACTGGCCGTATTGATCGCTTTTGTAAAAGCAATGGCGTGTGTACTGTCCAAACCGATAATACCGATTTTTTTCTTCTTCGGCTGTGTTAATATCAGATTGAGTCCTTCCTCCGAAAAATCGGCTCTTGTGTGAAAAGAAAGCCCCAACGGCAATAATGAAAGTAAGAAATGCTTTCTATCCATTGGACTCATTCAACAAAGAAACAGCACTATTCACCAAAGCCGAAATCGCCGTCTTAAATGCTTTTTCATCAAGATTGAACTGCGGATTATGAAGCCCATATTGGGTATTGATCTGGTCATTATTCGTGCCCACCAACATAAATAAAGCTGGGTACCGATAGGAGTAATAAGCAAAATCTTCTGCTGCCATCCAGATTTCCAGATCTTGCACGACTTCATTTCCCATGCTCCTTTGTAGGATATTTTTTACTTGCTGGGTCAATTTGGGATCATTATTCAATGCAGGATACCCATGGCGCACTTCCACATCTACTGTCGCACCCAAGGCCTCGGGCAACGTCCGTGAAATTGTTGCTACTGTCGCCAAGGCCTCCTTGCGCCAGGTTTCATCCATGGTACGAAAGGTACCAGCCAACTTCACCTCCTCGGGAATGACATTCGCGGCACCGTCGCCGATAAAACGACCAAAAGTCAATACAGAAGGGATGTCTGGGTTTGCCTTACGACTGACCAGCTGCTGTAAAGTGGTCAGCAACTGAGCGGCAATCATAATTGGATCAACGCCACGATGCGGCTCCGCCGCATGACCGCCACGTCCTTTAATGGTAAAATAAAACTCATCGCTTGAGGCCATAAACCGCCCCGGACGTAAACCTATTTTCCCTAAAGGTACACGCGGACTGACGTGCAAACCCAAAACCGCTTTAATCTTTCCACCGAAAGACTCCAGGATACCGGACTCCAAGATCTGGATCGCACCACCGGGAATCTTTTCTTCCGCAGGCTGGAACAAGAGCACAATTTTCCCTGAAAACTCGGCTTTATATCCCTTTAAGACTGTAGCAACCCCCAATAGATTTGCTGTATGAAAATCGTGACCACAAGCATGCATAACACCCTCATTTGTGGACTTATACAACACATCATTCTGCTCGTGAATAGGTAACGCATCAATGTCGGCACGCAAAACCACGATATCGTCACTTGAGGACTTTTCGCCCTCAAGCACTGCAACTACGCCTGTATTGGCGACAACTTTAAATGGAATATCGAGCAAGGTTAACCGCTCCTGGATATAGGCACTCGTCTTATATTCCTGAAAAGACAGCTCAGGGTGCTGATGAATATGCCGGCGGATCGCAACAATCTCCGGGAAAATAGCTTCAATTTCGGTGTCTAGTTCTTTCAACATAGCATTCATCGTCGATGTATTGATAAAAAACATATTTCAGTTACGATACTTTCATAAGGAATCGTCCAACAAGTTAGGTTAAAAATAGCGCACATAAAAATACAGCACCATCACTGTAATAATTATCCACCAGAGGGTTGGATTCCGAAAGCCACGATAAGAGGCTTGATCTCCTTCGGGCATCTGAAGCGAATCGCGTGTCAATATCAGGTTTTTCAGCCGCGCTTCCGGAACGGCCGGTGTACATAAACTCACCAATACACAGGCGATCATGCAGGTCCAGAACACAATGCCCGTTCTGTTAAAAAATGGCATATCTGGAAGTACATATTCCAAGAGCAACGAAAGTGGAATGGTCAATAAGCCAGCCGTCAACGCTCCCTGTGCCGTCGTCCGCTTCCAAAAGACCCCCATCAGAAACATGGTAGCTATACCCGGCGTAAATAAACCATACAGATTCATCAGGTAGAGGAATACAGGTTTGTCGGAATAACTAATCAATACCACAGCACTCATAATACCAAGCACAATAATGACGACTCCAGCACGTTTACCAAAACGTATCGCTTGATCATCAGAGGCATTTTTATTGATGTATTGACTGTAAATATCTACTGTGAGTATGGTTGTACAGGAATTTATAGCGCCAGAAATATGGGACATAATCGCAGAGATGAGACCAGCCATGACCAGACCGATCAACCCTTTGGGCAACAGCGTTTCTACGAGCGTCGCAAATAACAGATCCGGTTGATCTAAATGCGGTAAAAATTTAGGTGCTACCAGAGCCGGAATCGTTATGATCAGCGGGACCAAAAATTTAAGGTAATCACCGAAAATAACGCCCATACGGCCATGCCATTCATTTTTTGCGGCCAATACGCGCTGAACAATAAATTGATTGGTCGCACAGTAGAATACACTGATACAAAGCAAACCGCCTAAATACATTGTCCAGGGAAAGTCGGGATCGGAAGCCGGATAGAACATCTTCCAGTCTTTGGATGATTCCACGACGGACTGAAATCCGCCTGCCGCATTGATGGTTGCAAAGGTCAGGACGACACCGCCGAGCACTAGGATAACCAGTTGAACCATTTCGGTCCAGATAACGGCTTTCAGCCCTCCTAACACGGTGTACAAGCCCGTCAAAATCGCCATTCCAAAAATACTATACAGAATAGGAATACCAAATAAAGCATGTAAAGAGAGTCCACCCAGATAGAGCACTGCTCCGATTTCCACAAAAACGTAGGTAAATAAGATCAAGATCGCATAGAGCACGCGAGTGGCATTTCCATATCTTTTTTCAAGATATTCGGGAATTGTATAAAAGCCATTGCGTATGTAGAAAGGCAGAAATATCCAAAGCAGCGCATTAAAACCGATCAATATGGCCCCCCATTCCAAGGTGATGGCCACAAACCCACGGCTATAGGCTGCTCCCATGGCACCGACAAGATGATGGCTACTGATATTTGCGGCAATAATACTCCCGCCGATCATCCACCAGGGCAACTTATCTCCTGCCAAAAAATAGTCCCGTTTGGACGAGGAACTTTTCTTCGAGGCATATAATCCCAATACGACGATACCGACTATGTATACCGCAAAAATAATGACATCAATCCAATCTAGTTTCATCGGTCAGTAATGTTTGAATTCCTAATTTCGTTTGTTCAATAAGTATCTCGAGACTACCTTGTTCGTAAGGACTCTGCCATACGGCATAGATATCTTTATCATAGCATTCCGCTGGCGCGAGGTAGCCAACGTAACCGTTGGCGATATTGATAAAGACAATGGTATGGTTGGGAAATTCAGCCCGTATAATCGACTGGTAACAAGAGTATGCTTCATTGGCCTGGGCCACCAAAATAGCATCTCCCATTTTCCACAGCCATACCGGAATGGTTGCTTCCCGCTGATCAGCAATGGTCTTGCGGGTATTATATTTCCGCCAAAGGCGATCTTTCATAACCCGATCAGTACAGCTTTCATACTCCTGAAAAATAGCCTCAAGGCTCGGCAAATTTTTGTATGGTACTTTTACAGTATGCACAAGCTGCTTGAATTCAGTTGATAATACCTGTTCCTGAAAACTCCAACAAGCCAAAGGTGCTCCTGAAATTAAGGCTTTGTCAAACGCCCAACGCTGAGCTGCATGATCCTCCTGGACCAAGGTTCCAAGCACCGCATAGCCCAACTGCCGACCATTTGCTTCTACCAAAGCCGGATCTTTGACATATTGACGTTTGGGAGCAAGATCCCCCGATGCGCCCTGCAGGAACAAGCAGGGAACTTTCAAGACCGCTTCCACCGTATGCCGCATTTCACCAACAAAATCCGGAGAAAGCAGTTCGTTTTCGTGGGCAAAACTCGTCGGATGACAGGCATAATTGCAGATCACCGCCTTTAATTTTTCGGTGTTATCGTACACACGCCCTAGTAATAAGGTATGATCCGCTTCTTTTAGAGGGTTAAAGCCGATGAGATATTCGCCATTAATTTCCAGATCCCGATTACAGGCCAGATCGCATACCCCATAACTCCAATGTAAACTCCCTTCAAATAATCCATCCTTCGCCTGCTGGACACAGCTGATCGCCTGCGCTTTTAAGAATTCCAGATACGGTGGAATCAACTCACCTCCGGGCTGATGTATATCCGTAGAACAGATACTGGGGCCAGCATGTGTATGTGAAAGTGTAAAGACCAGCTGTGATGCTGTCAGATTGAAATGATCGAGCAATGCAAAACGCAATGCCCGTTCGTCTTCCGCATTTTTCCACCAGCCCAGATCGGCTGTCAATATAATGGCAGGAGGAGAATCAACAGGCGCCATATAAAGGCAATGCATCAGCAAGGGCTGGTGCACAGCAACAGCCCGGTCAAAAGTAGCTGCCCCCCAATTGCGCGAATAGATCCCTAAGCTAGGTGTAATATCACATTGGCCAAGTCCAATTTTAGCCTGTAAACCACCTGTTGTTTCTTTTCTTGGATCCTTTTGTTCCATGATCTAAGGTCTAATTAATGAGAGGCCTCCATCCAGTACGATACTTGTCCCCGTCATCTGTCTGCAATTGTCGGAGCATATCCAAAGCACCTGTTTGGCTATTTCCTCCGCTTCGAGGATATCCCCCAGTGGTACTACTGCTGCAGCCTTTTTTTGGAGTGCGGCATCATTGGACCAAACCACTTTACTCAAGCCCGCATTGACATAACCGGGTGCAATTTCGTTGACACGGATTCCATCAATAGCATACTCAAGCGCCATGGTTTGACAAAGCATCCGTAAGCCAGCTTTGGAAACGCTATATGCCGGCAGGTTCTGGTGTACAGCATGCCCTGCCCAACTGCCCAAAAAGACAATATTCCCCCGGACACCAGTCGCTACAAATGATTTAGCACAGGCATTGGCCAGAAAAAAAGCACCGTCCAGATTGACCGCCATTTCGTTTTTCCAGGCCGCATTGCTGAGCTCCCGAAAGTTTTGAATCGTGACACAGGCCGCATTAGCAATACAGATCGCTATTGCTCCAAGCTCCCGCTCTATACGATCAACCCAAGACTCCACCTGATCAGCATCCGCAACATCAACCTGATCGTAAAATAGGTTGGTCTGAGATTCATCGAGCGAAGGCCACCGCTCTTTCGCAAGTGCTGGTGCAAAACGATCCGCAATACAGACAATTGCCTCCGCCGTCAGGAAAGCCTCGGCTATTGCCCTGCCAATATCACCCAGTCCACCACTGATCAAAACCACTTTGTTTTTATATTCTGCTCTCATATCTATTTAAATCTACCAATCCCCAACACTGCCATCTCTGTAAAATGTACGCTGTAAAATTTCCTGTTGGAACGGATGCTTTTTCACCTCCTCTTCATTGATTTCAATACCCAGACCAGCTCTTGTATTGGGGAGGACAATACGGCCTTTTTCTTGCACCGTAAATCCTTCACTGACGACATCTTGTCGCCATTCAACATCTTTGTGAACACTCTCACAGATAATGTATGAAGGTGTTGCGAAGCCCAACTCGATAGAGGCAGCTGTACTTACAGGTCCCTGTGGATTATGAGGCGCCATAGACACACGATAAGCATCCGCCAAAGCAGCTATTTTGCGGGCTTCAGATAATCCACCACAATGTGTGATATCAGGCTGAATAACACTTACCGCACGTTTTTCAAGCATATCCCGAAAAGCATGCACACCGATCAGGCGTTCGCCGGAAGCGATAGGTGTCGCTACCGCCCGTTGGATCAGGGCAATATCCTCCATGGTTTCGGGCCAGCATGGCTCCTCAAAAAAGTACAGACCATAAGGTTCTAGCGCTTTGGCAAATTGCATACCCATGCGTGGACTAGGACGTGCATGGCAATCGACCATAATATCAATATCATCCCCCACGGCATCGCGCATTGCCTTGACACAGGCTTCAGCATATTTAATCGGGCGAAGCCCTTCCAGGGACATTGTTTCCGGAACAGCCATGGATTTAAAAGCCGTAAAACCTTCATCAACGGCCTTTAAGGCAAGATCGCCAAAACGTTTAGCGTCGTCAGGTGCTGTTTCGTAAAAATCTTCCATTCGGCCACCACCCAAATGACAATAGAGACGGATATAATCCCGTACTCGACCACCCCACAATTCATGACAGGGCACATTATGAATTTTACCTAAAATATCCCATAGGGCAATATCAATACCACTGATTGCCGTTCCGCGGACAATTCCGTTCCCATGCCAAAAATGCTGGCGGTACATCATCTGCCACAGATACTCAATGCGGCGTGGATCCTCGCCGACCAACAGCTGAGAAATATCTTTAATTGCACCAACGACACTTTGTGTATGCCACTCCAACGTCGCCTCACCCCAGCCCCAAAGCCCGGGCTGATCGGTTACAACTTTAACAAAAATCCAATTTCGCATGCGCGCATGGCATACAAAGGTTTCGATAGCGGTTATTTTCATAGTCAGGGTTACAAAGTTTTTATTACACGTGCTGTCGCTTCTAAGGTCCGGTCAATATCATCTTCCGTATGCGCAAAGGAAATACTTCCCTGCTTAATTGCAGCCGGGAAATTAAAGATTCCTTCTTTTATGAGATTTTTGCGGTAGCGGATATCCAATTCGAAATCATGATTATCCAGAATATCGTGAAAATTAAGCGGCGCATGATCCATAAAGTAAGTACAGAAAGCCGAGCCTTGACGAGCGACATAAAATGGTACACCTAATTTAGGAAATATTTCCTGATATCCCTGTTCCAAGCGTGCGCCCAGATGTTCAACATGCTTATAGACCTGGTGTTCAGGACTAGAAAGTTTTTTCAATGTTGCAATTGCCGCGGCTGTTGTCAGCGGAAAAGCATTGAATGTTCCCGCAATCATGACCCGCTTGGTTTTATCCGGATCAACAAAATAATCCATGTACTTTTTCTTTCCTGCAATTACTCCCAAAGGATAACCATTCGCTACCGCTTTGCCAAAGGTGGAAAGATCTGGCTGAACACCACAAATGGATTGATAACCGCCTAAAGCATGTCTAAATCCAGTTTTTACCTCGTCAAAGATCAATAAGAAACCCTGCTCATCTGCAAGCTTACGAAGTCCTTCCAGATATCCGGCTTGCGGCTTAACGATACCGATATTCTGTAAAATAGGTTCCAATAAGATGCAGGCTACTGAATACTTCTGCAGTACATAACGAACACTATCCAAGTCATTATAATTGATAACATGTACCAGATCACTGTGGTTTTTGGGAACCCCGGCGCTCAGTGAGTCAAAGGGATATTCACCGGGACTTTGATAAGATCCGATATCCGCTTTTTGGCTGATCACATTGCAGGCCACATCATTATGCCAACCATTGTATCCGCCCTGCATGACGATGATATGATCGCGTCCCGTCACCGCACGGGCAATCCGGATCGCATGATAAGTGGCCTCGGATCCCGTTGTCGTAATCTGCACACTCTCGGCATTGGGAACTGATGCACAAAATAGTTCCGCAAACTCCCCTTCCAATAAAGTAGGACCCGCTCCCATCAGCAGCTGCTGCTCCTGAAGCGTCTTCAATACCGCAGCATTGACATCCGGATCATTATGACCAAGAAAGGAAGCTGCAAATCCAGCCTGATAATCGATATAACTATTTCCGTCGATATCCTCCACATGGCTACCATTTCCCTTAACGAAGCAGATATTAGGATCCGACTTCCTGTTCAACGATACCACACCTCCTGGTATCCATTTTGCATTCTCGCGCAGTATTGCGGCTGATCTTTCGTTTTCTTGCATGCCTATTAAAAGTTTTGCTTTTATTATTTTTATAATTGGGATGACTGCTTTGTATCTAATGCGCGATACAGCAATCCTGTATTTAAATACACACTATTTTATGTATACCAAATTACAATATTTTTGTATACATTTAAAATAAATTTTAAAATAATTCAGATGAATATACTTATTGACGGCCTACACTTTCCGGAAGGCCCCGCCTTTGATCAACAAGGCACGATATGGCTGGTAGAAAAAGAAGCCGGCAACCTAATCCGCTACAGGGACAACAAGTACGATCGCATACAGGTCGATGGGCATCCCAACGGAATTGCCGTTGCGCCAGACGGAACAATCTGGTTCTGCGATGCATTACAAAACAGCATCCGCAGGTATAACCCCACCAACAACAGCCGCGACACACTCCTGAATGAACTCGACAACAAATCATTAAAAATGCCCAATGACTTATGTTTTGACAGCAACGGAAATCTGTTATTTACTTGTCCGGGGAGCGAATTGACAGATGGAACGGGCTATATCTGCTGCCTACGGACCAACGGCATGGCGCATGCCGTCCATCAGAACATGTGCTACCCGAACGGACTAGCCTTTGCCCCCAACAGCAGCAAATTATATATTGCCGAAACAGGCAGTAAATGGATCTGGAAAATGAACTGGAATGCCTTATCATGTCAAATGGATTCCATTGAAAAATTTGCACTTGCAGGTGGACAGATCGGACCCGATGGGATCGCATTTGATGAGGCAGGCAATTTATTTGTTGCCATATATGGCTCAGGGCATATCCTCGCGCTGGATCAAAGCGGCACAGTCACTGAAAAAATTCAAACATCAGGACAAAACCCAACCAATTGTGCAGTAGACCCATCCGGAGCGATGGGATTGATTATTACAGAAGCAGAAAAGGGTCAATTATTGCAATTGATTCACACAAAAAAGGGGATATTATAATATATATCCCCTTTTTTGTATATTCCGGCAAGACTTTACACAAGTTCCAAAGCCTCTTGCTCACCTCGATCGAGGTGATGCACCAAAGTTTCATAAGCCTTGTTCCAATCATTCGCTTTTAACGCATCCACAATCGCTCGATGCTCTTGTTCGGTATCCAGATAATCCTCCATCTGCCCAAGAATAGCCCCCAATTTCATGTGAAATAAAGGAATATTGCTATTTTTATAAATAGCGATTAGCCTGGAATTGCAAGTACCTTCGATAATACGTTCATGAAAGCGTACATCTGCCTCACAGGCTCCACCATAATACCCTTTGCTGACCATGTCTGAAAAGTCGTTGCAGATCAATTCCAAATCATCAATCAGCTGTTTATTCTTTTTTGAAAACAAAATCTTTAAAGCTCCGACTTCAAGCAACTCACGCAGCTCACGGATATCCCGCACATCCTCGACAGTCATCTTTTTCACAAAACACCCCCCCTTTTCACCAAACTCCACCAGACTCTCTCCCGCCAAACGCATAAAGGCTTCGCGAACAGCAACCCTGCTTACAGCCAACTTGTCAGCCCAGGCACTTTCGACCAACCGCGCTCCACCAGCGAGCTGGCTTGATAAAATCTTCTTGCGGACTTCTAAATAAACCTTATTGGCAAGCGAATCCTCTTTCATATTGTATACAATTTTCTACAAAAATAAGAATACAAAATCATTTAAAAAATTTAAACAATATATTCCTTTACTAAAACGCCCCTTCACGGACACCATACTGTCTCCCTGGTGACAAATAGAATAGTTCTGCCTTAGATTTCCAACTGGTCGTATGATTCCCTTTGAGGATATTTATATTAAAGCTACTATTTTTCGATGGATTTTTCACATTCCAGAAACCATCTTTCAAGCCCACAACAATCACTTCGTATTCCCGGTCCGCAGGAACAGCGATTTCAACCGCTTTATCGAGATACCGATCGGGTTTCGCAATAACGAGCACACGATCTGCAATCCGGACCAGGTAATAATCTTCCTTTTCTTCATAACTCACCGGTAATTTTGCTTCGGCACTTTCCGCCATTTGAAAAACCGTCGCATAACTCACCTGCGTACTTTTGGCTTTTGGGCTAACCAAAACCCGCGCACCCCGCGCCTCAGGCCAGGGCGATTTCACCTGGTACAAGTCCCCGAATACAAAAGCCGTGGAATCACCAGCATAAACCTTCAGCTCCCGATCGAATACCGCAGGCTTAAACATATCGACATAGGTGGTCCCGCCCGCACCTTTAAACTGATTATTCAAAACAAACCCTGCCTCATTAATGACCGGTTTATTCAGTGTATTAATCTGCCAGTAGGGCTGAAATTCGCTATTATTGGTTTGCAATTCATCCAATAATACAATAGCAGCAGGCACATCTTTCCGTTTCAGATTCAAAAACAGAAAACTCTTTGCATACGATTTCACTTTGGACGAATAGGCCGCAGTAAGGTCTGCATTAAAGTAACTGTAGGCCGGCTGGATAGGATCCGGACCAAATGCCGAAGCCCTGATTTCTCCGGTATGGTACCAGGAGTCACCGAGCACCTCCGCTACGGTACGCGGAAAGCGCTGGCTAAACCGCGTCCCACCATCATTAGTTTTGGTCCGGAACAAGAGCGGCTCGGCAGGATCACGAACCAACAGCATACTATGCGCCGCGGATCGCTTATTAAAATTAAAGTCATAAGGTGATCCATAAGAAAGATATAAACCCAGATCACCCACCTGAATACCATGATGATAAATCTGCAAGGCGCCGGCATCCGCATGTTGATGGTTTCCAAAATGATAACCAGCACCTTTTATCTCCGCAACGACCTCCTTACTTGTTTTCCCCTCACTCCATCCTGTCCGGGCAACCATAGACCCCAAAACAGGTCCAAAATCTTTGGTCAATGGCAGCTTTGAGCGATCGAAATCCGCTTTAAGCTTCGGATCATTTAACAACAGAAACAGCACCGGATTGTCAGGCAAACCACCCTGTTTCAAAAATTCAGCCTTGATCATTGCATTTCCCGAATAGGCATAACAGAGCAACATTGTCTGGGGATTCTTCCAATAAAAATCATCACTGGAATTATACTTCACATTAAACATATCGCCATCACGCAGCATTTTCCCGTCGGGCGTACGCATATATAGCCAATAATAAGGCATATTCTTGATATTATCATCAAATACGGGATAGCCAAGCATACGATAATACAACCAGGCACCATGCATTTCCCAGCCAAAACGATAACCACCATAATCAACCCCCTGGTTGTGGCGTGGAGACTGGTATTCAAATTTACGCATCGGCACAAGCTGCTCCAGCACGCTATAAGCAACATATTTATAGGGCTCAGGATCTTCATCATATACAGCCAAACTCCAGGACAGCATATCTCGGCAGATTTGCGCTTCGTTACCATGACCGTTAATAATACTCTCCAGCCCATAAAACGGCGGCCACCCCACCTCCATATCCATGACCAACCGCTTAAAGTCTTTCCGCATCTGACTTTTAACACCGGCATCCATCAGTGGATAACACCAATCATAGACCAGTGCCCCTGTATAGATCGCCCGTCCCAATTCACGGGTAATATCCCCATGTGTTACATTCCCAAATTCCAGAACTGACAAATAACGCGAAACCAGATCCACAGCTTCCCGGCCAATCCGCTCATCCTGCGTCATGAGGTAGTAAAAAGCTTTCTGCTCAATAACATGCTCCAGCCCTTCATTGTAAAATATTTCCTGATGTTCATTGGTCGGAAAGGTATAGGGCATTAAAGCCGAAGCTTTCACTTTAGCCCATGCCGAACCATTCTCTTCAGACAAAAGCCGTTCTCTGACAACAGGCAAACTTTCTTTATTCACCCACAACCTTGGCCTTTCTTGTGGTGGCGTAATTTTAGGCTGATAATGTACAGCCGCTAAAGGTGCCGCAGGTGGAACATAAGGTCTGAGGCGCAAGCCCTGCAACATTAAATTTGCAGGTAGCCAGATTTTCATTTTTTCCGCTGCATTTAGCAGCTCAAATTTCCCAAGCTCCTGATGCCCACCTTTCAGATTATCATACACTATACGCTTTGTCACCCGCTGTCTACCCAGTTGAAAATAGGCGACTTTTGTCATTAGACCTGTTTCATCTTCCTGTTTTAACCGCTCCAGATCCTGAGGTTGGGCATCTGACTCCAGCACATACCATCCAGCCTGCGACACCTTAACCGTAACTTCAATATCTGCCAAACGATCAGGGTAACCGGCATGAGGAACGGTTTTCAACACCAGCCCCGGCCCACTTCCTCCTTTTGGTTTTTCATAAACGACGGTCTTTTTATTTAAGTCACCCCGACTCAAGTCAACCAGAATCTCTTTTTGCTGCGCGTAGGAAACTGACGTTAATACCAACACCAAAAACAACGAAAAATATGTTTTCATCAAACTCATTACCAATGATACAATACAACTATTTAGCCAACCGGTGGAAGTATTTCTACTCCCAGCCCGGATTTTGTGTCAACTTTGGATTCACATCCCTTTCTGCCTGCGGAATAGGCCACAGATAATAATGATCCGGAAAACCCCGCTGTCTGATCTGAGTCCCGTTAAAATCTGTCATCCAAACTTTATCCACGACATCTTTAGCGATTTTCCATCGTCGGATATCCGAATACCGCTGCCCCTCACCAGCCAGCTCCACCATACGTTCATGGCGTATTTTTTCACGCATGAGCTCTTTGTTCATACCAGAAGGCAGATCAGGCATTTTAACTCTTTTACGAACCGCATTCACGGCATCATAAACCGTTTGATCAGGCGCACCCAAGGTCTCATTCTTTGCTTCAGCATACATCAGCAGTACATCCGCCAGGCGAATCAATGGAAAGTTTTGTGGCATATTATCCTGAAGCGTATAAACAGACCCCGTCTCCACAAATTTGCGCCATGCATAACTGCCATTTGTCCACACAGGCACATAAGCATTCGGATCGGTGCTCGCCACCGGAAACTTATACAGATAAGTCACACCACCGCGCCCCACAAAAGTCGACCATGGCACAACAATAGACTGCTGCAGACGCGGATCCCGTTTTTCAAAAAGCTTACGTACCGAAGCCTCATCTTTCCAATCCTCCACACTATTGGGGTTAAAAGGCAGCCCTTTTGCATTGGTATAATTTGCAAAATTAAAAGCCGTTCCATCCTCCATATCAAAAGCATTGACAAGCTGAGGTGTTGGCCTTGTCCTTTGGGACCCTGTCGTCGCACCCCGTGCATTTCCATAATTACGATCCGTCGCTATACCATGCCCCTGTTCAGCAATATATTGCACATCAAAGATCACTTCGCTATTGTTATTACCAGCAACCCGAAACAGCGTATGAAAATCAGCAAGCAATTTGCGGTCACTTTTATCCATCAACTCCTTAAAATCAGCAGCGGCTTTTGCATATTCCTTCGCCCAAAGATGCGCTTTGCCCCGCATGGCAAGAGCCGCCCATTTGGTTACACGCCCCCTATTTGAAGCATCATAAGTATCCGGCAATGTCTCATAGGCTTCGGTCATATCTTTGACAATAAACTCATACACCTCTTTCTCCGTATTCCGGGGTTCATAAGATTCATCCACATTGATGGGACTGTCGTATAAAGGAACTCCACCGAAATAGTCCCACAATTTAAAATAAAAATACCCCCGGAAAAACTTGGCTTCACCAATACTCCGTTTTTTTATCGCTTCACTCATTGCGATAGCAGGAATATTCTTTAGGGCCGTATTTGCACGATACACTCCTTTAAAAAAGATCCCCCAGGAGGTTAGGTAAAAACCTGCATTGGCAGGAAAAACACCCGTTGTCAATCCTGTTGCAAAAGACTGATAGGATATATCGGTAAAATCATCCATCATCCCATAAATCACAATACTATTGGTAAATTCCCGATTGGCATGGTAAAGGGTATTCACCCCCATGACAGCATCTTGCTCAGACTTCCAAAAACTCTCCTCCGAAAGACCGACCAATGAGTTTCGGTCCAAAAAATCACTACAAGAGCTTAGTAGCACCAATGCAAGTGATGCAATTATTATTTTGTTAAATTTCTTAATCATGGCTTTTCGTCTTAAAATGTTACATTTAAACCAACTACCCATTGTTTCATTAAGGGATAAGAGACACTGGCGTTCTCCGGATTATAACCTTTGAACTTTGTGAATGTGAAGTAATTTTCCAGATTAGCGAATACACGCAACCTATCCACTTTAAATTTTGCCGAAGCATCTTTTGGCAAAGCATAGCCCAGCTGTAGCGATTTTATTCTTAAAAACGACGTATTCTGCAACCAATAATCACTATATACAGTATTTAAAGCACTGCCAGAAGTACGCAATCGTGGATATTCGGTAGAATGGTTCTCAGGCGTCCAGCGATTTAAAATCGCTGCATTCTGCAAGAAGCCTTCATTGATATTAAAGGTATTAAAACCGTCGTTTCCCCAATATTGCTTCACACCACTAACACCCTGTGCCACAACATTCAGATCAAAACCTTTATAACCTGCACTCAGACTCAGTCCATAAGTAACTTTTGGCAATCCCGAATAATTCTTGACAACCCGATCCTCCTCATTAAACACCTTATCACCGTTCACATCTTTGTACAACAGATCTCCAGGTTTAGGCTCTCCGCCCACATACGTCCCAAAAGTATAACCATCTGCCTTCAATTGATCGATTTCACTTTGATTCTGTATAATCCGATCAAACTCGAGCATAAAGAAACTATTGAAAGGCTTTCCTTCCATGGTAATATAACTTTCATTGATTGATCTATTGCCATTAAACTTAATCACTTTATTATTCAGAAAGGACAGGTTCCCATTCAGACTATAGGACCAATCCGCACCCACTTTCCCAAAATATCCAAGCTGAAGATCAACCCCTCTGTTACGCATCTCGGCAACATTTTGCCAAGGCGGTGAAAAGTTACCCATCACCATCGGAATAGGGATCTTCGTCAGGATATCAGATGTGTTGCGATCAAAATATTCGGCACTGAAAGTCAACCTATTCTTCAATAGCGCAAGATCTAAACCGATATTAGCAATCGTGGTCGTTTCCCACTTTATTTTACTGTTCGCGATTTCCTTTGGCGCTACCCCCTGCTTCAGCTGGCCACCGAATGGATACAGATAAGAACCGTATACTACCTGATAGGTATAATCCCCGATTCTATTATTTCCCAACCGACCCCATGAACCACGAATTTTAATTTCATCAAATACTGTTTTCAAAGGCTGAGCAAACTCCTCCTCTGTTACACGCCAGCCAGCTGAAAAGGATGGAAAGAAACCCCATCTATTCTGCTTTGCAAATCGGGAAGAACCGTCATAGCGCGCATTTGCTTCAAATAGATACTTTCCTTTGAAATCATAATTCAAACGACCAAAATAAGACTGAAGGGCATCATCTGTCCCGGAACCATTGATCGCTTCGAGGTTTGCCCCCGCATCCAGAATATAGATCGCATCATCCCCCAATATATCATTCTTTTTTGCATCAAATTTGTCCATACGGTTATACTGCTGATCAAAACCCATCAAGACTGCCAAATGATGATTCTCTGCAATTGTTTCGCGGTACCGCAACAAGGTATTCAGCACCGTTGTATAATTGCGGATACTGCCATTGAACAAACTACTTACACTTGGCTTTTTTTGATATTCCAATCCAGTCTGTAAGTTCCACAATGAATAAGGACGCACATATTCCCAATTCCGGTTATTATTGTAATTAAAACCAAAACTGCTCTCCCACTCCAGATTCTCCATGAAATTCACTATACTAAAAAACTTAAGTCCAAGCTTTTGCCTTTCGTAATCTCCGCGGATATTATCGACATAAGCTCTTGGATTAGCCCCCTGAGGGAGCCCCGGGAACATCTCCCCGCCATAACGCCCGTCCTCATACTGCGGCACAACTCCCGGCGTCGTATTACGGATCGCTCCAAAAAAACTATTTACATCCAAGGGTTGCCGGTTTGACCAGGTACCAAAAACATTTCCGCCCAATGTCAATATATTCTTGATCTTCGTATCGGCATTGATCCGAAAATCATATTTTTTATAACCAGAATTATCTACGACCCCTTTATTATCCAGAAAACCCAAGGACATGGCAAAGTTTCCTTTTTTACCACCACCGCGAACAGAGAGCGTATGCTCGGTTAACGGTGAGGTATTCAGCATTTCCTTGTACCAATCTGTATTTGGATACAGCGGATTACCGGCCGCCGACTCTTTTCTCCAGGTATCAATTAATTCAGCACTATATTTTTCTCGCCCCTCCGACTCGTTAACAAGCTCCATATGGGTTGCCATATCGGTTATAAAACCGATATTTTTAGCTGCTTGCTGACGCCCGAAGTACCCATTATAGGTTACTGTAAAATCTTCTCCCTTCCCGCGCTTGGTGGTTACCAATATAACGCCATTCGCAGCCCGGGAACCATATATTGCAGCCGATGACGCATCCTTCAACACAGATATGCTTTCCACATCAATGGGATTGACATCATTCAGTGCACCGGGCACCCCATCAATGACAACCAGAGGAGAAGCATCATTCATTGTCCCCTTGCCACGAATCAACAGATCAAACCCTTCCGCACCCGGACTACCGGAGGTCTGTGCGATATTAAGTCCCGAAGCTTTACCGACCAAAGCAGAAGCCAAATTCATATTTGGCCGGCTCACCGTTGACTCATCAAACCTGACACTGGAAACAGACCCCGTTAGATTCTCTTTCTTCTGCTTCCCATAACCAACCACAATAACTTCATCCAGGGCACTTTCATTCGTTTCAAGCACCAAAGCCTGCACATCCCTAGCCGAGGCTACCTTTGTACTAAAACCGATCAGGCGAAACTGAATCTGATCTGAAGAAGACCCATTCACTTTGAACCGTCCCTCCTGATCTGTCACCGTAACAGATGAGTTTTTAAGATTGCGCACCTCTACCCCAGCCAATGGCTGACCTTTCGCATCGAGCACCTGCCCAACGATCTGCTGTTGAAAATTTGCTGCGCCCCCGGCCGAAGTAAGAACGCGTTGAATGGGAATCTTTTCCAGGTGAGGAAAAGACGGAACAGTGGCAAATGCACCCATTGAAATAAAAGGTAGTCCGACCAAAAGGCAGTTCCTGTTTATCACATCCCGGATTTTAATCTGTTTTAGTATCATGAATACTCAGGTTAAAGTGGTTAAATAAATGATTTATAAGCTCTTCAGTTTATTGGTATTTTAAAGAAGCAGTGTTTTGTCGTTATAATTTATAATGACTCTGCTCCTATACTTCATCATAGTGAATACAATAATATATATTTTTTGTATACAATTAAGTATTTTTTTTACTTTTTTACAAAACAGTCTTCGCAACAAATACAGATTAACCTAATAAAATCATCTATAGAATTAATTCACAAGAACACTAAATCGAATTTAGCAACGTATTTTCAGTTATTTTGTATACAAATTACATTATTTTTTGTATATTTATTTTTAATAAACTAATTTTGACATAACCAGATAAATCAAAAGAATAACCATTGACCGACAATGAAACAACAAATAAACTGTGTTTGGCTATTGCTATTGACGTCCTTTCTATCTTCCTGTTCTCCCCGGGGCGAAAAGGACACCGTGATAATCAATAGCATCCAATTGGAGAACAGCATACTTTCTTTATCCAAAGAGGCCACTGGCCTACAGGTTCCATGGGACTTACAATACGATCATGTAAATCAGGCTATCTTATTTTCGGAAATTGGTGGAAGTATCCGTAGACTGGATATACGGACAAAAAGGGTCAGTTTAGTCGATAGCCTAAAAGATGTCTACCATCAGCGTACACTCGGGCTGTTAGGCATGTCTTTGTATCAGCCCGAACACGAGCAGGCCTATCTCTATCTTTCGTATACCAGTAAAAGAGACAGTCTTATTTTTTCAAATTTATATCGCTACGATTACAGTGCCGATGGCAGACTGTCCAACCCAAAGCGCCTGTTACAGATACCGGGCAATACGGGACACAACGGTTCACGTGTCATTGTATCCTCTGACAAAAAAGTCTATTGGGCGACAGGCGACGCTGCAAGCGATACCTTTGCACAGGATAGCAGTTCGTTAAATGGAAAGATCTTGCGGCTAAACCTGGATGGTACAATTCCTTCGGATAATCCGATAGCAAACAGTTATGTTTATGCCTGGGGTTTCCGTAATATGCAGGGACTTACCCATAACGACAAAGGAACGATCTACACTTCCGAACATGGGGATGCCATTGAGGATGAGGTTAATCTTATCCAGCCCCTTAAAAATTATGGCTGGCCACAAATTGAAGGTATGATTGATACCGAAAAGGAGAAAGCCATAGCCAGGCTAAGCCCTCGAACTGAACCCATTAAATCGTGGACACCAGTTGTTGCCCCCTCCGGAATGGCTTATTATGGTATCGCTACTATTCCGGAATGGCAGAACAGTTTGATTTTAGCAACGCTAAAAAATCAGTCCTTACGGATTTTGAAATTATCAGCCGATGGCAAAAAGATAACCGATGAAAAAGTTCTATTTAAAGATCAACTTGGCCGCCTGCGTTCGGTACTGGTTTTACCCAATGGTGATATTTACTTCTGTTCCAGCAACAGGGACTGGAATCCACAAAAAGGATTTCCGAAACCAGATGATGATGTAATTTACCGGCTACGGCTTTCAGATAAAGCGCTGGCCCCTATCCTCAAGCCACAAACGGCCAACAGTATCGTTCCCGGTGTAAAAAACGGACAGACATTATACGATTCTTACTGCACTTCCTGCCACAAATCTGATGGCAAAGGACTCACAAATACGTTTCCGCCATTAGCACAGTCAACGATGGTCAATGGTGAACCAAAAGCACTTCTAAAACTGCTCTTGCATGGACTGAACGGTCAATCGATCAATGGAGTCAAATATGAGGGCGCAATGCCGGCATTTTCGTTTCTCAAAGACGAGGAAGTCATCGCTGTTGCAAATTATATTCGAACTCATTTTGGGAATAATGCGACTAAAATCAACCAACAAAACTTAACCTCATTACGCTAAATTTATGGAACAACAAGCTCCTAAACGCTCCTTATTCAAGAACTGGCTATCCATCCTAGGGCCAGGAATCATTACCGCAGCTTTGGTTTTTGGCCCAAGCAAAATGACTATTACGTCAAAAATGGGTGCTGATTACGGCTTTTCACTCCTTTGGGTTGTGGTTGTTGCCATCTGTTTCATGACAGTCTTCACCAATATGGCGGCACGTATCGGTATTGCCCGTGACGAATCCCTGCTCGCTTTGATTCGTAATAAGTTTGGAAAAACAACAGCCATCATTATTGGTATCGGTATTTTTCTTGTCGCTACCTGTTTCCAATCGGGCAATGCGACGGGGGTATCAATCTCCATCTCAGAAGCAACAGGGACAAATCCCCAAATATGGATTATTGTGTTTAACGTGATCGGTATCCTGCTGCTTTTCTTTAAATCATTTTATGCGCTGCTGGAAAAATTAATGCTGGCACTGATTATTCTTATGCTCTTTGCCTTTCTTTCAACAGCGATTATGATTGAGACTCCTATAGCTGACTTTTTCAAAGGATTTGTACCCAGTATTCCACCAGGCTCGGTAGGTCTGATCATCGCTTTTACAGCTTCTTGTTTTTCGATCGTGGGCGCCTTCTATCAGAGTTATCTGGTGCAATCCAGACGCAAATTATCCAACGATCAGCAGACCACCCAAAGGCAGCTTATGGGAAGCCGGATTGGCATTATTATTCTTGGTATCATGAGTGCGGCGGTGATGGTATGCGCAGCGAACACACTGCATCCTCAGGGTATTAAACTGAGTTCGGCAGCCGAAATGGGCCGTGCCCTGGAGCCACTTTTGGGAACCTACGCTTCGCACCTCTTTTTCATTGGTCTCTTTGGTGCTTCTTTTTCTTCCTTAATTGGAAATGCCGTCCTTGGGGGTTCATTACTCGGTGATACTTTTGGATATGGCAATAACCTAAACCACCCAAAAGTCAAACTGTTCATATCCCTAGTGATGATTTTTGGTTCTGTCATTGCACTTATCTTCGGGAATCTACCCCTAGAACTTATTGTTTTTGCGCAAAGCATCACCATTTTCCTTGTCCCATTTATTGGTATTGTCTTATTTCTTGTCGCTAATGATAAGGAGATCATGGGTGATCTCCAAAACAAACCTTTGACGAAATTGTGGGCGATTTTAGGACTCGTATTGCTCGTCGCCCTCGCTATCAGTAATTTTTACAATTTAATCACATAAACCAGCTATGGATAACAACACTTTAGCAGCTTTAGAGCGGCAGATACTCGCACCATCGGCGGAGCTCATTGAAGACATAAAAAAAATCCAGGGAGATATCCTGTTCTTAGGAATCGGCGGAAAAATGGGGCCAAGTATGGCTAAATTAGCTATTCGGGCGATTAAGGCCGCTGGCATTGAAAAAAAGGTTATTGGCGTATCGCGCTTTTCAACAAAAGAGCTCCAGCAAGAATTAGAAGAAACTGGCATCTCGACTATTGCCTGTGACCTATTGGATCCCGAACAGCTCAAACAGCTTCCACAGGTTCCCAATGTCATCTATCTGGCTGGTCATAAATTTGGCACAACGGGAAATGAAGACTTCACCTGGGCGATGAATACCTACCTCCCCGGAATGGTTGCCTCACATTTTGAAAAATCCAATATTGTGGCCTTTTCGTCAGGAAATGTACTTCCTTTTGTCCCCATCAATCGAGCGGGTGTATCCGAAGAAACTACACCAGAACCTGTGGGTGAATACGCACAGTCTTGTTTGGGGCGAGAACGTATTTTCGAATATTTCGCCAAGAAAAATCATACGCCAACGCTTATCTATCGTTTAAACTATGCTGTTGATTTTCGCTATGGTGTATTGGTTGAAATAGCAAAAGCGGTCAAAGAGCAATTACCCATAGACCTAACAACCGAAAACGTCAATGTAATCTGGCAAGGAGACGCCAATGAAATTGCATTAAGATCCCTGCTTCATTGCCAGACACCAGCCAAAATATTGAATGTAACTGGTCCTGAGATCCTATCTATCCGTTGGATCGCCGAGCGCTTTGCGGAACATTTTAATACCACACCGGTATTTGTAAACCAAGCTGTAGGAACCGCTTTACTCAATAATGCCTCTGAATGTCACCGTCTATTTGGCTATCCAAAAACGACCATCCGGGAAGCCATTGATATTACCGCACACTGGTTAATGAACGGCGGTGAACTTTGGAACAAAGACACCCATTTTCAAGAAAGAAAGGGAAAATTTTAAGGAAAAACAATTATTCTAATGAAAAAATTAGACGCTAATTTACAACAACATCTCTGGGCTGGAACCGTCATCCCCGCTCATCCCCTGGCTCTTCACGAGGATCGTAGTATAGATGAGGAGTCTCAACGTCTTCTGACAAAATATTATATCGCAAGTGGTGCCGGAGGAATTGCCGTCGCCGTACATTCTACCCAGTTCGAAATTCGTGATCCGAAAATCAACCTGTTCGAAACTGTTTTAAAATGGGCTAGCGAAGAGGTGGACAAGGCAGAGCTTCAACGCCCCTTCCTTAAAATTGCAGGTATCTGTGGGCCTACCGAACAAGCTGTACAGGAAGCAAAGACGGCAATAAAATATGGTTATGATATCGGTTTATTGAGCATGGGTGGACTCAACGACTGGACAGAAAAGGCTATACTTGATCGGGTTCGTGCAGTCGCTGCCATCATTCCAGTATTTGGGTTTTATCTCCAACCTTCGGTAGGTGGTCGTATTTTTTCCTATTCCTTCTGGCAGGAGTTTGTTGAGATAGAGAATGTTGTTGCCATCAAATGTGCTTCTTTCAATCGTTACCAAACCTTGGATGTCATGCGTGCGCTCGCAAATTCAAATCGTAGCGATCAAATCGCCATGTATACAGGCAATGATGACAATATCGTCAATGATCTAATGACTACCTATCAATTTCCAGTGAATGGGAAGACGGTTGCTATAGATTTTAAAGGGGGCTTACTAGGGCATTGGGCGGTGTGGACGCAAAAAGCGGTTACACTTCTGGATGAAATTAAGCATTACAAGCGCCATCCTGACAATCAGACAGCAAGCCACCTTTTAAGCAAAGCCATTGCAATAACAGACAGTAATGCTGCATTTTTTGATCCGGCAAACGCTTTTCATGGCTGTATACCCGGACTCCATGAAGTCCTCACACGCCAGGGCTTGATGAAGGGTACTTGGTGTATCAATCCAAAAGAACAACTATCTTCGGGTCAAAAAGAAGAAATTAACCGTGTGTACAGCGATTATCCTGAACTAAACGATGATGCTTTTGTACAGCGCTTCCTAAATTCCAGATAATACCGACAGCTGCAGTCCAAAAATATTTTCAGAATCTTGGTCCAGCAGTATTTCTACAACAATGTTGAGTCATTTTAGGGTCAACATTGTTGTTATTGACGTCCTGAGGTCAGGCTGTTTGATTTTCACAATAATTTGTTTGAATTCTATATATTTTGTATCCATCAATGGAATTATTTTTGTCGACAAATTATCACGATGGAAAAAAACACTAAACCCAGACAATCTTTTGTTCCAACGATACTGGCTTTTGCACTTGTTCCAATTACAGGTCTTGCTACTGATATCTATCTTCCTTCGATGCCTCAAATGGCCTTGGAGTTTGGTCTCAGTGAAAGCCGTATCCAGTTAACATTATCATTGTTTCTAATCAGCTACGGTGTAGCTCAATTCTTTACCGGTGCGCTCGTTGACGCATGGGGTAGATACCGGATCAATCTAATTTCGTTGTTCCTTTTTATCCTTAGTTTTTGGATCACCGCCACTACAAATGATATCTGGACAATTTACTGCATGCGTATTTTGCAGGGTATTCTTTCAGCATTCGTTGTCATTTCCAAACGGGCTTACTTTGTCGATGTGTACGAGGGCGAGCAACGCAAGCACTATCTCAGTATCATGACCATCGTCTGGTCTATTGGACCTATTGTCGCCCCCTTTATTGGTGGATACTTACAAACGCAGTTTGGATGGCGTTCAAATTTTATGGTCCTCGCAGTTTATAGTGCGGTACTTTTTGTCCTGGAATTTATCTTCTCTGGCGAGACAATTAAACAAAGAAAACCGTTACATGTCAACTATCTTATCGGCGAATTTAAAATGATGTTAAAGACAAACGATTTTACTTTTGGCGTGTTGATGTGCGGAATATCTTATGGATTAGTCATGTTTTATAACCTTAGTGGCCCATTTTTTATCGAGCATCAATTGGGTTACGGAGCAATCACGACAGGCTACACCTCACTGATCATGGGATTAGCTTGGATGTGCGGTGGTTTTATTGGAAAAGCGCTGATCAAAAGAGCCTTAATACCGAAGTTGCGAATTGCTAATTTTATCCAGATTATCCTGGTATTATTGATGATTGTGGTATCCCCTTATCAGACAAATTTATATACACTGACGTTCTTCGCATTTGCGGTACATTGTTCCGCCGGATTTATATTCAATAATTATTTCAGTTATTGTTTGGGTCGATTTCCATTGTCTGCAGGAATAGCCGGCGGATTGGTCGGTGGAATTACTTACCTGTTAACCTCCTCCCTGAGTTACGGTACAGTCAGTTTAATCAATCCCTCTTCTCAACTTGAAATCGGATTGGGATACGCCGTATTTGCGGCTTTGGGGCTGCTCACACTTTTTTTTATCAGTAAGCTAGCTAAAACGAATAGGCTATAGCTAAAACACATAAAAGACTTTGTCGATTTTAAGCTACATAATCCAATAAGGTTGCTAATTTATTTTCAGGTGAAGTTTAAAACAGCTATATTTGTACTATCATAATTTAGGTTTATAATTGGTTATTGAAGGTTTTCATTCTCCCCGTTTGAAAACCTTTTTTTATTGATTCGTTTTTTTATTAAGGTATTAATGAACTCGCTACGCCTGGTTTATTGGCTAGAAAGAACCTTCAGTTGATTTTCATGGTTGTTGGTGCTTGTGAGCCCTTAATTATTTTTAACACTAAATTTCTCGATATAGGTACGTGGACTTTCTTTATAGAATTTCTTAAAGGTTTTACTAAAATATTTTGGATCATTGAAGCCTACTTGATAAGCAACTTCGCTAATACTCAATTCACTATTATTCAGCAGTATTTGTGCGGCTTTTTTCAAACGTACCATATTGATAAATTCAACCAGATTCAAACCAGTCTGCTGTTTTATCTTACGGTATAAAACTGATCGGCTCACGCCTATAGCCTTCGTCAGCTCCTGCACACCGAAATCCTCGCAGCCTAGGTTTTCCTCCACAATACGCAATACCTGATCCAAAAAGCGTGTTCTTTCGGTAGTCTCTGTCCCCTGTCCTCCCAAAAGATAATTTTGAACAAATTTTTCCTCCAAACGTTTTCTCGTCTGTATGATGTTTGATATTTTCTGAATCAAATGTGGCATACTGAACGGTTTGGTAATATAATCATCCGTTCCCACTTCAAAAGCCTCGGTGATATAGGGGTCTGCGGTTCGCGCCGTCAATAAAATAACCGGAATGTGATTAGTGCTATTATCATTCTTTATTTGTTGCAACAGTGTTATCCCATCACAGTTTGGCATCGTCACATCTGAAATAATAATATCCGGTTGTCTGGCGTGAACCAATGCCAGCGCCTCGTTTCCATCGTTTGCTTCTAAAACCACATATTTCTTGCGTAGGTTTTCGCAAAGAAAACATCTCAGCTCGACATTATCTTCGGCAACAAGAATAATCGGCTTCTCATCTGCTGTCCGGTCATTTTCAACTTCCACAAGATCCTGATCGTCGACCAATTGAGCATACTGCTCAGAGACATTCGTTTCTTCAATTCCGCTTAACATATCGGTTGTAAATGAAGTATCTATATGTACATTCTGCTGCGGCAGACTGATCCTAAAGACTGTATTATAAGCTAAAGGTTCTGCGGCCATATTACTTTCAACAGTTAACAAGCCGCCATGTAAATGGATAATGGACCTTGACAATGCAAGTCCTATACCGCTACTAGTGGCCACAAAACCCTCGGTGTTTGCCTGATAGAATTGTTCAAATACAAAGGGTATATCTTTTGCGGGGATGCCTCTGCCGGAATCCCAGACGGAAACAAGTAATTTAGCCGCATCGTCATTGCCTTCAAGTTCAACTTGTACTTTTATCCGTCCCCCCTTATCGGTAAATTTAAAGGCATTGTAAATCAGATTGACAAGCACTTTCTCAAACTGCTCAGGGTCAAAATATGCCTGGTAATCGGTGGAAATATTATTCTCAAGAAAAAACTGGATATTATTCTTCTCTGCTATAAAATGGAAATTTAATAAAACGTTTTTAAGATATTCGGATACAAGAACTTTCTGACTGTGCAGCTCCATTTTTCCGCCTTCATGTTTTCGAAAATCAAGTAGTTGATTGACCAAATTCATCAAGCGATCGGCATTTCGTGTGGCGTAGCCCAAATGTTCCTGTGCATAGTCAGATAGCGAATGATCCGTTTTCAATTGATTCAATGGTCCTATAATCAAAGACAGGGGTGTACGGAATTCATGCGAGATATTTGTAAAGAAATTCAGTTTGGCTTCATGCAGTTCCTCCTGCTTCTCGGAAGCAATCTTTCGGATCAAAAGGTCACGTTTTAGCTTATTTCTACCATGAAAAAAACGGATAATCAAGAACACAATAAAACCCAAAATCAAGAAATAACCTGTATAAGCCCACCATGTTTTCCAAGGTGCTGGGAGAATTCTTATTTTTAAAACCCGCGCCTTTTCATTCCAGATACCGTCATTATTTGACCCTTTTATCCAGAGTTCATAATTCCCCGGATCCAAGTTTGTATAGGTAGCGACTGGATTGGTGACATAATTCCATTCCTGATCAAAACCTTTTAAATAATAGGCATAGTTATTTTTTTCAGGATGAACATAATTTAACACACTGAATTCAAGACTGAATACATTCTGATTGTGGTCTAATACCAATTCATCCATCATGGATATGTCCTTGGGGATTACACCATCAATTCCGGGTCTAATGGTACGATTAAACAATTTAAGATCAGTAAACTGTATCGGTGGAACATAGCTATTGACGCTAAGACTGTCTGGATTGAATAGGGTAAAACCAGAAAAGCTACCAAAAGCAAATTTTCCGTCCCGAAGTATGGTGGCCGCATTTTGAATATATTCGTTACCAGGCAAACCATCCACTTTTGTATAACTTCTAACACTTCCTGCTTGCGGATCGAAACAGGTAATCCCTGTGTTTGTGCTTAGCCACAATTTGTTCTTTAGATCACTCAGAATACCAAAAACATTATTGACTGGAAGGCCATTTTGTTCATTGAAACGTTTAAAGGCTTTCTTTTCGGGCAGATAGCGATTTAAACCTCCCATATAAGTTCCAATCCAGATTTGTCCTTTTCTATCTTCGTGAATACTAATAATATCGTTACCACTGATTGAAAGCGAGTCATTTTTGTGATTCAAAAACGATATGAACTTATCAGTACCTGCTATTTTAAGATTTAGTCCATTAGAAGTGCCGATCCATAAATTACCTCTGGAATCCTCCATGAGTGCTCTGACCATATTTGAGCTCAACTGTTTACCGGCAACGTTGAAGGTCTGGAAATAACCTGGTTTTTGATTTTTCCGCTGTACCTGCAAACCGCCACCGAATGTTCCGATCCAAATATCGCCCTGGCGATCCTCCAGTAGCGCATACACGTTATTGTTTGCCAGTCCATTGATGACATTTGGATCAAAACGAAAATGTTCGTAGGTCTGCTGCCCTTTACGTCTTAAATTTAATCCACCATCATAAGTGCCGACCCATAAATTACCCGCCCGATCGCGACAGATAGACTTTACATTATTATGGCTTAGGCTTCCCGCACTACTTTTATCATGTCGCTCGTTAAAAAATGAATTGGTATATCGGTTGAAATAATTCAATCCACCACCCTCTGTCCCAATGACTAGCTCGCCATTTGGATTCTCTAAAAAAGCACTGACAACATTGTAGCTCAAGCTATTTCGTCGAGATTGATGGGTGAAATTTTGGAAATTGGGGATATCTTTATCGTAGATATTAATCCCGCCAAAATAAGTACCGATCCAGATAGAGCCTCTTTTATCCTGAAATATCGGTCGAATGGAGTTGTTACTCAAACTATTGGGATTGTTATCGTCAGCCTGTATAAATAATATTTTCCCGTTTCGGTATAAATAAAGGCCATTGAATGTTCCAATCCAGATGCTCCCATCGTCAGCCTTCTTCAAAGAGCGTACATCCTGATTTGCCAAATTTGCAGCAGGACTATCATCAGTATTCAAAGAAGATACCTCTCCTGTATTTTCATTGATTATTTTTATGCCGTTGTATTTTGTTCCTACCCAAAACACACCAGGAGCAAATTCCAGAACGGCCTGAAATCGTTGATTTACTTTATTAACCAATCCTTTCTGATTGAAATAGGTCCGCAACACTTTCAATCTATTGCCATCCCTGGAAGCTGACTGCATCAGCACGATTGCATCATCTGTACAAAACCATAATCTTTTCTTCCCGTCCTCGTATATCGTTCTAAAATTTCTAAAATACGAGCGGCCATTGCTCCCTTCAACCGTAATTTCATTGAAAACAAGTTCTGCCTCCAAATGAGCACCTTCTTTTATCCGATATAATCCAACATTTGTAGCAATCCAAATTACACCATTTGAATCTTGGAAAATTTGATGCACATTCACTTCTATTTTCCCACTTGTGCTCTCAACTACTGGCAAAGGAATACGCGTAAAATTATCTGCATTCCGATTGTATAAATTAAGGCCGCCTGTTGTCCCTACCCAAAGTCGCTGTTTCTTGTCCTGGGTAATTGCTTGTATAAAATTATGTTCCAGGGAAAGGCTATCCTGCGGATTGCTTCTATAAATTGTAAACTTACGTGCATCATATTTATTCAGGCCATCACGGGTACCAATCCACATAAAGCCCAGGTGATCTTGTTCGATAGCAAAAACACTCCCTTGTGATAAACCTTCGTTTACATCAAGATGTAAAAAACGATAGTTCTTCTCCTGTGCATTAGAAATAGAAAGGACAAACAGCGTACTAAAAACCCAAAGTATACAAATACGTAATGGCATCATGAGGAATATAATTGAAATTGGATACGATAAAAATAATCATTCCATTCTATAAACACCAATAGTTATTTATTTAATCTATCGTTCAATTGTTGCTCATAAAGTGACTCTAAGAGCAATTTTTTATTTTGATTTTCCCAAAAACCGGCAGTCCTGTCTTTAAACCGACCATGATTGTTTTCGCCATTCACCCCTATTGCAAAATTTTGCCCAGAAGCCCAAGGTTGTTGTACGGCCGCACTCTTGACTTTGCAATTCCACAATACCTGTGTCACGCCGGCCCAACCGTGTCCACTGCCCCAGTTACCGCGATCCTGAACATTAATCTCGCCATCGGTTGTAATCTGATCGTACAGGGTGCCTACTGCCCAACGATGATGTGGTCCAATATCCGCATGGGTATTCGTTGCAGTGGACAAGCTAAAAACATTTGGCCCCAAAGTTCTTGCTCCCGTGACATAGTCATGCCGCCCTTCTGTGGTATATAATTGTCTAAATAAATTGAGTTGACCATTGTTAATGAATGAATATCTACGTCCCCCAGTAATTTGAGATTTGGGATCCAGGCATTTCGAATTGATAACGGATGTTTGTTTTGCAAAGGCTCCCAAGCTTACTGCCGCATAACCAAAATAGCGTGCGGTAATGTTGCGTACCCATGCATTCTCAATTTTATCAAACTCAATAGCTATCCAAGCATGATTTTCGTCTGTTTCATTGGCAAATTCGGATTCAAAACGTAGATTTTCAACCCCCACTTCCTGAATACGTCCCGCAAACTTAAAAGGTACGACAGATACTTTACCAAACTGTGGGTCTATGGCCATGACAACTGGATTATCTAAAAACAGCGTGTCTCCACTAATGGAAGAAATAACACGTTCAAATTTTAGTTTATATTCCTTCGTTGTCCATTGTTTTGTTCCTTCCCTTGCTATTATTTGATCCATTTTGACCGCTTTAATCCACGCCGCATTGAGTTCATAAGAAAGGAGTACTGGTGCCCCTTTCTGAAAATCACGACTATCATCGACAACGACATACTTACTTCCGACAGGTATATATATTGCTTCAAGCATTTGTGCTTTAGCCTGATCTTCGACATAGTTTCCGTCACCAGAAATTTTCAATAAGCTACGTTGTTGCTTTCCTGTGGCACGCAATAAGGTTTCACCTTCCGCATCCCCCTCTCCTCTCAACACAATACCACTCGATTTGATCAGTAGACTTCCAGGTATATTGTAAATTCCTTTTTTCAGCGTTATCGCCCCTCTATATCCGTTTTTATCAAGGGTTTTGTTTGAGATTTCATCGATGGCACGTTGTATCATCTGTTGATCAGTTCCATCTGCTGTAGGATGTAACGAAATAGCGCTGGCTACAGTGGGGAGCTGTCGATTTCCTTGATGATAACCAACCCGACTGAAATCAGGGATGATATTTCCCCTATCATCCGGAAAATAGATGAGTTTACCCTCGGGGTCTTTTCGAACCAGGCTAGACTGTGCCCGTCCCGAACGCAAGTTTTCCTCCCGAAGCAAGGCTTCTAAAAAATAGTAATCTGCGTAACTTAATGGCTTATCTACTTCGGTATTGGAGGGTTTTGACCCTGTACTATGCAGTAAAATAAACCCTTTATTTTTATTTGGAGGGGACATATAGTGGTCAATCAGATTAGACATTATTGTCTGCGCTTTGCTCAAATAGTCTTTTCCCTGATTGCTGAATGTACTCAACTCCAATAATCCCGACGCGATCACGGTGGCAGCTGAAACATCCCTCGGTTCATTCGGAATATGAGGTGCATCGAAATCCCAATAAGGGATTAAATCCTTAGGCATACGTGGATGGCCAAAAAGCCAGTACGCAACCTTCTCAGCTTGCTGCAGGTATTTTGGATCGCCGGTCTCACGATAGCACATGGTATAACCATAGAGCGCCCATGCTTCTCCCCGAGCCCAGGTAGACTCATCACTAAATCCTTGATGTGTATTTTTGTGCTGTACTTCACCTGTCGCAGGATTATAGTCAATAACATGATAGGTGCTATAGTCCGACCTAAAGTGGTTTTTCATTGTCGTGTTTGCATGACTTACAGCGATATGATAATAGCTAGAGTCCCCGGTCAATTTTGTTGCTTCAAAAAGCAATTCCAGATTGAGCATGTTATCAATAATGACCGGAAAATCCCAACGATGGCTATTATGATCCCAAGAACGGATGCATCCGACCTTAGGATTAAAGCGTGTTGCCAAAGTTTTAGCGGATTGGATAATGACATCCCGATAATGTGCATTGGCTGTAAGACGATAACCGTTACCAACACTACAGAAAATCTTAAAACCCATATCATGGGTTTTCCCATTATACTGTTCACCTTCTATACCTCCGGTCAATTCACCCGCCAGTTCTTTCCATTTATGTTTTCCGGATTTCTCGTATAAATACCATAAAACCCCAGGATAAAAACCACTGGTCCAATCGCCACGTTTAACGGCCACCAACTCGTTATTTTCGGAGAGTGTACGTGGAGATGCTAATGTAGAATCAGCTTTTTTTAGCAGCTGTAGCTCTTTATAGAGCAATTGCGACTGTCGATCCGCAAGATCCCAGGCTTTTTTCAATTGGTTTGCGTTCTGCGCTTTTGTTTCCTGAATGCCACAAAGGATAGTTGTCAAGCTCAGTATCGAAATAATAAATCGCCTTTTTGGGATAAAACGATTCGAAACATCTCCATGTTTTGACAGCAGCATATTCATATTGAAAATCATATTACATTTAGGTTTGTTTAAGTAAAAGGTTAATTGGTAAGATTTATAGCTGGATAAAAATGGTCTTCCAGCATTACAACCATATTAAAGGATTACGGATGGGCAAGTTGCGAATGACCTCTTCCTCCTTGGGATTATGATCGAGCTCAGCCCAAAGTTTCAGATAGCTGCTGTCTTGGTAAGCGGTTGCAGCAAAGATAAGAGCAGGTTGAGCAATAGGCCATTGCTCCCAGTACATCACGTCTTTTTGATAAGGCCATTTGTTCTTATCACCGATATAAGGTATCATAAAATCCACCCCTTTTTTGATTGTACGTCCATCGGGTAACGTATATTGCCATAGCGGTTCATTTGTTGTAGACAGGATATGGCAGATCATGGTCATGGCATCTAGATTAAATAGGGAATATCCAAAGGGCTTGGTCCGTTGGAGCTCCCGGGGAAAGCTACCATCTTTTTCCATCTGGCTGGGTAATAAAATTTGCTGGTAGCGTTCAGCACACATCTTGAGCAAAGCTGTATCCTGCACTAGACTGGCAAAGGATGCCACCTGCATAACCCAACAGGTGCCATGATTGTTTGCTGCATTCATTTCGTCTTTACCGTATTGGTGCTCAGTCAACCAGCGCAGATATGTTGCAAACCAACGATGGATGGCATCTTTGGCTGACTGTGGAAAGTTTGGATCATTTTCGAGCACTTTTACGCCCTGTGCCACTTCCATTAAATGAATGGTATCAATAATGCCTATACCGCGACCTGTAAATCGCCCTTGTACAGCTTGGGCATACAGCAGATTTGGATTCATCATCGTCTCCGAGTCGACAAACCAAGCTTGCAAATGAACCAAGGCCTGCTGCACATATTTTTTATCCGGATTCAAACGGTAGGCCGAAGCTAGCGCGCCGATAATTTGGCTAAAACGGATCATGGCTTTTCGATGGTCAACAAAGTTGGCTGGATTGCTCATACCATCCCGTTGGACATAGGGCGCACCCGCATCCATTGGATCTGGCCACCAATAGTCGCCTTCCGAGTAAAAGTCATGGATACCACCGCTACTTCGAACTGCAGGGTAAGCCGTCACGGTCAGGGGCTTTTGCTTCATGGCCCATTTTGATTGCTTTTTTATAATAGGACGCAAAACCGTCACGATTTTACTCTTGAAAGATCCATTGGGTTCATTCGCCCCAGCGAACAGGGGGAGCAGCACAATCCCAATAAATGTGCACGCTAGTCTGAAGATTGATTTTAAATTCATTTCCTTAGATTTTTATGAGCTATATCGGGATAATGCGGTACTCCTTGCCCTCGACTGTTTGAAATTCAATTTCAAAAGTTTCTTTGGTTGATAAAGGCGATAATTTTTCGCGGTCAAGGATATGGTATTTCAATGAACTTGGTTTGTATAGCAATTCATTTTCAGCCCCATTGACTTTATTCCCACTCGTTCCAATTACTTTCACTGATATAGAGGTCCGCAACTTGCATATTCCACCTATATTGGAAACGATGCGTGTCTGTTGCAATTTATTATCCTTCCAATCGATGTCTACCGTAAAGTTTCCCCTGGCTTTAATTCCCTTAATATGCCCTGTCGACCACTCATCGGGCAGCGCTGGCAATAAATGAATAGCACCATCGTGACTTTGCAAAAGCATTTCAGTCATTCCGGCCGTTGCGCCAAAATTGCCGTCGATCTGAAAAGGAGGATGTGCATCAAATAAGTTTGGATAAGCACCACCACCGCTCATCTGAGCGCGATCCAGTTTGGGATCAATAAAGTTCAGCGCATCCTTAAGTATTTTATAGGCGTGGTTTCCATCCTGTAATCTTGCCCACCAATTTGTTTTCCATGCCATCGACCAACCTGTACTCACGTCACCGCGCAAAAGCAGTGATTTTTTTGCCGCAGCGGCCAATTCACTATTTTCTGTAACGCTAATCTGGTTACCAGGATAGAGTCCAAAAAGATGCGAAATATGTCTATGCTGATCTTTGGGATCATCCCAATCTTTAAACCATTCTTGCAGTTGACCATATTGTCCAACCTGATAAGGATATAATTTTGCACTCGCCTGTTCCAATGTCGACTTAAACTCAGGGTCGATCTGCAGTACATCGCAAGAGCGAATAACCGCAGTAAATAGCTCGCGGATAATTGCCATATCCATCGTGGATGCCATGGTCAATTGATATTCCTTTCCTGCTATTTTAATTGTATTTTCAGGCGATGTAGAAGGATTTGTTATCAAATATTTATTTTCAGGATCAGCGATCAGCCAATGTAACATAAACTGAGCCGCCCCCTTCATCAGTGGATAGGCTTTATTTTGGAGAAAAGATTTATCTCCTGTAAAGCGATAATGCTCCCACAGATGTGTGCTGAACCACGCTGCGGCCATTGGCCATGCAGACCATCGTGGCATACCTTTAGGGTCCCAGTCATAGCCTCCCGGAGGAGAGGTCTTGGCCCACAGGTCCGAATTATGGTGAACTACCCAACCTTCCTTTATATTGTAATTTACAGCGGCAGTTTGCGCTCCATTGACCGCCAGTTCCTCCATAAAATCAAATAGTGGCTGATGGCATTCGGACAAGTTGGTATTTTCTGCCAACCAATAGTTCATTTCGGTATTGATATTCGTGGTGTAATTACTTCCCCAAGGCGGCTGTACATGATCATTCCAAATCCCCTGTAAATTGGCGGGTCTTCCACCTTGTCTCGAACTTGCGATCAGCAGGTAACGTCCAAAATGATAATACAAAGTCAGTAAATCCAGATCTGTAGGACCTTTTGAAAATTGCATAATCCGCTGATCGGTCGGTAAATTTGCATGTGTTGAAATTCCAGCCAGTTCAAAATCTACCCTGTTAAACAGCGATCTGTAATCCTTCTGATGATCAGCAAGCAGTGTTGTAAAGTTTTTTACTGCGACCAGTTTCATTAAACTGTTAACTGTCGCCTTTACATCTTTTCCAGCTTGGCTCGGCGATTTGTCGAAACCATTAAAGCTGGTCGCTTCTGTCAGTAATAATAGTACCTCATCAGCACCAATGATACGAAGCTTATCCTTTTCTTGCTGTACCTTCCCTCCTTTTGCCTGTACTTTAACACGCATCTCGAAAGTCATCCCCTTTCCCTCAATGCTATCGTAAACCACCTGTTTAGGTTCGTAATCCCGATTGGCCACAAAACTGGGGGCTTTACCCACAAGGCTTAGTACATCATTGCCGAGTGCTGAAACGGTACTTTTCAGTTTACTGGTCATGGACAGATCCAAAGTGATCGATTTAGCTTTATTTGCTTTTAAGCGAATGATCAAAGCTTTGTCGGGGTAGCTGACAAAGCTCTCTCTTTGATATTGAACACCTTGATAGGTATAACTTACCGTACTTACCGCCCCTTCCAAATCCAAATCTCTCCGGTAAGCTTTTACCTCTTTCTCCTCTTGATGAAAATCCAGCCACAGATCACCCATGGGTAAATAACGTGCTGAATAAGGGCCTTGCATTTTCTTCCAGAGAACAGCAGCCTCTTCATATTTCCCAGCTAAAATAGCTTCACGTACCGATGGTAAAATTTGCGGGCCATTGGGGTTGTTTCCAGCCTCAGGTTCGCCAGACCACAGGGTATTATCATTAATCTGAAAACGATCCCTGCTCACCCCGCCAAAGACCATTGCTCCAGTCGTACCGTTACCCAAAGGTAGTGCCTCCTCCCAATATGCAGCAGGTTTATCATACCACAGTTGGCGCTTCTTTTGTTGATGTTGTGCATGACCACAGGTAACAGTGGTCATTATCCCGAGCAAAAGAAAAAAGCTCAAATTAGTGTTTAATTTTATCATCTCACTATTTTTCAATTGTCAACAAAGTACTTTTTGATTCGTCCATCCGTCCGGACACAACTGCTTTTCCTGCGGATAAGCGAAGCCGTATCAGGGCTCTTCCATTGTATGCCTGTACTTTTCTCGCGCCTATGGATGTTCCCTGATCAATGATCAGCTCACCATCACCTATAGCATCAAAATAGATCCAGTTTTTGGCATCCAGACAAAGAATACCATCTTTATCCAATACCTTGGCCTGCACCGTTATGATATCATCTTCCCGTGCAATTTCTTCAACCTGTAATTTCGCAGGTTTGCCCCAACGCTGTGTCTGATACACTTGTTCAATCTGATCTGTCATAAGCTCCTTACCATTTTTGGTAACAGCTTTGATTTGATTTTTTCCCTCGCGTAACTTCACCATCCAACGCAATCCGGCAGCGGGAAAATCTTGGCTATTTCTTTTCTTTACCCCCTGACTTTCGCCATTGACAAATAGCTCGACCTCCTTCGCATTGGAATATACTTTGATCATCTTTGCCTCATCCGCCCCGCCCCAACGAACAGGCCAAGAGTGTCCATAGATATGGAGCATGGGTTTTGAAGTCCAATACGATTGAAATACGTAATAGGATTCCTTCTTCGTAAAATCGCGTTCGACAACACCCTTCTGATTGACATAGGGAACCGGATTATCTGGACGAACAGGTGTCGAAAAATCTTTAAAGGGCCAATACGCGGTACCCGTAAGCCAAGGCATGGTTTCTTGCTCCTTGAGGTGCCAATCGATCAAATTACAGATATAGCTTTCACTCCAGTCACCATCCTTGGAAACTCTTGCAGCACCACCCACGAGAGATGCATCGCCAGCCCGTTCATCGGTGGTACCATCGCCTTCTATTTTGGCTAGTGCACGATCAGGATCCTCTGCATGGCGGCGAGCATGACTATCTCCGCCCCATTCCACATGAAGAAAATGTTTGACCTTTTTCATTTCCTCCGCCGAGGCCGTTTTATAGTCTGTATACACTCCACGATACCAACCAGCCCAGATAGAGGGTGAATACACATCAACAATATCTTTACAAAAGTCACAACGTCGTATGGCCGTTTTTCGACTGGGATCCAATTGGTGGGAAAGTAAATGCAATTCCCGCATAAATGTCCTGATTTTCTCCTTGTCGAATTCGGGGAAATCGCCGGGCCAATCATTTTCATTACCCAGCCCCCAAATAATGATCGAAGGGTGATTATAGTGCTGCTCAATCATATTTGTCAACATCCGTTTCCCTTGTTGCTGATAGATTTCACCGCCCAAGCCACCACGGCACCAAGGGATTTCCTCCCAAACCAAAATACCAAGACTATCACAGGCTTCGAGAACCCGGCGGCTCTGTTGATAATGACCCAGCCGAATGAAATTTACGCCCATCTCTTTCATCATCGTCATTTCCTGTAAAATCTGTGCATCTGTCATGGCCGCTCCTACAGCAGCATGATCTTCATGACGATGCGTGCCCCGAAGCAAAAGTCTTTTCCCGTTTAATAAAAAGGGGCCATTATCTTTAAATTCTACATGCCGGAAACCAAAAAGGCTCTCTTCTTTAAATGTCTGTCCATTGCTTTTGACGATGGTTACCAAACGATACAAAGCGGGATGATCTGGGCTCCACAATTCAGGTTTTTTAACCGTTAATTTTCCAAAGTCAAGAGATCCTTCCACCGAACGAACAACCGGCGTCTGACTCAGTAGCAATTTACCCGAAGGGTCATAAAGCTGTGTTTCGACATCAAAATTTGAGCTGTTGGATTGTGTTAATAGGCGACCACGGATTTGCAATACCCCCTGTTTTCCATCTGCATCCACTGTAGAGCTAACAAAGACTCTTTCTAAGGCCGTCTGGGGTACATATTTCAAATTCAGATGGCGATAGATACCTCCATATACGTTAAAATCGGACAGGTCTGAGGGAATCATTTCGAGGTCACGCGAGTTATCTACCCGAATTGAAACCGGTATCTTCCCTTTAAACTGTGTTTTATAGGCTTCGGTTTTTTTAAACTGTTCGACAGCCTCAGTAATATCTACTGTCCATTCGTCATAGCCGCCGACATGTTCCCCAACCTTTTGCGTATGGATATAAACCGTAGACTTTTGTCCTGCACCTTCAAAATGAAGCAATGTACGACCATTTGGATAGGGATTTTCTATGGTTAATGTCTTTCTATACCAACCTGGGCCCTGATAATAATTGACAGCTGGATCAACAGCATCTAAGGCATTGTAACAATGAGGCAAACTAACGGTTTGCCACAGTGGAACGGATTCTGGATTGCCCGCCCCGACCGGCCGTACAGCTTCCCAAATCCCCCCAAGATCGCTCTTCAGAAAGTCCCATTCCCGGTCGATTCGCTTTGATTCCTGAGCCTGGAGCTGTAAAGCTCCAAATCCCAATAGCAATGCAAGTATTTTATAAAACTTATTTTCCTTTATCATTAAATATGGTTCTCTTTTCTTAATCTTTGGATTCAGCTTATTCATCCAAGGCTCCGGTTTTCATTTTCTTTGCTGTGGCAGTCTTATCTCTTTCTAGTTTTCCAGCCAACTCAATTTTGATCACAGTTGCGACAGGATCAATTGCCTGTCTGGAAACGTCAATTTTGATCGCATCAGACTGAGATTTCACTTTAAGCGTTTTACCATTCGCTAAAAAACTGGCTTTTAAAACTTTATTTTTTACTGGAAGAACGACCGTTCCATCTTGAGGCCAGTCAAATATGGTCAGGTAAAGCAGGGTCTTGTTGCCCTGTTCCTTCATTGTGCATCTTCCCCACTCAAAGGGTTGCAGCGGGCTGCTTTTGGTTGCATAAATTGCCTCACTGTTTATTTTCATCCACTTACCTATCGTCGCCAATCTGTCTATGCTTTCCTGTGGAAAGCTTCCATCGTGTTTCGGACCGACATTGAGCAAATAATTCCCGCCTTTTGATGCGATATCAACCAAATTACGGATCAATGTTTCTGCCGACTTCCATTTATGGTCAGACGTACGAAATCCCCAGGTTCCGTTCATAGTCATACAAGTTTCCCAATGCTTTCCTTCCAATTCACTCCAATCTGGAATTTTCTGTTCTGGCGTCTTTGTATCCCCCGGAAAATTTGGTCTTTTCAAGCGATCATTGGTAATAATATTGGGTTGCAGGCGCAGTTGTTCCTGTAACATGCTTGCAGCTTCATCAGTCATATTTGTTGGCGTATCCCACCACAAGACGGAAATATCACCATAATTACTCAAAAGTTCTTTCACCTGTGGTACAGATACATTTTTGATATAGTCATCAAAACTCGCAGTTTCTTGCTTTGGGTCCCAATGGCCTTTATGCGCTAAGGTATAGGCATCTATTTTAGCCGAGTCCGGATTGGCCCAGCCTTCTCGCATTACCTTTCGCGCTGCCGAACCTCCAGGATTATTCCAATCTTGCGCTTGTGAATAGTAGAAACCCAATTTGACACCATACTTTTTACAGGCGGCGGCCAAAGGCTTTAACAGATCTTTACCATAAGGAGTCGCATCGACCATATTCCATTTGCTGGTTTTGGTTTCGAACAACGCAAAACCGTCGTGATGTTTGGCTGTAATAATGAGGTATTTCATGCCGGCATCTTTCGCCATTCGCACCCATTCGTCGGGATTATATTGTATAGGATTAAACTGGCTCGCCATTGCCTGATATTCATCAACAGGAATTTTTGAACGGTTCATAATCCATTCCGCTCCACCCCGAGCTTGTTCATGACCACGATAGACACCGCCAAATTGTGCATATACGCCCCAATGGATAAACATACCAAATCTGGCTTCCTCCCACCATTTCATCCGTAGACTATCAGGTAGCTTATTTTCTTGCGCCATTGATGCGCCACTTGAGATTCCTGAGACCAAGAGTATCAGTAATAGTATTTTATACATCTTGAGTTTAGTTTTCATGCCTATAATGGTTATATGTTAGAAACCTTTTGTCTGCGTAAATTTATCATTTCCCAAACTTTTAGCAATATCTACTTCGGACTGCGGTACAGGCCATAAGGTATCCCGCTCAGCAAATAAGCGCATTGCACCATCGGGATCTTTGGTTTTGTCCATGACTTGTTTTATAAGTCCCCAACGTTTTAGATCAAAGTAACGCTGTCCTTCCAGAGCCAATTCAACACGTCGCTCGTGACGGATAATATCGCGAAATTCTTCTTTTGTCAATCCGGAACTAAATTGCAGCAAAGGCATTTTCACATCTGCACGGGATCGTACCTGATTCAATGCATCGATGGCTGTTTGCTCAGGTCCAGCACTTTCGTTTTTTGCTTCTGCATACATCAGCAGAATATCTGCGTAACGAAGAAATACCCAATCTTGATCACTTTGTGTAGCGTAGCTGGTTGGCCATTTGGCTTCATTGATATATTTCCTGGGCAAGAAGCCTCCCTTAACATCCGCTGCTACAGGATCAAAAGCAGAAGAAGCTGTCGTTCCACGCCATACCCCCTGATAGATAATAGATGCCTTCAATCGGGGATCACGATTTTCATAAGGATTTTTCGCATCATATTTGGCAGAAGTATTGATATCCTTACCATCAATACAATAGTAGGAATCAACCAGATACCCCAGCGGTTGCACCGTCATTAAATAGGAGTACATCATATCTGCAGGGCTATACATATTAGGTGGTAGAAAACGCGCTGAAAACATGATTTCAGGATTACTATTTTGACCAGGTTTTCTAAATAAATCCCGATAGCCACCTTGATAGATCGAAAATTTGTTTTCATCCATGACCATCTTTGCCACTGCGGCAGCTTCAGCCCATTTTTTATTTGTCAATAATACTTTTGCTTTATAACCGAGTGCGGCACCTCTGACAGCATGTCCTTTATATGCGGTGTTTGGCAACTTTTCAATGGCATAATCAAGATCTGCTAAAACAGCCTCTAAAACTTTGCTTTTTTCAGTCCTTCCCAGTCTAGCGCTGGCATCATCCAAACCCAGTGGCTCAAGTGTCAGTGGTACATCACCATAAAGATTAGTCAGTAAAAAATAATAATGCGCACGAATGAAACGGGTTTCGGCTTTATAGCGATCCCGATCCTGCTGGCTCATGCTGGTGATACGGTCTATATTGGCAATCAATTTATTACAGGCTGCGATTGCTTGATAGGAGATTTCATAGCCTTCCGCTTGCATACCGCCTGTCGTTGAGGTCAATCCACCTCTAGAAATTGTATTAAAATTATTGGATGTGCTTGATATGAATGCATCATCGGACAAGCCGTCCCAGAACATGCTTGCCCCACCCCAGCCCCCTCGGGCATTGGAAGAGGATGTAGAATTATATCCCCTACATAAGAATTCATACACGCCCGATAGTGCAAGGTCTGCATCTGCTTGAGTTTTCCAAAAAGTTGATTCAGGTATTTTATCCGTTGGGTTTTTATCTAAGAAATCTTTCGCACAACTGCCCAGCGCTGTCGTAGCCGCCAAACAAAAATATAGATATGTCTTTTTTAGTTTAATTTTCATGATCTCATCAGTTAGAAGGTGATATTTGCACCAAATGCAAAAACTTTATTTTGAGGATGGGTTACATAACGTCCTGAAGTCGCTCCACCACTGGACGATACACCTCTTTCAGGATCTAAACCGGGGAACTTCGAAAAAGTAACCAGATTATCCGCAGCAAAATAAACACGTAGTCCCGAAATACCTGCCTTTGATAATGTATTCTGTGGAATACTGTAACCTATTTGAATATTTTTCAATCGTAAGAAAGATCCATCTTTCAAGAAAAATGTAGAGGCCGTCCGTACATTATTTGCTGCTGGTGAATTGTCTAATCCTACAATCGGCAACGATGCATTTGGATTTTCCGGTGTCCAAGCGTCCATCCATTCTCGCGTGAAAGTCCCACCTTGTCTAAAAGGAACAATTCCCCATTCGCTAACAAATATTTTTTGGCCTTGAGATCCAAAGAAAAATGCTGTAAAATCAAAGTTTTTCCATACTGCGGTAGCATTAAATGAATAATCAAAATCTGGAAATGCCCCAGGTACCACAACGCGGTCATTATTGTCCACCTTGTTATCGCCATCGACATCCGCAAATTTCAAATAGCCAGGTTGCGCTGGGACTTGTTGTTTTGGCGAACTTGCGATCTCTTCCTTCGAGCGAAATATTCCTACACTTTCCAGTAAGTAGAAACTGCCATATGGTAACCCCTCCCGAACAATTGTATTTCCTGAAATACGTTCAGCGCCATATTTTATAACCTTATTGCTATTGGCTTGGATATTACCATTTAACGTTAAGGATACCTCCCCAATTTTTTCACGGTATTGAAGTCCGAGTTCGATCCCCCTATTACGCAAGGTTCCATAATTTACGGTCGGTGCAGTAAGACCGATATAGGAAGGGAATGCTGTCGATGACGACAGAATATCGGAGGTCACTTTATTGTACCAATCAAAAGAGGCTGTCAACTTATTATTCCAGAATCCGAGATCAATACCAAAATCCAATACTTTGGTACTTTCCCACTTTATACGTTCATTTGCCATAGCAACCTGACGTGCGCCCTGTTGTAGGGTTTCTTCAAATGGATAGGCAAAAGCAGAGCTGTAAACAGTTTGATAGGGATAGTTTCCGATATTCTGATTCCCGAGGGTTCCGATGGAAGCCCTGAGTTTGACTTCATTGACTGTCTCTTTAAGCCGTTCGCCAAAAAAAGCTTCATCTGAGATCTTCCATCCTGCTGATACAGACGGGAAAAAGGCCCATTTTCGATTTTCGGGAAAACGTGAAGAAGCATCATAACGGGCATTTCCCTCCAACAGGTATTTGCCTTTATAATCATAATTTAACCGACCGTAATAAGATCTTAAAGACCATTCATCAGTCAACCCACTATTTGACTGTTGTCCCGCACCACCACCATCCAATTCAAGCAGGTCTTTATTAGGGAATTGTAATCTGCTACCGAATAATTTTTGCGTCTTGTTATATTCTGCTTGTGTGCCGGCTAGTACTTTCAAATTATGGTCTCCAAATGACTTGTCGTAAGTCAGTTGGGTATACCCCACAGGATATACATTGTTATCATCAGTCACCTCCAATCCTTGTCCTCCGACATCCAATTGGCGTGCAGGAAGTGCATCTGGTTTTGCCTGCCACATATACTGATTGATCACTGGTTTGTTTGTATAGTTTTTGTTAAAACTATAGGTTAAACCACCGCTGGTTTTCCATTCTAAACCCTCCAATAGCTTTATATTCACAAAGATATTGCCCTGCATAAAGTAATTGTTCAGTCTTGTCAATGCGTTGTCTGCAACCGCAACGGGGTTTTTATTGGGTGACTGAAATGGGTAAGCTCGGGAAGTATATCGGCCACTTCCATCTGGAAGCACAGGACCATATAACGGAGACTGGCTTATTGTGGACAGGAACTGATCTTCAGCTCCGTTTCTCGGATATTTTCGATCACGATAATTCAATGTAATACTCGAACCAAAACTTATTCGATCGTTGATTTTCGAGTTCAGGTTCAATTGGAGGTTATACTTTTTAAAGGAAGTACCAATCATAATATCGGGCTGATCGACATAACCAAGGATGACGTTATAATTGGTCCCATTAGCACCTCCACTTAAACTTAAATTATGCGTTTGTACGGGTACAGTTTTAAATACGGCATCCAACCAGTTAAAGTCAGGATAAAGCGTTTTGTCTGTCGCATTTTTATATGCATCAATCATTTCCTGGCTGAACAGCGAATTCGCATTGGTGATGCCTGAATTTTTAGCAGCTTGATTATATAGGGTCATATAATCTACCGAATTATAGACCAAATCAGGTAATGCTGAAGCTTTTGTTATTCCAACATTGTAATCGTAGCTCAGTTGTGCTTTTCCGGATTTACCCTGTTTGGTTGTCACGAGGATCACACCGTTTGCTGCTCTTGCTCCATAGATTGCTGCTGAGGCGGCGTCTTTTAATACCGTAATATTTTCAATCGCCTGTGGATTCAGGTTCTCCAAACTACCGGGAATCCCATCCACAATGACCAATGGTGCGGAGGAAGCACCATAAGATCCTAATCCCCTAACTTGTAAATTCACATTTTCATTACCTGCCTCTCCGGATCCTTGTGTCACACGAAGTCCCGGCATACGCCCTTGAAGCAATTGTGTAGGATTAGTCGCAATTCGTTTATTCAGCACTTTTCCGTCTACTGCAGCAACGGCTCCTGTCAAATTGCTCTTTTTCTGTGTTCCGTAACCTACAACGACGACCTCGTCCATTAGGCTACTTGACTCTTGTAGTACTAGATTGATATGATCTTTTTTATCAACAGCTATTTCTGTTTTTTCTCTACCTACCAGTGAAAAAATCAATACATCAATATCCTTGGCAAGAATCTGATAATTGCCGGATACATCTGTAACGGTTCCATTCTTTGCGCCTTTAATCTGTACTGTCACCCCTGCAAGTGGTTCGCCTGCAGGTGAGGTTACTTTTCCGGATATTTTTAGCTGAGACTGTGCAAATACATTTGGTGCAGCCATACTCATCAGCGAAAATAAAAGCAAACCCTTCCCTACCGTTTTGGTTATCGGTGTTATCATAGTTCTCTTGGTTTATGTGGTTATTGTGAACTCAATAAATGAAACCAAATATCAAAAATAGTCGGTCTCTAGAGGGAGATTTTTCGTTCGAATAGGTGGAAAAAATGTCTTTTTTCTTGATTTCCAGCAGAATTAAACGGATTTTGAAGAAAATTAAATTTTCAATCGCTGTTTCATTCTTGACGATGGTATAAAAAACATGTTATCTATTCTTAAAAAGAAAATATCAACCTATTTACAAGTTGATATTTTCTTTCATTTAGCTCCAAAGAAGTCTGATATTACTATTCTAATACCCCGGATTTTGAGGCAGTAAATTTGTATTACGTGCGATTTCATCCTGAGGAATAGGCATCAGTGCATGAAAATCTTTTACTTTTGGTTGGCTTTCATAGGCTCCCTGCCTAGTAAATACATCTACTACTTGTCCCCAACGTTTGATATCGTACCATCTTTTCCATTCAAAAGCTAATTCAACACGACGTTCTTCCTGCACTGCTTTTCGAAAGTCTGCCTGCGACATACCCGTTGCCAGGTCGGCAGGATAATTCTGTACTCCCTGTGGCGTATACCTTGCTCTAGCCCGAACAGCATTTATATAGCTATATGCCTTTTCCGTTGGTCCGCCTTTACTTTCATTTAATGCCTCAGCTGCCATTAAAAGAACTTCGGCATAGCGAAAGATAACATGTTTGATATCGGAGTCGGAACCATCCGCTCCAGCATTAGTACCCGGATGCAAACACCATTTTGCGGTATGTATACGAGGCCATTTCCACTTCTGATAGGGTGTCATCACTCCTTTTACCGGTGTTTCGGTCAGAAAACTAATTTTCTTTCTGTAATCTTGATCAGAAAAGCTATCATATACACCATTTGATGGTACAATAACACTCCATCCCAACATATCGGCGTCCCGCACACCGGTCATCGGCGCCGTATAATCTTGGTTGGACGCATTTTCTCCGGTAATTCCTCCCAGAAAATCAACTACCCAAACATGCTCGGTCTGAAAACCAAGATCAGCATCCCATAGACTATTATAATCTTTGACCAGAGCATACTGGTATTTGTTTGCATCATTGATTACAGCCTCAGCCATCTTAGCGGCATCATCCCATTTTTTCAAGACCATATAGACCGAAGCCAACAAAGTCTGAGCGGCGCCTTTGGATGGTCTTGCTTTGTTGTTATTGGCATAGGTATCTGGCAAATTCACTATCGCATATTCACAATCTGCGATGATATTGTCATAAACCTTTGCTGCTGGAGTTTTGCTGATAGCAATTACCTTGCTTGGATCACTGACGAATTCTCCAATATAGGGGATATCCCCAAATAGTTGAACCAAGTGATAGTAATATAGCGCCCGAAGTAACCTCGCTTCGGCAATGAGGGCGGATTTTTTAGCCTCATTCATTGTGACGGCTGGAATACCATCTATTGCGGCATTTGCAGCGCCAATGCCCAGATAAGCGGTTTTCCATACCGCGAGCAGATCCTGATTGCTCGCATCATGTGTAAAACTGTTCAACTGAATCCGACTAGATTGCGTACCAATATCCGCAATATCAATATCATCACCCAGCAATTGCAGTACCATGGTCAATCGCCGTCCATAAAAATCTGCATTGGCTAAAAGCCCGTAAATCCCCATCACGGAAGCTTCTGCATCCGCTTCCGTCTTAAAATATTGTTTAGGATCCAAAATACTTACCGGTTCCTCGTTCAGTTTGGTACAGGAAAACAAGCTGGTAAAACACAGCGTCGTAAGTATAATACGATATATAGTTATCTTTTTCATGAGCATGAATTATTAACAGGTGCCTATTTCGAGCATCTAGCTGAAAATTGCTGCACCCAGATTATTTATTTTTCATTTAACTACCATCAATAGTACTTAGATGGTTCTTAGTAATGTCAAAACCTTATATTTAAGCCAAGGGTATACGATTTAATATTGGGGTAGCCCATGTAATCTAATCCGACATTTCGGTTAGAGTCCTGATAGCTTACTTCAGGATCAAAACCCGTGTAGTTGGTCCATGTCCATATATTTTGTGCACTGACATATATTCTTAAATATTTTAGATGAATTTTCTCGAGTGACTTTTCTGAAAAATTATAGCCAAGAGCAAGATTCTTTAACCGAAGGTAAGAGCCATCTTCCACCCAGCGCGAGGAAACTTCGGGATTGTTGGTTGAGCTTGCCCTTGGTACGTCAGTATTGGTATTTTCGGGTGTCCAGCGTCGTAGTGCATCCTTTGTCGCATTTCCTTTTCCGGCCATCCAATCCAGTTCCATTCGTGTGATGTTCAACATATCATTGCCATAACTTCCTTGCATAAAAATATTCAGATCAAAATTCTTATACTTAAAATCATTGTTAAAACCGAAGGTGAAATCAGGATTTGGATTACCTATAATCGTACGGTCGTCAGCATTGACAACACCATTAGCACCGGCGATCAATTGATTATTTTTATCGCGCCCAAATAAATCCTGATAGCGAATATCTCCAGGTTTCTTATTTGGTTGTGCGCTAAAATCGTCGCCCTGCTGATAAATTCCATCTGTCACCCATCCAAAAAATGCGCCGAGTACCTCTCCTTCACGTAGCAGCTGCGAATCCGTTGAAAGCATGTGACCAGGGATCGTATTATATCGAATCTCGCCTCCAGGAAGCTGCAAAATCTTGTTGCGATTGAAACTGATGTTAAAATCTGTTTTCCATCCAAAGGCACCGTTGAGATTGGTTGTCTGCAAACCAAATTCCCAACCTTTGTTTTGTACACTTCCCACATTTTGGAGCGCCGTAGTAAAACCTGAATAGAGCGGCAGTGGCACCTGATACAAGAGATTGATCGTTTTTTTGTAATAATAGTCTACTGATAGGTTGATTCGGCTCTTTAGAATACCGATATCCAATCCGGCATCTGTCTGTTTAGTCGTTTCCCAAGTCAGATTCGGGTTGGCGACATTCGTGGGGCGCACTGCGTTAACTGGACTTCCGCCCATTGTTGTCAAGGTAGGTGAAAATCTAGCCAAGGATTGGTAGGAACCAATTTCCGAGTTTCCGGTTTCGCCATAACTTGTTCGCAATTTTAAATTGCTCAGCCAATCGATCGATTTCATAAACGGCTCCTGACTCAGGTTCCAGGCAAGCGCCCCAGAAGGAAAGAAAGCCCATTTATTGTTGTCACCAAACTTCGAGGAACCATCATACCTACCTGTAGCAGTAATAAAGTAACGATTTTTGTAATTGTAGTTTAAACGTCCATAAAATGAAGACATTACCCAATCTTCAAGATTCGAAGATGCATTTTGATAATTGGAACCAGCACCTAGATTCCAATAGCTAAAGCTGTCTGAAATGAAATTTCGATTATTGGCCTGCCAGGTTTCATTTCTAGAACTCTGATAGGAATAACCAGCCATCGCATTCAGATTATGGTCTTCGTGAATGGTTTGCGTATATGTCAGGAAGTTTTCATTGATCAAATTGGTATTTTTATGTGCCGCGATCGATCCAACTCCACCGAAATTTCTTCCTTCGACAAGTTCTTTTGAGACATAATTACCTGTACGTTGATTGCTGACCTGTACACCAAAGGTGCTGCGAAAGATCAGATTTTTGAGAATCCCCAACTCAACAAATCCATTCCCCTGAAACAGATCTGTAATCACTTCGTTTTTCCTTTCCATCGCAGCAGCCACCGGATTATCATGCGGGTCACCGAACTGCTTCAAGGTGTATTTTCCTTCGTCATCGTAAACTCCCTGTGTAGGTTCAAAACGCAAGGCTGCGGAGATCACTCCCGCACCTGTCGTTCCGCTACTTCCTTCCTGTGTTCTTACGCCGTTTAATTTATTGCGATTAAACAGCAGTCTTGTTCCGATTTTGATGCGATCAGAAACCTTCATCTCTAAATTTGAAGTCCCTGAAAGTCTTCTAAAATCCGAGTTGATCACAGTTCCCTTTTGTCCAAAATGACTGACGGAAGTATAATATCTGATATTGTCACTGCCTCCCGACACGGAGACCTGATTATTCAACTGATTTCCATTTCTAAAAATAAGGTCCTGCCAATCGGTTCCTTCACCCAGGGATCCCGGATCTTTAAATGGTAGATTATTGTTCCCAGCATTCTTATAGGTATCGTTAATATAGGACGCAAATTCCGACGCATTTAATAGCGAAAGACGCTTCCCTACTTTCTGTGAAGCAAAGGAATTATTTAATTCAATAACAGGTTTGCCCGAACGTCCTTTTTTCGTTGTTATCATGATCACTCCATTGGCACCTCGGGAACCATAAATAGCTGTTGCAGAAGCGTCTTTTAACACTTCGATAGATTCAACATCTTCGGGAGCAGGGGCCGAACTACCGGGAAAGCCATCAACCACATACAATGGATCACTACTCGCATTGATGGAACTACCGCCCCTAATCCGTACACGGGGGGCTTTACCGGGCTCTCCATTTGTGCTGGTCACTGAGACCCCAGGGGCTCTCCCCTGTAATGCTTGTGCAGTACCTGCCAATGGAAATGCATTAATTTGATTCGCGTTAATGGAAGACACGGAACCTGTTAAATCACTTTTTCGTTGTGTTCCATAGCCCACGACGACGACCTCATCCATAACTGACTCGTTCGATTGTAAGGTGAGCTGTACTGTCTTTTGATTTACCGCAAGTTTGACTTCTTGTCCAGCGTAACCAATGGAAGAAAAAGTTAATGTTGCATTTGCAGGTACCTTCAACATAAACTCACCTTTATCGTTAGTCTGTGTACTCCGGCCAGGGGCTCCCTTTACACTTATAGAAACTCCCTGCAAGGGGGAGTTATCTTTGTTGACAACCTTACCTCTGATTTCTGATTCTTCTTGATTAATTTGATGATAGATACCTCTGTCATCGCCTTTAGTTATCCCCAATGATAGTCCCGGTGACAAAAATATTGCCATGGAAGCAAAGGGAATAAGCGCACAGGGCCCTCTTCTGAAAAGCTTTGATTTCATAATTTTACTGTTTAGTGTTTTTGGGTTTAGTTTTAAATTGATGGATTCACTCCTTGAGCAATTCGTTTGAATCCAAATCTAATTTTTAAAGATTTGATCAAGTCATAGTCGTGTTTTGTTTGGTTATTTGTTTCCAAGGTAATTAAAAAACGAGTAGCCTTCAATGAATTGGGCTATTAAAAATGCGAAAACGATTTCGACTTTTTAGTCAAAAAAATAAGCTTGAATGTCTATAATGACATTCATCTGCCGTAGGCATTCTCCCTTTTGCGATAAAATCTATATATTGCTTTTCAAATTAATTTAAAGTGAGGTGTTAGATGGTCTCGAGAAAATATAGCATAGCCTATATCTTTTGGTTTTGTGCTTTTTTTGTTCTTTATATGAATACTGGCTATTGTCAGACAATCATACCTACGGGCACACCCTTTGTAAAGCAATACAAAAAAAGCCAATACAAAGCAGGAAACCAAAATTGGTCATTGGCTATTGATCATGAAGGGCGAATCTACAGTGCCAATACAGAGGGATTATTGCGGTTTGATGGACAATACTGGCGCATGTACCCACTCCCAAACCATTCGACTGTCCGTAGTGTAGCTGTTGATAAAACGGGAAAAGTATACACGGGTGGACGAGGAGAATTTGGCTATTGGACTTCAAAGGCTTTTGGAGAGATGAGTTATCATAGCCTTTCCAAGCTGGTCAAAGACAAGACTTATTTTCCAAACGAGGAAATATGGAAAATCATCGTTGAGGATCATCGTGTATTTTTTCATACTTTCTCCAAAGCCTATATATGGGAGAATAATACAATTAGGCCACTTACAGCTAAAGGTGAGCCTTTTTTATTTCCACATCAACTCAACGATCAACTGTTTTTTGAACAGCTCCCGAGTGGTCTTCATGAATTCAAAGCGGACAAATTAGTACCTGTACCAGGTAAGGATATCCTTAAAGACAAAAATGTACTGGCAATATTACCATTTGATAAAAATAATTCTCTTATCGCAACCGCCCATCACGGGCTCTATCTTATGGATTCCAGCGGAAATATCAGGCCTTGGTCAATTCCCGCTAATCCAATACTAAGTCAATCCCAAATCAATAATGGAATTTATTTATTCGGAGGGCAGTATGCGTTTGGAACCATTCAAAATGGTGTAATTATTATCAATAAAAATGGAGAAGTAGTTCAACATATCAATAAAAATAACGGACTACAGAACAATACTGTACTCAGCATCGCAAAAGATAAACAACAGAATATCTGGGTAGGGCTGGACAATGGGATTGACCGGATTGAAATCAACTCTTCTTTGTCTTTTTATACTGATTTTGTAGGCAAAATCGGTACCGTATATACATCAATCATCTATCAGGGGAAAATTTACTTAGGGACAAATAAGGGCTTATTTGTCAGTGAATGGAAGGGACTAAACAATTACAATTCCTTAGATTTCGTTCAGGTTCCCAATTCAAATGGTCAGGTCTGGACGTTGGCTATATTTGGTACCGAACTGATCTGCGGTCATAACGAAGGAACCTTTAAACTGGTTGACGGCAAATTGGAAAAGATTTCCAAAATTACGGGCGGTTGGATATTCAAACCTATATTCGGTACAAAGAATATTCTTCAGGGGAATTATACGGGACTATCAAGGTTCGTATTTGATGATATGCAGCTCCGATTTGCACAGCAATTTTCCTCGATTAAGGAACCTGTTCGATTCCTCGCCCAAAAAGACAATCATTCATTCTGGATCGGAGATTGGGGACAAGTGCAGCTGATCGGTCTTGACCCAAGCTTTCAACAAGCACAAATTCAGTTTACATCGAAGCAAGATAGTCTTGCTTCCAAAAGAAGATTTACGGGCATTTACACATTAGAAAACAATCTCGTTTTTGCTACTGACAGTGGATTCATGCAGTTTGATAATATCGTCAAACGCTTTAGTTATGCAAGCGAATTAAATAATGCCTTAGGAAGTTATAAAAATGCTAATAAGGTCATCCCCATCAATACCAACAGCTATTGGTTTATCCAGAAAACAAAAATCGCTAAAGTAGATTTTGATAGTAAAGGAAAGCTTAAAATAGATTCCAATTTACTCAGTCCCTTGCAAGATCGCATGATGAGTAATTATGAAAATATTCTACCGATCGAAAATCATTATTATCTCATCGGGTTAGACGATGGTTTTGCCATTTATCGGAATTCAGGTCAAGATCATAAATACGTATTGCCCCCGCCCCAGATTGCGCAATTGACCAATCTCACAACTGGAGAAACAATCATACCAAATGGAGATCTTAGGTTGGCTTCATCCGAGAATAACCTCAGGGTGAGTTTCTCAAGCCCCTATTACTCTTCTTCTCCCTTACAATATCAGTATTACTTAGAAGGTTATTCAGATAAATGGTCGGACTGGAGTGAAACAGCGTATCAAGATTTCACAAACCTACCTTATGGACATTTTGAAATTAAGATAAGAGCTAGAACCAATACCGGCTTGACTTCCGAAATACGGACAATATCTTTTACAATTAAATATCCCTGGTACCTATCATGGTGGGCAAAAATCTGCTATATCTTGATGGTTACGGGGTTGATCTATCTTATTTATAATTTCAATCTTCAACGAGAAAGAAAGAGACAGTTTCAAGCGAAGCGAAAATGGCTGGAAGAAAAGAAAATTGCATTGGAAAGAGATGCCGAACAACAGGAGAAGGAATGGATTAAATTAAAGAACCAACAGTTGGAAGCTCAGCTCAGCCTAAAGAATAAGGAGCTAGCCAATGCTGCGCTCAATATCGTTTATAAAAATGAAATGTTGAATAATCTACATGATGAACTCAAACAGCTCAAAGATGCAGAAGGAAACAAACTCAGTTCTGACGAATTGAAAAAAATAAATAAGCTAATTGAAGACGCGCATAACGACGATCGTGACTGGCATATTTTTGAGAAAAGTTTTAATGAATCACATGAGAATTTCTTTAAAAAATTAAAGCAGGAGTTTCCGGATCTCGTTCCCAATGATCTAAAACTATGCGCTTATTTACGACTCAATATGTCCAGTAAAGAGATTGCTTCACTACTCAACATTAGTACGCGAGGTGTAGAGATCAGACGCTACCGTTTGCGCAAAAAACTGGGCATACCAACAGACAAAAACCTGTCCGAATTTCTGTTGGAACGTTAAAATTTCGCTACAAAGACTACATCATTACCACACAAGCGCTTTAGTGTAAAAACAACACTAAAGCGCTCTTTTTTTTACACAAAAACAAACATTAAACAACTCAATAACAATACATTAAAACTGGACTAAAATTACATTGAGAAAGTACAAATACAGTGTAGTAGTGATGTGCAAACGTTAAATTTTGGCAAACTTGTACTACATCAACATATTTGCTGAGGGAATAACCAATTGAATTTTTAAACAAACACCAAAATTTTACGATATGAGGAATCTATCCGCATTATTTTTGACATCCATGGTCTTCTCGGTTGCCTATGGACAAACTTCTATACAAGGAGTGGTCAAAGATGGTTCCAGCATGATATCCATGCCAGGGGTCACCATTAGTATCAAGGGGAAAGCAGCATCTACCAAAACCGACGCAACGGGTAAATTTCAAATCAACGCCTCTCCTACCGACTCTTTAGTTTTCAATTTTCTAGGCTACCGCACACAAACGGTATACATCGGAAACCAAACGCAACTTAATGTTTTTCTAGAGAACGAGAATAAAGCGTTGGAGGAGGTTGTCGTAATCGGTTATGGTACGCAGAAAAAAGCCGATCTCACCGGATCAATTAGCTCATTGAAATCTTCGGATATTGCCAAACAACCAGCGATGTCAGCAATGCAATCCATTCAGGGTAAAGCGGCGGGATTAAATATTATAGCCAATGAAGCTCCGGGTTCATCTCCAAATGTCATTATCAGAGGTTTGGGAACAGCTTTGGGTGGAAGAAATCCATTATATATCGTTGATGGTATTGCACAAACGGACATCAACAACATCAACCCTTCGGATATCGAATCAATGGATGTGTTGAAAGATGCTTCTTCGGCTTCTATCTATGGTTTAAGAGCTGCGAATGGTGTCATTATCGTTACAACAAAAAAAGGTAAGACTGGCACGGTTAATATCAATTATGAAAGCTTTGCGGGAATGAAGAAAATTCTCAACCGTGTTAAAATGGCTAATTCAGAACAATTCACCACTTTTGCGAATGAATTTTTAGAATCAGTCAATAAACCTGGTAGTTATAGATTAAAAACAGGACAAGCTACAAATACAGACTGGTTTGACGAAATTTTAAAAACAGGTAGCGTTTTTAACAATGCGATAAATATTTCCGGGGGCTCAGAAACGATTGATTACTTTGTCTCTGCAAATAACTATACAGAAAACGGTATTCTGGAAGGGTCAAAATTTACTCGTAATACGATACGGAACAATAATGTTTACAAATTATTGAATAATCGTCTTAAATTTAGTCAAAATGTAAATTTGACTTTAACCAAAGCTACGCCAAAACCATATAGTGCATTTAGTACAGCTTACAGACAGTCACCGTTGGTACCTGTAATGTATGGTAATGGAAGATACGGTACAAATAGTGTCAATATCAATACAGGCATAGTTGGTATTGAAACTGCACCAGGCGAAAGCTTAGGCAATCTAAACTCTCAGGGGAATCCGGTATATGAAGTTCTTCGTCAGAATCAACTGACAAATACTTTGCGTTTACAGGGTAGCTTTGAAGGTGAATTTAAAATTACCGACTATCTTAAAATAAATTCACGTATTGGTGGCAATAAGTTTTATTCAAAGGACAGACAATTTGTAAACATCAAAGAAAATTATCTTAATGCTAATCCACTAAAAACAGAAGCGGATTTTTATAAAGAGAAAGCCGATGGAAAGCCCGGGAATATAACTTTTGCGAATAATAGTCTAAAATATGAAAACCTTGAACAATTTCGATGGTCATGGGAAAACTTCCTAACATTCAATAGAAGTTTTGATAAACATCATATCGAGGCCGTATTAGGTATGTCTCGTGAGAAATATGATATTAACAGTATGAATAGCCAAACAGGCTACAGTGTACCGGAGCAAGAACAGTATTGGAACATTGATTTGGCTTCCGACGAATACGAACTGATTAGCCGTCAAACTTATTATACTCCACGTGCATTAGCTTCGTATTTTGGTCGAGTACAATACAATTATGATAGTCGATATTACTTCACAGGAACAATTCGTCGAGATGGATCCAGCGTATTTAAAAATACGGGTAAGTATTGGGGAACATTTCCTTCTCTAGGATTTGGATGGAATATTTCTAATGAGGAATTTATGAAGGACGCCTCATGGGTTAATTTACTAAAAATTCGCGGAAACTGGGGGAAATTAGGAAATCAAGATATTCCACTTAATGTTTCTACAATAATGAATAGTCCAGGTGCATCTAATTACAATTATGTCTTTGGTCCAGAACAGAATTTGGTATATGGTAGTGCATATGGTACTCCAGCAGTAGACCTCACCTGGGAAGTAACCCGTGAAACCGGAGCCGGTATTGATTTCGCTTTCTTAAACAATAACTTGTCGGGTTCAATTGACTACTATCATAAATTAAATACGAACACGATACTAAATGTAACGCCAACGTTAACCTCTCCTTCAGAACAGAACTTTTACGCGCATGGAGCGAAAGTCTTAAACCAAGGTGTGGAAGTTGTTTTAAATTGGAATAAAAGTATAAGTCCCGATTTCAGTTACACCGTTGGTATAAATTATGCCTACAACAAGAATAAAGTTACCGAAGTTCAACCAGCCTACGACGGCGCAACAGGGGGTAGCTTGAACAATGGAGAAATAACGAAACAGCTTCGTGTCGGACAACCAATCTATGGTTGGTGGATGTTTGAGTCTATTGGTGTATTTCAGGATGCAAATGATATCGCGAATAACCCTTCTTTCGGACCTGCTAAACCAGGTTACTTAAAATATAAAGATCAAAATAGTGATGGTGTAATTGATACCCGAGATAAAAAATTCTTTGGCTCATTCTTACCTTCTTCGACTTACGGGATCAATATAGGCATAAATTATAAAGCAATTGACTTCAATCTATCAGGTTATGGCGTTGCAGGTAATAAAGTATATAATGGCCTAAAAAGTGTAAGACAAGATGCGGGGGAAAACCTTACATTATCTACATTTCAAGAAAGATGGACCAAAGATAACCCGAATAATGTACACCCGGGTGCGGAGCGTGCCTATTGGGCGTCAAGCTATTTCCTTGAATCAGGCAGTTATTTCCGTATCAATAATATCACATTAGGTTATACTTTCCGTAATCTGTACAGCTCAAAATCTAACTTACGATTATATGTAACTGCCCAAAATCCATTTATGTTCACCAAGTATAGCGGTTTCTCGCCAGAATTGGCGGGCGATGGTAGTCCCAATTTAACTTCTGGGATAGAACTATCTGCTTATCCTACTACACGTAATTTCCTGTTCGGGCTTAATATGCAATTTTAACATTATTAAATCTTACTAACAATGAAAATAAATAAACTCTATATAGTACTACTTGCAACAACCGGCGTAGTTATGCAAGGATGTAAAGACAGTAATTTTTTAGATGTTCCTTCACGTGAAAGGGTTGAAGCAAATGATAGTGAGCAGGTATTTACTCCAGAACAATTTATTAATGGAGTCTATGGCATGTTTACAGACTGGGACTACTCTTTTTCTTATATCGGCATCACCGATATGATTTCTGACAATGCGGATAAAGGAAGTTCTGCGACAGACAATGGTGGGGACAAAGCAGATCTAGACAATCTAACCTATACAACTACAACAGGTTCGATTAAATCTATGTGGTCTCGTTGGTATAAGTCAATAGGACGAGCCACGCAAGCAATAGACTATACCGAAAAATTTGGTTTGACCGATGTAGCTTATAAAAATAGATTAATTGGTGAAGCACGTTTTCTACGTGCATTAAATTACTTCTACCTTGTACGTGGCTGGGGAGATGTTCCAATTCAAGATCGCGATCTTATCAAAAGAGAACCAGCATCTGCGGTTTATGCCTATATCGAAGCTGATCTTCAATTTGCTATTGACAACCTACCTCTAAAATCTGCATATGCTGCCAAAGATTTAGGACGTGCAACCAAAGGGGCCGCCCAAGGTCTGTTGGCAAAAGTTTATTTATATCAAAGTAAATGGCAACAGGCTGCCGATCTAGCAAAAACAGTGATCAGCTCGGGTGGCTACAGTTTAGAGACTGATTATGCAAAAATTTGGAGACTGGAAGGTGAGAATGGTCCAGAATCATTGTTTGAATGGCAGGCTCGAGGAACCTCAATTGCCCTTGGGGTTAAGCAATATAGCCAAGTGCAAGCTCCCCGCGGAGGGCTTGTCAGGCTTGGTTGGGGGTTTAATACACCTAGTCAAAATTTATTAGATGCTTTCAACGCTGAAAAAGATAATATCCGTCGCGATGCCACGATCATCTTTAGAAATTCTACTCTTTATGACGGACGAGTAATTGACAACGGTGTCGAAAACCCTATGTATAATATGAAGGCATATTCATCCGCAAATGGTGGTGCCGAATACACGGACAAAAATGTCCGCTATCTTCGCTTAGGTGAAATTTACTTAATATTAGCGGAAGCTTCCAACGAATTAGGTAATAGCAACGAATCACTGAGTGCCTTAAATGCTATACGTACACGTGTAAAATTGTCTAATATAACAACCACAGACCAAGCTCAACTTCGTCAATTGATCTGGAAAGAGAGACGTCTCGAACTAGCCTTTGAACACGACCGCTGGTTTGATCTTGTTCGTACTAAACAAGCAAAAACAGCTATGGCTGCGAATGGAAAAACGTTTCAGGATAAAATGCTGCTCTTTCCAATTCCGGAAGACCAACGTATTCAGACTCCAGAAATGCCACAAAATCCAGGTTGGTAACACACAAACTATAAACCGTCCAAACGACCTGTAAGTCGTTTGGACATTTTTCAAGACTCTTAAAAAATATTTTATCCATGAGAAAACGAATAGCATATCCGAGCCTTACTGGTATTGCTTTGGCCCTTCTTCTCAGCAGTTCATGCCAAAATACCTCTACCAACGGATCCGGGGATCCGCCCACAAAAGATTCTATAGGTCAAAATAAAGTAAATGAAGACTCCCTATTGACGAATATTCAGCAACAAACCTTTCAATATTTTTGGGAAGGTGCTGAGCCAACATCAGGGCTAGCCCGCGAACGCATTCATATGGATGGTGTCTATCCCGAGAATGATCGTAACGTCGTAACTATCGGTGGAAGTGGTTTCGGTCTGATGGGGATGATCGTCGCCATGGAACGTGGATTTATCACCGCGGACCAAGGTACTCAAAAGCTCAACCACATTATGGATTATTTATCGAAAATAGAGCGATTTCGTGGTGCATGGGCACATTGGTATGACGGCGAATTAGGCACAGCCAAACCTTTCAGCGAAAAAGACAATGGTGGAGATATTGTTGAAACAGCTTTTTTAGCACAAGGTCTCATCACTGTTCGTGAGTATCTGAAAGATAAAAGCGATGCCGCCAAAGTAGTCGCACAAAAAGCCGATAAGCTTTGGAAAGAAATAGACTGGAATCATTATACAAATGGACAAAATGTGCTCTATTGGCATTGGAGTCCAAAATTTAATTTTCAGCAGAACCATCCAATCAAGGGCTACGATGAATGTCTAATCACTTATGTTTTAGCTGCCTCTTCGCCCTCTCACCCTATCGCTCCAAGTGTATACCATGAAGGATGGGCTAGATCTGGAGGGATTAAAAGCAATGCTAAAAAATATGATATCCCATTAGTACTTAAACACAATGCCAAAGAAGGCGAAGTAGGTCCCTTGTTTTGGGAACATTATTCTTACTTGGGTTTAAGTCCGAAAGGACTTAAAGATCAGTATGCTGATTATTGGGAAGCGACACGCAATCATGTCAAAATAAACTTGGCTTATGCACAGCAAAATCCAAAAGGTTATAAAGGTTATGGTGTAGACAAAGGTTGGGGCTGGACAGCTAGTTATTCCATCAAGGGATACGATGCACATCATCCGGACAATGACCCAGGAGTAATCTCACCCACAGCAGCATTATCTTCTATGCCCTATTCGCCGCATGAAAGTATTCAATTTGCACAATATCTGAATAGACAGCTGGGGGCCAAAGTTTGGGGTAAATATGGCTATTATGACGCCTATAGTGAAACTGCCAATTGGTTTCCGCAACGCTACCTAGCGATCGATCAAGGACCGATCATTGTCATGATCGAGAACTATAGAACAGGAAAAATCTGGGACTTGTTCATGCAAGCACCAGAGATTCAGCAAGGATTGAAAAAACTTGGTTTTACAAGTCCTTATTTAAAGTAGTGGCAAATTCCGGAATCATTTTTAATCCGTCACACGTTGAAAATGGTTCCATCCACGAAAATATAAAATCGTCAATATCATGCTTGAACTAATTATCAAGCATATTTTATAAATAACAAAAATAGATGAAGATGAACTGCAAATAATATAGATATACAATGCAATCGTTATCTATTGAAACTTCAATCATCGACAAATTCGGGTGTGATAAACTCATTTATAGCATTAGTTCAGACCCCCATAAAAATTAATATAATGAAAAAAGTAGTAGGAACATTCCTTCTTGCATTTTTAGCTTGGCATACGAGTCCAGCGCAGTCAAATCAGAAAATGGATCAGTTTATTGGCCAACTTATGGCCAAAATGACCATCGAAGAAAAGATCGGACAGCTAAATCTAGTCACCGGCGGTGAGGCGACAACAGGAACTACCGTTTCCACCGATGTGGAAGCCAAAATACGAAATGGTCAAATTGGCGGTATCTTCAGTATGAGTACACCAACCAAGATTCGCAAAACTCAAGAAATTGCAATCAAGCAGTCTAGACTTAAGATTCCGATTATCTTTGGGATGGATGTTATTCATGGTTATCGCACTGTTTTCCCTATTCCCTTGGGGCTTGCAGCGACGTGGGACATGGGGTTAATTCAGCAGTCCGCCCGTATTGCCGCAGAAGAGGCTACAGCTGATGGTATTAACTGGGCGTTTTCGCCAATGGTTGATATTTCGAAAGATCCAAGATGGGGACGTATTTCCGAAGGTGCAGGTGAAGATACTTACCTAAGTTCAAAAGTTGCTGAGGCCATCGTTCATGGTTTTCAAGGCGATAATCTAGCCGCACATAACACCATGATGGCCTGTGTCAAACATTTTGCATTATACGGTGCGGCAGAAGGTGGCCGAGACTATAATAGCACAGATATGAGTCTCCATCGCATGTACAATGAATACCTACCTCCTTACAAAGCTGCCATAGATGCCGGAGCCGGCAGTATAATGACCTCCTTCAACGATATTAATGGCGTACCTGCTTCGGCCAATAAATGGTTGATGAGCGATGTATTACGCAAACAATGGGGCTTTAAAGGTCTGGTTGTAACCGACTATACAGCTGTTAACGAACTAACCGCGCATGGACTTGGGGATCTGCAACAAGTTTCGGCTTTAAGCTTAAATGCAGGAGTTGACATGGATATGGTGGGCGAAGGTTTTCTCACCACGTTGAAAAAATCACTTGATGAAGGTAAAGTTAAAATCACTGATATTGATAGAGCTTGTCGGTTTGTACTGAAAGCGAAGTATAAACTGGGATTATTCGAAGATCCTTATCGTTATTGCAATGAGCAGCGTGCGAAAACGGTAATCGGTTCCGCAGCTAATCATGCAAAGGCAAGAGAAATTGCGACTAAATCATTTGTTTTACTGAAAAATGAAAATCAGACGCTCCCATTAAAAAAAACAGGTACGATCGCTGTGATTGGCCCCCTGGCCAACTCAGGTGCCAATATGCCGGGGACCTGGAGTGTGAGTGCAGAATTGGAGAAAACAGCATCTTTGGTAGAAGGAATGAAAGCAGTATTGGGAGACAAAGTAAATATCCTCACCCATCTGGGAAGTAACTTATTGGAAGATCCTACCTACCAAAAGCATGCGACAATGTTTGGTCGTACAATAACTAGGGATCCCCGAAAAGAAGATGAAATTATTGCAGAAGCAGTGAAAGTTGCGCAACAATCCGATGTTGTTGTGGCTGCACTTGGAGAATCCTCGGAAATGTCAGGTGAAAGCTCAAGCCGCTCCGAATTGGATATTCCCGCCAATCAGCAAAACCTTTTAAAAGCGTTGTTGTCAACAGGAAAACCAGTTGTACTCGTACTATTTACTGGTAGACCACTCACCCTTACCTGGGAAGATGCACATGTTCCAGCCATATTAAATGTTTGGTTCGGAGGCTCAGAAACTGGAAAGGCTGTTGCAGACGTATTGTTTGGAGATGTTGTTCCTTCGGGGAAAATTACGGCAACTTTTCCGCGTAATGTCGGACAGATCCCTATCTATTATGCTCACAAAAACACCGGAAGACCTTATGGTAATTCTGGGGATTTTGAAAAATTTAAGTCGAATTATTTAGATGTAAGCAACTCCCCGCTCTACCCTTTCGGTTATGGATTGAGCTACACGAGCTTTACCTATGGTGAGATTCATCTAGATAAAAACACATTGGACAGCAGCAGTAATATTCAAGCGCGTATTAACATTAGCAATACAGGTCATTATGATGCCGAAGAAACTGTTCAATTATATATCCAGGATTTGGTCGGTTCGGTCACGCGCCCAGTCAAAGAGTTAAAAGGTTTTCAAAAAATATTTTTAAAGAAAGGCGAAGTCAAGACGATAGAATTTGAGATTAAACTTAAAGATCTCAAGTTTTTTGATAACAATCTGAATTATATTGCTGAGCCGGGAGATTTCAAAGTTTACATTGGACCTAATAGTCGCGATGTTAAGGAAAAGGATTTTAAGCTGCTTTAAAGTCGATCCACTCCCATTATCGGGGGCGGACTTTCCCTTTTAGATAGTTTTTAATTGTCGGCTTAGTGCTGAAGCACAACTTAACTATTGATTAACACCAACTTCAGCATTAACAGGGGGTTAACAGGGGTTTACCCCTGTTAACCCCCTGTTAAAACCTTATAAAGTACCTGCTAATAGGGGGTTACTGATGAAGATGGTATTAACTTGATCATAAGTAAAGTACCAGCATCTGTAAACAACCCAATAAAACAAATAGGACGATTTCAAAAATAGATCCGATACTCCTTATCGAGAAATTAGTACTGTTAGCGTAAATCCTTAACCTCTTTGTTATTTCATATTCCCATCAAAGTTTTCAAACAGTAAACGTAATTCCGCCGCTTTCTCGGGATATTCCGCTAAGATATTGGTTCGCTCACTTGGATCCCAAGCTATATTATGCAATTCTTCTACCGCGTCATAGGGCTTTCCCGATATCTGGTTGACACCTGCCGGTACTCGTCTATATTTCCAATCACCTGATCGAACAGCTTCAACGTGACCATAGTTTACTAAAAATATAGGTCGATGGACAGCCTTTAAATCTTCTGTTTTACCACTCAATAAATCATCTATTACCTGTCCATCGATGGATTTTTTTGGAAGAGGAGCTCCCGTCCATTTCGCTATTGTCGGTAACACATCCAAATTACTGATCGCCTGTCTAATTACCTTACCTTCTTGCGCATATCCTTTTCCGTACACGATGAATGGAACACGTACTCCACCCTCGGTCGTTTCGGCTTTTGACCCCTTAAATACTCCAGCGGTACCCACATGCCAATTTTTTGTTGCATGGTCATCTGACATCCGTGAAGGATAGGCAATCCACGGGCCGTTGTCACTTGAGAAAATCAGAATAGTATTATCTGCCAATCCTTTTTTCTCAACTGTCTTCCAAAGTTCGGCAAAGTTATGATCCAGCTCACGCATCACCGCTCCTAATGGGCCTGCATTCTGCTGATCTGCAAACTTATTCTTTTTGTTCGCAAAAGCCAATGGAAGATGTGGAAAATTGTGTGCATAATATAAAAAGAATGGATGGTCTTTATCTTGATTTTCTATAAAATCGACTGTTTCCTTATGGTATAAGGCACTTAAATCCGAATCATCAGGTGCCATAACCTCCGGTTTTCTATTTCTAAAAATTTTAATTATAGAATCTGTTTTTACGTAAGGATCGCGATAGTCATGACTATACAACATACCATAGAAAAAATCGAATCCTTGTTTATTGGGATGATGATAAGCTTGTTTATCACCAAGATGCCACTTACCGATCAGGCCTGTACGATACCCTACTTTTTTTAGTAGCTCCGCAATAGTTTCTTCCTCATCCGGTAGTCCGAGATTTGATCCCGGACCGATTGGGGCAGGTAGATTATAACGGGAAGCATAGCGCCCAGTCAGCAAAGATGCCCGCGAGGGGGTACAAGAGGGGGTTGATACCATAAAGTTTGTTGCCCGTACACCTTTACTGGCGATCGAATCCAAAAAAGGGGTTGAAATATTCGGACTGCCATAACAGCCGAGGTCACTGTACCCTAAATCATCTGTAAGAATCAGAATTATATTAGGCTTCTTATTTTGTGCATTAACAAATGTAACGAAGAGAAACATGGCCATTGCCATGAAAAGTTTGGTATACTGCATCATGATAGCATTATTTAATTGGAAACATTGTCACAATATAAGAAAATACAAACAAGTGCCAACGCCAATCGAAAACTTGTTTCTATTTTGAAGACATTGAGGGAGGCGAGCGCCTCCCCTGCTGTCAATTTGAGAAAAGATAAGGGAAATTTATCTATCACAAATATAAAAGATATTTCAATATAATCTACTAATTCTATAGATTTTATTAAAACGTATACAAAATCCGATTCAGGAGTAGAAAAACACCCCGTTAAACCCTAATAAACAGTATATTATAAATTTAAAATTTATTTATTTCAAGGACTTAAGATAATCCTTGATTAGTATTACACCTTCCTCATGAAGTATAGTAGTTCCTTTTTGAGGCATATGCATCTCACCTAGTACAGACATTCGTCCGATAATTTTTGCCTGTTTGAGCCAAATCCCAGTTTCGTTTATTGGACTTTCAAATCTGAGATCAAGCATAGTCATATAAGCAGTTCCCATAGGATTATGACAATGCGCGCAATTCACCTCAAGATAAGCTCTTGCCCGGCGCTCAGTAGATTGGCCAAGGTCATCATAGCTAGGTAACGAACTTAGCTGTCTCAATAGCGTGATATCTATTATACCTTTATCTTTCAGATATGCTAACTGTTGAATTGTGTCTCGATCCCGAAGCACGACCCGATTTAAATTTTTGACTTTGGGGCCTATCGGGAGCATACGATCCCCCTGACGATGACATGCAATACAGTCTGTACGTGAAGGAATGGTATAATTTGTCTGTCGTTTCACGCCTTTATTATCTAAAAATGAAACCGGTACAACTGCACTATCGGCTAATAAGAAGGCCTCATCTTGGGTCGAATTCCATTGATAGGTTGCTGCATTCCACTGCCCCTCTTTGTTGATCAGGAGACGTGTTTCAAGCAGTACGAATGTAGACGCTTGTATAGTGTCTTTCTTTGGGTAAAAAAAAGATTTGGCGATAATGGTTCCATCTGGAAAATCTGGCAATCCATCATCAGAAGCCACTATTTTCTTTCCTTTTGGCAGGAAAATAACACGTTTTTTGTCGGCATAATCTGTAAACAGTGCGGAAGCCAGCTCATAAGAAACCCCTTGATCATTGGGTACGAGATCAGCTATTTTCCCTTTGAACAATCCGTAATCGGATAATTTATCTCTAAATACGACATTGTCGGCTACTAATTTACCTCTGTCCTTGTTGTTGAATAGAATAAAAAGTATGGGTATTAGCAAAATACCCATTAAAATTATCGCTTTTTTCATGCCTCTTGTGCTCCGCTTCCCTTTCGCTATTTTCTATTGTTGGGACGAAGATAAGACAAAAAAATAAAACACTTTGAAGGGTAGGTACGACAAAAAAATAGCTATATTTAAATGTCATTAACCAAAAATCGGATCCATGGAAGACATGATTCTTTACAATCGGCTTCAATTTGCCTTTACAATCACATTCCACTACTTATTTCCCCAACTGACTATGGGATTATCATTGATGATTGTTTATTTCAAATGGAAATTTCTACAAACGCACAATGAAGATTACAACAGTGCTTCAAAGTTTTGGATGAAAATCTTTGCACTAAATTTTACAATGGGTGTTGTAACAGGTATACCCATGGAATTTCAATTTGGCACAAATTGGGCAAAATTCTCTGAGCTTACAGGGGGAATCATTGGGCAGACCTTAGCCATGGAAGGAATGTTTTCATTTTTCCTGGAGTCTTCCTTTTTGGGAATGTTTCTCTTCGGAGAAAAATTACTTGGTCACAAGCTACACTTTCTATCTGGTTTGATGGTATTCATTGGATCTTGGGCCAGTGGATTTTTAATTATTGCCACGCATTCCTGGATGCAGCACCCAGTAGGTTATGAAATTCTCGAAAATGGCAAGTTTGTGCTGAACAATTTCAGTTCTTTATTTACCAATCCATGGTTATGGCCTTCTTATCTCCACAATCAAGCTGGATCTCTGGTTACAAGTTCTTTTTTTGTTGCCTCTATAGGAGCCTTCTACCTCCTCAGCGATAGACATAGCAAATTTGGAAAGATATTCGTTAAAAGCGGCGTAATCTTTGGTGCCATTTCATCTGTCATGCTCGCATTTCCTACAGGAGATCTAGCTGCCAAAAATGTGGTAAAATATCAACCTGCATCATTCGCGGCGATGGAGGGTATCTTCAAAACAGAAAAAGGGGGATCCGAAATTATCCTAATCGGTCAACCTGATATGGAAAACAAAAAACTGGACAATAAAATTGCAGTACCTAATGTTTTAAGCTTCCTTACCTATCAACGTTGGGATGCAGAAATAAAAGGACTGAATGAGTTTGACGACTCATTACATCCAACGAATGTCCCCGGCCTCTATTATAGCTATCACATCATGGTTGGTTTAGGCACAATATTCATTGGAATCATGGTATTGGGTAGCTTCTTACTTTGGCGAAATAAGTTATATCAGACCAAATGGTTATTGTGGATCATTATGTTTATGATTCCTTTTCCTTATATCGCCAATACGGCAGGTTGGTATACATCCGAACTGGGACGACAACCTTGGTTGGTTTACAACCTGATGCGTATGGTAGATGGGGTATCGCCCACGGTATCTTCTGGCAATACGTTATTTACTTTACTGGGTTTTGTTGGACTCTATATTCTTTTGGGATTGTTGTTCCTTATGTTAGTATTGAAAATTATTCGAAAAGGCCCCGAGCCTCATATTGCTTTAAACTAATTTGTTATGGAAATATTCTGGTTTATAGTATTGACTTTTATGTTGGGCATTTATGTTGTCCTCGATGGTTATGATTTTGGAGCGGGAATTGTACATTTATTCTTCGCAAAGACCGAAGAGGAGAAAAAGGCCGTAACAAATGCAATCGGCCCTTTTTGGGACGCTAATGAAGTTTGGCTGATCGCATCTGGTGGTGTTTTATTTTTTGCTTTTCCAACACTTTATGCTTCATCTTTTAGTGGATTCTACCTCCCTCTGATGCTCGTATTATGGTTACTGATCTTTAGGGCAATAAGTCTTGAGCTGAGAGGACAAATTCATCACCGACTTTGGGAAGCGTTATGGGATAAAGCTTTTGGTTTAGCGAGCTTACTTCTAGCACTATTTTTTGGCGCTGCCTTAGGCAACGTTGTTCGCGGAGTCAATCTGGGGATGGTTGAAAACGGGATATCCACACAAGAACCACATTATTTCTTCCTCGCACTCTGGAACCCAACTTTCGATCCTTTGGCTGAACATCAAGGTATCATCGACTGGTTTACATTGATACTAGGCTTAGTAGCGGTCGTCACCCTGACTATCCATGGTGCAGGATGGGTTATATTAAAAACATCCAGTACCCTAAATCAGCGTCTTAAAGACATCATATTTAAATTGAATTTCGTATTACTTGTATTGGTCATACTATCTGCTTATGTCTGGCATTATGTAAAACCAATCTCCTTAAATAATCTGCAAAATCATTATTGGCTCTGGATATTCCCCTTGATTGCAGCCATTGGCCTGCTGGGACAATTTTGGATCAGGAAGTTCAAAAAAGATGGTACGGGTTTTATGTTCTCTTCCCTATTTATACTGGGAAGCTTCGCAAGCACAGTGGCCTCTATGTTTCCAACCTTATTACCATCAACCAATAAGGTAAACCCCTCGCTTACCATCCAGAATGCCGCAGCACATGAATATGGTCTATCCGTAGGTTTGGGATGGTTTATTTTTGCAGCAATTTTGGTCGTGGCTTATTTTATTATTCAATTTAGGGTCTTTAAAGGAAAACTGGATGATGTCGGTTATGGTGAGCATTAGCATAGTCGCTCAGACAAGCTAGAGCCCCAACAATTTATGCGTTAGCGCAAGTTGTACCAATTCGATCATATTTTTCACTTTAAATTTGGTCAGAAGATTGCGTCGGTGTGTTTCAATTGTAACGGGACTTAAAAATAGTTTCTCCGCAATCTGATTACTGGTATAGCCATCGGCAACCATCGTCAAAATCTCCTTTTCCCTTCGTGTTAAACGTGGAAGATCTTCCATGGAAGTGACAGCCCCGGCATAAAGATCCTTGGCTTTATCGCAAAGCGCTTTTTTTCCATCAAGTCCAAGTTGCACACAACGAAGGAATTCGTCATTAGAAACATCCTTTAGTATATAACCATTCCCGCCATTTCGCATAAACTGAAAAATAAGATTACGATCCGCTAAATTACTCAATGCAACAACTGGAACCACGGGAAACAGCTTCTTCACCTGTAGACAGACGTCCAATCCGCTGGTATTCAAAAGCTGCATATCCATGAGTACCAAGTCTACTTTCGTCTTATCCAAAAATTCGATCAATGATACTTCCTCCAGAAATGAATATACTTTATACCCGATTTGGTTATTGAGAAAAGAAGTCACCCCTTCCAATAATAAGGGATGATCGTCTAACACCGCGATAATTTTCATACATTAGTTTTTAACTAAACTCTTACTCCTATTTCAATCTGTGTGCCCGATCCAAGTTTGCTCTGCATATCAATAGATCCATTGATCCATTTGATTCTGTTGACCATATTATTTAATCCCATTCCATAATTTGCCGCAGAAGAGTCAAACCCTTTTCCATTGTCTTCTATCAAAACCTGCAATATTCCCTGTGATTTACTTACCTGAACAATAATAAGGTCTGCATCTGCATATTTCAATGCGTTTGAGATCGCTTCCTGGACGATCCGATATATTGCCAACCCTTTTTGAAAGTCCAGACGTACGTCGTCCTCATAATTTTCAAATTGGATTTGCACCTTATTATTTCTCATCGAAAGACATAATTGTTCCAATGCTGCTATTAGACCAAATTGCCGTAATGAATCGGGCATCAGATTATGCGATATTCGTCGAACTTCACCCAAAATATCGTTCAGTTTGTGCGGTAATTCATTCGTCAAATCGAATTCGCCCTTCTGCTCCCCAGAGATCCTATATTTCAATCCTGTCAACATACCACCAATACTATCGTGCAAATCTTGCGCAATACGCTGCCGTTCTTGTTCTTCAGCTTTGAGCATGGACTCGGAGATTTGCAACTGTTTTTCCTTCGCCAATTTCTCCAAAGCAATCTCATGATTGATCTGGATCTGTCGATTCAACTTCCGTTGTTTTCGATAGGAAAAGGTGACGAATAAAACAACGATGAAAAGTAAAATAGCAATGCCTAAAACAAGAAAGATCTTAAATTGATTGCGATCTTTCTCAGCGCGCAGATTTAAAATCAATTTTTCTTTTTCTACGGTTTTGTATTTCGCCTCCATTTCGTTCATCTTCTCCAAAAGCTGGACTTTCTGAATACTATCAGAGAGTTTACCCGCTACATTGGACATCTTAAGTGCTTCTTTGTAATCCCCCATCAATTCATTCACAGCAGCCAATTGGCTATAAACAATTTTACTGTTGTAAAGATCGCGTGTCAACAATCCATTTTTTATGATCTCCTCCAATGGCAATTTCGCTTCAGCATATTTTTTCTGCATCAAATAGACATTAAACTTTCTAAAAAGCATCATCTGATAGGATTTCCAATTGTTCATTTTCTTCGACCATTCCAAACCAATATTCAACATACGTAACGCTTCATCTGTCTGTTGCTTTGTCGTAAAATAGAGCGCTTCATTATAATAATAATTGGGGAGTTGGGCAGAGTTGGGCTTGTCTCCCAACATTGCCTTGACCTTATCTAACAATTGCCGGGCCTCTTTTGATTTAACCTGGTAGCAATAGTTGCTAACGGCATTTAAATAGGCTACCAGTAGTGCTGTACTCTCTGGTTGTTGTTCCAACTGTTTGATCGCGATCTGATGATACTCATCTGCTTTTGCCAATTGATTGGATGACATAAAGGCCATACCGATCATGGTATTTATTGCACCTTCCATGAGAGGATCGTGTGCCTTGGCATAGGGCATACATTTACCATTGAGTATATCCAGTAAATCAGCAAAACCTTTTTTTGGAAATCGAATTAGCCCCAGATTATACCAAGCTTTGGCTAAAAGTCCCTGTTGAAAAGGCTGTTTGGCATCTCCAAGAATATCTACGCACTTTTGAGCTTCAATCCCAGCACGTTTACTGTCTAAAAATTGTCCATAGTAGAAGCTTTTGTAAAGCGCACCCATTGCGTGAAGGCTTCGAAAAGGCTTAGCCAATCGCTCCCCTTGTCGCATATTTTCCCAGAATTTCACAGTATCCCGAAAGCGGTAGTAATCTGCCAGATAAAAGTATTGTAGTGCCTGTACACTATCACTTGAGGTCGACTTCAATAGCATTTCGGCATCCGCCCGATATTTATCCTCATTTAATGGCAGAAAACTTTGGGCATATGTAAGCTGTATAGTGAAACACAGCATACAACAGGTAATTAACTTTAACAAAACTCTACAATGTAACCTCATTAATCAGATACCTTATATAATATGAAACAATAATAACAGTTTATTGCATTTTTTTGAGATGCAACGCTATAGATGTGCTATTCTGGAAAATTGAGTGGATACTACGAACACTTCAACACACAGTTTCTCAAAACTAAGCAATTTTGAAAACATATAAAGCACCTCAATGGAGATCGAGGTGCTTTATTATTAATGATGCAGCAATAATTTTTAAACTGCTTTTAGGAAAATACTATTTTCAGGAACGTCCCAACAGTGTTTCAAATACTGCTGCACGTGTGGTTGCGATATTGATCAACAGGTCCAATTTACGTTTATAATCCGACGATATCTCCTTTGAGCCTGTGTTTTCAAATAGTTCCCTTTTAACAATAGGTACACTAAAAGGTAAAGTCCATGCCCGTAATGATTTTGCTATTGCATCCATAGCGTTGATCCCTTGTAGAGCTTGTACGCCATCCGCCCAACAAACCAGTCCTATATTTTTATCGGTGAGATATGCCGGACTGTTCTTTGCGCTTATCTCTAGCCAATCCAAACAGTTTTTCATTACCCCCGGTACACTTCCGTGATATAAAGGAGATAACCAAAAATGCACGTCTGCCTCCAGAAAGAGATTGTTCATGATCTTTACACTATTGGGTATCCTGCTGAGGCTTGTATCAAATAGTGGTATTCCACTATCCGCAAGGTTAAAAACTCTATTCTCAACACCAAGCTGATTCAATTGTTCAGCGAAATAATTAGACAATACTCCGGAAGTAGATTCTTGCCTACGCTCCAAGGCGCCATTAAATATTAATGCTTTCATTGTTTCTTATGCTCTTTTAAAAATAACCTTTGGCATTCCGACCTCTCCGTACATCAATGTTGTAACAATCGGAATTAAGCGTGCAGAAGCTAGCATATAAAGTGATTCTGGCATATTTGGCCTTGCCCTCACAACCACTTTTTGATCCTGATACTGAGACAAATCTGCCCGCTTCAAATTCTGGGTCCATAATTCCAATTCCAATGTTTCCACACTTTTAAAATCGTAATAAGCCACATCAGGATGGAATTTATCGGCTAAAGCCATATAGATCCAAGGGGGAATGATGGCATCAACAGAACAAGTAAAAGCAACGGCTTTGCCTATAAAGGGTGTCAATTCCAATGCAGCAAGAGCCGCTTTAAACTCCTTTTCTTTGACGATCATTTCTTGGTAAAACAGTATCTTGATGTCAAATTCTATAATCTCAAGTGTGGTTTTGAAATCAATGAGATCGAGCGCCAATATACCCGAATTTTCAACCTTATTTACAAACATGTTATTTTATAATTATTATCTCCGCTTGATCGAATCTTCAAGGTTTTAAATCAATTTATCTATCACTTCTTCATACTGCTTTTCGACGGCAGACCAATCTAAGACAGACCAAAACGCATCCAAATAATCTGCCCTTTTATTCTGATATTTCAAATAGTAGGCATGTTCCCATACATCAACACCCAAGATTGGCAGACCTCTACTCGTCAATTGTGTATCCATCAATGGATTATCCTGATTAGGTGTCGCTACGACGTCCAAAGTACCATTGTATTTGATATAAAGCCAAGACCATCCAGAGCCAAATTGTCCAAGTCCCGCGTTTTTTATCCTCGTTTTCAACTCGTCTAAAGAACCAAAAGTTGCATCGATTTCCTTTGCCAACTTTCCGGTAGGCACTGTTTTCGGTGTTGCTGATAAAATTTTCCAAAACAAGGAATGATTGTAGTGTCCGCCTGCATTGTTGCGAATAGCAGGACTATATTGACTCACCTGAGCTAGGATATCTTGCAATTCAACACCTTCAGCCCCTGTACCGACCATGGCTTTATTCAAATTATCAACATAGGCCTGATGATGTTTTTGATGATGAATCGTCATTGTCTCCTGATCAAAATAAGGTTCAAGTGCCCCATAGGCATATGATAAATCTGGTAATTGAAATTTGCTCATGTTATTTTAGTTTTATTGTTTTAATAATGAATCAAAACTAAATAATAGACATTAATAAAACAACTATTTAGTTGTTTTATTAATGTCATAAAATTACGCCTTTACTAGAAAAAAACTTTAATGCTATTCATTATAGCAACAATTGAAAAAATAGTATCTTTGTTTAGAAAACATTAAAACAACTTTTTAATTGCCAAATGCAGAAGACTCCAGCAGATAGAATATTAATGTTATTAAAAATGCGAGGCGAGGTTACCGCTGCGCTTATTGCTGCAGAGCTGGGTATTACAAAAGAGGGCGCCCGCAAACACCTGCTCAATCTTGCCAATCAGGGCCTAATCGAATCTTATGCGAGAAGTGAGGGCATAGGCCGACCATCTACCTACTATTGCCTTTCAACATTAGGGCTCGCAAAATTTCCAGATAGTCATGCTGACATTACCGTACAACTCCTGCAATCCATAAAACAATTGCTTGGTGAGAATGCCTTGGATCTATTGATTACAGATCGAGAATCTAAAGTATATCAGAAATATATGAATGCCTTGTCGAATACCAAATCAATCGAAAAAAAACTGGATATTATCGCAAGCAAGAGAACGGAAGAGGGATATATGGCCGAATGGAAAAAAGAAGCCGAGTCCTATCTCCTTATTGAAAATCACTGTCCCATATGTGCCGCAGCTACTGAATGTCAAGGTTTTTGTCGTTCAGAGCTTCACAATTTTCAACAACTTATCGGCCCATCATATTCGATCAGCAGAATAGAATACATTATCGAAAACGGTTCCCGTTGCACTTATCGTATAACGGAAAGAAAATAATGTAACTTTTTCAGTCGCATCCTACAAAAATCAATAATATACCAAAAAGTATTTTTTATCTTTGAAACCAAAGAACAGTCTCATCATGTCAAAAGCAGAACAGACCCGACAATTTATCATTGAAAAGACAGCCTCTATCTTTAATAAAAAAGGATACTATGCTACCTCACTTTCAGACATCACTACAGCTACAGGTTTAACTAAAGGCAGTATCTATGGTAATTTTAAAGACAAAGATGACTTGGCACTTCAGGTTTATACCTATCAAAGTAAAAAAATAGCTGACGGCGTAGATCAACAGCTTAGCCAACACAGAACAGCTTTAAAAAAGCTTTTCGCATTTTTTGATTTTTACAAAGAAAATTTCAAAAACATCGCTGCATCAGGAGGATGCCCATTGATGAATGCTGCTATTGAGGCAGATGATTCGCTCCCTTTTTTAACGCCAAAAGTTAAACGATCATTTACGCTTTGGCGGCAACGATTGATTTCAATATTAGAAGAAGGAATTACGAATGAAGAGTTTAAACAGCATATTTCTGCTGAACACTTTGCGATTACCTTCATGGCGATGATTGAAGGTGGAATTTTACTTGCAAAAATCTCTGGGCGGGGTAAAGATCTTACCATCGTATTAGACAATATGAAAGAAATGGTAGATCGGGAGATCAAAATTTAATTTTTTTAACAAAACAGATACCAATCGGTATATTGACACATTAATTCTAAAAAAACAAAAAAATGAAAAGAGTTGTAATTACCGGCATGGGAACAATTAACCCATTGGGAGAGAACGTTGATATATTCTGGGATAATATCTTACGTGGTGAAAATCACACAGCGATCATCAGCCGTTTTGATGCGTCTCTGTTTCGAACGCAAATCGCAAGTGAAGTCAAGAACTTTCAACCGGAGAAATACTTGGATAGAAATGAGATCAAGAGAAGTGACCTATTTACGCAATATGCTTTGTATAGCGCATCTCAGGCCTTAGAAGATTCCGGTTTAGACCCCAGCAGCATGGATCCATTTGATATTGGGGTCATTTGGGGTGTTGGTCAGGGCGGAATGGAAACCTTTGAGAATGAAGTTGAAAGTTATGTAAAAGGCAATTATATTCCACGGTTTAGTCCATTTTTCGTCCCTAGACTGATTGTCAATATGGCTTCAGGAATGATATCGATGAAATTTGGCTTGAAGGGAATTAATTATACAACGGTATCCGCCTGTGCGACCTCCAATACTGCTTTCATGGATGCATTCAATTATATTCGATTAGGCAAGGCTAAAGTTTTTATTAGTGGCGGTTCAGAAGCTCCTATTACTCCGGCTTCAGTTGGCGGCTTTTCCGCAATGAAAGCAATGTCCAGCAGACATGATGATCCTAAAACGGCAAGTAGACCCTTTGATCGGGATCGCGATGGATTTGTCATGGGTGAAGGGGCTGGAGCTTTGATATTGGAAGAATATGAGCATGCTAAGAAAAGAGGTGCAAAGATATATGCCGAACTTGTCGGTGCTTCGATGACTGCCGATGCCTACCATATGACTTCACCTCATCCCGAAGGCATAGGCGCAGCTAAGGCAATGTCACTTGCAATGGAAGAAGCTCAAATCAACAGTGACCAATTGGACTATCTGAATCTTCATGCCACATCTACCCCTGTTGGTGATATCGCTGAACTAAAGGCTATGCAACTTGCATTTGGCAAATCCAAAAACCTCTGGGTCAGCTCAACCAAGTCAATGACTGGGCATCTACTCGGTGCGGCAGGAGCAATTGAAGCAATTATCGCCATAAAGTCAATCAACAATAATGTAATTCCAGCAACGATAAATATCGAAAATATTGATCCTGCAATTCCTGAAGGCATCAATATCGTTGTCAATCAACCCATGGAAAAGACTGTTCAAACGGCAATGAGCAATGCTTTCGGCTTTGGTGGGCACAATTCAAGTATTCTCTTTAAAAAGATTTAATATTTTTTAGAAATATCTTGACAAAGTGTAATAAACACACTATCTTTGTTGTATCATAATTTAGGTTTATAATTGGTTATTTAAGGTTTTTATTCTCCCCGTTTGAAAACCTTTTTTTATGCCTATTCAACTTCATTAAAGATAGATAAATCGGACCATCTTTATTTTCCCTACACAATAGACCTAATGAAAAGTGTTTATAAATCAACATTTTGACCATCTCTGCTGCTATGAAAGCCATCGAAATGCCCCACACACCTACGCGATGATAATTGATTCTATTCCCAAGATCAAGAAGACCGTTATTTTGGGAACGACTCATTTCACTTACCGGTTATATAACGGAATACAGTGTTTGCTTATATTGTTGTACATATTCTTTTGGATTGCAGCCAATGATCTGTTTAAATACTCTATTAAAATTTGTAATACTATTAAATCCACAACTGTATGCGATAAACGAAACACTATCTAAGTGATCTTCGGTCAGTTGATTGCAGACCTCTTTCACTCGAATTCTGTTGAGATAAGTTACAAAGGTAACGCCACAATGTTTTTTGAAATATCGACAAAAAGCCTGTGGTGTAAGATTTGCATAATCAGCAACTTCTTCCAGACTAAGGTCGTGTTTGTGATTTTCTTTAATATAATTACAGATTATATTGATTCGATTTGAACTATGAATCGTATCTAAGATTACCTCTGCTCTTTCTGCACAAAGCGGATCTGTCTCCCTTGATATATTCGCCAAAGATCTTAATAGATAGAAAAAATGCATCAATTTATCCATTTGATCTGAAGATTTCAGTTGTAGTACTCGTTCTGAAATTTGATCAAAGTATTCCACTGGAATTTTAAAACCACAGGAATTAGTATAAATAAACTGATTTAATGATTCAAATTCTTCCAATGAGAACAAGAACTTGAGCTTACCATTCGGATCAAAAAAAATCGAGATAGAACGAGACTCATTTGAAAAACCATCCAAGGAAGAAGACTTAAATACATGTGGCTGATTTGCCCCTAAAAAAAAAATATCATTTTCCTTAAAAGGATGTAAAGTATCTTCAACAATCAACACTCCCCTTCCCTTTACTATCCACATGAGCTGTGCTTCCTGATGCCTATGTAGGTGCGGATAAAAAGTTTCTAAAATATCTTCTTGTATAGTTAGGCTTTGGCCTTGCATTGTCGGCACATTAAATTGGAGCGCTTTCATAGGTTTTCATAAGTTTATATTTGTAATTACCACTGTTTAGTTAATATAAATATAACAACTACGAAACAAGTAAACATATCAATCATAATCCATGAAAAAATAAAAACAAAATATGTATATAATGTGATAATATTTAGCAATCGACAGATTTTCCATTCAGTATTTAATAAAATCAAGTATTAAAACTTGATATCTTATAAAAACAAGGTTAAAATACAATTAGACTTTGATAAATTGTGATAATTAATATTCAATAGAAACCTAGAACTTTATTAAATCCCAATATTATTTTATTTTCATGTATCAATCATTAAAAATAAGCAATTGTAACAACGTTAAAATACCAACCATAATACCGTTATTGAATAAGAGTCTTCAAGATTAAAAGATTAAATTTTGCGATATTAGCTTCTGTATTATTTATGCAAATAATATCGCTTTAAATCTTAATTATACGTTGCCTCTCTTAATTTTCACAAATATGTTTAAGAAAGAAATCTATACTACCCGCAGAAACGAACTCATTTCAAAATTTTCTTCTGGAAAAATCCTTTTTTTAGGAAATATTGAAAACCCAATCAATTTCGAACACAATACCTATCCTTTTCGTCAAGACAGTAGTTTTTTATATTATATCGGTATAAAAAGCCCGCGACTAGCTGCTGTACTCGATATTGATTTGGGAGAAACATTACTATTTGGTAATGAAATGACCATCGACGATATCGTCTGGATGGGACAACAACAGACCTTAGCAGAAAAAGCGGCTCTTTCGGGGATCAGTAAATTACTACCATTTGATCAACTCTTCGACTATCTGAAAAAAAGCGATCAAAATACACTCCATTACCTTCCCCCCTATCAATCGCACAATAAAATATTGCTTGGGAAATTGTTTAATTGCCCCGTTGATCTGCTTCAACCATCTATAGCTTTAATTCAAGCGGTTGCTGCACAACGCAGCATTAAATCAGTGGAGGAAATTATCGAACTGGAAAAAGCTGTAGATGTTGCTGTAGATATGCACCGTCTAGCTATCCAGATGACCAAACCCGGGCGTTATGAATATCAAATTAGCAATGCCATGCAGCATTTTGCACAGGATCAGGGTATGTCTTTTTCTTATCCACCAATCGTGACCAAAAGAGGTGAAATCTTGCACAACCATATGCAGTTCCATCAAGTTCATGAAGGCGACCTTCTTCTGAATGACTCTGGGGTTGAAACATCATTGGGATATGCTTCCGACTTAACGCGTACCTTTCCTGTTGGTAAACGTTTTACCTCTTTACAGGAGGAAATTTACCAAGTCGTTTTACACGCATTTAAATCCGCTGAACAGTTATTAAGCCCGGGAATCCGTTTTAAAGATATCCATCTAAAAGCCTGTGAAGCACTCGTGGAGGGACTGATACAGGTCGGGTTTATGAAAGGCAACTCTCAAGATGCTGTTGCCAACCATGCTCATACCTTATTCTTTCAATGTGGACTAGGTCATCTGCTCGGGTTGGATGTTCATGATATGGAAGATCTGGGCGAACAATATGTGGGCTACAGCACATCCGAACCTAAAGATACCAAGACCTTCGGTCTGAAATCCCTGCGATTGGGCAAGGAACTGGAAGCTGGCAATGTACTTACCGTGGAACCTGGCATCTATCTCATTCCTGAACTGACACAGCTTTGGGAGCAGCAAAATCTGCACAGGGATTTTGTCAATTATGACTTTCTGAAGAAACATCTCGATTTTGGAGGAATCCGTATTGAAGACAATTATCTTATTGAGGAAAATGGTTATCGTCGTCTCGGAAAATACCTCGAACGTGAAGTGCAAGAAATCTATAGCCTAAAGGACAATGCAATCGATTAAATACTTTGGAGATCCCAAGTAACACATCTCCTCAGGACTAAATAATTGATAAATAATAAATCATATACAAATGAATAAAATTAGACATTTTATTATCGCAAAACTGTTATTGGTTCTATACCTATCCAATCCCCTCTTTGCGCAAAGACTCTGGACGGATATTGGTGACCAATATTATGAGTTTTCGGATAAAGGAATTGAGATCGTCAATCCAAAAAATGGGGCCCGCGGAATCTTTTTACCCCAGCAATCTCTTATTCCAAAAGGCAGCAACGCGGCAATAAAAGTTGAGGGTTTTTCTATCTCCAAGAATAGGGAACTAATTTTAATTTACACCAATAGCAAAAAGGTTTGGCGTGAGAATACAAGGGGTGATTATTGGGTGTACAACAAGAAATCCAATCAATTGACGCAATTAGGCCGCCAATTTCCATCATCCCAGCTGATGTTTGCCAAATTTAATCCTCAAGCCAATAAAGTAGCTTATGTTAACAAAGCCGACCATAATATTTATGTGGAGGATCTGACGAATGGAAATATAAACGCTGTAACGAAGGATGGTACAGACCGTATGATCAATGGAACTTTCGATTGGGTTTATGAGGAAGAATTTGGTTGCAAAGATGGTTTTAGATGGTCGCCTGATGGTCTCTCTATCGCCTACTGGAAACTTGACGCAAACAGTATCCGTAATTTTCTAATGATTAATAATACGGATAGTCTCTATTCATTTACCATTCCTGTAGAATATCCGAAAGTGGGGCAGTCTCCAAGCGAATGTTCCATATGGACTTATGAACTTGCTAGCGGAAAGAATAGCCGCATAGACATTCCGGGAGATCCTGCACAGCATTATATTCCACGTATGGAATGGTGTATAGATAGCAAACAGCTTATTTTTCAGCAACTCAATAGGAAACAAAACGAGAGTAAGATTTATACAGCTTCCATTGCTACTCATCAAGCTCAAGCAATACATCGCGAAACGAGTGATTCCTGGATCGATATCAAGGCAAGATGGAATAACAATGATCCTTCGGGCTGGGACTGGATACAGGATGGAAAAGCATTTATCTGGGTATCTGAAAAAGATGGCTGGCGAAAAATCTACCAAATTGACTTGAAAGGTAATGAAAAGCTCATTACCAAAGCAGATTATGACATTATTAATCTTGATTTTCTAGACCCAAAAGGAGAAACAATCTATTTCACTGCTTCTCCCTCCAATGCGACCCAAAAATATTTGTATAGTGTCTCCACGAAAGGTGGTTCACCCAAAAGGCTCACCCCAGCATCTTTCGAGGGAACTTGCGATTATGACATCTCGAAAGATGGCAAGATTGCTATCTTCAACTTTAGCAACCGTGCCGAGCTCAAGTACAATGCTATTATCGAACTCCCTACACACCGGACAGTAGTGGATTTTGAGGTTAAACGTGAAAAGAAAGTCAGTGATGGCATAGCCGAATTTTTCAAAGTTAAGACTCCTGAAGGTGTAGAACTAGATGGCTGGATGGTCAAACCGCTGGATTTCGATCCTAATAAAAAGTATCCGGTAGTCTTTATGGTATATGGTGAGCCTGCTTCACAAACTGTAATCGACAACTTTAGCGCGGGTTATAACAGTTTATATAGCGGAAATATGGCCCAGGACGGATACATCTATATTTCTTTGGATAACCGGGGCACACCCGCTCCTAAAGGTAGTCTATGGCGCAAAAGTATCTACCGCAATATCGGTCAGCTCAATATTCGTGATCAGGCATTAGCCGCACAGGAAATATTAAAATGGTCTTTTGTAGATAATTCGCGCATCGCAGTCTGGGGATGGAGTGGTGGTGGTTCGAGTACCCTCAATTTACTGGGACAATACCCACAAATCTATAAAACAGGTATTGCAATAGCCGCTGTTGCCAACCAACTACTTTATGATAATGTCTATCAAGAACGTTATATGGGACTTCCTCAAGAAAATTTAGCCGACTTTGAGAATGGGTCACCATTGAAATATGCAAAAAATATTAAAGGAAATCTACTATATATACACGGCACTGGAGACGATAATGTTCATTATCAGAATGCGGAAGTTCTTATAGACGAATTCATAAAAAATAATGTACAATTTCAGTTAATGTCCTATCCTAATCGTAGTCATTCTATTAGTGAAGGCGAAGGCACACATGAACATTTAAAAACATTATTTACGAATTATTTAAAACTACATTGCCCTCCGGGCGGAAGATAAGCGAATGAAAAGAACACTATTATATACACTAGGTACTTGCGGTATTTTAGTCGCAGGCCTCCAGCAATCCAACGCACAACTGATGAAGGAAAAAAATGAATTCACGCGAGCGGATTCATTGCGGGGGTACCTCACGCCATTACGTACTTGCTACGATATCCAATATTATCATTTGGACGTGAAAGTAGATATAGACAATAAATTCATTTCAGGTTCAAATTTATTCCGCTTCAAGGCCACGGAAGATTTTGAACGTCTACAATTTGATCTGTTTGCAAACCTTAAAATTAACAAGGTTATCTATCAAGGGAAAGAGCTCTCATTTACAAGAGAATATAATGCTGTTTTTTTGAACTTTCCTACTAGGATCACCAAAGGTACGCAAAGTGAATTCACAGTGTATTATGAAGGTCATCCCACAGAGGCAGCACGCGCGCCTTGGGATGGTGGCTTTGACTGGAAAAAAGACAGCAATGGCAAACCTTGGGTGGCTACCGCCTGCCAAGGTATGGGCGCTAGCGTCTGGTGGCCTAATAAAGACCATCAATACGATGAGGTCGACAGTATGATGATTTCTATTGCTGTCCCAAAAGAAGTAATGAACGTGTCTAATGGGCGATTGGTAAAAGTCGAAAAAATGAAAGATGGTTACACCAAATACCATTGGAAGGTTGCCAATCCGATCAACAACTACAATGTGGCTATCAATATCGGAGACTACGTTCATTTTCAAGAAAAATACAAAGGTGAAAAAGGTCCTTTGGATGTCGACTACTATATCTTGCGGGAGAATGATAAAACAGAAAAAAAGGCTCATCTTCAAAAAAATGCCAGACAGACGCTAGAAGCATTTGAGCATTGGTTTGGCCCATATCCTTTTTATGAGGATGGTTACAAACTGGTCGAAACGTATCATACGGGTATGGAGCATCAAAGTGCTATTGCCTATGGCAATCATTATCAGAATGGATATCGTGGAAACGATGCTTCGGGAACAGGTTGGGGGCAAAAGTGGGATTTCATAGTAGTCCACGAATCGGGCCACGAATGGTTTGGCAATAATATCACTTCGGCCGATCTCGCGGACATGTGGATTCATGAGAGTTTCACCAATTATTCTGAGGGTTTATTTATAGACTATTTCTACGGCAAAGAAGCCAGTCAGGCATATGCGCATGGTATCCGAAGTGGCATTCACAATGACAGCCCCATGCAGGGGCCATATCACGTCAACAAAGAAGGGTCTGGTGATATGTATCCAAAGGGGGGGGTAATGCTCAATATGATCCGCACTATGATAGATAATGACGACAAATGGCGTGCTATATTACGAGGTTTGAATAGTAAATTCTATCATCAACAGGTAAATTACAGTGACATTGTGAATTATGTAAGCCAACAGTCTGGTCTGGATCTATCAAAAGTATTTGAACAATATGTTCAGCATACTTCTATTCCAACACTAGAAATCCAACAAGATGCTTCTGGTAGAATAATGGGTAGGTGGATTAGCGCGGTCAAAGGGTTTCAGATGCCAATCCATATTGGAATAAAAGGCGAAAAGAGACAGCTTATTCAACTAGATCAACAGTTCAGAACGATAAAAATTGCGGGATTAAATAAGGGAAACATTGATGTCGATACATTCAATTATTATATAGGCCTTTTGTCAGAATAACAGCTATTCAAAAGCATGTTGGAAGCTTCAACACGACACAAGAAAATAGCATGATTTTGAAGACTTTGGAGACAAAAATTTAACAGTTGCCCCAAAAGCAGGTAATCCTATTTTTGGGGCAACTGTTTATAAAATGGATTGTTAACAGTCGAAACGATCTGGCTTAAATCCGACAATACTGGGTTCAATTTCTCTAGCAGCCAATAGGTCACAAACGATCTTGCCATAGGCGGGACCCAAGCTCAGCCCCATCATTCCTCCTCCTCCAGCTACAATAGCATTGCCGTAATTTTTTAATCTTCCCAAATAAGGCAATCCATCCGGAGAACAGGGTCTGTAACCATACCATATTTTGTCCTTAGGATAATCGATCTGTAGTTCGGGATAATATTTAGGAATAGATTCTACAATGCCCCGCACTCGATTTTCATAAATTTTGTCGTTTGCAGCGCCCAATTCCATGGTGCCACTAAATCTGATCTGGCCATTCATTGGCGTGACAGCAACCTTGGCCTCAAGTAATAATGCCGCATGATTTAATTTCCCTTCTCCTTTTGTATCGTACATAAAGGAGTAACCTTTTCCGGGCAAAAGTGGTGTATGGACATGCAATTTTGACATCAATTGCGGTAAATAGGCTCCGCCTGTTATTACAAATGCATCAGCTTCGAAATTCCCCTTGTTGCTTACGGCAGTTTTAATAGTATTTCCGATCGTAATAAATTTGTGAACTTCAGTTTTCTCAAAAAACACCACACCTGCAGTTTTCAAATACTGAATCAACTGTTGCATTAACTTTTGGGGATATAATTTTCCATCACAACGATAAAGTACCGCACCTAAGATATCTAGTTTGAGATTCGGTTCCAGTACTTTTACAGCGTCTGCATCTAACACTTCTACGTCTAACCCAAGATCTTGTGCGCGATGTGCCAATTCGGTTTCCTCGTGCTTTATCTCGTTGGATTTATACATCATCAGAATACCATTTTGTTCCAACTCAAAATCGAAACCTTCTTCTGCATTCAACTCGTCATATAACCGACTACTGTAGAGATTTAGGTCACGGATCGCAGTTGCGTGCCGGTCAACATGTGCCCGATTTGCATGTTTTAAAAACTTCAGTCCCCAATCTATCAATCGTGGATTTAACGAAGGTCGTACATAAAAGGGACTTTTGCTATTAAACATCCATTTTATTCCTTGCGCTACCATTCCCGGTGCTGCCAATGGTGTGAAATGACTTGGTACAATCATTCCAGCGTTGCCATAAGAACAATTATTATCAACCTCATTTTTTTCCAGGATTTTCACATCCCATCCATCTTTAACAAGATAATAGGCCGAAGCAAGCCCCGCAATTCCAGCACCTATTACGACTACCGTACCTCTTTTATGTTCTTTCACTTTCTTATTATCAATTAATCTATCAAATCACTTGAAAACCGCCAAAATATGGATCTTCATCATCCAAAAAAATGGTATTGTATCCTGTTATTCTTGCCCAGCCTTCCACCGAAGGTATGATTGCGGGCTTTCCGTCGACCGTGGTCTCTCCTTCTATTTTACCAATAAATTGAGAGCCAATGTAGCTTTCGTGTACAAATTCATCACCTTTTTTCAGCCGACCTTTTGCATACCATTGTGCCATGCGTGCCGAAGTACCCGTACCACAGGGAGAGCGATCCAACGCATTCTCGCCGACCAAAACAGCATTCCGTCCAGAGGAGCCAACATGTACAGGCTCTCCCGTCCACTGTATGTGGCTCAATCCATGAATATTGGAGTCCTCCGGATGGATGAATCTATATTTTTCATTAAGTAATTTGCGAATTATTTTACCATAGTGGATCAACTGACTCGCTGAATAAAATTTGATATCTTTAAAATTAACCTGGGGGTCGATGATACCATAAAAATTTCCGCCATACGCTACATCAACAGAAATAAGGCCCAAATCTGGGCAATCGACCGTTAGGTCTTCTGCATATAAAAAAGATTTTACGTTTGTTAACTTAACACTTTTTACTTTTGATCCTTCCTGAATGTAGTCGATATGCACCAATCCGGCAGGAGTTTCCAGTCTTAATTTCCCTGGTATCTTTGGTTGGATTAATCCCTCTTCAATAGCGATGGTAACAGTACCAATTGTACCATGCCCACACATCGGCAGGCAGCCACTGGTTTCAATATAAAGAACAGCAATATCATTTTCTGTATCGAAAGGTGGATAAAGCATGCTTCCGCTCATCATGTCATGTCCACGGGGCTCAAACATCAATCCTTTGCGAATCCAGTCATATTCTTGCATAAAATGCAGCCTCCGCTCCATCATTGAGTTACCCTTTAAAAGGGGGGCACCGCCAGCAACCAATCGTACCGGGCATCCACAGGTATGCGAGTCAATACAAAAAAAAGTCTTTTTCATTTGTATAAATTATTTGTTCATCATTTATTTTTAGATTAAGGTATTATTATTTATTTTCAATGGTATTCATGAGCTCGGTTCACAAAGCTTTTGGTAGTATAAGTGTTGGTCTCATCGGTATAAATGAAGTCGTTTACTCCGCAAATTGGTATTTTGAGGTATTCGTGAGCTCAATCGTCCGGTTTGAATAAATCATGATAGAATTATAATCTTCTTTAGCGTTATTATTCTTTTGTCCAATGCTGATTGACCAATCGTTCTATTTGCAGCGGATTGCCATCTTGCAATTCTTTCGGCAAAAACTCATCTGGCCAATTTTGAAAGCTGATGGGACGGAGAAAACGTTTGATGGCATCGGGTCCTACAGAGGTAAACCGTGAATCTGTCGTCGCTGGAAATGGTCCACCGTGTTGCATAGCGTGTTTTACTTCAACACCAGTTGGCATACCTTGAAACAACAGCCTTCCGCATTTGTTCTGTGCAATCGTGAACATATCCTGGTATTTCCACATATCATCCTCAGATGCTGCGAAAGTCAAGGTTATCTGACCAACCAAATGTTCCATTAAAATCTTCATTTCATGACGATCGGCACAAGAGATAACTAATCCAAATGGTCCGAAAACCTCTTCTAACAGTTCCGGATTGTGCAATACCTGCGCTGCATCTGTTTCTACCAACATCGCTTGAGCAAAACCTTCTTGCACATTATCTGTGCCTTCTGCCAATATATTGACCCCATTGCATCCAATCATCTCGCCTCTCAATTGATTATAATGATCCAATATACCTTGGTGTAACATTTTACCAGTAGCAACAGCTTGTATTTCGCGCTTCAGATCAGCTTTGAGTGTATCCAATTTTTCTCCCTCAAGGCCAATCAACACCCCGGGGTTGGTACAAAACTGCCCCACACCCAACGTTAATGATCCAATATATTGTTTTGCAAATGCTTCGCCATTATCTGTTAGATAGTCCGGCAAAACAAATACAGGATTTATACTACCCATCTCTGCAAAGACCGGAATGGGATCAGGTCTTGATTGCCCCAAATCAAACAGGGCCTTCCCGCCAGCAAACGATCCCGTAAAAGCCACCGCTTTTACCAACCGGTGTTTGACCAATTGCTGCCCTATTTCAAATGAATCGGACACAACATGGCTAAAGATATCAGCAGAAGCGCCGTATTTTGAAATTCCCCGATGGATGGCGTCGGCCATCAATTGAGATGTTTTGACATGTGCGGGATGGGCTTTCACAATGACGGAGCATCCAGCTCCAATTGCACTTGCGGTGTCTCCACCAGCAGTGGAAAAAGCAAACGGAAAATTGCTCGCTCCAAAGACAACCACAGGCCCTAATCCTTTATTGTATTTACGTAAATCGATCTTTCCATCTGGACTTTGGTCAATTCTCGCCTCACTATACAAACCTGTATGAACCGCATTTGCATACATACGCCACTGATTCACCGTTCTTGCTTTTTCACCTTCAAGTCTACTAACAGGTAGAGCGGTCTCCAAATGAGCCGTTTCTATCAGAATGCTGTCAATTGCTTCAATTTCGTCAGCAATCGCCTGCATCAATTTCGCTCTTTCAATCACATTACATTGTTGTAGAAACTGAAATCCTGCTTCAGCCTGCTTTACTACAACATCAATATCATTTTCGTTTTGAATCATTCTCTTCTATTTTGCCTATTTCTAAATGTTCAGTAGAAACTTTTCAAGTCTTCTCCAGTGGAATAGACTTGAAAAGCTCCGCTATAAAAGTGGTCTTGTTGCTATTGCATCAGCAATGATCTTTTTAACCCGTTGCTCTTCCTCCCCAATCAATGGTAATCTCGGAGCTCTTGTATATGGTGTTGAAATCCCTTCCGCGGTAGCGGCCAATTTGATATATTGAACGAGCTTGGGATGAATATCCAATTCCAATAAAGGCATAAACCAGCGGTATATCGCTATGGCTTGCTTATACTCGCCTTTATTGACCAGACGATATATTGCAACCGTCTCCCTTGGAAAAGCATCCACCAACCCTGCAACCAACCCATCTGCCCCCAGCATTAAAGATTCTAAACACAATGTATCCACTCCCCCTAGGATCTTTAAGCGATCGTCGAAACGGTTTTTCAGACGAGTAATATTGGTTACATCACGTGTTGACTCTTTCACGGCTTGAATATTTGGCTCCAGCAACAGTTCCTCAAACATATCCAAAGACACATAGGTACCATAATCAACAGGATTATTATAGATTAAAATTGGTAATGTTGTGCTCTGCGCAACAGCGCGAAAATAAGCAACAGTCTCCCTATCATCAGACTTATAACGCATAGGAGGCAACAACATCAATCCATCCGCGCCCAAATTTTCACTGGTTATCGCAACTTTGATTGCATCAGCAGTCGTATTCTCTGCAATATTGAGCAAAACAGGAACACGTCCATTCACTACTTTCAATGCATGTTTTAATAACTCGTATTTTTCTTCATTACTCAAAACACTCGCTTCGCCCAATGACCCTGCAATAATTAATCCGTGGACTCCGGCCTCCACCTGTGCTTCAATGTTCTTTGCAAACATGTCAAAATCCAAATTTCCATTCTCATCAAATGGAGATAACATTGCTGGGTAAATTCCTTCCCAATTCAATTGTGCCATAGTTTAATAATTTTTTTAAATTCCTTAACACAAATCTATATGTAATAAGTTGCTCAGTCTTCTTATGAATTAATCAACTCTGACCTAATATTGACCTTTTATGAGTAGCCACTCGTCAAAGACTTATAACTGGAAAACACAATTAGAATCAATATAATAAAACATCAGTTAGTAATATCATAACCGGATAACTAAATAAGATACAAAACGAGCATTTTATTCAAAAAAATCCTTGCAAGTGTGTACAAAACACACTACATTTGTTCTATCATAATTTAGGTTTATAATTGGTTATTGAAGGTTTTCATTCTCCCCGTTTGAAAACCTTTTTTCGTTTTTACATTACACTAAAATTTGTGAAATATATTGTGTTGATGTATTCTTTAAATAAATCCTAATCAAATCTAATTGTGTGGTTGTAAGAGAAAGCAATAGTACCCCAGCACATATAATTTACTTATATTTAGAATATTATTCAGGATAATTAGCATGACGGAAGTATTATCACCCCACAATAAGAGAAGAAGTGAAGAAATTACAATCCAATACTTTGAACTGTTGGACCGTCATTTATCTGAGCTAGTTAATGGCACAGCTATGGAAATGTTGGAATTAAAGGATATAGCCAGTGTACTTTGTATCTCTCAAAAACATCTTATTAAAATCATACAAGAAACCAGTGGAAATCACCCTTGCCATTTTTATGTACATAAAATATTGACATGTACAAAGGATCTCCTAACCAACAGCACATTGACCATCTCGGCCATCGCTCAAACACTTACTTACGATCCATCTAATTTTACCAAATTTTTTAAGAAATATGAAGGTATAACCCCTTCTGAATTTCGTCAATTGAAAAAAGCGAAAAGTTCACCATAATATCACCATTTACTTTCATGAAATTTGTTATAATCAAAATATAAATTATTATGGCAAGGAATGATGTAAAAGGAAAAGTTGTATTGATCGCTGGTGGTGCGAAAAACCTTGGTGGTTTGTTGAGTCGCGATTTTGCTGCTAAAGGCGCCAAATTGGTGATCCATTATAACAGTGAGCACAGCAAGGCAGATGCGGAAGAAACACTGGCAGTGGTAAAGGCTGCTGGCGCCGAAGCGATCCTGTTTCAAGCGGATCTTACTAAGATCGAAAATATTAGCAAGCTCTTTGATACGGCGGTGTTGCAATATGGAGGAATCGATATCGCAATTAATACCGTTGGTAAAGTTTTAAAAAAAACGATCGTGGATACAACAGTGGATGAATATGACAGCATGAGTGATATTAATTCCAAAGTTGCCTACTTCTTTATCCAAGAAGCAGGCAAAAAATTGAACAACAACGGTAAAGTTTGCACGATTGTCACATCGTTACTTGCGGCCTACACAGGGTTTTATTCTACCTATGAGGGACTGAAAGCACCCGTTGAGCATTTTACGCGTGCTGCGTCCAAAGAATTTGGCGATCGAGGGATTTCGGTGACAGCGGTTGCTCCTGGTCCAATGGATACACCATTTTTCTACGGACAAGAGAGCGAAGAAGCGGTAGCTTACCATAAATCCGCTTCTGCACTTGGGGGCTTGACTGACATTAAAGATATTGCTCCTCTAGTCGAATTCCTGGTAACAGATGGTTGGTGGATTACCGGGCAAACCATTTTTGCCAATGGAGGGTATACGACACGATAGTGTACCATTATCAAAGGCATCTTGCTATATAAAAGATGCCTTTGATGTTTAGTAAGTCTAACTTACCAGATCCTGTAAAAATTTCAATTCATATTGATGGTCTAGAACTGTTCCAAAAAATTGAGATAATGGGCTACACTCTGTTCAACCCATTCTTCGGAAGCATGTTTCTCGATACCATAGTATGCGAAAAGTGGTTGATAATTGGCATGAACATAGTTGAATGTAATCTCAAAAGGACTTGTCAATTGATCTAGGCTATATTTATACTTTCCATTTGCGCTATATTCTACTTCGTCAATCCCAACAGAAAGAGCCAAAGCGATCTTCTTTCCTGCTAACTTGTAACCACTCGACTTTCCATATGCCCAGCCATAGGTCAATACCTCATCCAACCACTTTTTAAAAAATGGAGGGCAGTTAAACCAATAAAATGGAAATTGAAATATGATTTTATCATGCTTTTCAATCAATTGCTGTTCGACGGTAACGTCAATTTTTTCATCTGGATATCTTTTATGTAATTGATGGATTTCATAGTTCTCCGGATGTTTTTCCAACTCCTCGATCCACCTCTTATTAATAAGTGATTCTTTAATATTTGGATGTATTACAATGACCAATGTTTTCATTATAGCTAATTATTCAATAGTTTGTATGCTCATTATCACGGCATTCGATAGCCGTAATTGTTTTATTAACTCGATTATTTTGATTCAAAAATAGGGAGATATTCCTTATTTTGGCTCACTAGTAGCCCAATGTTCGGTACTATAAAAAATGTGCGTGATGACAAAAATCAAAGAAAGTTCAACCAATTTTACCAATAAACAAATTTTAGCGAATGATTGCCCTGAGGTATTCGCGGCTAATATTATTGGAGGCCAATGGTCTTTGGCTATTTGTTGCTATCTAATCAACGGAAGCCTCCGATATAACGAAATCAGAAAATGCCTTCCTAATATTACCGAACGCATGTTGACTTTACAATTACGAAAATTAGAGGAAAGTGGAGTCGTTAAACGCACGGTATATGCAGAGGTTCCGCTACGTGTAACCTATGAATTAACAGCTATTGGTTATGAGCTATCTCCCATTATTCGGGAACTCGGAAAATGGGGAGAAAAATTAAAGGGTCTTTCGATTTAGGACTCTATCATATTAAAAAAAATATAAAATAAATTTGCATAGTGTAAAAAATACACTTAAATTTGTACTATCATAATTTAGGTTTATAATTGGTTATTGAAGGTTTTCATTCTCCCCGTTTGAAAACCTTTTTTCGTTTTATCTAAGTACTTATTTTCCGTTCTTCACTCTGCTATTAGTCAGACCAAATACTTTTTAGTGTATATAAATCAGCCTGATCCAAAACCGCTTGACCATTTGAGACACTAATACCATATTGCAAATTATTGTGGTCAAAATTGTAGTTTATTGGCATATAGATTTCTCCATTTTGGGCGAAAAGCTCAAGGCCAGTACGATCTACGAACAATCTCAATATTAATTTGCCATCTCTTAGAGGAACAATTGCCCGTACATTGTCTACAACCATTTCTTCTGTAGCAACATTATAATTCATGACTAACCCACGCACATTGATTTGTATATTTCTGGCACTTTTAGGCGTTATAAGAAATTTGAGTTCAGCAACATCGCCGCTAAAATGCTGCAATTGATTTAGCTTGCCGGCCTTTAAGCTGATTTGACCAATGTGCAACTGATCTTTTCTTAATTTTTGTAATTCAGCTACAGGTTCCCTAAATAAACGTATACCTTTTTCTGTCGTTTTTAACTTCAATTCCATTGGTATACTCATGGATTGATTAAAAGCGGTAGCACCGTGATTGGTATGGGTTCGCCACCATCCGATCTCGATACGACGTCCGAGAGGCTCGTTGCTAAACGTTTGTGCAGCATAGTAATCACGACCATATTGACTGAACAACCTTTCTGCCTCTGGGGTGAACTTTTTGCCATCGAAACTCCCTATAGCATATTGGCTATTGGCACCCGTTAAAATCCATTTTTTTTGTTTCGGATCATTATCCACCGCCAGTTCAAAAAATTCAGGACATTCAAATAGATACCGGTCATTTCCTTTACCACCATAAACTTTACTCGCAAACTCCCATGTTTTCATATCCTTCGAAGTAAATAAATGCATACTATGCTGTCCATGTTCTTCCTCGACATATAAAGTCAGTACCCACCGCTCCGAAGGCCCGTGCCATATCACTTTAGGATCCCGGTTACCATTTGAAATCTTATCCAAAATATGGCTTGGCAACTTCTTAAATTCCTTTCCATCCAAAGAATAAGCCAGTCCTTGCTTCCAAGATTGTTCAGCTGCAGTGTAAAATAAGACCATAGGAACCATTAAATTATTATTTCCTAATCCACTGCTATTTTTAGTATCTACCACTGCTCCACCACTAAACATAACTCCCGATTCATCGGGATATAAGGCCTCTCCCAATTCTTTCCAATGGATCAAATCGCTAGATACAGCATGTCCCCAGTGCATATTTCCCCAACTAGTACCGTAAGGATTATGCTGAAAAAAAAGATGATATTGTCCTTTGAAGAAAACGAGCCCGTTAGGATCATTCAGCCATCCACGTTTTGGAGAAAAATGAATTTGTCCACGTTCCTTTTCAGTATACACCGCATTATCATCCTGTAGATCAACTTGTTCAAAGGAATTGAATCCGTGGCTATTCCTATCGGGAGCACTTATGGACAGTTTAAGGGATTGCCCCTTCCATTTCTCAATATCCAAATAAGCGATCCAATCGTATACACTATCCGCTAATTCAACATCAAACCATCTTACTTTTTCATTATTCAACCAAAGTTCAACATTACATTTGGGGGCTCCATTTTTAACCGGAATTTTTAAGTATCGATGCGAAACATAAAAAGTCTGCGTCCCAGAAGTCTGGCCATTAGCATGAAAGACAAATGTGAGAACACTAATAAGAAGCATAAGAGTCCTTTTCATAATTTTTAAGGTTAATATCAAAATGAAACTGTAGACTTTTAAAGGTATTGACTTCCATTATCAACCAATCTCAAAGCCTCCTAACAAAAATATCTACAATACCCCATATATTTAAATCAAGATAGATCAAAATACATCTGTTTTGTCTCAATTAATATAATGGATATGAACACATTGCTGGTCAGCACCAACGAGGAAAAGAGTCAACTAGCTCAAGGATAAAATTCTCAAAAATAAAAAGGCGAAGGGTATTATATTTACCCTTCGCCTTTTTATAGATTAAATATTCCTATCGGATTACATTTTATAATACTGTTCCCAACCTCTTGCGGGTGGAGGTCCTGCCAACAGTGCGTTCGCAAATTTATCATTACTGATTTCCTTTCTTTGAGGATCAAAAATCAGTTTAGTATTTAGACGCTGTGCAATTACTCCCAAACAGAACACTTGACTTAAAGGTCCTGCAATTTCAAAAGCCGACCTTGTTTTCTCTTCTCCTTTACATGCTTTTAAGAAGTTGGCATAATGATTAGATGGTGATTTCGGAACCTCCGGAAGACGGGATTCTAATTCCTTTGCCTTCGTTTCAGGTATAATCTGCAAAATACTTGCGTGAGAACCTCCTTTGAAAGTCAGATCCTTTCCATAGATAATCTTTCCAGGATTTAATTTCGCCGGCTCTAACTTACCTGTACTGGGTGCTGGAATGTTCGGATCCAATCCCGAAACCCCATAGCCCTCTGGGATTGGTGGCAAATTATCTAAGCCATCATACCAATTAATATCAACCGCAGGCATCTTTTTTCGCTTCGGAAAATGAAATTTCAGCGTCGAAGACATTGGAAAAAAATACGAATTATGTCCATCAAGCTTTACCGCACTTACTTCTGTTGGTAGCCCAAGATCCAAAAATTCATGTGCAGTATCTAAGATGTGCGCTCCCCAATCACCAAGAGCTCCCATTCCAAAATCATACCAGCAACGCCATTGTCCGTTCACAAAATCTTTATTATAATTATGACCTAGGGTCTGCATTTGCCACAGTTCCCAGTCTAATGTGTCTGGTGTAATTTCAGCCGCAGGAAATCCTTTCATATTCACATCCCATCCATGCCATCTGCGAGGCATATTCATATGCGCATCTATGCGCGTAATATCTTTAATTATCCCCGCATCCTTCCAGGCCTTGAATTGAAAGTAATTCGCTTCAGAGTGCCCCTGATTCCCCATCTGAGTTATAAGTTTTGGATTCTTCCTCGCTTTATTTGTCATTAACTCAACTTCGAGAAATGTCCTTGCCATTGGTTTTTCCACGTAAACATGCTTTCCAAGATCTAGGGCCAGCATCGTTATGGCAAAATGGGAGAAATCTGGTGTACCGATACTAACCGCATCGATTTGGTTACCCATCTTATCGAACATAACTCTAAAGTCTTTAAATTTTGGTGCATCTGGAAACATGCTCAAAATTTCCTGTGTGTGTTTAGCTCCCAAGTCTACATCACAGAGTGCGACAATATTACAAAGGCCAGTTTTATAGAGTTCTTTTATAATATCCGCAGCTCTATTGCCGAGACCTACACATGCCAAATTAACCCGTTCGTTCGGCGATGCCAAATTGACCTTACCAAGGACGCTATTCGATAACATAACAGCACCCGCTGCAATAACAGATTGTTTAACAAAACTTCGACGTGATAGATAATGATTCATATGAGCTTAGTTTTGTGTATTAATCTTTATACTGCGAAATGAAACCCGATCACCATGATCCTGTAATAGAATGGAGCCTTCTTTTGCTTCACCAAAGTTGTCCCAATCCTTATACTTACTAATCGCGACAAGGTCCTTAAACTCCTTCGATCCTCTTTCGTAACTCAGCATCTTTATTCCATTCAAATAATGCTCAACCTTGTTATCCGCTGTAACTACTACCCGACCTCTATTCCAGTCGCCTATTGGTCTCCGGGCACGTGCATCTCTATTCGATGTGATGAGATCATATAGTGATGCCAGGGTACGGTTACCATCCCGACCTAGTTTTGCATCAGGATGTAAGGCATCATCAAGCACCTGAAATTCTAGACCAATAGCCGATCCTTTGGATTTCTCTTTCAATGTGACAAAATATTTTACTCCGCTATTCGCTCCAGGACTAAGTTTAAATTCAAAAGAGAGGTCAAATACAGTATATTTATCCTTCGTTATGATATCACCACCATTGGTAGATTCTCCGCCATCAGATTTCAAAACAGTTAATTGACCATCCTTAATTTCCCAACCACGATCAGGAAATTTATCGCCATGGATGCTTCGCCATCCATTATTTGTTTTACCATCAAATAACAGCTTTACTCCTTTTTTCTTTTCGGCGGCAACTATTTCATTTGGCTTTAGATTGACGATATAAATATCTTTCGGAAAACCGTTTGTTTTCAGATCAGTGGTCTTTATTTTAACATTTTTGAAATAGACTTTCTTGCCATCTAATTCTGAAGGAATACTATGAACTTGTAATCCGATGAATCCAGTTCGATCAATTGTATCGACTACATAAGAAACAGGAATATCATTGATCCAGGTACGCAACTCATCACCGATTGCCTCTATTCTGATATGATTATACTCTTCGGCTTTGTACGCTTTCTTTGCATTTTCATTGAGATCTAGGGGATAAAGCCAACCGCGGCGAGCTTCATCATAAATTCCACCTGTCCACGCCCTGGATGATGGGTCTATCTCCACTTGTCTTCCATAGACTTTGCCTCGGCCATCATTCGCTTTTGGATCAAGATGACTCCGGGTCTGGATTCCTGAATTCGTTTGACTGCCTTCTAGCTTAACATCTAGTTCCAATATGAAATCACCATATTCTTTTTCTGTGATCAAAAATGAATTAGGCGTTCCTTTAGTCATTCGCCCCACGATTGCGTCCCCCTCAATAGAATAAGGCGCTTTCCCTCCAACAGTTTTCCAGCCATTCAGCGTCTTTCCGTCAAAAAGATTTGTCCAACCTTTTTCTGTGGCCTTATTCACCTGCGCATGCGATAAAATTGTATTTCCAACCATCACTGCCACTAAGACAGACTTAAATAATGTGTTTCTTTTCATTGAGATAATTACTTCTTGAGCTCGTATGCCCGGTTTATTTATTGAATATTGGTCTATTAATCACACTATGTGTACGCTATTTTTCAATATTGGGGTATTAAAGTTATTATACAGTTTAATCCCTCTCGATTTAGGAAATCGGTACACCGTCCTCAGCCATTGGTTATTTTTTCACTTGGCTTTCTAAAACAAGATATCAATTAATATAGGTGAAACGAATCAAATGGTACGATTTATTTACGAAAACGTTTGAAACAACAGAAAAGCCAATACGTAAAACAATCGCAATGAAAATATGACAAAAACAGCGTATAGTCTTTGCACTTATAGCGCAAACAATTAGGTATAAATACACCTAAAGAAAACTAAAAAACCACAAAAAAAATAGATACCTGTGGTAAAATAGTATAATTCTAAAACGAACCTGCATCGAAAGAATAGGCTTCTAGGTAAAAATGAAACACTAACGACTCAAGAAATCTAAGTCACAGAATTAACTCGTCTGACAGCCTCATCTCTACTAATACCATTTGACCAATCCTGTACCAATGGATGTTCAGACTCATAAGGTATTAATAATGGACGACAACCATTCAATTGACATGAGACCTGCATATAAAGTCCAATTGTAGAAATTTCATAATCTGCTATCTCATTACATAGCATACCAAAATAGCTTTTTTCCTCTGCCTCCTTAGCCGCAAATATAAGGCGATAATCGTCTATCGTTTCTTTGCTTACCGAAACCCAAACACCATAATCTAAAGTTTCGTCATGATCCAAAATAGGAATCTGCAAAACAACACGGATAAAATAATCGATCTGATCTTTATGATTGATGACACAAAAATCATCATCTTTATCAGCAAGCTCCTCTTTATCAACCGGGTTTAATATATCATAATGAAAAGGAGCATTAAATGATAAGGATGGTAGTTCCGTATGTTCTGCGCCGCAATTTTGGCAAATAAAAGTATCCATATATATCGTACTCAAAAAATTTTATTCCACGGTATTTCTTCATTACAAACTTAATCAAACTTTCAAATTCTCATAAAAATAAATCCTATCTATGAGGATCAGGTAAAATTCATAATCTCAATTCTTCTGTTATAGCAGCAGTATTTTGAATTATTATAATAAATTTTAAAAAAATTTGCTAAAGTGTACAAAGTACACTACATTTGTCATATCATAATTTAGGTTTATAATTGGTTATTTAAGGTTTTCATTCTCCCCGTTTGGAAACCTTTTTTTATTTCCATTTATTAACGATCCATACTCTTATTTTATTCAAAATACATTTTCAAACAGGATATTCAAATCATTAAAGTTTTCTCCATTGTTCAAATCATACCACATCATAAATCATCGTTATTCTCTGATTCATATTTGATTTAACACTTATTCCCAATACAGCCCCCCTCTTCTCGTTACATCGGTACAATTAAATAGCCTCAGTCATTTAAAATTGTTATATAACTCTTTTGAAAGGCTATTCCTATTCAGTATGATAAAATAGTCCATAACCAAGATAATAGACTTACTATCTATATCAAAATTAACAGTACTTTTTCATTTACGCGTCAATGATCATTATGACTATAGAATTTCTGACCACACAGTCACTATAGTCATTTGGAAATTTCCATGGTTCTTAATAGGTTTTTCTCTTTTACCCTAAAACAAGATCACCCCTCTATTTTAAAAAATAAAATAAAAACAATCAGTAAAAAATTTGGAGAATACGAAAATTATACACAACTTTAAAGCACAAACATATATTCCAAATAGGCTACAAAGTAGACAAAGGAAATTTTTTTATTTTAAAAAGACGATTTTATCTTTGAAGATTTCATTGATGAAATTTTAAATTGGTTTTTTTGCAGAAAAACTTCACTTAACTTATAGACAGTAGCATTTTAAAATATGACAACCAACCCCATTAAGGTATATACAGTAGTTTCAAAAGAGATTAAAGAAGATCCAGATGTATTCACTAACCTAGAAGGTGTTTTTTCTACTTATGAAAAAGCACAGGAATATATTGATCATTTTTTTGGCAACGCGAAATATGGCTATCGTTCTATTGTACCTACTTTTTTGGACCCCTTTCAAGATGAAATCCAGAATAATGATTCCTATTATAGTATTTCCTCACAATTGATTGACAATAAATTAGAAATTGAAATCTGCAAAACCTCATTTGCCGTGGTTCTTTCCGAAGTCGGTCGACTCCGTGTAGATGAAGCTACGTCAGAAAAACCAATGGAGATCAACTTACATTGTTTTGCTCGATCTGAAGAAAAAGCTATTGAAAAATTCAATAATTTGATTAGCGATTATGCAAAAGAACACAATCTACATTTTCTAACTAGCCCTTACCGGATAACAGATTCGGACCAGTGTTATTAGTTTTCTCAGCAATGCTGGAGGTCTTTTAGATATTTATTTTTTTTCGAATTTCACTCAGATATTCGGGAGTAAAGCCCAAAAAAGATGCAATAAGATATTGTGGTACACGTTGCACAAACTCGGGGTATTTACGTAACATATCGCGATAAAACTCCTCTTTAGGTAATGAAAAAAGATATTTAACACGCATTTGTGCCGCTGCATAAGCTCTCTGATATACAAAACGAAAATAGCGTTCCATCAAGGGAAATTCCGCCATCAATTTTTCCTGATTTTCCTGACTAATATATAAAACTTCCGATTTTTCAACAGCTTGTATATAGAATGAACTCACACGCTTATTTTCATAAGCCATATTGTCCGTGAGCCACCAGTTTTCAATAGCAAATTCAGTGGTTTGTTCCACACCTTTTTCATTTACAAAAAACTTACGTAATATTCCTTTTAACACAAAATAGTGGTATCTGCAGATTTGGCCTTCTTCCAGCATATTTTCCTTTTTTGTAACTGAATTTACGTTAAAGTATGTTGATATACGCTCAAATGTTACATCATCAATCTGGATAAATCTCTCCAAATGTGCTCTAAATCTTTCCAATAGTCTTCATTTTATTTTGACAGCCCATGTTTCACCATGTAATGCAAGGTACTATAAAAAGTTAATTCGGACAAAGCATAAGTAACACTTTCAAACACAATCAACAACATTGTAAAAATCAACACGGATGTCTCCGATCGCTAATTGCTCAAAGAACATATCTCCTCTTTATTGACAAAGATCTTTCAATAGAAGGTATTAACATCTCCAGCTTTTCTTCTGATAATTTCTATATTTGGATTACTAATGCCAATATGGTTTAATGGAGACTATCATGGAAGATCGGACTTTTGCCTTTATCAAAACAGATAAAAAATTGCTAAAGCTTTTTTTTAATGAAATCAAGGTGATCAAAGGATTGGGAAACTATGTCGAAATTCATACGACAACACACAAAAAGTATATCTATTACAAAAGTCTCAAAGATCTAATCGAAAGCTTACCGCAAGAATTTATGCGCGTTCACAATTCGTACATTGTTAATCTCAAGAATATTGAATCTTTTGAAGACAATCAGCTTGTATCCGGTGATCTAAAAGTAACAGTTGCAAAGAGCTACCGAGATTGTCTTACTAACACACTCAATAAGATGATGCTCTGACAACCTACATGTGCAAAAGGGCCATTCACATATTATTTTTAGCACGCTATATAAAAAAGTTTCTATATATTCTCTTTCATTCTAGTTTTGAAAGAAAACAAATAGAATGTGTAAACAAAAAGTATTAGATTACATCCAAAACAATAACCTCATTGGTGTAAAAGCAGGGATTGAAAGACCTGATTTTTTAGATATCTGGATGGTTGTTGTTCAAGGTCGAATATTTGCAAGATCTTGGGGATTGGCAGAACGGAGCTGGTACAATAGCTTTCTAAAAAAACCAATGGGCCAGATTAAATGCGGTACAATTCTTTGCCAAATATGGGCAACAGTTGTAGACGATACTCCTGAGTTGACCGCTGCAATTAATCAGGCCTATCTAGCAAAATATAACCAAGGCTACAATAGTGTTTATGCACAATCTATTATCGCTGAAAAGCATGTTGCTAAAACTATGGAATTTATGATCGATGAGTTCAAGTCTCCCGTTATACAACCGAATTCAAGCATCATTTGAAATCAGGACCATGTGTGGCCATATTTCCGAATATATAAATAACCAAATATGGGGAGTGCAAGCATTTGGAAAAGAAAAATCAATAGTGAGACAAGGCCTTGTGCTTGGTTATCATTAGCTGTAACCAATAGTTGTGCCCCCAAAGGTCCATTGGAAAACACCAAAATATTGACGACATTCCAACCGAGGTGAAAAGCTATAGGCAGATAAAGAGATTTTGTCACATCATAAGCTTTGGCTAATACCCACCCAAAAAGCCCTGTCATCAACAATATCATCAGCATCTGTATTGGATTTCCAAAAACACCATAGGAAAACCAATGGTAAACACCAAAAGCTCCAGCGGAAAGCAGACAGCCCCATCTAGATCCCAGCTTTTTTATCATGATATAAAGTAGCGCACCTCTAAACAACAGTTCTTCGAAAAGGACAGATTTTATGATCCACCATGTACTATTGATCAAATTAGCACCAGATAGTTTCGGATTAAGCATCCAAAAATTATGTACCGCCGCAACTTTTATATAATGATAGACAGCACATAACAGACCCGCCATAAAAAATCCTACACACAAATTTCCAAGCCTATTTTTCGTTGGAGCAAGTCCGAGAACACTAAGATTCTTCCGCTCGAGGATCCACAGCAAAAGCCAAGATATAATCAATATGATTATTAGACCTACCATACCAATACCTATTGTCGTAATAACATACACCTATAGATTAAAAAAACAAAATTGCTTGCGGCTATAAATTATCTGTGCTATTCACTAGAATAAGGTAATCGTCTATCAAATATACAAAAGATCACGAATTCTCTATTGCCATTTGAATATTTCTGGTTGCAGTTGTTTTACAAAGTCATACAAGAAAGGGAGCTGTACAATATCTTTTTCATCGGCAATGCCTCCATTGAAAGTAATTATATCTAGATCGATGATTCGGGGAGTGTTCTTATTGTCGTTTCTGAGGCGTCCCATATCCAATTCGATCTGTTTTAATTCACGCTGTAATTCCTCTAAAAGTAAACAGGTATGCAATAATAATGCGCCATTCAAAAAATCAGGCTGGGCTTCAAATTGAAGGGGTTTAGTATAGATAAAATCCGTTTGGTTGCCCATCGTTCCCAATTTCTGAATATAATTCAAGGCTCTGATGATATTTTCTTCAGGATCAATATTAGAGCCTAACAAGATCAAAGCCGTATTGATTTGATCGTCTTTAGATCTTTTTACATTATCCGTAGCGCACAGTGCATATGCTTTCGTTCCTTTCATTTTCTTCTTATGTCCCTTTTGAACCAGTCGGTGAGCTAAACGTTCAACGCCATCAATATACAGGATCCGTCCCATAATAAAGGAGCTATCCTGCTAAAATGCAAAGCTATTTCAGAGCTGAACTTTTCATTATGCGGTCCCCATTTGTCCGTATGGCTTAAGTAAACACTACTTATCATCATCGGATAAACTCTGTAAGCAATTTTTTTGCCAATAAATCATCCAAATGAATTAAGCAGTATTCACTCCTCCAAAATACAAGAGATAGACTAACCTATCAACACCAAAGACCCCGCTTCCGAGCATTTCATGCTCTAAATAAGCGTTCACTTGGTGATGAGGTTTATCAAAAATATTGATTTTTTAAATAGATTTTTTATTGCGTACGTCAAAAACAACCTGAGGTTATGAGTTATTCAACTATATAACGGAGCTCATGTGCTTCCGTCAGTTGTGGTACTTCCAAGTTATGGAGCATTTTATCCAATACAGCATCTGGAAGCGGATGGGCTCTATCTCGATTTTGTACGCGCCATTGACGGTACGGTTTTTCGATATAGACCAGCTCAACATAGGCCTGATAACTAACAAAGAGGTCTATCAACTGCTTCCGCATTAAGGCCGTGATATTAGTTGCATTCCATATAAAGTCTTGACCCTGGCGTAGATAAATCTTAGCCTGTTCTTTCGCTTGTTGCACGACCCAACCATTCCGCTTTCTATCTGTTGGTTCGATACGATATTTACGACGAATATCGTCAAGACTAATGACTGGTATATCCTTGTTATGGTTAACGATATAATGATCCTTTCCCATACCAGGCAACCCAGACAGCATGATGACCGTTGATCTAAAATTATCAAAAGGAATATAATCCACATAACCATCCGCGCTGTTGAAGTAGGTAAATTGAGCATTTGGGGTCGAAAAAGATCGAGGTGACTCCCAGCAGTCAATCTCTTTTACATACAGTTCAAATAGCTCTAGGGCATAAAGCAATGCTCCTTGATCCTGACATATTCGCCCTTTGGCATCAGCCTCGGCTAGAAGTTTCAATTCTAGCATATTTACCCTTAACGATGCTTCTAACGCGCTACGCATTGGATCAACTTTGTCCATCAGCCAGAGCGGTAGACCATGAAAACGAACCAAACCTACAATTTCTTCCCGGAGGGAAAAGGGAGTTTCAACATCACGAAACAATATTTTACGTGCTGTCTGTGCACCTTTTCGCGCATGACTTGGTGAACTAATCCGTCCCTGTCCATCGACTACGGTCGTAGACCGTTTTTCGACGTCGTGCAGTAATGCGGCAGCCCAAAGCAGCTCCTGTCGTTGCCTACCTAATCTCCTATAGATATTGGATTGTTGCAATTGCTCAAGCACTAGCTGGGTATGAATAGCAACATTACCTTCTGCGTGATGAATCGGATCCTGCGGAACATTCCGCATAGCTTCTACCCAGGAAAATTGCTTTTCCAGTTTTAGCCAATCTTTATCTGTTGTTAATTTCCATTCCATTAGTTTTTCCCCCTTTCCCAAATAAGTTTTGTTCTTTGCCAAGATTTAGTCCAATGTTCATCCGTCTGTACATGTCCTTTGCGTACATACTTAAAGATATTATGCTGAAATTTGGAGGCGGGATATGCCTCCGCATTTCGGCAGACCAGACCTTCTGAGGTACAGCTAATTCCTGTTCCAGGATCTACAGACCCAAAGATCGAAGGTTGAGATGCCAGGTGTTGTACAGTTTTTTCCAACTGTGTTTCCGTCAGATCTCGTACACTGTCTGATCGCAATACTGGTACCATCGGCAAGTCAAACAAGTTAGCATAGAAGGTAACTTCCTCCCATGAAAGCCAGACCTCGTTGATTCGAGCCGCAAATACAAAGTAATAATGCTCCAACTGTGTATACGCTATAGAATGAACCGCATAAAGGTTTTCACCGAAAAACTCCAAGTCGCCCAAATCATTTTTCAATCGTCCCCAATGTTCCCGTAATTGTGCTGTCCAGGGGGATGTCGTTGGAGCAGCATGTGACCGGGCAAATACACCTCGTTTGGATAGACAATTGTTTTCGCCATCCAATTTTTCAGTGTAAAGTAGCTGTGAAAAGGATTGTATATCCGTCCAGTACTCATGATTAAAACGATCGTCACTGCTGGTTCCCGGTGAAAAAGGAAAATGGTAGGTACGACCATATTTTGTTGATTCCATTTTTTTAAATTAAAGTGAATAATACTGATTAAAAACACAGGTATAGCAGTAATCGAGTTGGTCATCTATCCCATCTGATTAAATTCTTCCTGCATATCGGCACAGTATTACATGACCTTACGTTCTAAAAATGTATAACAATTATGATCTATTTCGGCAAAAATAGATAAATTTCTCTAAAAATAAAAAACCGCTATACCATCTGACATAACGGAAAACCAAAACCTATAAATAAAAGCCCCTTTATGCAGGGTTTATATGGCTGTTATATTCTAATATAAGCATCCCATCCGGCACGCGTGTAATCCTGTTGATTATTTAAGAAAAGCTTAACATTATGTCCTCTAAGGCCCTTCCCACTTCTCAATATTTCACTAAGCTGTTCCCGCTGAATATTTTGCAACAGCATTTTCTCAATAAAGGGCTGTAATTTCAGGTCATCCGCCACACGTTTTATTGGGTATTGTACAAAGAACATATTGATCGCATAATTTTTTGATATTTTGACAATCCAGTCTTCCATCCCGATCTTCTTTAACTGATCAAAGATTGTCGGGCAATCCAATGTTGTACCGTTACGCAAGATAACACATTTAGTTTCTGCTGTTGTATATACGGCGACAATATCAACAAATCGAAGTTGCTGCAGGTTGATCTGTTGTACAAATTCTCCCCGCTTATCTAACAGGTCCCCCAATAGATATACATCGATGTTATCAATATCCACTCCATAGGGCTGTTCTTTCCTCTTCATCCCACTTTCTTTTATGGTTCGCTTTTCGTTTAGAGAAATTATCGCAGGGGTCTGTTCAAACTGTTCAAATGCGGGTCTTTTTTTGATAAAAGGTCGCCTTTTTGTCACCATTGGCTGTGGAGCTGGTAATTCTTTTTCTAAACTTACATTGTGCACTATCTGCATGAGTGGCCGATTATAGATTACAGCAAGGTTTTGCCGTTGGCCAACAGAATGATAGAGTAACGACCAGTTTTCTCGCATATAGACCATTAGACTATATGAAACAAAAATAGTGGCATAACGTATTCCATAGACCTGCATATGTAATTCAAAAAGCATCGATCGCTCTACTGACGACTGGCTGTAAACAAAGATAACAGCTACATACAAAAGTATAAATGGAAAAACAGAAACCAATAAAAGTGAAAAGAAAGCGATAAAATGTAGAACAATATCTAGTCCGGGTATGTTTTTGGCCTGTTCCCCCAGTCGCTCACGCATGTAAGGTACACTCCAGTATGTGGGCAAATTAAGTACTAATGATACCATTGTTGCTCCAATCCAAAAAACACAGAGCATAATAACAACCAAAATCCAATATTTCAACTGATCTGACCGGTCCAAAAAACCTTGAAACGATATTGTCTTTAGATTAAAAACAATAGACAGCATCAGCGAACTCAAAAAATAAATGATAGATTTCATGGCGTTTCTCCGAATTAATATCTGGTTAGGATAACTAAATTAATAATATCTACTCACAAAAGTATACTAATATAACAAATAATATCGAAATCACAAAACAAAACATCACGCAAACGATAATATTTATAAAAAAATAACAAAAGAATAACACTATTAAAAGCTCAAATACGATGATAAACGAACGATAATTGCTATTTTAGAAAGTCAATTGATGTATTAGAAAGGTATAACCGACCAATAACCTACATTTCACTGTCGTGTTATCATATTTTTAAGCAAAAATCACACTATTTATGATCAAAGATTGAGATATTGTAATATAATAAATTTAAATAATGAAACAGCAATTCAACAACCATGGTGTAGCCAAGGTACAATTTAGAATCTTGGCTTTGCCAGAAAGCTTGCTCGAAGTCGAGGTAAATGCTATTCGTCAAAACTTTCTATCCTGGATGGCCGCAAACTTCGCATTGACCACTAGTCAAAAATTTCAGTTGATGACTATGCCTGATGATTTACAGGAAACTTTAAGCCAAGCTATCGCTAATAGCTACGAACTTGGGCAGGCCGTTCAGTTTTTCAAAGAAACCGCTTCTAAGGACGATCAACCTGATTTGAAGGATATCGTGATCAACGGTGCCGAAACAATGGCTGAATTAAACAGCCAAGGTCTCAGAAAAGCCGATTTCGTAGGACAGCTGGCAATTAATATTCGCTATAAAGTGAGTATGTAATTTATTGAACGATTATCTAGTCCAAAACTGGGCTAACCCAATAAGCACCTTTAACTCTAATATCCGGTTTATTTTCTATCCCGAGGATTGAAAAGAAATCGGATATTAATACCAAGGATTTTCTTGACGCTATTTGTAATGAAATGAAGATATTGGATAACAAAATCAGATCGCGATTTAATATGCTATTTATCTGGCCTCAGAAATTATATACCTACAGTAGCATTGGCCAAGGTTTTGATACAGCTACGCAATACAACATACATCGAGCTAATATAGCCAGAAGCCTTACGCGACTATCGAGCAGACCAATTACAGTAGATAAATTCCTTTCACCCGCGGCTCACAGCAAACAATGTAACAATTCAAATGAACGGGTTCCACTTCCCTTCAAAACATGCTACACTGTTTGCCTTTGGCAGCCTTATTTTTGGTTAACTGACACTTATTCGGCCTTGATCCAAGGCAATGATCAGCTCCGTCTACTCAATGACGCCAACCTCTATACAGCTGCAGCTCAAGCCGACATACTTTTCTTTAGTAGTGGTGGTAACTTTTCGGTCAATGACATTTTAGAGCAAATCGACCTCAGTGATAAATATGTTATTATTATCTCCACCTACAGTGAACAAGAAATACGTACGAATATCAAGCACCGCATCGACCATTATCAAAATGCATATCTCGTCGATTCACAAGCTGAGTTTGACCAGCTCATTACCAATATGCTAGCTAAGGCTACCAAACAGGATTAACAGCAAGCTAAAGCTTGTAGTCCTAGCCATCGTTAAAGTTTAATTATTTATTTTTCTGAACGATCAAAATCCACATGGATACAGCTGCTGCCACACCACCGAAGAAATAGATGGATTGATACCCATGCCATCCTGCGATAATACCCGCAACTGGTCCGGCTATTCCTAGCGAAATATCAAAAAATGCAGCATAAGCGCCCAATGCCGTTCCACGCATCTGTGGACTTACCTTTTGTATAGCGAGCACACCAAGTGCTGGGAAGATTAGTGAGAATCCTATTCCAGTGAGACTACAACCTATAATCGCCATGGCTTCCGAACTAGCGAAACCAATCAGCATCTGCCCCATCATTTCAATCGCTAAAGAGACCATAGCCACCTTATAACCCCCAAATCTATCCGGAAAAGAAGCACAAAATACTCTTGTCAAAACATAGAAACCACCGAAAGCTAAAAATGCTAAGGACGGATTTATCCAGCTTTTCTCCGTAAACAGCAGCGTGATAAAAGATGATATACAGGCGAATCCTATTGAAGAAAATGCTAATGCGAGTCCTTGTTCGGAAATCATCCCTATAACCTTATAGAAAGGAGTCCGTTGATGCGAAGGATCCACTGGCAGATTGGGTAGCTTGATCGTGCAGATCCAGCTTATGGCAGACAACAAAATCATTATCCCAAAAACATAACTTGTACCCCATACCCCGGATAGATAAATAGCTAAGGGTGCTCCCAAGGCAATACCTGCATACATGGCAATACCATTCCAGGTCATAACTTTCCCCGATTTTTGATGCCCCACTAGTCCAATACCCCAAGTTAATGCGCCAGTAATAGCCAAACTTTCAGCTATACCATGTACTATTCTTGCAACAAAAAGCATCAATAAAGCCAATAAGTGAAAATCCCGAAGATGATACGCTGTCATATAGATCAGGCCTGTTAGCATTGTCATAATGACACCATACTGCTTAGCAGTCTTAGCGCCTTTGGTATCAGCTATTTTTCCAGCAAAAGCTCTTGTTAACAAGGTGGCAATAAATTGAATTCCCACTACCGCTCCCACAATTAAAGGACTAAAATGAAGTTCATTTTTTATCAACGCAGGAACTGTTCCCAAGGTGATACCGATGCAGAGGTATATCGCAAATACCGAAATCATAATCGGACTGATTGTCCACATCGATTGGTTTTCTTCTTTCATATCTGTATATATTATTTAAATTTTACAGATGCAAAATTAGATAGCCGTTTAGTATATTATAGGTCGTTATTCATGCATATGATTGGACAAATAATGGTTATTTTGCCGAAACTGTCCTGCAGTGCATCCCAAGTTTTTCTTGAAAAACCTCGAAAAGTAGGTATGGTCTTCGTAGCCGAGGCTAAAAGCGATTTCTTTGACATCCATATTTGTATAAAATAGTAGTCGTTGTGCTTCCAATAATACTTCGTTCTGTATCCAATAGCTCGCAATAAACCCTGTTATCTCCTTACTTACTTCGTTGAGATACAACGGTGTTATATGGAGTTGCTCAGCGTAGTCTTTTACCTGTTTAACTTCCTTAAACTGCTGGCTTATCAAGTTTTTAAACATCGTCACAAGCTGGTACTTGTGGCTACCTGTTTTCTTATGTATTTGACTTTGGGGTACAAAAGCTGCTGTTAAATACCCTATCAAGGCATTGACATGTGCTTGGAGAATAGATTGATAGAAGATTTTTTCTCCTTGTTCGATAAAATCATATAAGATTGCAGCCAGTGTAAATACAGGATGATCTGGTCTCAAGCTGATAACCTGTCGATTATACATAAAAGAATCGATCATAGTTCTATATTCCATAGGAATCAGTTTAGGCTCTACAAAAAGCATCCAGCATTTAGCATGTTCATTCAATAGACATTGGTGAACTTGACCGGGCGCGACGAAACAAACCGATACCTGCTCCAGTATCCATTGTTTAAAATCGATGGTCCAACATGACCGCCCCTTTTGCTGTAGAATAAACATATAGTGATCGTCCCGATGGGGTACGGCAGGTCCTTGAGAGAGTTCCTTAAATGGAAGCATCTCAATTCCCTGGGTGGACAATTCCTTGTTATGGATGGGTATCATAGTTTTCAGTATGCTGCATAATCTATACCTTCTAAAGTTGCGACTGCAATCGGATCCAGTTCAAGATAAGAAGTAAAATAAAGATACCAAGGATATACATTTCTACTTTATTTACTTTAGTTGCCCCAAATTTCCATACACAGATCCGATCAACAATGAGTAGCAGCAGGATTGGAATCAGGCCAAATATTCCGATGTATATAGCCATCAATTTATCTGGAGCAGAAGGCCCCGTACCCAATATCGTAACGGTTGCTGCGATACCCATGAGTCCTAATATCGCAAGGATAAAAAAGAGCGTACCTTTTGCTTTTAAGAATTTTATCATCATTAGTTTTCTATTCCAATACCACGTAAAGTAATGTTGATTTACGGCTGTTAGGGTTATTCAAAACAACGAATTTCAACACTTTAAAAGATAAAAAACAAGCCCCCGAAAATTCGGGGGCAAGTGGCCCAAAGCCGGTTCATTTTTCTAGTTCACTAGGGAATGTTCCGAACCCTGCAACCAAGGATAATAGCTAAGTTAGTTAATTTAAATCACACTATTACCTGTGAGCTTTTTTTTAGAGGTTCGGTTCAATAAATCTAGTCCCTTATAACGCATAAAATTTGTATTTAGATTATTTTCTAAATCGGATTTATCTACACAATACAAGGGTATAAAGAGCAGCATGCAGACGACAATTGGGTAATTGAAGCTAAAGCAAATGGCCAATACTTTTATATGCGATATAGGGAACGAGTTGCGCTCGGGCAATGGATTGATGAGCAGCTAGCAAAAAATCAATAAGATCTACAATTAAAGTAAAATAATGTAAGAATCTGGAAAATAGAACAGAACGCATACAAATAATTATAAACTTTTATTATTAAATAAATTTAACGATATTTAATTTGATACGCTTTATTCTCGAATATATTTTGTAGATCTTTACTCAAATTAACCTTATGAATAGTATAAAGGCCACTGCAACCCATTTTCGCTATAAAAAGCATCCCGGAGATTTATTTAGGGACACTTCTGTTCAATTACTACCACACCCCTATAAAAATCAGTCAGAGTTTTGGGTATGGTTTCATCCCTCGTACCATCGCAGTGAAGATATTGCCGATCTGAACGATTTGTATAAACAACTCCACAATTTCTCCTGCCGGGAGGAAATCACAGAAGCTAATCCGGAATTATGTTATATCGGCATACCCAAAGAACGAATTACCGAAGAGATCAAACTTCTTGAGCACAAAATATATCAGGATTGTTTCGAAAACTTCTATTTATTGATTATTGAAGGACATATTGAATTAATAGAGAACAATCAGCATGAGAAAAGTGAATCTCTATCTTAATTATTATTTGTCATTATTATTTTAGACTGTCAATTTTCAAACAACCTACGCAATTAATATTCAGCCCTATATTGCATTGGTATGTACATTAACTATCACCTGAGTATACATCTACAAAATGAGTAAAAGCTGATATTTACGAAATACGAGCTTATTGAAAAAAGAAAGTGGATAAAGATAATTGTAAAAGCGGATACCATTTTAAAAATGATATGTAAATTTGTTCTGAATACAAGATAACCTTAATTCAATTGTTTACAACCACTTTATTAATACCAACAAGATGCATGACTTTCCAAGATTAGAAACAGAAAGACTTATTCTCGACAAAATAACAGTGGAAGATATACCACAGATAGTAATATATCTTCAGGACAAGGTCTTTTCTGATTATACGTCAAATATTCCATACCCCTATCGAAGAGAAGATGCTGAGTTTTGGCTTACACTATCGGCCGAGGCCTTTAAAAACCGAAAGGGATTTACTTTTGCAATTCGGGATAAAACAGGGAAATTACTTGGGGCTATAGGACTTCACGATGAAGGTTCGGATAAAGCGGAATTAGGTTATTGGATCGGCATTCCAAACTGGAATAATGGCTATGTTACTGAAGCGGCAAAAGCTATTATCGATTATGGGTTCAGAGAATTGAATTTCAATAAGATCTATGCCACTTATTTTCCTCACAATCCAGCTTCAGGAAAAGTCATGGATAAAATAGGTATGAAAAAAGAAGCCCTACTGAAACAGCATCTGAAGAAAAATGGGAAATATTATGATATCCCAATGTATTCTATTTTTAAAGAAGATAGGAGATAATATTTTACACGTTCAAGAAAAAAATAACCCAGTTTTTATTCGATCTCAATAGAATTGGTTTTGTTTTTTACTTTCATCAGATAAAAGTCTATTCTGCGGATAGGATATTGGTAATGATACTTGACTCATCTTTTCAAGCAGATACTTATCTATCACCATATAAAATAATAATACCCTACTATAATCCAATAATGAAATGGAGGAGCCATTTTTATCTAAAAATTCGGTAAATTCACGGTATAGACAAACACACAAAGCACAACATGAAAGTATTTGCATTTGCTGGAAGCAATTCTTCCACCTCAATCAATAAACAATTAGTCAAGTTTGTTCTGAAAAGTTTTAGTGACCATGAAATAAACTTGATTGATCTCAACGATTATAATATGCCTGTTTTTTCTGTCGATCTGGAAAAAAATGGTTTTCCAGAGGAGGCTCATCGTTTTCTGGATAATATTACCGAAAGCGATATCATTATCTGTTCATTAGCGGAGAATAATCGTTCGTATAGTGTTGCCTTTAAAAACGTTTTCGACTGGGCTTCCCGGATAAACGTAAAGGTATTTCAAGACAAACCAATGTTACTAATGACTACCTCTCCTGGCGGCTATGGTGGTGGGAATGTAATGGCCGAGGCTCAAAAATTCTTCCCGCAATTTGGCGCTATCATCAAAGAAAGCTTTTCACTGCCAAAATTCTATGAAAATTTTGATCTGAACAATGGTGTCATTAACCCCGAGCATCTCAGCACACTCAACGAAAGAATAGACAACTTTAAGAAACAACTATTCTAATCATTTTTTCAATTGCATGGATGTCGACACAGAGAATCCACTTTTTTTGAGTTAAAAAGGGGGCATTGCATTGAAATGTCCCCTTTTTATAATCTTATTTGATTAATTCTGTGAGTCTATCAGTTAGTTGTTTGCCTTTTAAATTAATACCGACGATCTTCCCCTCAGGCGATATCAAATAATTTTGCGGGATAGCCTGAATACCATATAGCTGGGCAGCGTTATTTTGCCAACCATTTAGATCAGATATCTGCGGCCATTTCAAACCATCTTGTTCGATGGCTTTTGTCCAATTATCTTTCTTTCCTGGTTTATCGAGTGAGATTCCCAAGATTTCAAAACCGGGTCCTTTAAATTGCTTATAGATTTCAACTAAATGTGGGTTTTCGGCACGACAAGGACCACACCAAGAAGCCCAGAAATCCAATAGTACATATTTACCCTTGAAATCCGATAATTTCAGCAAGCGACCATCTGGTGTCAATTGTCCGAAATCCGGCGCTGGTTGTCCAATTCCCAATTTCTTGGCAAGTAGTATTTCTCCTTCAAGCTTCTCTCCTATTGTTGTTTTTCGTAAGTTAACAGATAATTTGAGAAACAGAGGTTCAATCTGGCTGACATCACTTCCATACCGTGCTACTTCCTGAAGTGCCAATAAGCTAAAATAATTATCCGGATTTTCGACAATAAATTTACGCTGTGCCTGTACACGCAGCTCTTCGATTTTCTCGATCTCTGTCGAGACCTGCCTCAGTGCTTCTTCGTTTCGATTTTTATCCTGATATAAGTCAGCACGTTTGGATTGCTGAGCGATCAGCTGCTGCTCATAGGAATGTAGATAATCTTGATATTTCCGATAAGCAGCCTGCAATTGTCCTCCTTTTACAATAGATGATTCAAAAGGATCTTTAATAACAATTTCTGTATTAGCCTCAAGAGGGTCTACATAAAATGTAAGGCGTTGCATGGGTCCCCCCTTTCTATGGAAAAATGAAGTACCATCTTTAGAATAAAACAATATGACCTGTGTAGGTTCATCAATTTGTCCTTTATAAGCTACATTTGAAGAATTTAAACTGACAGAATCTATTTTCAGTTTTTGACCAACAAAATAGCGGACAAATACCTTAGCCTCTGAAGCAGGAGGCTGTCCGTTGAGAGTCAGCTTAAAATCTTGTTTTTGTCCCACGACAATTCCAATCATAGATAAGCTCAAAAGAGCTGATATAAATATTTTTTTCATGTTGATTGTTAAAGTGCTTTAGCACGCTCCAATAGCGCATCCGCCAGTTTAATGATTTTTGAAGTTTCCAATTCAGCCAAGCCTCTCGCAGCTTCTGCCGCTTTGATGGCTTCCTTCTTTTTATTCAATGCAATGCAGATATCCGCTAGGGTTCCCTGATTGGAATAACTCGATGGATTCATCTCTGCTGCCTGTTTTGCAAGGATGTAACATTGTTTAAGGATAGCAGGTTTAGCAACATCTCCTTTTGCATTGGCATTACGTCGTGCAATAAAACTAAGCTTCTCATCCTCGTCTTTTAGGAGTCCCTTCCGCAATTTGTCAGTCAACGAAACAAACTCTTTTTCTGTACCATGAGCTGCGATCCATTCAACCTGATACATTGCAGCGTCAATCTTGTGTTCCGGTTTATTTGACTGCTCAAAATAGACCAGTCCTTTTCTAAATTCGTCGGCTTTGCTATCACGGATGTAACCATACATCGCATATCGCAAGAGCTGTATTTCCTTATTCTCAAATTCAGTTGCCAAGGCTATGCTTTTAAAATACGTCTTATTTGATTCGAAAAATTTACCATAGCGATCCTCCATACTCTGTGCCATCATTTTTATCGTTTCCCAACCATTTGGACTTCTTAAAAACTCATCAGTGGCAACACTGTCCAAAGCTTTTTTGGCATTATTGGTAGCCTTATTGTCCGTTTGTTCCATAACTTTTATGTAGCGCAACAGAAAGTTAGATTCACGAACTCCTTGATCATACTGCTTACGCAGATTGGGAATTTGGTAGTTGGAATCATTAGCTTGTTGTGCCTGCTTCAGGAAAAGATCGGCCTCCATACGGGACTGCGTTCTATAGATCAATGTCCCCTGCCCATCCAGAAACAAATAGGTAGGAAAACTTTTTATCTGATAATTTTTTGCAATGTCCACTCCCTCACCTACCTCACAATCAAACTTGGTATTAATAAATTTCGAATTAAAGTAATCGGCAACTTCAGGCTGTGAAAACACATTGCCTTCCATCCATTTACAAGGAGCACACCAGGAGGTAAAACCATCTAAAAAGATCAGTTTATTTTCTTTTTTTGCTAATTCCTTCGCTTCGCTAAAAGTCACCTTTTGGAATTGTATATGTTCTTGCGCCAGCAATATTACAGACTGTATGAAGGCCAGCGATGTCAATAGTAGTTTCTTCATGAAAATATTTTTTAAAACTTGGAACCAATCTTTGCTTATAATGGGCAAAGATTGGTTAGGTAAAAGCATTTATATTTTTTATCGTTCATACTGTGGAATTCCCGGATTTAGGGAAAGTACTTTGGGTGGGACCGGAATTATCATTCTAAGGTCTGTTGACTCCATTTCAAATACTCTACTGGCCAACGGATGCTTAATTGATTTCTTATAATTATCCGCAATAACCAAACGCTTCAGGTCGATCAATCTATCAGAAGCCGTAAAAGGCATCTCACGTCGTCTCTCTTCAAGAACCAGCTGTAGCACTACTTTCGGATCATTAGCTGTCAATGCCTTATTATTTTCAATACGGCTATTTCTTAGTGTATTCAAGAAACCCAAAGCCTCTACAATGTTTCCACCGCGCGCGGCTGCTTCCGCAGCGATCAGAAATAATTCTGAGGTATTAAATCCTGTACTGAATTCAACATAAGGCGCATAAAGTACACGTCCGGGAAATTTGATTAAATTAGGACCAAAGGAGGCTTGATCACGGCAGAAAAATAATTCATAACGCTTGTCTTTTGCTTCAGCAGGAAGATCTTTGGCGTAAGTATCAATTAATTCCTTGGACGCATAAAATTCAGCATTTTGTGTTCCCAATGAACTTGTACCTAATCTCGACCATACTGCTTCAATATTGGTTCTTGAATCCGGAAATTGTATCGAATTGTCAGTCTTTAAGCAGACCCTTCCCCATGTTGTTTTGTCCTTATTTGTATATAAGCTATAGTCGATCAGATTGCTATTGGAGGCTAGTGCCTGCTTAGCATTATCTAAAGCCTCTTTGAATTTTCCTTGATAAAGGTATACCCGACTCAAAAAAGAATGTCCCACAGAGCGTACCGCCTGAAATTTATTTGATTGTGTTGTGCTTAGATTAGGAAGTGCATCATTAAGATCTTTTAATACTTGGTCATAGATAGCCTGTACTGACACACGCTCATATTTTTGATTTATATCTTCTTTTAACACCAAAGGTACGCCTAAGTCCTTGTCCGCACTAGCTGGGTTGTAATGGGCAGCATAGATATTGACCAGACTCAGGTACTCAAATGCCCGACCGATTTTTGCTTCGGCCCATACCTTTTTTTTCTCAGCCTCCGAGCCATCGGATGAAGTCAATACATTATTTATGATTACGTTGTAAGTAAAGATGCGGCTATATGCTGTTTCCCAATACGGATCATACTGACCATTTTCGAATATTGCCCCCCGAGCAAAGCTATATAGCTGTTTTTTCACATAATCATAATAGTCAAAGCTCGCAGCAGATTGTACGTCCTGTGGATCGCCCGATTGTATATTATCGGCCAAATAATTTGGATAAACGGGTGAGGCACGTACCAACGACTGATCATTTAATAATAATTTGTAATCGTTAAGCGCTTCCGGAATCGTAAATCCCTTTGGTTTTATATCTAAGTATTTATTGCAGCTACTCAAAATAGTTAAGCTAAATAGCAATCCTATATATATATATCTCATTATTTCTCTTTTTTTAAAATCCGACAGACATGCCTAAATTATATACCACTGGTGCTAACACTCCCCTACCAGGGCTGGTAACTGAGCTATAACCGGTCCACACTTCAGGATCAAGATTTTCCCTATTTGCAGCCCAACGCCACGCATTCAATATCTGCCCAGTCAATCGGATATAACTCAGTTTGGTCGGCGCAATCCATTTGCTTGGAAAATTATAAGACAGGGAAATATCTCTCAACTTGATGTAATCTGCTTTTTGAACAAACTTGTGTGCCGCATTATAGATGTCCGATATATTACCAGAGGCTGCTGAAATGAACGCTGGGGCAATATCGGGATTATTTTCATCCCCCGGTTTTTTCCAATAATTCAACCAAAGCTTATCGAAGTTACTGTTATAGTTCAATTCGGCATATTTACTTAAAAACTCGGGATGAACACCTCGCATTACATGGCCACCATTGAAAATAAACATGAAGGAAAGGGTAAAGTCTTCATATCTAAACCCATTTCTGAAAGAAACATTATACGGTGGAATTGTAGTTCCTTCATAAATGAGATCGTCGACTGTCAATTGCTGTGTACTTTCGACCAGGCTGCCGTCCGCCTTTCTTGCCAAAGGTCTTCCTTTATCATTCAATCCTGCGTAATCGATGCTATATAAACTTCCCATTGGGATGCCGACTCGGTTTTGAGGAGCATAATAATAATAGTATGGCGTATTTTGCTGTACAAACAGATTCGTAATCTCATTTTTATTGTAACTAAAATTCAAGGTACCGTTCCAGCTGAACTTTTCGTGTTGGATAATTTTGCCATTAAGCCCCAATTCGATCCCCTTATTGCGCAGATCACCATAATTAAGCAACACCATATCCCAACCCAATGTTGGATCTAATGGCGTATTTCCCAAAAGATCTGTGGTCTTTTTGCTATAAATATCTATAGAAGAGGAAAGTCTATTATTGAATAGGGAAAGATCAAGTCCAAAGTTGAATACACTTGTGCGCTCCCACCTTAACAGGGGGTTAGGAGGCGAATCAATGTAAGCCTGCATTTCACCATTAAAATAGTTTAAACTATTACTGACCCGCGAAATCAAATAAGGCCCATTGTCCTTCGGTACATTACCATTCACGCCATAGGTCATTCTTAGAGACCAACGATCTAATGGCCGCCAATCTATTTTTGGCAAATGATACAACGTTCCTATTGACCATAAGGGTTTATATTGATTTTTGATATCCGTACCGAATAGGTTAGATTGATCTATCCGTATACTTCCACTTAATGTCAGCTTTTTGCTGTATGTATAAGATCCATTCGCATAAAAAGAGACAAATCTATCAACTAAATCCTGAAAACCGGCTTCTCTTTTTGAGATAGAATAACTATTAAACAGTGCCTGTGTATTTTGAATTTGAATTCCGAACAACTCTTCGTTAATTCCTTTATAAACTAAACTGCTTTCATCATAGCCATATTTATAGATATTGGTATATCGATTATTAATTTGCCTACGTTCAGCACCTGCTATGGCAACGATTTCATGTTTATCCTGGATGATGTTCTGATAGTTGAACTGACCACGTAAGGTATAACTATTGACATCATTACGTTGTTCTGCAAATTGCCCTCCCTGAGGAATATTACGTTTTATTAATCCATCTTTTCCGATCTGTGTAGCATCATTAACCATAGCGCTGACCAACTGTGAGGTCTTTCTATTTAATGTTCCATTATAACCTTCGGTTCTTTCACTCTGATAGGATAAATCGAAATCCAACCCTCTAGTAATCTTAAAGTTTGCTGCAAAATTTAAATTGAGATATTTATTATAAAACTTTTCATGTACAGCAGAAATATGATTTACAGGGATATAAGTCTCTTCCTCCAGGCCTAATCCATTTAAGCGATCTATCTCATATTGAGATTTCGAATTAAACCACTGGGAAGCGGAACCATCCTCATTACGGAGAAGATAATATGAAGCTTTTCCGCCAATATAATTGTCGTAAAAATTGAAACCAATGTCTCCCTCTCTATTTTGATTTTTCCCTAGAATATTCGCTCTTAAGTTAAACCAATCCGTAAACTTAAAGTTATTTTTCAAGCTAAATCCCAGTTCTTTATTGGTAGGCTTTCCTTTGTTATAATCTCCAGGCTGGTTATAATTTAACGAATAATGATAAGTATATCGGTCTGATCCTCCAGAAACCGCTAAATTATGCTGCTGGTCAAATCGAGTTGTATTTAAGAATTCATCCATCTGACTAAAACGATCCCTATTTCGATAAACATCCAACTGCTTCTCCATTTCCTCCCCTGAGATTACACCTCCTTTCTTGTTATAGAGAATTCGGTAAACGTCATTCATGGCCTTTCTAGGATCTATCGCAGCGTAATCGCCAGAACGATAATCAAACATTTCTTTTTGAAAGTTCACCAATTCAGCACTACTCATCTTATTTAGATAATTGCGACTCGGCAGCCCGCGAAAAGACAAGGTATTGCTATAATCGACCTTGGTTTTGCCTGCTGTACCAATCTTTGTTGTAATGACGATAACTCCATTGGATGATCGTACACCATAGATTGAGGCCGCAGATGCATCTTTTAGAACAGTAACCGAAGCGATTTCATTGGGATTAATAGCAGTGAGATCGCCTTCATAAGGCATACCGTCAACGACAATTAAAGGTGCGGCCTGCGCATTAATTGTTGAACGACCACGTATCTCAATACCTAAATTATTTTTGTTATTTTGCGGACTAGAGGTGTTACGAACCAAATTCAGGCCAGGAAGCAATCCATCAATTCGATCTAATAGGTTTGGTTGCAATCGTCCCTCCATATCTTTCGCAGTGACTTGCGCGATGGAACCAGCAGCGCGCTCTTTACTGATCTTTTGATACCCCGTATTTACGGTTACATTAACCTCCTGCAATTGTGCATCTATTGCATGCAGCCTAATTGTTCCAAGATCAGATTTTACAGGTAGTGAAAGTGGTGAAAATCCGACCATCGTAATCTCCAACAAACTGTTTGCACTGACGCTACTGATTTCAAAATACCCATTTTGATCTGTCGTCGTACCTTGTGGTACACCTTTGACACGAATGGTCGCACCTTGTAATGGACGATTGTTATCATCAACAACAAAGCCCTTGATCAACATCTTTTGATCTGATAAACTATTGTAGTTCGAAACAATTCCCCCTTGTTCGGCTTTTTCACGTACAACGATTATCTTTCCCTTAATTTCAAAACTAAGATTCAGATCATTCAATAATTTCTCAAGTGTTCCATTCAATGTTCCTTTTTCAACATTGAGCTGAACCTTCGTATCTGGATCAATAGTCTTTGCTGCCCATACATAGGAGTAGCCTGTCTGTTTATTGATTGTCGAAAAGACTTTTCTCAACGAAACAGATTTTTCATGAATAGATACACTTTGTCCATAAGTTTTAGCTCCTACATGAAGCAAACAACAGGACATCATAATGGTAGTAAGCGATATACGCATAATATTTCCCCTCCAATGCGACCTTCCCCAAAAGTCTGTCCGATCGCTGTTTTTCATAATTTCCGCTTGTCCGTGTAGGGCACGACAAACTTCTGCATAATTTTTATACATTTGTTTTAGGTTAAGAATTAAAATTCAGTTACAGTTAGAATTGCTTGACCAGAAGCCCTATTTGTTGCAAGCGTTTAGGGCTTCGTCTTTTCATTTAGATTGCTTTTTATCTACATAAATCGTGTTTTCTTTAAATTTGAAATTGACTTTTCCTGTACTCTCTAGTACATTGATAATATCTTTTAAGCGGCTATTACGGGACAACATCCCTTCAAATTTTTCTGACTTTATCTCGTTATCAAGGTAAACCACATTAACGTTATACCAAGCAGAAATATCCTCCATAATAACAGACAGCGGTTCAGAGTTGAATATAAAATAACCATCTTTCAATGCATTACCGATTTCAGTATCTATGGTTCTGCGTTGGATATGACCAGTATTGATATATGCCTCCTCTCCAGGAGATAAAATAATCTGCCTTTCTCCTTGCTTAACCTTCACTTTTCCTTCATATAAGGTAGTCCTAAAGTCACTTAAACTTTTATTTGCCTTAACATTAAAATGCGTACCTAATACCGTTACATGAATATTTCCGGTCTGAACATTAAATGGTTTCACTTGTGATAATTCTCCTGGGGCGAAGTATTTCTTTGCTACTTCAAAATAAGCTTCGCCGATCAATCGAACCTGTCTGAGACTATCTGTTTCATAATAATCCAATTGGGTCTCAGCATTCATCCAGACCTTAGTACCATCTGGTAAGAGAACGGCCATTTTACCACCTTTTGGGGTAGAAATAAGTAAGCTATCATTCCCCTTAGTCAGGCTACTGGGTAGAGTAGCGAAAGATAATACAGTATCTTTAGGTGAAATAGCGATCGAATCTCCATTTTTCAGGTAGATTGTACCTGCGGTTTGAGCGGGGAGGATTTTTACGTCTGGATTTGCCTGATATCCAGCATCCATCAGGTAACGAACAAAAAATAATATTAACGTACCAATTAGTACTGCAGCGATTCCATACGACCAAATCCTTCTGAAAGGGAAAATAGTTTTTGGAGCGCTCAGATGCTCCTGTTCAAAAGTTTCAAAGGATGCTTCCCAATCATAAGCAGATAAGCCCTTCAAATCTCTGCCCAACATCTCCTTATTATCCAACATATCATATACTTCTCGGTTCGAAGCCGCATTGAGTCGCCAAGAATCTAGTTGCAATTGCTCCTCATAACTTAATCCTTCAAGTTTTGACTTACTCAATAAATAGATGATATGTTCGGTTGTATGCTCCATATTGCTTTATATACTTAAAACAATATTTTGATTTCGTTTCTCTAAAGAGATTGGGAATATTCTTATAATCAACTGAAAATCAAATTTATAATTTACAACCTAATAATACAGAAGGAGTAACAGTAGACAAAAAAACTGATCAGGCCTAAGCCTTTGTCTGAGAAGTTCAATTCCTCTTTTCTTTTGATTGTATACGGTACTTGTGGTAATACCTAAGGAAATCGCAACTTCTTGTGGGCTTAAATCTTCTACGACCAGCTTGTATATTACATGTCGACACTGTTCTGGCAAGGTCTCTATAGCGTCGTGAACCTCACGTAGCGTTTCTAGATAGATCATTTGATGGCTGACAGGCAAGTCTATCAGGTCAAGCTGTGTGATATAGTTATTAGCAAGCTGTTGTGATCTCTTATGTTGTTGAATCCGATTAAGTGCCGCGTTTCTGCAACTTGTATATAAAAAACTCCGGATCGACTCAAAATGATTAAAATCGCTCCGTCTTTCCCATAGCTTTAAAAATACATCCTGGACAATTTCCTCAATAATAACTTTATCCAAGTTCATTTTTTCGAGAAAATAACACATTGGACTATAAAAGGTTTTGTACAAGAACTTCAACCCTTCTCTTTCACCTTCACGAAAAGATTCGATGAAATATTGTTTATTGTGTTCTTGATTTACCTTGTTTTTCACAATTCAATATTACTTAAATTTTAAATAAATATGAACCGTCTGGATTTAAAATTTCATATTCTGTTAGTTATACATATTCTTGTTATTACATTTCAGTAAAAAACAGTATATATAATCCAAAAAAGGTAAAGTAATTGCTATTTCTTATAATACCAACGATGCAGGCTCCTCATAATATTCCTCGTTCCATTTTGCTAACTGACACATAATCGGAATAAGTGCCTTTCCCTTTTCAGTCAGAGCGTATTCCACCCGAGGAGGTAACTCTTTAAATTCCTCCCTCAAAATAATACCATCTTCCTCCAATTCTTTTAAAGAGGATGTCAGTACTTTTCTTGAAATATTTTCGATCAATGCATCGAGTTGTCCAAATCGGGCTTTTCGATCTCTTAGTGTGTATATAATAATGGGCTTCCATCTTGTCCCCAAAATTCCCATAGAGCGTTGCATCGCGCATGAACAATTCTTAAAATCAGTTCTTTTCATTGCCAAAACATTTGATAGTTACGCAAAGGTAACTACTTTATACTATCAATAGTTACAAAAATACACTATTTAAAATATCTTTGTAAAGAAATTCGCAAATGAAATAAAAAAATGAGCATACAAACACTTTTCAGTCCGTTCCAATACAAAAATCTTGTATTAAAAAACCGTTTCGTCATGGCCCCCATGACACGAGCATTTTCTACTGACGGGATCCCTGGAGATGTCGTTACAGGTTATTATGAACGACGGGCAGCCGGAGATGTTGGTTTGATTCTAACCGAAGGAACTGTAATCGAAAGACCAGCGTCAAAAAACTTAAAGGACATTCCAAATTTTTATGGAGACCAAGCTTTAAACGGTTGGAAGAACATTCTAGATGCTGTTCACGCAAAAGGAGGCAAAATAGCTCCTCAAATATGGCATGTAGGGTATACCCCAATGCAGTGGACTCCGCCAGCAGCTTTTGAAAGTCCCGACACAATGACTTTGGCCGATATAGAAAATACGATCCAAGCGTATGCTGATGCTGCAAGATCTGCAAAAGAGCTAGGTTTCGATGCCTTTGAAATACACGCCGCACATGGTTATTTGATTGATCAATTCTTTTGGGAAGGGATGAACCACAGATCAGATGAATTCGGTGGTAAAACGATAAAGGAGCGTTCCAGATTTGCTGTCGAAGTAGTGAAAGCAATGCGAAAAACCGTTGGACCGGATTTTGTAATTATCATCAGACTATCACAATGGAAACAACAAGATTATACTGCAAGATTAGCCCCTACCCCAAAGGTAATGGAAGATTGGATTTTACCATTAGTTGATGCAGGCATAGATATTTTCCACGGAAGCCAACGACGCTATTGGGAGCCAGAATTTGAAGGTAGCGATTTAAATTTCGCCGGATGGCTGAAAAAGGTCTCTGCCCAACCGACAATAACGGTAGGATCAGTAGGACTTGACAAAGATTTTGGTGAAGTATTTACAAATTCAGAATTTAAGTCGTCTCCAGCTTCACTAGATGAATTGGTACGTCGATATGAAAGAGGGGACTTCGATTTGGTCGCAGTAGGTCGGGCGATCTTGCAAGATCCAAATTGGGTAAAAAAAGTTCAAGCAGAACAATTCGAAGACTTATCTATCTTTGAGGCCAAAAGCTTAGCAACTTTGTCTTAGCTAGATCAATGCGCTAAGTATTCTAATAATTCATATTAACAGTTATATGATAATAATCCGTAAAAGACGAGCATTCACTTTTATGGATAAAACAAGATATCCACTCGTTTTTGGGTATCTTGTTTTTTGTTAATAAATCATATGAGCTTCCCTAGACTAATATTTTTCTAATTTTGGATATCGACACATTATTAATAAATTGTAGTCAAAATGCATTTAAACCTACCATCATGTCCGATACCCATATTTATATACTTAGTGGATTAGGTGTTGACCGAAGGGTTTTTGACAAAATAAATTTTGGGGGCTTAAAAGTCATACACTTAGAATGGATCCCTCCAATTTCAACAGAATCAATTTCATGCTATGCACGACGATTATCCACTAAAATTACGACTGAATGCCCCGTTCTTATTGGATTATCTTTCGGAGGTATGGTTGCCATGGAAATAGCTAAAATTATTGATGTAAAACAAGTTATATTACTCGCATCGGCAAAAGATGATAACGAACTTCCTAAACTTTACAAACTTATTGGAACACTTAGAATCCACAAATTTATTCCTGCTTCAGTTCTAAAATCACATCATATTTTATCAAATTACTTCTTTGGTATAAGCTTAAAAGAAGATAAAATGATGCTTAAACAAATACTACAAGAAACCGATGCTAAATTTCTATCTTGGGCGATCAATCAAATCGTAAAATGGAAAAACAAGACTATTCCCAACAACTTGGTCCATATCCATGGCTGCAAAGACCGCATTATCCCAATTAGAAATATAATCCCCACTTTTATCATTCGAAGAGCTGGTCATTTTATGACAGTCACTCATGCAAAAGAAATTGAAACGCTTATACAGAAGATATTACATAAAGATCCAAACTATTAATAGCTCTATCTAATCAGTAACGATCTATCAGCCAAACAACTCCGATAAAGAAGCTTAATGACTAACTTTGGATAAATATTAAAACAGAAACAGTTTAATTTTCCTTCTATTTGATGGTAGCTTATATTTTTATGTTATCTTTCAACGAATGAAAATTGTCACCACCAATTATTTTAATATCAGTGGAAAAAATTATATATCCTCTTCTATCATCCAAAATCTTTTCTTATCCTTTCATTTATGTTTAAAAATTCATTAATTTGTTCTACCAGTACATGGAAGACGCATTAAACGAATCCAAATTATTCCTAGCTTTTCTAAGAAAAGATGAAAAAGCTTTTGAATTCCTATTTCATAGGTTTTATTCGCCCTTATGCCTATATGCGATCAAGTTCGATATAGAAAAAGAAAGTGCGGAGGAGCTTGTCCAAGATGTTCTTTTAAAAATTTGGTCAACAGACTTTCATTTTGATTCTTACGACAAGCTAAAGTCATTTCTCTACCTGAGTACAAAAAATGCGACCATCAATTACCTCGACAAGCGAAAAAGACGATTGACTAATTATGACAATTATGCCAATCAAATAAGCAGTGTTGTTGAAGACGATAGCAGGTGGATTATTTATGCAGAAACATTACAACTGATCAAAAATGCTTTAGAAAAACTACCTGCTCAATGTGCTACCATTATGAAATTAAATATCATAGAGGGGCTAGATACAAAAGAAATTGCGCAAAAATTAAATATAACTAGCAGCACTGTTTACACACAGAAAACAAAGGGGTTGGCTTTGCTAAAACAGTTATTGGACAATGGCGATTATCTTCTATTATTATTATTAATCGACACATTAAAAAAATAAAAACACTAATAATAAGCAAGTTATAAATAAACAAAAAAAGGGATAGCAATTCTAGCTTCGAATTCTGTTATAATAATAAATACTAACCAAAAGAATTTATGGAGCTGAGCCCTTTCGAAGTAAGTGAATTGATATCTGCAAAAAAGCTTGGGATCTTATCCAATGAGGGTGAGACAAAACTAGACCATTGGCGCTCCTCCTCAGCACAGCATGAAGAGTTATTTCAAAGCTTGGTTTCAAATAATACTTATGAACAAGATGTCGATTGGGCTTTTTCTTTACCAGTTCATGAGGTAATTGAAAAAGCAAAAAGTAAGATTACATTTGAAAGACCTAATCTCTTTCATCTTATTATTAAAAAATATGGGATCGCAATTGCCGCCTGTACAATTGCCGCGCTATTTATCCTCCTTTGGAATCTTAAGCTCGATCGTACCTCACAGAATATTGTTCCAGGCAGTTTTCGCGCTTCCATTCAACTTGAAGATGGAAAATCACTACAACTACCTGTCGAAAAAAAATATTTCAACATTTCTGAAGAATTAAAAAAAATCGCGTCAAATAATCCTTTAAAACAGGAAAAAACATTGATTATAAGCACTCCAAAAGGAGGTCAATATCACATATTGCTTCCCGATGGCAGTACAGTTAGATTAAACGCCGCTTCTACGTTGATATTTCCGGAGGAATTTGATCGTAAACAAAGGACAGTAAAGCTTATTGGGGAGGCCTTTTTTGAAATCAGCAAAATTAAAAATGGAGATGGTACCGCTGTTCCATTTTTCGTCCGATGTAATGAGCAGGAAATTCAGGTGCTGGGCACAAAATTTAATGTAAGCAGCTATAGTGAAGATAAATCCACGATCACAACACTAATGGAGGGATCTGTAAAAATCAATTATAATAGTACGGACACACAAGAAGCTATCATTTTAAAACCAAACGAACAGGCCGTATCGACACTTGGTCAAAATACTTATAAACGCGAAGTAGATAATCAATCCGATATTGCCTGGACCAAAGATCAATTCGAGTTTGTCGCTGAGCCCTTGGAAAACGTCATGGTTAAACTTGCACGTTGGTATGATTTCGATTTTGAATTTATTGATCAAAAACTAAGGAAAGTAAAAATCGAAGGAATTATTCCGCGTTATGCCAGTGCTGAAGATTTATTTAAGTTATTATCGAAAGCCAGTAACGCTAATTTTATTGTAGAAAAATCAAAAGTTAAAATAAACTAACGTTATTAATCTAATACTACTAAAAGAAAGGAGAACACACCCGCAAATTTATATCAGATCGATTAAGGAGACGCGCCAACGTCCCCTTAATTAAAGTTAAAGGATCGTAAACTACCATTATTTAAAATCAATTAACCGTAACAAATGTATCATTTTTTTACCAAAAAAGATGTTGGAGACTTCTTTTGTGTAGTCCCGACAGATGAACAAAGTACAGGTGAAAAATCTGTATCGCGTATATTTACCAATGCGCTTATGAAAATATCTTTATCATCACTATTACTTTTAGGGATGATGGGGGTCCAGGCCAATACCATGGCACAAAGAGTCAATATCAATAAAAAAAATGTTAGTCTGCGAAAGATACTGCAAGAAATTAACATTCAGACGGGTTACCATTATTTATGGGCAGCACCAAATATTGATCCATTGACCTGTACCTCTGTCTCATTTAACAATCTCCCTTTACAAGAGGCATTAAAAACCCTTGAAAAGAATACCCCCATCTTTTTTGAACTGGAGAAAGATATGATCATGGTTAAACCGCGTCAGTCTGAAATTGGTGGTATTCAATTAAAAGAAACAATACTACTACTTAATCTTAAAAACCAGTCCCAAATAAGGGGAAAAGTTGTTGACGAAAATGGCAATGTACTTGTCGGTGCCAACGTAATGATACAAGGAAGAAAAAAAGGTACCATCACCAATGGTAATGGAGAATTCACTTTAGATAATTCTTCCCTAGGTACAAATATCATCATATCCTATATAGGGTATGAAAGCATCACTATCCCAGTCACAAACAATCTTGGAGTTATCACATTGGCATTAAAAACAGGGACATTAAATGAGGCGACAGTAGAAGTCAATACTGGATATCAAAAACTCCCCAAAGATCGAGTCACAGGATCTTTCAGTTATGTTAGCGGTGAAAAACTGGAAAGAAAACTAGCTACGGATCTAAAAAGTGCTCTTGAAGGACAGACAACAGGATTAACTATTGATAAGGCCGGCAAAATAGAAATTAGAGGTGTCTCGACCTTTAATGCACAAAAAACACCTTTGATCGTCATTGACGGTTATCCCGTCGAAACAACTATAGATGATATCAATCCAATGAATATAGCGAGCATAACCGTGCTAAAAGATGGTGTGGCCGCATCAATCTATGGTTCTAGAGCAGCCAATGGCGTTATTGTTGTTACCACAAAGTCTGGACAAAATAGTGAACCTAAAATAAGCTATTCAGGCTTTGTAAATATTATTCAGAAACCACAGTTAAAGTATCTGAATAAAGCGACAACATCAGATTATATTGACGCAGAGATAGACCTTTTCAACCTGAATCCAAATGGTCCCTCAACGATGGATCCATATAATATGAGCCGGGTAACGTATCTATTGATGCAAGAGCGTGAAGGGAAGATTAGCCACCAAGATGCAATGGCCGAGATCAATGGACTTCGTGGTATCAATGCTTTAAATCAAATCCAGGATCTGTTTTTCAGAAATAAAGTAACCCATCAGCATAACATCAATATCGCCGGCGGATCCCCTAAAAGCAATTATAATTTTTCCGTCAACTATCAACAGACCAAGGATAATCTCATTAACAATGATTCAAAACGATTAATCACCGATTTTAAAAACGAATGGCAGCTTTTTCCATTCTTAACTGCTGGAGCTGCTGCCAATTTCACGTATAATAAAGGCAATAGTACTTCATTCACATATTCTACCATTTACGGTCCAGAATTGGCAGGTGACAATTATCAGTCTTTAGCGGGTTTTTCAGGAGGATCAATGATTATGCCTTATACCAATCTATTGGACGGCAATGGCAATCCGGCAGCAATATGGGGTATCAGTCAATATAAAGTAAATACCTACAAAAACACCCCCGGCATGAAGTCCTGGGATTATGTTCCTTTAGAAGACATGGGGAAAATGCCCAGTTATAGCAATGTCTATAATTTTAGGATGAGCGGGTTTCTAAGAGCCAATATCGTAGAAGGACTTACTGCAGAAGTTGGAGGTAACTGGGTCAAAGGAACGGCAAATGTCAAAAATATCCAACGGGCAGACTCCTATAATGCTCGTATCGCCTATAACGATGGTACCTCCAAATCAAATCCCGCTAATCATTATATTCCCGATGGAAGCATCTTGGACGAATTCAAAAATATCAATGAAACCTGGACGCTTCGTACACAGCTCAATTATAGCAAAAACTTCTCCGATAACAAACATCTGTTACACGCCTTAGTCGGAAACGAAATCAGAAAAATTACCTCTGACAACAATAGATTGGCTACCCGAGCTGGCTATAATGAAAATGCAGGTTCATTTATCCCTGTCAACATCAAAGATTTTACTGCTGGAATTTACAACGCAGATATGCTCTTCCCTAATGGAAGCGTATCACTGACCGATGGTTCACTAACATATGGAGATAATCGCTTTGTATCCTGGTATGCCAATGGATCATACGAATATGACAATAGATTTATCCTAAGCGGAAGTATCCGACTAGATCTTACCAATTTCTTTGGTACAGATAAAAAATACCGCTACAAACCGATGTGGTCACTTGGAGGAACTTATAAATTAAGTAATGAGAAATGGTGGGATAAAGCAGTTTTCAGTAAACTTAATATCAGAGGTTCCTATGGTATCAATGGAAATATTTCCCTGAGAAATGGTCCGTTTTTGATTTTGAGTGTTGGCAGCTACAGTCCTACAACGGGTGGAGTTTCCTATGGCGTCTCCTCTCCTCCCAATAAGCAATTGCGTTGGGAAAAAACGAATATTGCCAATGTGGGAATAGACTTCGGTTTATTCAACAACTCGATAGAAGGTAGCTTTGATTATTACAACAAGAACAGTTCTGACCTCTTGGCTGCTGACGCCGCAGATCCGACACTAGGTTTTAGCTCCCTAACAAAAAATGTAGGGAAAATGACCAATCACGGATTTGAGCTTGGGCTCAATGTCCACGCCATCAAAAACAGTAGATTTAGCTGGGATATTTTGCCCAATATTTCCTTTAACGCAAACAAAGTAAAACATTACAATGTAAACCGTCCGTACACAGGTAGTTACACTACTCCAGGAGGAATCATGGTTGCTGGATACCCTTCAGACGGCTTGTGGGGCTATCGTTTTGCAAGTCTTAATGAGCTCGGTCAAACACAAGTTTATACCAGGGACAATCAGGTTGTATTGGCGAGCAATGCTGAAGTTACCGACTTGGTCTATCAGGGAACCTTTAGACCAAAATGGGATCTTGCTTTAACAAATCGCTTCAGCTATCAAAACTGGGACCTATCTTTTATGTTTATAGCAAAGCTAGGGCATAAATATAGGAAGGATACGTTTAGTGGATCCAATTATCAAAACCGACATGTAGCCGAAAGATGGCGGAAACCTGGAGACGAAAAGAATACAATATATCCCGTTCTGGAAGAATGGAATATGGATATGTTCTCCTTCCCTTTTGCGGATGTCAATGTGGGTAATGCAAGTTATGCCAAATTAAGAGACATCACACTTTCTTATAATCTCGAGAAACTGAGCAAAAGAATTGGTCTTACCAACGCAAGAATATTTGTTCAGGGCAGAAACCTATTTCGTATTACGGCCAAAGGTGTGGACATAGATCCCGAAACTACAGAATTCAATGTAAGTGGTGGTACGGGGGCAGGAACAGATCAAGGATTTACTTCACTGCCTTTACCACGCGAGATATTTATTGGTTTACGATTCGGACTCTAACCTAAAAACTAATTGAAATGAAAAAAATAATATACCTTGCACTGGGCCTGGTCTCCATATCGACCTTCTCCTGCAACAAATACCTGGATGTTAAACCTATTGGACAGTTGATTCCTTCAAAAGTCGAAGATCTAGAGAATTTATTGAATAATACAAATACCATTAGCTCATTTTATGCAGACAACAACAGAGGTTGCTTCTATGCTTTTATGGGTGACAACTTAACGATCAGTGAAAATCAGGCTATATATCTTTACAAAAGTACACACCCGAATGTAGATCGTTGGGCTGCATTTAAATTTTATTACCCCTATACGAACCCGATAGATCCCCAATACACATGGGAGTGGGCCATCTATCGTGCTGCGGGCATATTCAATATCGCCATTGATGAAGTTTCAAATCTTAAGGGGGAAAATTCAGATCTGGGCAAAATAATTATTGCACAGGCAAAAGCTGGAAGAGCTTGGTCCTATCTGGTCGGAGGACTGGGTTATGCCCCAATGTATGATCCTGAAGGTAAAAATGATCAAAAAGTGCTTCCTTACCGGACAACAGGTTCACCGAACACTCCTAATCCCGATCTCGCCAGCACAAATGAAATTATGAATCTGGCAGAAAAAGATTTGCTCGATGCATTGACCGGCGCTCCAAATACCGTTGGAAACCCAACCCGTGCAAGCAAGCCAGCAGTTAATGCCTTGTTAGCACAGCTATACATGTTCAAAAGAGATTGGACCAAAATGTCCAAATATGCAAATGATGCATGGGCGCAAGCCATTGCAGCCAAAGGTAATACTGACAATCTTATCTATAACCTAAATAAATTCAGTTATAGACAAGATCCAAATGCATCTCCACCAGCGGGTACCGATGCCGAAGTTGGTCTTGAGTTACTAGGTGAAGATAATTTGTTGAAACAGACTTACAATAGGGAACAACTATTTTATCGCCCTACCCCCTACAGCTATTCTCCCTATCCTTCGGAAGAATTTATCAAGCTTTTTGATACAAACGCAGATCGGAGATACAAGCTATTTATGCTCAAAACGCTGGGCTATTCAGTGGTTGAAGGCGGTGTGAAACATGATGATGGTGTACGCCTTAAGTATTATAGGGACAACAAAATGATCGCTTCACAGGGAATGACTTATCCCGAGCTGCTATTGATAAAAGCGGAAGCAAATGCAAGGTTAAACCAATTGGGACAAGCGTTAAGCGATCTCAATATGCTGCGCAAATACCGCTATTCAGGTGCAAATACAGATCTTCAAAATGGCGGGGCTTTTAGTCAGGATCAATTACTCGAGGAAATTCTGAAAGAACGTAGACGGGAAATGCAGCTTGGTACCTATCAACGGACATTCGACATCAAGAGATTGGCACTAGATAAAGGAAAACCTTGGTCGAAAACGCAGGTCATCCATACCATAGGTAACAAATCCTACAAAGCGGATGTCATCAGTAAATTTTTTACATTACAGATCAATAATCCGACCATACTTGCCAATCCAAGCTGGAATTTACAGCCCAATAGCGATCCATATCTACCTGCTGGGTTAAATTAATAGATCTATCAATCGTACATTAAAATTTAAACTTTATTGAAATTTATCATGAAATCTAAAAATATTATAATAACAGTGCTTGTGGCATTATTTTTCTTCTCATTTAATCCCCTCTTTGCCCAGATCAATCTGAAAATAAAAGGTAAAGTAACTGGCGACACAAAAGGATTTGATAAGATATACATTTTTAAAGGTCAGTTTCAAGATTCGACAGCAATCAGTCCAAATGGTGAATATCAGATAACCATTACATCTGAAGCTCCGGATGTAATGTATTTCTATCTTCAATATGAGAGTAAGGTCAAAGGCTATGTCTCTCCTTTTTCGTTATTTATTGAAAAATCAGGCACGTTACAACTTGATTTTGATATTGAGAAAGGCATCTCCTCAGGCCAAATAAATGGACCTACCCGTTCAGTTGCATATTTCGATTATTCTAGAGCCAAAAAGTCTATTCATGAAAGGATCAACAAGGAAATCACAAGTAAATTCGGTGAAGAAGCACTGAAAGAAGGGACAACTAATTTTGATAAGGCAATGGATTATTTCGAGAAACGTGAGACACAATTAAATGACTCACTATTTGCAAAATATTTTAATCCCAATGGAGCAGATGCACCGTTTATGTTATTAGGAAGGGTCAGCAGTCTATCTCTCGCTCAATTAGAGCATAATTATTCGAAATTATCCGCCCCACTCAAAGAAACCAAAGCTGCGAAGCAGTTATATGAAAAAATAACTAGCAGAAAAAGATCCAGTATAGGATCTACGGTAGCTAACTTCGTCCTTCCCGATACCACCGGAAATGATTTTTCGTTCAATAAGCTCAAAGGAAAATATGTATTGATTGATTTTTGGGCTTCTTGGTGCGGTCCATGTCGAATCTCATTTCCTAGGCTCAGATCGGTTTACCAACAGCTAAAGGGTCAGAACTTCGAAATTATCAATATCTCCATTGACGCAAAGCTCGACGACTGGAAGAAAGCGGTAAAAGAAGAAAATAATCCCTGGCCACAACTACACGACAAAACGAATTTATCAAAATCGGCTTTTTTTGTCAGCGGAATTCCTACCGCATATCTAATTGATCCGGACGGAAAAATTGTGTTTAGTAGCGTAGGATCCGACGAAAAGGGCGGTGGACCGATGGAGGAAAAACTTGAATCCGTATTTGGCGTCAAATTAACCAAATAACGAAAATATGCCCCGCTGTCGAAAATAGTGGGGCATGTTAAAAACTATATATCATACAGGCGTCCGTACTGATTTGACTTCTTACTAGATTGTGCAGCCACCATAAAGCGGAGTATCTCCAATGCCGCCGCTTGCATCGGCGTTCTCCCCGTATTATAAAAATCAAGTATTTCTTTTACCAAGAGACCGTAACTAACTGAGGATCCCAACGCAGCAATACCATTTTCACCAAAAGCTGTCCCCGCAATAGAATTTGCGCCTTTCATTATCCCTCGCAGCAAACCGATCCCCTCGTCTTTCCAATACGCAACGGCTAACGCCTGATCAGGATGAAAAATCCGAATTACTTTTTCACAGTTCTTGCACCACGAATCCATTCTATCTGAACTAACGGGGCTATCCTCCCCTTATATAATAATCTTATAAAACAATAACAGTAAAAAAGAAGTTATAAAATAGAATACTGGTTTTCACGATTCATTCAGCACCGTCATCAGATCTCAAATAAATACCAAATATGTTCAAAAGACTTTTATTTTATTTCCTATTCGCTCATCTATTATGCTCTACAATGCAAGCACAAGAAAAACTCGCTCTAGATCCGAAACTAGAAGTCGCGGCATCTTTTGGACCCTACCGTCCCATAGGCGTCAGCGCAACTTCGACAAATAGATTATTCGTATCATTTCCTAAACAAAACAAAGATTATCGGTACGCCCTTACCGAAATCACTGATGGTAAAAGCACCCCCTATCCTAATGAAGCATGGAATAGTCAAGGGGACGAGAGTTCACATTTTGTAAACGTTCAGGACATCTTTGTGGATGCACAGGACAACTTATGGGTATTAGACTCTAAACCATCAACCTCTGGGTCTATTTTCGGTCCAGATGGTGCAGCTCCCACCGGACAATTCAAACTTCTTAAAATCGACACAAAAAATAATCAAATAGCACGTATCTATACATTTGATGATCTTAACAAAGCGAAATCAGGTTTGAACGATGTACGCATTGACCTCGAAAAAAATCTAGCTTATCTTTCTGATCCTGGTCAGGCCGCAATAATTGTTCTTGATCTTCAATCAGGAAATAGTAGAAAAGTATTGGAAAAAAGCTCCTTCACATTAGCTGATCCGGAAGTTGTCATCTCCTATTCCGGCATAGACATGCGCTATAAGGACGGTAAACCCTTTCTCTCTCACGTTAACGGGATAGCGCTAAGTCATGACTTCAATTACTTCTATTTTAAACCAATTAATAAAAAGCACTTATACCGAATCGCTACAAAGTACCTTGCGGATGATACACTATCCCAGTCAGCCCTGCAAGGCAAAGTAGAAGACATGGGAAATGTAGGCGTTACACATGGCTTGCTTGCCGATCGGAACGGTAATATTTATCTGACGACCTCAATGGATTACAGTATCAAATACTTGACTCCAGATGGACAAATTCATTTATTGACACAGGACCCCAGACTGTTATGGCCGGATTCTTTGGGTATAGATGGTAATGGTTATCTTTACTTTTCATGCGCACAACTATCCAGAGATCCGCAATGGAACAATGGCATAGACCGAGTTGAATTACCCTATCAGGTTTATAAAATAAAGTTACCAAAGTGATGATGTATACTTAAAGAAACACATAAATGAAATCATTGATAAAACAGCTCGTTCTTGTACTGCTCAGTCTCGTCTATTCGTTATCAAACGCGCAGACAGATCGCCCTGTACTGGATATTATGCTCAATAATTATCAATACCCTTATGAAGTACATTACTTAAATTTAAAGAGTCAGGGTGAAGAAATAAAAATGGCCTATATGGATGTCAGCTCGCAACAACCGAATGGTCACACCGTGTTACTACTCCACGGCAAAAATTTCAACGGAGCATATTGGAAAACAACCATTCAGGCACTAAATTCGGCTGGGTATCGCGTTATAATACCCGATCAGATTGGATTTGGCAAATCTTCAAAACCCACAGCTTATCAGTTTACTTTTCAGCAGCTAGCGCAAAATACAAAATTGCTTTTAGACAAGTTGGGACTTGATAAGGTCGCCTTACTTGGTCACTCTATGGGCGGGATGCTTGCAACAAGGTTTACATTAATGTATCCCGAAACTGTGGAAAAACTTGTTTTAGAGAATCCCATTGGGCTGGAAGACTGGAAACTTGTCGCACCTTATACTTCCATCGACCAAAATTTTCAAACGGAATTAAAAACGGGATATGAATCTGCAAAAAAGTACCAAAGCGGATTCTATTACGACAACAAATGGAAGCCGGAATATGATGAATGGGTGTACCTACTTACAGGCTGGACAAAAGCTAAGGATTATTCCATCGTTGCCATGGTAAATGCCAAAACATCAGACATGATCTTTACCCAACCTGTTGTTTATGAATTTCAGCATATAAAAACACCCACCCTACTCATCATCGGTACGCGAGATAGAACTGCGATCGGTAAAGCCAACGTAAAAGATCCTAAAGTAGCCGCAAAAATGGGACTGTATCAGTATTTAGGAAAGGAAACTCAACAAAAAATCAAAGGATCAAAACTCGTCGAACTTGATAACGTCGGACACTTACCCCATATTGAAGCTTTCGACCGATTTATCAAACCCCTTGTTTCATTTCTGAAAGACTGATAGCATCATTTCCTCCGCCTAAGGGGACTCGCTAAAAAAGTCTTCTGTATATTATTGTTGAATAATGAGAAGTATTCCCGCCAAACATTATCTTTTCAAACACTTTTGCTACAAGATGTCATACATTCTACGAAAGACAAGCAGTTGCATGAACTACTTATTGCTTATTTAAAAACACAAACAACTACAAATCAAATAGATAAGAAAATTATTTTTTTATCATTCAGTTTCCCGCCGATAGAAATAAAGCTAGATCGCTCTAACGCTAACCAACAATATATTTAGCAAAAAAATTCAATAAAATTTTATAAAACTAATATTTTTAGTATATTTGAATATCAATTTTAGACAAGGTCTTTATGGAACAGGCAAAAGGATTTGACAATAAGGAATTACATGTTGGCGATATTGTTCGCTTCCACACCCCCTATCCGGATGAGGATCCCCATACAATCTTTATTGTACTTTGGTCATATTACGATCCTGAAGGTAAATCATCTAGGGCTGAAGTGGTAAAATTTGATCCAGTTCTTAAGCATTATCCTGTGATTCAAAAATGGTTTATTCGAGACTTGGAAAGAGTCCCCGAAGTCAGCCCTGAATTACTCCAACAGATTGCTTTATTTATGAAAAGTAAACTGGGGAATGCGATCATAAGCAAATTGGTAGTTTAAATAAAGTTGATAGTCTAAATAAAGTCCGACAAAAAAGTATAAAAACACTATGGAAAATAAATTCAAAGCAAACAGAGAATTCACATCACGATCGATATGGTCCGATTGGCGTGAACAACTTAAAGAAAGTGAAATAAATGGTTTACTTCAACGACTTGAAGTGATGGATAGGGAGATACTGGTTGATTGGCTGCAATGGCATAACCCAAAAGGCAATTACACTGACCGTAAATGTATGGAAAATAATGTAAAACCGCTTTGCAAATCAAAGGCCGTAGAATATACCTATAGAGAGATCTTGCGCAGTCATACGAAAAAGCAGTTTAATAGCATTTCGAATGGCCCAATACAACTTATGTTTAACAATTAATTGCTCAAACTATGGAATCTTTCATCAAACAGATTATCGGTTATCAATTACCAAAAATCATCGCAATGGAGTCTCAACGGAAGGATTGGCGCTATCAGCTGCTGGATTTAAAAGATAAAGCACTTTTTGATAGGCTCTCACTTATGAAACGGCAAGAATTGCTCCAATGGCTTCAATGGAATGATCGCAATGGGATTTATACAGACTATGACTGCATCCGAAAAGGCATTCCTTTATTCACAAAAATGCAGGCTCTAGCCACAGTCTATCATCATATTATGCGCGACCATGAAAATTGGGATGGATATATGGGGAAAGAATATATCCGTGGAAATATCCTTTAGACAAAAAATGGGCTTCATTAACGAAGTACATAAAACGATTCATTGTAGAACTCGCTATGGACGCACCTCCTTATCTTAATGTTTTTCTTAACGTTTTGAAAAACCGAAAAACTCTACCTAAATTTATCTTAAATCATTTAGTTTAGCTATATTAGAGATTCCAAGTCTACACTATGGGAATCAATTATTCGCTAAATATCCAAACATTTGAGGAATACTATGATCAATGGAGTCCCAAAGTATACCAATATGCGTTCAATAAAACCAGATCATCTTATTTAGCCGAAGAAACTGTACAGCGTGTTTTTATTAAGCTTTGGAAAAACTTAAATGAAAAAAATATTGATGCCACTGTAGAATCCCAGATCTTTTGTATTGCAAGGACAACAATTTTGGATCTGATCAAAGAGGAATATAACAGAAAGAAACTTCTTCAAGCAGAAAATGAGCTCATTCAGTTCTATTCCCCGCAAGATGATTACTACGCCAAACAGCTTGAAGCAACATTACAACATATCATTAATCAATTCCCCGAAAAGCGAAAACAGATCTTTATGTTGAGCCGATATTCCAATCTATCCCATAAACAAATCGCAGATAAACTCTCTATATCATCCAAGACAGTAGAAAATCAAATTACTCTTGCGCTAAAAGCAATAAGAAAAGCATTATTGCTCTCCATACTGATGCTAAATCTTTTTTAATTTTCTTTTGGGGGATACCTTATTTTCAATCGTAATCAATATGTATGAAGATTACGAAAGAACTCGTCGAAAAATATCTCCGCGGAGAAGCAAATACCGAAGAAGTTAAAGCGGTTCAAAATGCACTGGATAATAACCAACTAAATTTGGATGATTGGCTTCCAGCAAGCGAATGGCATAATATAGAAGAACATATAGCTTTTGAACAGCATGACTCAATCAAACAATCCCTAATCAAAAAAATTACGATCAGGGATACAAAACAACGGATCTATGCCCTATTGAAATATGCTGCGATACTTTTACTTGTCGGAACACTAGGCTGGGAATCTTTTCAATATTGGAAGACAACAACAAATACGCCTACGATTACTGCTGTCCAAAAAAAACAAACTCCGAAATTGGAGTCCCCAAGCAACTTCTACTATATTAATTCTGGCAATTCGCCGATGCAGGTAGATGTTCCTGATGGATCAAAAATTGAACTTTATCCTAATTCGGAAGTTAAATTTGCAGATAACTTTTCTTCGCTGTCTACCCGTGATATTCATTTAAAAGGAAAGGCAAAGTTTGTTGTTGCCAAAGACAAGTCAAGACCCTTTAATGTGCATACCACTGGGTTAACAACAACCGCATTAGGTACAATATTCAGCGTAGATGAGCTAAAATCTTCGCAAACAAAAGTCAGATTATTTGAAGGACGTATCCAATTAAAGAGCCTAAAAAATAAAACAGGCTCCCTTCCTCTGCTCCTTGAATTTATACCGAATGAAGAAATAACCATCGATCATCGACAACTTCAAATTGTTGCGGAAGAACGGATGAATTCATCCAAATTCAACAGAAGAGGTTTTTATTCCGAAAAACAAAATACACTAATCTTCAAAAATTTAGCCCTTAAAGATCTACTGCATATTATAAGTCAAAACTATAATATCAAACTTGAATTTAATTCCGAAGCTATCGAAGACAAATATTACAGTGGCACCTATGAAAATGATCCTTCTGTCTTCCGAAAAATACTATCAGATATACAAGAACTCCACCACATTACCATAACTGTACAGAATAAAATATAATTCACTTATTTAATCCATAAATTATGCACAATTATTTACCTTCCAAACATGGCCTACTAACCATGTTTATGCTAAGAACCAATATCCGTGCTGATGTAAACTGGGGTTTACGTCTTGGACTAATGGGCCTTTTGGCAACTAGTTATCAGATCGTTAATGCACAACAGCAGGCAGCGATCAACGGCGTCATTCGCGACGAAGCGGGTAAGCCCATATACTCTGCAACAGTCACTATCCAGAATGCGGCTAACAAATTCAAAAGGGCAACGACTAGCGCAGCAGATGGTACCTTTTCTTTTGATCAGATCCCAGCTGGTCAAGGATATCAAATCACCATTTCCTCTATCGGATTTAAAACCAAGGAACTGACAGACTACAACATCTCTGAAAGAGATAAGCTTGCCATCAATGTCAGTCTGGAATCGGTATCGGAAAACCTACAAGAAGTAGTTGTCACTGCACTAGGTATTAAAAAGGAGAAAAAAGCCCTTGGCTATACTGTTGCGGAGCTAAAAGGAGATGAATTGACACAGGGTAAAGAAACAAATGTTGCCAATGCACTTTCAGGAAAGGTCGCTGGTGTGCAAGTAAGCCGTGCCGCTTCTGGTGCTGGAGGCTCTTCAAAAGTCGTTATTCGTGGTAACAACTCCCTTGTTGGTAATAGCCAGCCGCTTTATGTAGTCGATGGTGTGCCGATTGACAATCAAAACATTTCAGCACCAAACCAATCCGGTGGTACAGATTATGGTGATGGTATTGGTAATATTAACCCCGAAGATATTGAGACCATGTCCGTCTTAAAAGGGCCCAATGCCGCAGCGCTATATGGTCAAAGAGGAAGCAACGGTGTCATCCTGATTACAACAAAATCAGGCAAAGCCGGTAAAACACGCTTCAGCTATGGTACCGACTATTCCTTTGGAAATGGTTTGATACTCCCTGATTTTCAAAATGAATATGGTCAGGGACTAAATGGCACATTTACCCACTTCCGAAGAGACGATGGAACCATCGTTTCCATGAGTGATGCCATAAAAAACGGTTACAGTGGCATCCCAAAAATGAGTGCGGGTCGGGACCGTACAACACGTGCCAGCTGGGGAGCAAAAATGGAGGGCCAAACTTATGAAGATGCCTATGGAAATGTACTGCAACTAACACCTAAACCTGATACCTATGCATCTTTTTTCCAGACCGAAAAACAATTTGTCAATAATTTAAGCGTAGACGGCGGAAATGAAAAAATAAACTATCGTTTTTCTTTTGCCAACACAGATGTGAAGGGGTATATCCCGACCAATACTTTGAAAAGGAATAATTTCGGTTTACGCACACAAGCAAAAATTACGGACAAACTCCATATTGATGTAAAAGCAAATTACATTGCTCAAAAAGGAACTAATAGGCCAACATTGGCTGATGCAGCCGATAATCCAGCCTATTTATTTATCAGTCAACCACGAAGCCTAGGGAATGATATCATGTCCCAATATAAATGGACGGCACAGGAAATAGGCAGGCAGCTCGGTTTCTCGGGACTAACGGAGGGTTTGGAAAAAACTTACGCAACAAATAGTTCCACTGCCAATCCTTTCTGGACAATCCATGAAAATCACAACGAAGATCGCCGCGACCGCATCATTGGATTACTCCGCCTAAGCTATGACTTCGCCCCCTGGCTCAAAGTAGCAGCGACAGGAGGAACCGATTTTTATACCGATCAGCGATTTCGATATAGGCCGATCAATACCTACCAGAGCTTAAACAGGAAAGGCGATATCAGAGAAGAAGTTATCCGATCCCGCGAAGATAACTTTGATATCCTTGCCAGTTCCAATTTCACTTTATCAGATAACATTAAGTTCAGTGCCAATATGGGGGCAAGTCATCAAAGTCGATATCTGCGAATGACAGGAAACGCTGGTAATCAGTTTATCGTACCTAATCTCTTTGTCATCAATAATACCACTACGAATACCTATATATTCGATCTTATCGAGTCTAAAATCAATTCGGTATACCTCTCAGGCCAATTTAGCTATAAAGATTATTGGTTTGTCGACTTTTCGGCGCGCAATGACTGGTCTTCTACATTATCCAAAAATAACAATTCGTTTTTCTACCCTTCGATAAGTTCCAGTCTTGTACTATCTGATGCATTCAAATGGCAGTCAGAGGCGCTGTCTTTCGCCAAGATCCGAGCGTCTTGGGCACAGGCCGGCAGCTCCGGAAACCCCTACCAATTAACAGGTGCGTATAGTCTTAATCAATATACACACGGTGGTGTACCGATGGCTTCATATACCGAAATTATCCCTGATCCCAACTTAAAGAATGAATTGACCACGTCTATCGAAGCTGGTGCAGATCTCAGGTTTTTAAAAAATAGACTTTCGCTATCCTTTACTTACTATCAGGCGAAAACAAAAAATCAGATTCTAGATGTACCGATCGCGCCATCAAGTCTTTACGTGAAAAATCGCATCAATGCCGGAGAAATCAGTAACAGGGGGATCGAATTTGTACTAGGGGCCACTCCCTTCAAAACCGAATCAGGATTTGAATGGAATACAACGTTTAACTTTAATAGAAACCGCAACAAGGTTGAATCGCTTTATCCTGGTGTAGAAAGTTTCCTTTTGGCAACCGATAGGGGAATCAACGTCGTCGCCGAGGTAGGAAAGCCATTCGGTCAGCTTATTGGAACTCAATTTGCATGGATTAAGGATGAAAATGGAAACCGATTAATTGATCCAACGACAGGACTCCCTTTACGTACCGCGGGGCGAGTAGAAACTGATCTTGGAAATGCGCAGCCAAATTGGATAGGCGGTTTCGGCAACACATTAAAATACAAAGGCTTCAACTTATACGCGCTTGTTGATATTCGTCAAGGAGGAGTGATCTTCTCACAATCCAATCGAGAGCAAATAATTTATGGTACGAGCAAAAAAACGTTAGAAGGACGTGAGGGCACCTATGTCGCTGATGGAATAGTTGCACAGCAAGATGGCGCAGGCAATTGGACAAGCACCGGAACAAAAAACAGTAAACAGGTGAATGCTCAAGATTATTGGAATATGGTTGCTAGTGACAAAGAAGTCATGGTATCTGAGGAAATGATTAATGATATGAGTTATATTGCAATGCGCGAAATTAGTCTCTCTTATTCATTCCCGAAAAATCTGATACCACATCGTATGATCAATTCGTTGAAATTGGGTCTATACGGTAGAAACTTATTCTATTTCCAACGAAAAACAGATGGTTTTTCTCCAGAAGCTTCTGCTTTCAATGTAAACAATAGCTCCATAGGTATTGAATCCACTTCCCTACCAATGATGAGAACCTTTGGCGTTAACCTTACCGTTGGTCTTTAAAACACTGAATTATGAAAACGAAAATGATAAAAAACAGATTTGTTATCGCTCTTGTCTCCGTAGCAACATTTAGCGCCTGCACGAAAGACTTTGAAAAAATAAATACGCCGCCAACATCAGTGACAACAATAGATCCCGCATTGCTTATGGCTAGAATCCTCCGTGATGGTACGTTTCAAGAGTCGGGAGAACTCCCAAACAATAAGTTTGGTTCGTGGATCCAGCATTGGGCTGGTGGCCCAGTGGTACCCGTATCGCGTTATTTTGAAGGACCAGAAAACCTGATATGGTCGCAGCATTTTACCTTGCTCAGAAACATCATTCAGATAAAAAAGGAGCTCAGTGGCAAAGAAGAAAGTCCCGAAGGTAGAAGTAAACTGGCAATAACCGAACTTTATGAAGTTTATCTATACCAACGATTGACTGATCTATTTGGAGACATCCCCTATTCGGAAATTACAAAAGATAGCAGAGAGATTAATCGAACTCCTAAGTTTGACAAACAAGAGGATATCTATCCCGCACTGGTCATAAAGGTTGACGCCGCTTTGGCACGTCTCACCGTTGGCGATCAATCTTATGGCTCTTCCGATTTTTTCTATGGCGGTAATATTGATAAATGGAAAAAATTTGGAAACTCCTTAAAACTGAAATTGGGCATGAGAATGCGTTATGCCAACCTCTCATTAGCGCAAAAAACCGTTACAGAAGCAATGACTTCTCCCATTGGGTTAATCTCAAGTAATAGTGATAATGCGGCAGTTCCTACATTTAATAATGCACAAGCCGAAAACCAAAACCCTATATTACGGCAGATGACTACTGGCAGCGCCGACTTACGGTACTTAGCCAACACATTGGTAAACAAATTGAAGGAGTATAATGATCCTCGCTTAGGTCTACTTGCCGAACCAGTCACTATAGGCGGTGTTACTACCTATCAAGGAATTGGAGTAGCATTAACCGATAATGAACTTTCTCAACTGATTAGAGCAAATTACTCTACGGCCAACAAGTCAACATGGTTTAGCTTGAATTTTGCGCCAATACCAAGTTATGCAATGACCTACTCAGACATATGTTTTTACAAAGCCGAGGCTGCATTATTAGGTTGGGGCGCGACAAGTACAAATGCGCAATCATTCTTTACAGATGGCGTCAAAGCTGCCTTTGCCCTTCCACCGTACAATTTAACTTCCATCCCCTCATCCTATGAGCAAAATATCATCAACCTAAATGGATTGACAGACGAACAAAAGATGGAGAAAATCGCTACTCAAAAATGGATAAGCTTATTTGGCAGAGATATGGAAGCATTTGCCGAATGGCGTCGTACAGGTTATCCAAAATTGACACCTGGTCCAAATCCGGGATCCACCAATAGACAGATACCACGTCGAGCTATTTACTCCAGTGAAGAGGCTGAATTAAATCAAACAAATCTCAAAGACGCTGTTTCCAGAATGCAGAACGGAGATTCCTTTTTGTCCAAAGTATGGTGGGATAAAAAACAATAAAAACAACAATAAAGGTTTGAGCCCACGAAATTATTTCGTGTTGCTCAAACCTAATTACCAAAATGCTACTCCAGATTCTATCCCCTCACATATTCGGTATAGCTAATTCCCGCAACAAGGTCTTCAGGACTATTTTAGAGCAAAACAACTTAATTGTTTTTCGCAATGAATCTTTTTCAGCAATGATTTAGGTTTCTTTTGAAATTATATTTATCTTTCTTTAAGTATAAAACAAATCCCACGATCTTCAAGCTTTACAAAAATGAAAACAACTTCCTCACTATTTTTGCTAACAGTAGCATCTCTTTTTATAGGATGCGGAGAAAACGGTAAAAAAACAACATCACCATCTCCAGATAACTTACCAAAAAATAATCCAAGCTTTAGCTTCGAGGGGATCAAACAAGATTATACAACAAATGAAGAATTATCGTTTCAGATTACAAATACACTTAATGTAAAAATTGATTCCATACTTTATTATATCAATGATTACCCGATTGCTAAAGTCACAGAAAACAATAAAGTAACATATAGATTATCACGAGAAAAATTTGGCAAGCAAATTATTAAGGCGGTTGTATTTAATGCTGGAAAATCCGAAGAAAACACAGTAAACATAGACTATTTGCCATCAAACCCACCTCGAATTTTAAAGTACCGAATTGTTAATACTTACCCACATGATATCAAAGCTTTCACACAAGGGCTAGAGTTCTTTGGAGAAAACTTGATGGAAAGTACGGGCAATGGCGTTGGGTTAAGTGGAAATAAAGGTAAGTCAAGTATCCGCATTGTCAACCCCACCACAGGACAACCAATCAAAAAGATCGAATTAGCCGATTCAATATTTGGTGAAGGTGCCACCATATTAAATGGGAAATTATATCAATTGACCTACAAAAGCAATCTTGCCTATGTCTATGATGTGACAACATTAAAGACAATAAAAACACTTCCATATTTCAAAAACATGGAAGGATGGGGGTTGACATCCGATGGCAAAAATTTGTATATGTCTGACGGTTCAGAAAATATCTATTTACTCAATCCTAATGATTTTTCCAAAATTGATTATATCCGTGTTGCCACAAATGAGAAAATCGTTAACCAGATAAACGAAATGGAATGGGTAAAAGGAAAGATTTATGCTAATTTCTTTATGGAAGATGTCATGGGTATCATAGACCCAAAAACAGGTGCTATTGAGGGGTTAGTAGATCTTTCAAAATTACGAGAAAATGTGACAAAACATGTTGATCTGGATGTATTAAACGGAATTGCCTACAATAAAAAATCAAATACCTTTTTTCTCACAGGAAAAAATTGGGACAAAATATTTGAAATACAGCTACTGGATTAATTAATCACTCGTTAGCTTATGATGTACACTATCATAAAGTCAGTTTATTCATTAAAGTGCTATTCCCGCTCTGGAAATAGCACCTTCTTATTTCAGGCAACAATTATTTCTTAACGATTTTCCCGTCTTCATAGAGCGTATACTCTTCGCCATCGGCCTGTTGCAACACAGTTTTTCCGTCGACAAAAATATTACTAAAGGTAAAAACAGGATCGGTTAATATTTTGCTGTTGTAATCCATCAATCCCCAATGCTGTGGTGATTCCATATACATGATTCTATTTTTTCCCACAACATCCAAAACCTGATATTTAAAAGGAACCACAATAGCGCCGTTATGATCAATAAATCCTTGTTTACCACCTTTCGCAACTTTGATAATCGTACTATCAATCGCCATAAGACTGGCATCCAAAAAGATAGACTCATACTGAGGCGAAACAACCTCCTCTCCTTTCTTATTGATCAACCCTACACGTTGTTTACTATCCTGTACTTCAAAAAAGCCAAAATGTGGTTTTGTCGTAGTACTGAAATAGTTGGGCTGTACAATAACCTTTCCTGTTTTATCAACTATGCCAACAGTTCCTAAATCGCCATTAGCATCCGTCCGATGGAAAGTCGCAAGACTTTCGCCATCAAATCGTATAAATTGTTCGTAAGCAGTATCTGGGTTTTCCCAAATGTCTTCTGCCGCATTATACTTTCCCTGTAATTGACCAATAGGTAAAACAGTCTCTTCAACACCTCCTTTAGCAGCTTTGGTTGCATCCTGTCCCTGACAGGAGCCGCCTATAAGTACAATTGTTGCCACTATGCCTACAATTTTATATGGATTGTTTATTCTCATACTATTTCAAAATTATGCTTATTTATCAAATGTTATATAAACCCTGTACTTTAGACAGATACATTTTAAAAACGGAAATCTTCGACTCAACATTATTTTCTCATCTGTTAAGGCATTTCTTCAAGCTTGTTAAAACCTGTTGTTATCATCTGTTGCAATTGAGGTGTAAACAATTTGGTTGAAAGTGGCATTTTCTTGGTTTCTCTATTTAATCTCCATTGTACACGCTTCTCAAGCAAAAATTGCAATCGCTGTGCTGTTGTCAATCCCGGCAACGTATAATATATACTATTTTCACCTTCTTTTCCTTGCATTTGAATATATCTCCCTGTAGTTACCTTAAATTTATTTCTGTCCTCAAAGCCTCGTATAAATGAGCTATCCTGATCAGCGATATCCCACATCGGATCACGAGGGCAGCAGACAGAACCATAGCTTTCCTTCCAGTATACTGTTAATAGGTTTTCGGGCACCGTAGGTTTAGCAAAATCAATCACGGGATTTTCCAGTCCCCCAAGCCGAACGCTATCAACTTTTACATTGTCCTCTTCCCGTCTGATATAGTAATAATAATTAGTGGTTTCTGGCTCCACGCACATTCCATTTTTTGAAGCCATTTTACTGACTTCACTGTAAAACTTCCAATCAGGAACAATAAGAATAAATTTTTGTAATTCAGGATAAAACGCCGATGACTTCTTAAAAAGTTCTATTGGGATCTTTGCGCTCAAATAAAACACATCTATTGAATCTGCATTAAGCTGCAATGGCAGATCCAATAGATAATTGCCCTCTAATCGTGCCACCTGACGATCTTCAATATTCATTACTCGATCATACTTTTGGGCTAGCCAATCCGGTCGTACAGTTTCCTGTTGATCGGGAGGCCTGATGGCTTGTTTTATGGCTTTACTTTTACAGGATACAACAAGTAGAAGTAAAACCAGCATTAAATAAAACTTATCAATTGTTAAGCACGTTCTCATTGGCTAAAAATTATGTTTCATTCATTATTTTATTGCGCAGCAGCAACCTTTATCCCCACCTTATTTAAAAACTCAACCTGTTTCTCCAAACATGTATCTGCCAAGACTGCTATTTCAGCTTTTTCATCAGTAATATCCCTTAATAAGCCCTGTCTGGCACCTTTTTTCTGTTCATCCACATATTTGACCAACAACGTACCATAACCATCCGTAATTCTCGTCATGTAAGCTAGTGTAGTCAAATGGAAGCCCTTCGCCGCTTCACTAGGCTTTAATGCATTGACTTCACTCTTTATTCCTTTGACATAGCTGCTCAACGCCTGTACCTCTTTTAGCTTCATTTCGTAGGATAATTCATCCGTTTTATCCGCATCATATTCTCCTTCCAGTAATTTATTGTAGCTTTCATCCAACTTTTCTTTACAACTATAGAAAAGACCAACAATCTTCTCATTATATCCCAAGTCCAAATTGCCACCACAGGATGTCAATGCTAATGTACTGATGATTAATGTCAAAATAATAATTCTCATATCTCGATTTTTCAACAAATAACGGATTTTCAAAACAAGCTCTTTAAGGCAGTTAATATTCGTTACCTGTTTTTTAAGATTCGCTATCATTTGGGTACAATTTTACCCCAGACAATGGCACCGATAATTACCCGATTAGCAAATACTGTAAAACAAGTCAAGGACAACAGCTTGTTTCTTAAGGAAGAATTGCGGAACTTAGAAAAAGAATCTAGACTAGATTAGAAGACCGTTAATTTTAGACGAATCAAGAAAATCAATGAGGAACCAAAAACGAAAAGAACTAAATAAAACACTATGAAACAACTAGCTTTATTGATCATGTTCATCGGAATGTCGAGCATGGTTTTCGGACAAGAAATTAGCCGCTCAACGACCCAAACCATTACACAATCCGGAATTGGACTTGGTTCTGTAATTGCCGTCGTTACTTCTTGGGATCGTAACAAGTCTATTCTCTGGGCGCTGATTCATGGCATCTTGGGCTGGCTATATGTTATTTATTTTGCATTTACACGGAGCAATAATTAATATTTCTACCGTTCATATTTTCAATACAATCAACAGTATTACATCCTTCTGTAAAACAGAAAACAAAAAGCAGTCAACCAAAATCGAAAGATCATGAGCATGGTACAAAATTTCCTCCGTGTCAATCTAGAAACATTGAATAGTTTTCTCACTGATAGTCATTCATTAAGAAAAATGGTATATAGCAAAGAAGCTATACATTTGGACAATTTGATAGATATTGATAAAGCTTGGGAGGGTATTTTCTTTTTATTGACAGGAGAATCAATCGGTACATACGATCAGGCCGCTCCACCATTATCCTGGCTATTAGTTGGTCCTAATGACATTGATCGCAATCAGGACATGGGCTATGGCCCAGCAACCTATACAGATATAGAACAAACCAGACAGATTGATTTAGCGTTAAAGGAAATTTCTATAGATGAATTAACGCAGCGTTTCGACCCGACCACTATGCTTGAAAAAGATATATACCCAGACATCTGGGAGGAGGAAAATGCATTAGATTATCTGATTCAATACTTCGAAGACCTAAAAGCATTTTATCAGATGGCCGCCTTGCATCATGAAGCAGTAATCCTATTTCTCAATTAAAGAGCAATCATTTCACGCTAATAAACACAATAAAATAACTATGCTTATTTCTGATAAGAGAAGTATCCACATTGAAGAATTAAAGGAAGTAAATAACATAGCCGTTTCCGACCTGGTCGCATTAACATTGGATATTGTCCAAGGAGGGGCCTCAGTAGGATTTATGCAGGACATAAACGAAGAAAAAGCAAGTGAATTCTGGAACGATGTCCTGGCAAAGGTCCAGCAAGAAAAAACAGTGCTACTTGTTGCAAAAGACAGCTCATCGGACCAGATCGTTGGGACCGTGCAATTACAAATAGACCTTCCCCAAAATCAGCCGCATCGGGCGGACGTAGCAAAAATGTTGGTGCATTCAGCCTTTCGACGTCTTGGTATAGCTGAAAATCTATTGCAACATCTTGAATTAATTGCGAAAAAAATGAGAAAATCACTACTGGTATTAGATACTGTAACAGATAGCCCGGCTCATGGTTTGTACTTAAAATGTGGCTGGAAGGTCGTGGGAAACATTCCCAATTATGCACTTTTTCCTAATGGTACCCCCTGTAGTACAACCTACTTTTATAAAAACCTTGAATAGTATTGCTATTCGCAAAAAAAACTCCAATAACTGTTAACTTATTGGAGGTTCTGTCGACAAAAACAATGATATTGCTTCTGACTATTTTTTGTACCACGCCGGACCAGGTTTGCTTCCCATTTGGAAAACAAGGGTAGCTCCGGACATAATCTGCTCATGTGTGATATAACTCGTTTCAAGAGGCTTTCCATCCAAAGTAACCGACTGGATGTAAATATTGGTTTTATTGACGTGATCCGCTTTGATGGTAAACTTTTTCCCATTCGCAAGTTTAAATTCGCTTTGTTCAAACAATGGCGTACCGATTTCATACCTTCCGCTCACTGGATCTACTGGATAAAAACCCAGCGCACTGAATACATACCAAGCAGACATCTGTCCGCAATCATCATTCCCGCTTAACCCTGACGGATTATTTAGATAGAGTTTTTCCATCACTTCAGCAGCATATTGCTGTGTTTTCCATGGTTGCCCAATCGAATTAAACAAATATATAGCGTGATGACTTGGTTCATTTCCATGTGCATATTGTCCAATCATGCCCGTACTGAAGATAGGCAGTTTACTGGTGTCTGATGGATGGAAGGTAAACATGCTATCCAATTTCTGCCCAAAGCGTTCATTTCCGCCGACTAGATCAATCAATCCCGGAATATCATGTTGAACAGACCAAAAGTATTGCCAAGCATTGCTTTCACAGATATGTGCACTATACTCCTCTGGATCAAATGGCGTTACAAAAGCACCATGACTGTCACGGGGTTGCATAAATGATGTAGCGGGATTATAGACATTTTTATAATTTTTTGCTCTTGCAAAAAACGTAGTTGCCACCGCCTTGTTCCCCATCCTATCCGCCATAACCGCAATACAATGATCATCAAATGCATATTCGAGTGTGCGTGACAAAGACCAGTTCTCAGCATTGTATTTATCCACAACATCATAAGGTACATAACCCAGCTTTTTATACAACCCAATAACTCTATAGTTGTCTATGTTTGCTGTTGCCACACAAGCTTCCAGTGCTTTATTGACATCAAAATTACCTATTCCTTTCAAATAAGCGTCCACAATAACTGGGATTGCATGATTGCCAATCATCATATCAGTTTCACTGCCATAGATATTCCATACGGGCAAGCGACCATGCTGTTCGTAAAATGCAATAAACGATTTCACCATATCATTTACACGATTTGGATCAAGATAAGTAAATAGGGGATGTGAAGCACGATAGGTATCCCAAAGCGAAAAAGTACTGTAATTGGTCCAACCTTCGGCCTGATGTATTTTTCTATCCGCGCCAAAATAAGCCCCATCTACGTCTCCAAATATGGTAGGGGCCAACATCGAATGGTACAATGCTGTATAGAACTTTACTTTAGCTTCTTTGTCCGCAGTCTGAATAGCGATCTTACCAAGCTCTTTGTTCCAGCTATTTTCAGCTTGTTTTAAATAGTGATCAAAATCATCTGTTGGCACCTCAGCTTTCAGGTTTTTGGAAGCACCATCCATACTTACACCCGAAAGAGCTGTACTGAGCGTTACTTGTTCACCAGTAGATGTTTTAAAATCAAAACGTGCCTTGAAAGCCGTGCCAATACGTTTGGTCGTTTTTGTTATGCTGTCAACACTTGACTTTATCGCCGAGCTATCGATGTGAACTGCAGTGAACGGCTTTGAAAATCGGGTTTCAAAATAGACACGTTGCCCTCTGGCCCAACCTTCTGAAAACCGGTAGCCACGTACAGTGACCGAATCGACCACCTCGATGTATGAATCTACCGTGGCATCCCAGTTCATTGCTTTCTTCAGATCCAAAAAAATAGCCGATTGAGCCTCAGGGAATGTATAACGTTGGATACCACAACGTGAGGTTGCCGTTAGCTCTACATCGATATTATAGTCTGTCAACTTTACTTTATAGTACCCAGCATGTGCCTGTTCGTTTTGATGCGAAAACTTGGAATGAATACCCAAAGGTGCCGCGGCTTCATGATAAGGCAATGTAACTGGCATAAACGATATATCATATAGATCCCCAGCTCCCGTCCCACTTAAATGGGTATGACTAAAGCCCGAAATCGTACTATCGGGATAAAAATAACCCGAAATACGATCCCAACCCGGCAATCCATTATCAGGGCTCAATTGTACCATACCAAAGGGCGATTGTGCTCCAGGATAGGTGTTACCCGTAAAATCTGTCCCTATAAAAGGATTGACTGATTTTGCATAAGAACCTTCAGCCGAATCCTGCTGTGAGGCACAGCTCAGTATTCCCAATAAACCTGCGCATGCCAGGTATTTCATATATTTCATAGTGTAGATTGCTTCTTTAATCTGCGTGTCATTTATCTGTCTCCCGTAACAATCAGGATATCTTTGCTATTGACCAAAACTTGATGGCTTATCTTAAAACCTCCTAATGGCTTTCCATCGACGATAATTTTTTTGATAAACTCTCCATTGCCCTCTTTTTGGCGTCTAATGGTCACACGATCAGACTTAGGATAATACTTTTTATCAAGTTGAATAGTCACTTTATCAAATACTGGAGTAACGATCGTATAATCTGGTCTGCCGGGACAAAAAGGGTAAATCCCCATCATATTCATTAATGCCCAGGTCGACATTGTTCCTGTATCATCATTTCCTGGGATCCCACCGGGACTATTCGTAAAATGTTTATCCAGAATTTGCTTAACCAACTTTTGTGTACGCCATTCTTCACCTTTTATTTCCGAAAAAACATGTGGATAAAGCATGTCAGGTTCGTTGGTAACATCAAAATACCCCTTATCAAAGGTGGCCTGCAATCTGTCCACAAATTTCCTTTTACCGCCCATCAACTGAACTAAACCAGGGATATCAAATGGTATTGCAAAGCTATAATTCCAGGCATTTCCTTCATGGAATCCATGGTTAGGCTCAAAATTAGCCCCCATCAATGGGTTGAAAGGTGTCAAAAACGATCCATTGGGAAGAATAGGTCTAAAGGTTCCATATTCTGGCGAATAGTAATGTTTGTAGCCCTGTGCTCTCTTACCAAAAGTTTGTGCATCTTTAGTTTTTCCCAACGAGTTGGCCAACTGTGCTAAATTCCAATCAGCAACATAGTATTCAATCGCATGCGAAACTGAATTATCAAAAGAATCGCGAAGAGGAACATAACCGTACTTGACATAATCGGCATTATCCGGACGGATTCGATTCGTCGAATCTGTTGTCGTTGCCGACTTCAAAAAAGCCTCATAAGCCGTATTGATATCATAGTCCCGAATGCCTTTCATCCAAGCATCAACGATCACAGGTACTGCTGGATCACCATCCATGGTATAGCTTTCACGGCTATAAAGTTCCCACTTAGGCATCCATCCATTTTCTTTATAAATATCAATCATGGAACGAATCATTCCAACCTGTTTATCTGGATAGACCAACGACATGAGCGGCTGTACATTTCTGTACGTATCCCATAAAGAGAATACGGTATAACGATTATGATCCGCAACAAGGGTCTTTCTATTTTCCATAGCCGGATATTCGCCGTTAACATCCTGTAAAATATTTGGATGAATCATGGCATGATACATAGCCGTATAAAATACTGTTTTTTGATCTTCGGTACCTCCTTCAACCTGAATTCTTGATAATTCATTATTCCACAAAGATGAAGCTTGCGTTCTGATACGCTCAAATCCAAAACTAGGTTGCTCGGCTTCCAGATTTTTTCGTGCATTTTCAACGCTTACGAAAGATACCGCCAACTGAACCTCTAAGCTCTCATTTTCCTGAACATCAAAACTCAAGAATGCCCCAAGATCGTCTCCAGACAATTGGTTCGAATAATCGGTAAAAATCTTATATTTGCCAGCATCTTTATTCCAATCATTTTCCCATTTTTCACCGGCACGCTGAAATTTCCAGTAACCTTTCTTTGCGGGTTTTTTATTCACTCGCATCACAAAGAAAATCGGATATACGGCCTGATTGTTGGTATAACAGAACGAACCCAATAATTTCGAACCTTCAAGTTCCGTATCACTGACATAGCGAACTGTGGCACCCGTTTCATTCGTCAGTCCCTCGCCTAAATTGAGCAAAATATTAGCCTGCCCTTTAGGGAAAGTAAATTTAGATACACCCACACGAGCAGTTGCGGATGTCTCGGTTTTGATGCCGTATTTTTTTAACACATTACTATAATAACCCGGATGAGCCTCTTCCTGTGTATAAGTACTTCCATATTGATGGTAGTCAACTTCTAGTTTTCCAGCCGTTGGCATCAGTAACAAACTTCCCATATCAGGACAACCTACACCACTCAGATTGACATGTGAAAAACCGGTGAAATAGCTATTGCTATGTTCGTAAGGTGTAGACCACCAACGTGCATCCTTATCGAAGGCATTAAGTGATGATCCCATCACATTAAAGGGAGACACATTCATTAAACCATGTGGTACTTGAGCACCGGGATTGGTTGTACCATAGTTACTGGTACCAATAAAAGGATTGACATAGTCGGTTGGTAGTTTTTGCGCAGATGCTTGCTCCCAAACAAATAATCCCAAAAGAAAATAACGGATAAACTTGATCATATCATCTTGATAAAGACAATCTACTTTTTTCTGATACAATGAACAGTAGATTGCACATTTTTAAGTGTAGTCACAATACTACAGATAATACCAAAGATTTACAAATATCGACAGCAGTTATATCTATCATTTTACAATGTTAATAGGATTTAGCAAGACTAAAAATAGATTCGAATTCATCAAGCTCCTAGTTATCTTAAAGTATAGTAATATGATCAAAATACAGTCGCTAATGCAGGTAGATCCAAGGAGAAAGATCATTCAACAAAAAAATCCTGAAGCGGGGAACTTCAGGATTTTTACTAACTAACCAATTATTAACCTAAATTATGAAAACTACATTGATAACGCCATTCCCCGAGCTTTGTTATCCTGTTCTTCTATGTTTAACCAAACTTTAACAAACAATGCCGTTCGATGCGGAAAGCTACAATTTGAAGTTATAATCTCTCATTAAAGTCCATCTCAGTGATACATGATTAATGTGACAAGCCCCATTGCATATTCGGCTTATCCCCCATTTCCAAAACTAATTCACCTCCTTTTAGCAATTCCGCAGCGTCAAAATAGAATGTCTGCAGCGGTTTACCGTTTAAAGTTGCGCGCTGCACATACATATTCTTTTTGCTGGCATTTTTAGCTTTAATAGTGAATTGATCTCCTCGCACATATTGCCGTCCCAACTTAATTTTAATTTCTTCAAAAGATGGACTACCAATTTCGTAAATTGGCTTTGTTCGCGTCCCTCCGTCTAGCTGAAATAATCCTATTGCATTCATGATATACCAAGCGCTCATCTGCCCTTGATCCTCATCTCCCAGGTATGCGTTAGAAATACCCTGTCCGTAATAGCGTTCACCGATAGACCGGCTCCATTTTTGTGTAAGCCATGGTTTGTTCAACCAGTTAAAAATATAAGCGAAATGCATAGACTGTTGATTTCCCTGAACAACCGGATAATCCCAGTATTGATCATTTGGTCCATTATACCGCCATTTTTCACTTTCTCCGAACCCCCATTCCAAACGCTTTAGAAACACATCCTCACCAATCATTTTAGCCAATGCTGGGATATCCTGAGGAACAAAGAATGTCAACTGCCATGCATTTCCTTCAACATAATGATGATTGGCTCCAGATTTAAATGGATCAAAGTCCCGGTACCATTCCCCCTTGGCATCTTTCATCCGCGCATAGCCACTTTTAACATCTATCGCATTCTTCCACCAGCTACCTCTATCATTAAAATAATTGTATTCCTTTTCCTTTCCCAAGGATTTTGCAAATTGTCCTACAGTCCAATCGTCAAAACTATACTCCAGGGAATTTGAGAAACGACCAAGGTCATAAGGCACATACTTATACTTCAGATAAACATCCAGATCCCGGTTGCCGGCAAAGCCACCTTCAAATTTCAGCGGACTTGTTGTCTGCATTTTCTTGATCGCTTCAAATACCTTTGTAACATCGTAATCACGTATTCCCATCTGATAGGCCCCTACGATCAAAGGAATCTCGTGTTCAGCAACCATCACTGGAATATATTCCATCCCAGCAGGCCCTTTTGCCAGCCAACCGTCTGCATCATACATAGCCAATTGCGAACGCACCCATTTATTCGACCATTCCGGTGTAACCAGATTCCAGAATTGGTTTAAATTCCAGAACGTATTCCAAAATGCATCACAGCCCAGGGCAAGGTCCCCCGGATGTTTCATCGTTCTGATCGTCTCATCAGAAGACCGCCATTGCCCATTAACGTCGCTAAATGTATTACGGCTGGCCAGGGTACGATACATATTTGTATAAAACTTCTCTTTTTCCAAATAGTCATCACTTTTTATCTCCAGGCGCCCCAATAATTCATTCCACACTCGATGTTGGTTGGCGACCACACGTTCAAAAGACCATCCAAATGGATCTGAAAGTTCTGTTTTCAAATTTTCTGCAGCATTGGCGATACTGACATAGGAAATCCCGGTCCGCAGCTGCACTTCCTTGTTTTTACGAACATCGAATTCTACATACATACCAGCGGATTGAGCGCTGTCGGCAACCAGATCAGACTGATCTGTTATGCGACCATTATGCCAAGTTCCGAAATTGATAATCGGTTTGTCAAACTCCATGACGAAATAGACAATATAATCTTGTTTCGCATCGGTAGACCAGACATTTTCGGACAATTGGTTACTGTAGCCAATAACCTTATAATCAGAGACCTTTTTAAGAGAGAGGTCTTTGATCTTATAATCATATTCTCCGTTCACTTTAAGATCAATCATAATACGTCCAGTATCTGATTTATGATAGGTATATTTCTGGAAACTGGACCGTGTTCCTGCGGTTAGCTTTGCATCAATATCCTGGTCAAGAAGATGAACGGAATAGTACCCCAATGGAGCCTGTTCACTTGCTTTATCTATTGCCGAACGGTAACCTGAATGCGCACTATATTGATCTCCAACACTAGTCTTCAGTTGGCCTGCTGTTGGAAATGTGCCCAGTCCAGCCATTGTCCATTCGTGTATATGGCTAAATGTACCAATAGATTCTATTGAAGGTTCATAACCAGCCTGCCAGCCAATATTCTGGTTATCGGGACTAATCTTTACCATTCCAAATGGCATCCACGGTCCTGGTGCCAGCATCCATCTGGAATGTGCAGCCCCTATCATGGTGTTGACATAATCCGAGACCCCACCCAATTTTTCAGGAGATCGTTTTATAGAAGATGTTTGAATTAATTTATCGTTGATATATATTGCATATTTACTTCGTACCTCTTTCGATGCATAAGGCATTGGAATCTCAAGTCGAGATAAGCCCTTCTCATGAGTTTTATCATAGATTTTCTTTCCATCCAACAACACTTTTATACGCTCATCATCTTTCAATTTCAAGAGATCAACGAGCATATACTGTATGCGCTCGTTTCCTTTTTTCAGTTCAAAATCCGATTGCCGTACCCCTTTGATTATTGAAGTGTAATCTTTCAACAATTTCACCTGTTGAGGACCCAATAATTTAAAGGAGTCAAACTCAACCCACCCCCCTTTTATTACCGTAAGTGTAACCTGGTTAAATCCCTCCGAAATAAGATGCTCAGGCAATGCTATCTGTATCGTAGACGCTCCAGACTTTGAACCCGTACCTACAGGATCAATGGGGCCGTCACCATTCTTCAGTTCGTAATTATAGGATTTACCATTGATCGCGATTTGTAAGGTCGGTTTATTCTGAGGATCACTATTTGCCAATTTTACTTCCAGAGCCCATTTCCCATTTTCAACTTGACCACTTAAAACACTGTATAAATTCAAAAAATGGGTCCTTAGGCCAGAGGTCCCACCAGTCCCGCCCCATCCATTGGCAGGTCCGGGTAACACGTAAGGCAGATCTGTTGACAATGAAGAATGCCCAACTACAAAGTAATTGTCTTCGTAGCCAAAATCATGTTCCAGAAATTTCTTGTAATCGTGTGGAGCCAGAGCGAATTCTCTGCTGGAGCCATCTGAACTGCCCAGTTGCCAAATAGTATTTTCCTGCCCCAGAACAAGCTGTCCTGTCATTAACAGTAAGCTGGTGAAAACGGAAATGGGGAAATGCATTTTCATAATTGATGGATTTTATAATAAAAAGTATGCTATAAATGCCTATCCAAGTATTCGGTTCTTTTGCATGTTTCAATTTATCATCCCACTCCAAATTAAGATTTATAAAGAAAAACCATCTCCCAATTATTTAAACAAAAAATCTTTGCTTAATTGTATATACATAACAAAAACAACAAAGAAACAAGAAACACGCTAAAAAGCATTAAAAATTAGATTCAGCATACAATAATACTATAAAAAACAAGAAGTATCAAGTAAAAAAAATAAATGTATATACATACTATCAAGTATAAGAATCCCATTTAAAGTATTTGTAATACGCTAAAGCTAAGGATCTCCTAGCGCAGTCAGGTCGAATTAAAAATTGAAATAATTAGAGGGTATTAGGAATTTGTTTTCTTAGAAGCTGTCACTGCATAAAAATCTTTACTAAAATCCTACATAAAGCAGAGCATACCATTGGGTATTTTGAATCCAATAGACTATATTTATATAATTTTAAATTACTTTAACAATATAAAGATAGAAAGTAAAGTACTACATTTTATCATGGTGAATAAAATTCTACCCATTTGTGTAGAACATTATTCCATTATGTTACAGGAGTTTATGCAAAAAATTATATGCACTCTTAGACAAGTCCTAAATAGACCTAGAAAGGTTAGAAGGGCCTATTTTTCGTCTATAAATTTAGACTAAATTGTTATTTTTGCAATTTGTGAACAGAAATGATATCAGTCTAATTGGACGTTTCGAAGCTATAATATATCATTTTTGCCATTAATACTATGAAGATTGAGATTGAAGATTTTTTTAAGCCAGTACACGTTAAAGATACCTTTAGCAAAGATGATTATGAGATTATAGATGCCTTTATTAATTTCGCGAAATCTTTAAGCAGATTAACCTATCAAAGTATATATTTAATCGACTACTCTAAAAAGAGTTTTTTGTTTGTGTCTGACAACCCCATCTTCTTATGTGGAAACTCCCCCGCCGAAGTTTTAAAGAAAGGTTATCAACACTATTTTGATAATGTACCAGAACAGGACATACATCTATTAAAAAAAATAAACGATGTCGGGTTCGATTTTTTTGAAAATCTTTCGAAAGAAGAGAAATTAAAACATTCCATATCCTACGATTTCCATTTGAAACAATCAAATGGAAAACCCTTATTGATAAATCACAAACTTAAGCCAATACTTTTAGATAAATCTTCAAATCCCTGGATAGCGCTTTGTGTTGTTTCTATTTCTTCACACGCTAATGCGGGAAATATTAAATTTAAGTCCGATGAGAACGGGAAACAATTTGAGTACAATTTAGAAATAGACCGTTGGGTCGAAGCACCGCATGTTAAACTTAAGCCCCGAGAAAAAGATATCCTTCTATTTTCTGCGCAAGGATTAACTATGGATCAGATAGCAGATAAGCTTTACGTTTCAATAGACACAATCAAATTTCACAAAAAACAAATATTTTCCAAACTAAAAGTAAAAAGTATCACTGAGGCCACAGCTTTAGCAATTGAGCAGTCTTTGTTTTAATAACTCTCTATATCTTCATCTTCAGTATTCTTATATAGGTGTTTTTCCCCTGTGTCAAGGATTTTATGAGCGTCTATCGTATTACCAAAACAATACTGTGCCAATTTGTTCTTTTCTATAAAAGACTCCAGCCATATTGTTTTTATATAAATAGGTAGTGTCTCCGAATATAAGTAAATAATTGGGATGCCCAGTTGGTAAGAAGGTATACCTAAATTAAATAATGTACGAACCAATTTCTTATCACATTCTGCAATAATTAATCCATTTTCAAAGTAAAATGGAGGAAAAAATGCATCAAAAAGCATCTTTTTAAGCACACTGATGCGCTGCCCTGTAATTTTTTGTGAAATAATGAAACGACCTATATGCCAAAAATGATCAATATCTGGAATCAATAGATCTTCTTTTTTTATTGAAAACAACTGTTGAATTGGCAATGGAGTTTCCCTATCCCAATAAGTAATACGAATGGAGGCTTGAATAGCATGTTTTTCTTTATCGCGTAAAACGTAATAAATTGATTTATCAAAAAAGAGCAAGTCTTCTCGAATCAGATTCTCATATTGGCGAAAGTATTCTTCATCAGGAGAACTATCCAGATTAAAGTACGCTCTTGTCGTACTTAAATAAAAATGAATAAACTCTGAAAGCCCTTTTTTCTCAAGTTTAGTAAAGTAATAATTTTCAGACGTCCAATTCATGTAGATATAAATCAAGAACTATAAAAATAAGGACTTTTATTCTAAATTTTTAAATCAACAACATGTAATGTAAAATAAGAAGAATTTATATATGTCTGCTATTATTATTTTAGAGACAAATAGTAGGATTCAGGAAATACTTTTATCACTTTATCTGTAGCGATGTTAAACACAATTTGGCAGACCATTCCAGATAATAGATATAACCCCAATGACAACTGTGGGGGTGGCGAATCCATTGCTATTTTACCATATTCCGAAAGAAAATCTTCCAACCATCCTGTATCAATGTTCTTTTCCTGTAGTCTATCAACAATAAATTTCCCCACGTTTATTTCAAATGCTTGATGTTCTTTATTCAAAGAGCGTAAATTGTGACTCTCTGGTGTAATGACAGTTAAAAATCCGGCCCAACCCAAATTGTACGGATGAACAACAGAGATATTTTTCTGTACCATGTATTCATCAAATAAAAAAGGGATATCGGAAGAAAAATCCAAAGCATTAATAGCAATTTTACAGTTTAAATCAAGGCTATACAAATTGTTTCGATCAAGAAATTCGGGATAAGCCGTAATCTTTGCGTCGGGATTAATAGCCATCAATCGTTCTTTTAGAGCGATAGCTTTATTTACACCGATATCTCCCACCACATAATTCTGGCGATTAAGATTGGTCAGTTCTACAATATCACCATCGATAATGATCAAATTTTCAAATCCCATCCGCAACAGACACTCAGCGATATAGCTACCAATACCGCAGCCCCCAATTAGTATCGGAAAATCCTTTATAACTTGTTGCTCTTCTTCTTTTACATGAATGATGTTACGTTTGTATCTCAAACTCATTTTTACGATAGTTTTGTATCTTATAAAGGTAAGGCTATAATTTTAAAATTATTATGTTGTCTTTACCGACTAATCTTAAATATCATCTCCAAAAACAGTTCAAGAACTAGGCGCGCCTAAGCTCTCCGATTATGATATCTAGTATCATAATCGGATGGTATCATTTGACAACCCCATTAAAATCTATGCAAAAAAAATCCTATTTTAAACGACAAATCACTACAATGAAAAGTAAAATACAAATACTATATATTGTCATTACACTATTACTGGGTATGGATATGTTCGCTTACTACCTGGAAAGGATAAGTTTAATCGGCTATTATAGTGACGTCTTCCTTTTCTGGATGTGGCTAGGACTGACTATGACCGTAATCGTCATCTTCTGGAAAAAGATCCTGGCAAAGATTATGTTGTCTGGATTACTATTGGGGTTAATTTGTAGCATCCTGCCAATGATGCTACCCTTTTATACATTGGTATTGTCCATGTCTTCTTTCGGTCTACGGATGACGAAAGATTTAAACGAAAATTATCGTGCACAAATTGTTGGATATAGTGTTTTATCCCCACCTTGGTTAGAAATAATTGAGAAAAAAGGAATAATTGAAAAGCGGGTGTTTAGCTGTACCGACAATGCATTAAATAATGACGGGACTACCATAAGAATAGGGAGTGCAAAAGACATCATTTTCAATTCGGAAACGGATAAAATGCTTCGCATTACACTCTTTTATGGAGGTATCCATAAAACCATTACTTTTGATAAAACAAGAGGAAAAATGATATTGTAAAGAAATTTCACATCAAAAAAATGGTAAATTAGCAAAAACCACAAAAGATAATCAGTAGAAAAATGGACAATACTAGAATTTACCGCATGTCATTTGCTGGAGTATATCCACATTATATACAAAAAGCAGAAAAAAAAGGTCGCACAAAAGAAGAAGTCAATGAAATCATATTTTGGTTAACAGGTTATAATACCCAGGACCTGCAACAGATCATAGCCGACAAAACCGATTTTGAACATTTTTTCAGCCAGGCGCCGCATTTCAACACCAATGCAACAAAGATTACAGGTGTCATTTGCGGCTATCGTATAGAGGATATTGAAGATCCACTCGTTCAAAAAGTCCGTTATTTAGATAAACTGATTGATGAACTGGCGAAAGGCAAGTCAATGGAAAAAATTTTAAGAAAATAAATCAATCAACGTTCGAATACAGCCCACAGGTATTATTCAATGGCATAAACAGCGCCATCTGCTGCTCCAAAATAAAGTGTACTATCCGCTATCCAGATCGTAGAAAAGATACTTCCCATTTGCAAATAGTCAGTAAATAACCTATTGATATCATGCGCGTATTTCTCCTGCAAATCGGCTCTTAATTTCCCTTGCTCATCCACAAATAGATGGCGATTTCTTTTGCTGGATTCTGTCTGAAAAATAGGTATCGTAATTCCTTTCGCAACATCAAACCGATAAATGACCCCATCCAATGTGCCAAAAAATGCATTCGAACCAGCAATGGCAGCACTACTAAAAGTATTTAGGGGAACAGCTGGTTCAACCAGTTTTGTACCATTTATTTTGTCCAAGGCCAATACACTATAAGAGTCTGACATCGTTACGATCAACTTCTCTCCTGACAAGCTAGGTACACTTGTCCAGCTCCCCGGTTGATGGTATACCCAATATCCTGTTCCATCTTTGATATTCAATGCGTACATGTTGAAATCCCTTGCTCCAAAATAGACCGAACTATCGGCGGCAACGGCATGAAATTGAATTTCACCTTTTGGAAAATAGCGTTCACCAATTGTTTTGAACTTCCAACGTAACTTCCCATTTTTCTCCAGACAATAAAAGTAACCATCAAAACTCCCGATCATTACCCCCTCCTTTGCCAATGTTGGCGAAGCATGGACAATCCCTCCAGTAGGAAACTTCCAGTGAAGTTCTCCACTCTTGCCATTAACCGCATAAATATGTTTGTCTCCGGATCCAAAATATACGGTTCCATCGCTGATTGTTGGTGAGGAATGAAAGTAATCCCAAGTATCCTGTTTTTTTTCACCTTGAGTGGCAAAGGTCCAGCGTCTTTCTCCCGTTTCTATACTTAGAGCATATAACAGACCATCTGAACATACAAAATACAACAGGTCTAAATCAATGGCTGCTGTGGAGCGGATTTCCCCTCCAGTTTTATATTTCCATATTATTTTACCGCTCGTTTTATCCAGCGCATAAAGGTTACTGTCACAGGAACCAACGATCACTTTATCCTCAAAAACAATAGCAGAAGCAAATATTTGTCCCTTAGTCTGAAACTTCCATTTTACCTTTGGCTCTAAACGAATTTCAGCAGCGCGGATATAATTCTGTCGATCTGGGCTCCGGGCTAACTGTTGCCCATAGAGTTGGTTTAGAGTTGCGATAAGCCCCCATAAGAAAGCAACATAACAACAATAATATTTTCGATTAAACATCATTTACTTTTCAGGTTAAATAGTAAGGTTCCGATAAACTAGTTATTGGCCCTATCACATTTTTAAGAATAATCGCACCCCCTCACAACATACTTATGTACAGATAAATAGATTACGGATAAATAAGATACTTCTTTCTCATTTCCTTATAAAGCGTTAACCCAGGCTCCCAGCTTTTTCGGATTTCATCTTCTGAAACACCTTCAGTTATCTGTCTTCGAAAGGAATCAACACCAACCAATTTTTCTATACTGCCAATCTGCTTGGAAAATGACTGATCAAAGAATTTATCTTTTTCTGGAGAATTCCGATAGAGCTCCTGCATCCAGGAAAGATTTATTTTCTTACTGTCCACCAGCTTCTGCAAATCATATTCTCGTAGATCTAAACCATAACATGCTTCATTCATAAAGAGTGGTGTCTCACTCATTCCTTTTTTACTCACAGGTGTAAACGAAAAACGATACACGCCTTTATAGGTTGGACTTCCAAAAACTGTAAAGGGATAATCCGTACCCCTTCCATGATTGATCTTTACACCTTCAAAAAGGCAAGTACTTGGATAGAGGAGAATACTCTGTTCGGTATTTAAATTTGGAGAAGGATTAACCGGAAGTTTGTATAACATTTGATGATTATATGCAGCTACGGGTATGATCTTTAGCTTACATTTTTTTGTCGTCGCCATCCAGCCCTCCCCGTTAATCATCTGGGCAAATTCAGCGATTGTCATCCCGTGAGCAATCGGAACCGGAAACTGACCGATACCCGATTTATATTTCATATCCAATATAGGGCCATCGACCAAATACGCATTTGGATTAGGGCGATCTAAAATCAAGAGTTCCTTCTCATTTTCGGCACAGGCTTCCATGATGTCCCGAAGTGTATTAATATTCGTGTAAAATCTTACCCCCATATCTTGTACATCAAAGATGAACACATCAATATCTTTTAGGTCTTTCGCCGAAGGCTTTTTTTTACTTCCGTAGAGCGAGATCACCGGAATTTTGGTTACAGGGTCGACTTCATCCCGCACTTTCGTTCCGTTGCTGGCATTTCCGCGAAATCCATGTTCAGGCCCAAATATTTTTACGATTTTAATTCCCCTGGCGAGTAGGCTATCCACAAGATGTTTTTTCTTGATCACGGTAGATGGATTACCCAAAATAGCAACCCGCTTACCATTGAGGTAAGGTATATATAGCTCAGTTCGCTCTGCACCGGTTTGGATGTGATCATTACAGTAATTCAGCCGGTCCTGTGCCCGAACAGCAACAACAGAAAAAAATAATGAAATAAAAACAAATACAATTTTCATACTCGCTCGGTTTATAATAAAGAAGTCGTTGAGAAGCAAACGATTCAGCTTTTGTTAAGGATTAAAGCTAATGATAAAGCTTCGTTTTCCCAAATCATTTTTTATCGGTCATAATTACCACCTCGGCTTTATATAGATAGAAAATCCGATTACTTTTCCACCCCTACATAGAAGTGATCATGGAGTTTAGTTATTGGCAACAATGGTAGCATGTTGCACCTATTTTGAAAACCATCATACATTTTATATTGACAAACCTATTTTATCCCGTTACCTTTGAAATATTATCCTGATATTACGTTAAATCCGTTTGCAACGAGTAGTAATAATCGGAAAATAGGAGAATTTGGTGTTTTTGTCAAAACATAATGCGCAACAATGGAAAAGCAGGTAAATGCAGGTGAATTTGTAGATAGATTTATGACTGGTAGTCTGGAACACCTGAGGTACCAGCAATCTCCAGTCAAAATCTTTCAACTCAGTGAAATCGCTCCATATATTAAATTCCCTACTCCCCCCATCTTCTTGGGATACAATCTCCTTGTACATATAACAGAGGGCCATTTTAAGCACAAGATCGGTGCAAAAGAATATGTAGTAAAAGCACCAGCGATTCTGATTAGCAACTATGGTAATATTTCGACGATCAAATCTGTTGACAAATCGGCAAAAGGACATTGTGTACTGATCAACGATAATGCGATGACTTCGATTTTTCGGGAACAGGAGATCCTGAATATCTTTAATATTTCACCGCTACTCAACTTAGCTTCACAGGATAGTACCGACCTTAACGAGCTATTCAAATTGCTCTACAATGAATTACTTTCTGAGTCACCTTATAAAGAACTTTTCGAAAGTTTACTAAAATCCCTCTTACTAAAGATTATCAAGCTATCATCTTCCAACCAAGCACTCAACCGAAGGCAGGAAATTGCAATGATGTTCAAACAGCTTGTGCACAAAAACTTCAAAAAACAAAAACATATCGGCTTTTATGCTGACCGGCTCGCGGTGTCAACCAATTACCTAAACCGCTGCGTATTTTCGGTGTTCAAAAAGTCTTCCAAAGAACTGATCTTAGAAGTACTTATCATGCATAGTCAATTTCTTCTTTTTGAATCAAATAAAAGTATTGCCGATATCTGTTATGAGCTGGATTTTTCTGATCCCTCCTATTTTTCCCGTTTATTCAAAAAAATCGTAGGAATTTCCCCTACTTCTTATCGTAACAAGGCAACTTAATATTTTTTGGATATGCACGATTTGTCCTATCTTTTATACTGAAGTGGACAGACCAATCACAACGATATGGATTATTTTTGTATAGCGATTAGGATGTAAGCAAAATTCACAGCTATCTTTTGAGGCTTTATCGTATACATCTACTATTGCAAATGTTTCATCATTTAATTAATATAGCGATGTCTAACGTTTTAGATCACACGAACAAAGCCCAAAATTTCGATTTATTTATCGGAAACTTTAAAGAAAGATTATCAAGCTTATTCCATACCGAATACGACTATAATAACCTGAGTTTAACACGTGGTTTACCCCCTCAGTTTTTAAGCGAAATCATGGCAATGAGACCATTGTCTGTTGCTATTCCCGAGCATCACGGAGGCCGTGGCCTACATGTAAAAGAATGTTTAGGAGTGCTTGCTGCGGCATCTTATGAATCACTTTCACTGTCTTTGATCTTCGGGATCAATATCGCTTTATTCTTGGAGCCTTTTGCTAAATACGGCAATACCTTACTTCAGGAAAAAGTTTTCCACCAATTTCTAGAAAATAAAGCCATGGGTGGGCTGATGATTACCGAGCAAGCCTATGGTAGTGATGCCCTCAATATGCGTACCTCCTATCAACAAGATGGAGATAAATACCGTATTAACGGAGAAAAACATTGGCAAGGTTTAACAGGTGCTGCTGACTTTTGGCTCGTTACTGCCCGAAAGAAAAATGAGAATGGTGAACTTGTACGTGATATAGATTTCTTTGTTACCGACAATTCCATCGAAGAACAAAAGATTGAAGTAACAAAAAAATACAATAGCTTAGGATTATATGCTATTCCTTATGGTATCAATAAAATAGACATCGAAGTACCCGTCGACAATAGATTAACACCAGAGAGTACTGGTATAAAACTGATGTTGGATACTTTACACCGGAGCAGACTTCAGTTTCCTGGCATGGGAATGGGATTCATAAAACGTATGCTGGATGAAGCCATGAAGCATTGCACGGAAAGACGTGTTAGTGGAATTCCATTGAACGAACTGGATTCGGTTAAGTTTCAATTATCTCGCTTGCAGGCTGCTTTTACGATATGTTCAGCGATGTGTGCATACAGTAGTTCGATCAGTTCAATTCAAAATGATCTTTCTGGCCACAGTGTGGATGCCAATAGTGTCAAGGCACTCGTGACTGACCTGATGCACGAATCTGCACAGATCTGTGTACAATTATCTGGAGCAAACGGTTATAGATTGGATCATGTTGCTGGTCGTGGTTTAGTAGATAGTAGACCTTTCCAAATTTTTGAAGGGTCAAACGAGATGCTCTATTCGCAAGTAGCAGAGGCAATTGCTAAACTGATGCGCAAAAGCAAAGAAAGCAATCTGCTTTCATTCCTGAAAATAAATCCGGCAACCGAACTTGCAGCTCCATTTTTCTCTTCTATTTTGAATTTCGACTTCCCGCTTCAACCTAAACAGCGCGAGATGGTCACTTTAGGGAAAATAATTGCACGTGTTGTTTGCTTCCAATATGTTCTGCAAATCAATAACGCTGGTTTTAATGATAAAATGACAGAAATTGCCCGTCAGCATGTTAGTATGGATCTGTACATGTTGGTCGGTCAACTCTCCAATAACAATAATGCCGAACCGCTTATGCACTATGACGAAAAGGCTGATTGGATGAATTTCACCTCTTTATAAAAATTGAGAGGGACTGCGAAAGGAATTTCATCGCAGTCCCTTTTTCTATTACATCTCCGCAATATCCCATTCCCAAACACTATGATAGTGGCCAAGATTTTCTGCGTAATCAATAAATTTCTGGTAGAACAAATGAATCCCTATCGTCGCACTATCGCCAATGACGACCAACTTCTTTTTGGCCCTTGTCATGGCGACATTCATCCGTCGCACATCGGATAAAAACCCAATCTGTTGTTCGTTATTACTTCGCGTCAAGCTGATATAAATAATATCTTTCTCCTGCCCCTGAAAACTATCAATGGTCTGTACTTTAATAATAGCAGCATACGGCCGTAATTCTTCATCCTGCTCCAACATTTCCTTTAATACAGACACTTGCTTCCGGTAAGGTGCTATTATCCCAATACTAGGCCATTGTTCGATTGGAGAAGACTCTACCCAAGTTGCGATGGCTGTCTTTAAATGAGATTTCAGAAAATTGGCCTCCCCGAGATTATAGATCGCACCATCACTTTCAGTTTCCTCAAAACCTGCCCCAGCCGTATCAATATATACAATCGGTTCCGAATCATTTGCTATTGTCCAATGTGCAACCGAACAATCAGCTTTCAAGAGACCTCCATACAAAGCTGAGGACGGATAATTCATGATCTGTTCGTTCATTCGGTACTGGATATCGAGCAGTGAAACCGCTTGGGGATAAAGATTGATGAGTTTTTCAAACAGCGTATAGCTAAGCTTATTGTCCATACCTTTATTTGATTTCACTGTTGGTGAGAGTTGGCAATGATCCCCAGCCAACACCAATTTGTCTGCCTTTAATATCGGAATCCAGCAGGCAGGCTCCAGTGCCTGAGCAGCCTCGTCAATAACAACCGTCTCATATCTTCGGTTTCGTATAACATCTTGATTTGCCCCTACGAGCGTCGCGGTTATTACCTGAGAGCGATCGAGAATATCCGATACGATAAAATCCTGAATCTTATCAACATCTTTTCGAATTCTGTAAGCTTCGTCGAACAATGCTTTCCTTTGTTCGCGCTCGGCCTTGCCAAAATTGCGTTTATATTTTTGGGCCATATCCGTATAGGTTCGAACTTGCTTTTGCAAGGTCTTTATATCCTTATTCGCGCTATGGCTGTCTATTCTGCTATCAAGGGTTAACTCCTGTAGATGTTCAGATACTTTAACCGGATTACCTATCCGAGTGACAGCTATTCCTGCAGCATCTAAACGCTCAGTCAATAAGTCAACTGCAGTATTACTCGGAGCCACGACCAATATCTGCTTGTTATTGCTCTTTGACAAAGCAGCTATTGCCCTGATTAATGTTGTCGTTTTCCCAGTCCCTGGAGGGCCATGTAAAAGTGCGACATCTGTCGTAGCTAAGACCTGTTGAACAGCGCTATTTTGGCTGACATTGAGATCTGGATGTTCAAAAAAGGTATCTTTTTCTCCGGTATATAATTGTTCTCCACCAATAAGCTTTCTGATCAATTTGCCTTGTCGTGGATCAGTCGCAAGCTCCTTTGCCTGTCGCAATGCATTCGCCATTTCACGGTATGAGTATTCGTCAAATAATAAGTCCACACCAAGTTTCCCCCTTCTGCTCCAATCGGGCAGCTCATCTACACGAAATGAAATCCGCATACTTTCCTTATTAACCGAAGATATAATGCCGTCTATTCTGTCCGCATTTGGGTCATGGTTTGAAAATAGAGAAACAGGCATCCCAAAACGAAACCGATGATCTACATCGAGATGGTTTGTTTTTTTTAAACTAACTGACAGATAATCTCCCCGCCCCAGTTCGCTATCCGTGATCTGAATAGGAAACCAGGTCACCCCCTGCATTCTTCTTTCATTTAAACTGCTTTTCAATAATAATGCTTCATGCTGCATCTTATCATATTGTTGTTCTTCATGTAATAATGTAATAAGTTCGTCGAAATAATTCATATCAGTACACTCGCTTTGATCAGACACAAAGTAACAGTTTTTTCAAATACTTTACCGATCAGTTCATCCATGTTCTTCTATTTTCCTAAGAAAATCGGGGGATTCTCTCATCAACGCTGTGTGCTTATCAAGAACTTTTCAAGCTGAGCTACAAAAGTCATATTTATTTCCTATCATTGGCGATAAAGATTTGTTGATTAATTTTTTAAAATAAAAGCGATTAAAATGAGTGAGATATTCCTACACGATAAAGCCCAGAGCTGGACGGATCTAGGCGATGGTGTACAACGTAAAATATTAGTTTATAACGATGAATTGATGTTAATGAAAGTACGTTTTCAAAAAGGTGCAATCGGTGCCCTACATCAACACCCACATACACAAATATCTTATGTCAACGCCGGAAAGTTCAGGTACCACATCGATGGCATAGATGAAATCTTAACTGTAGGTGATTCTTGCATCATTTACCCAAATTTAATCCACGGCTGTGAATGTCTTGAAGAAGGCGAGTTGATAGATTCTTTCACACCGCATCGAGAAGATTTCATTACATCGTTGTAGCCAGAAAAAAAGAGAATTTTACAGGTCCAACACAACAATATTCATTCCGAACAATCGTTTATTTACTTATGTTCAAAAATACTATTTCGCTCTTCTCCGCAAAAGTAGCTACGCTACTTCTCGGTCTTTCTTGCTGTGTATTGCCATCTTTGCGCGCACAGGAAAAACCATTATCCATTGAAAAGATTAATTCTCAGCTTTATCTTTATACGACTTACAATACCTTTGAGGGCACCAAATATGCCGCTAATGCGGTCTATCTAATCACCAAGAAAGGCGTTATTCTATTTGATACGCCTTGGGACTCGACACAATATCAACCGCTTTTGGACAGTATCAAGCAAAAGCATCAGCTACCTGTCATTGCAGTATATGCTACACATTGGCACGAGGATCGCGCGGGGGGCTTTGCATATTATAATCGTATCGGAATTCCAACTTATGCGTCAAAAATGACCAACGATCTGCTTAAGGCAAATCATAAAGCTCAAGCTACGCATCTCGTCAAAATCAACAAGATCTATAAAGTCGGTGGTCAGTCCTTCGTTTTGGACTTTTTTGGTGCAGGACATTCTTTGGATAATGTCGTTGTCTGGTTTCCGGACTATCAAATTCTGGATGGGGGTTGCTTCATCAAAAGTTCGGAGGCCAAAAACTTGGGATTTGTCGGTGATGGTGATGTCAAAGCCTGGAAGCCTGCATTGGCAAGATTGTTAGCGAAGTATCCGCAGATAAAAATGGTTATTCCTGGACATGACGCATGGAAGGACAATCAACAGATAAAACGTACTGAGGAACTACTTATCGAGAAGCAATAAATAATAATATTAAAAAAATAAAAAAAGCAATTTTGTTTTTACAAAAAAGGTATTATCTTAGCGACAGAAAAAACAAGGGGCATTAGCTCATCTGGCTAGAGCGCTTCGCTGGCAGTGAAGAGGTGATCAGTTCGATCCTGATATGCTCCACAAACAAAAGAGGCTACTTTTTACAAGTAGCCTCTTTTGTTTTTATACATTGATCAGTTTCCCGAAACATCATTTCAATTTGCGGCAGTAATTCCTATTTGTAAGAATTAACTGATTTAGAAACTTTCCATGCACCGTTTTCCTTCACAAGTGTAATCAAATCGGTCTTAGAGAAACCATCAAATTGCATGGTTACTTTCGCAATAGCGTAATCTGGTAATTCTTCAACGATCTGCGTTGTTGTTTTACAGTTCATTTTTATTCCTTTTTGTTTTTTCAAGAACTCGATCATCTCCGATCGGCTGTGATTTAAGTCTTGTTTACCGCAGATTTTCTGGTTAAAATCAGAAGTGAATAGCTTATCTAAATTCGCTACCTGACCTTCGGTCATCGCGCCAACATATTCATCAATCGCCAAATCAGCTGTAATTAAATTACGTTCTTCTGGTTTAACCGAAGCCATTGAGCAAGTAGAGATCGCTATCATTGCTGCCGCTACAAATGTTTTTACTAAAGTTTTCATATCTTTTCTATTTTATAATGTATTAGTATATTTTCTTATCCTATTGTCGGAGACAATCTAAATTTGTTGCACTTTTTTCTTATTTATTTTCTGATTCAAATTTAAGACAACTGATGTGTTGATTCTATTACATTTAGATTAACATTACATTAAAATCGGTAAACGCTATTTTTTTCTAGGTGAATGAAATTTGAACTTATTCCCTTTATAGCCAAAACGCGACAGAATAGATAAAATATTCTTTACAATATTGTAATTCTGTACAATTCCTCTTAGATTGCATGTGTTCATGACACACTACGACAGACAGCATCTTTTTTTATATCAGCTTGCTACTTTAACATTTTTATTGGTGATATTTCAATCTGAGCTCTATGCACAGCGCCCTGTCAATGAAATAGAAATCACTGAGCATATTGCAGATACGAGTAAACAAAGGGATCTGATCGATATCGGAAAAGAGATTCTCAAGATTAAGCCACCGCAATCTGTCGATAGTACCGGAAAAAAGTTTTACTTTTCATTTCTGCCATTTTCGACAAATGTACCAGGAGGAGGGCACGCTTTAATTACGAGTACCACAGCAGGGTTTTATCTTGGTGAGCGTAAAAGCACCTATATGTCTAAGGTTACTTTCACGCCATATACCAATTTTGGAAAGCGATTCGGCCTCCCCATCCGCTCCTATGTCTGGTTAAAAGATAATACTTGGGTTATCGATGGTGATATCAGGCTATTAAAATACCCACATGAGACTTGGGGAATAGGCAAAGAGCATCACGGAGACCAACAGATCAATTTGGATTATACCTATTTTAGACTATATCAACATGCGCTAAAAAGAATCCACGGCGGACTGTTTATGGGCATTGGCTATGATCTGGATTACCGCATGAATATCAAATCCACGAGTGCTATCCCACTTGACGAGTACACCTCCTACCCCTATGGTACAGCATTGAAAGACCATACTATTTCCTCAGGACTCAGTCTCAACCTCATCTATGACACGCGTGCCAACTCTATCAATACTTGGTCTGGCAACTATGCCAATCTACAATTCCGCGTTAATCCTGTTTTCATGGGAAGTGATCAAAATTGGAAGTCCCTATTCCTCGAAATCAGGAGATACCATCGCTTGACCCAGGATCCGAATAGGCAGAATATGATTGCTGTGCGTAGCTTTTTCTGGACTGTTTTCAATAGCAAAGCACCTTACCTCGATTTACCTAATTTGGGTTGGGATCCTTACAACAGTTCCGGAAGAGGGTTTCCCGTAAGTCGGTTCCGTGGCAAATCGTTGTATTATCTGGAAACAGAGTACCGACGCGACATCAGCAGCGATGGTTTATTCGGCTTTGTGGCTTTTATAAATTTCACCACGGTGAACGGACCCAAAAATAGCATGTTTGCAGACTGGAACATCGGTACCGGTGCCGGCGCCAGAATTAAATTTAACAAGAACTCGGGCACCAACATCGGCATAGATTATGGTGTTAGCACCAATCACCGTGGAGTAAGATTGACCCTGGGTGAAGTATTTTAATACTTAACTCAAATGATAACTTTGATTTTTAAACTCCATGGAGGCATAATATCGATACTTATCGTTATCCAACGGATAATCCCAGCAGCCCATTCGGTGATAGATCTCACCACCAAAACCAGTTTTAAATCTATAAAGTCCGTATAATGGATGTGATGGATCAGCCTGAGGTGATACGCCAAAGAAATCATATTCCGTACAGCCTTTTTCCTTTGCTACCTGCATGGCACGCCATTGCAAGGCATAGGTCGCCATATAATTGCGATTCTCGGAAGCGGAGGCACCATAGAGATAGGTTCCCCGATTTGCTGCAATTACTAGAAACATTGCAGCCAGAGGTTGATTGTCCACCTCAGCAACCAATAAATAAACATCTGCTGGAGACAAAGTATCATTTGCCTTGGCAGATAGTACAATCTTGAAATAGTTGATATCGTGCAAGAAAAAATTATTCCGAAGCGCAGTCTGCCGATATAACTCATACCAGATCTCCAGGCTCTCTAAACCAAGAGAACGAACTTTTACGCCTTTCCTTTCAGCCAAATGAATATTATAACGCGTCTTTGATTTCATATTGGCCAACAGGAGATCCTCCTCTTTTCTAAGGTTCATAAAAATGGTATTAGAAGGAAGAATATCTGTATTCGCTTTATGAAAATTCCAGTTTTCCGTATTAAAATTAAAGCGCATTTCCTGAATACGTTTTTCAGGGACACCTAGCCAATTGCCATAGAGGTCATAACAGTCATCTTCTTTTGCCCAATGGGATTCCCAGGAGAGATCATAGCGTATCATAATGCAATTGGGCGGTAAGTAAGAACGTAAACTCTCCGAAAGCTGTTCTAAAAATGCCCCTTGATTTTCTTCCGATGGTTCTATTTCAGGACCATATGGTACATACGCGATGCTATGCTCATGATCCACCGCCTGAATAATAATCAATAGATCCCCCACAAAATAGGTATCGTCTTCCACTCCGATATAAAGATCAGAGTGTTTCGATTTGAAATTAAAAGCCTTCGATTCTATCCCTTGCATCTTTTTCACAGCAGACCAATAGGCTGTCTGTTGAATAATGCCTGTCTTGTAGAGACCACTTACTTCTTTGTCATTTATATCTGCTATCATAACATTCTTATTGTTGTCGAATATTTTCAAAAAACACGATAAACCTTATCGATTTCAACATCCAAAAACGGCAAACTTAGCTAAAATGCCCGGTTAAGCGGGCAGTCATTTGTCACTTTGTTGTTAATTTTAAAAAACCGTACATGATTTTGGCCAAAATCAGCTTTTTCACATTATTTAACGGCATTATATTATCGACTTGGTTGGTATTTTGGTTCAAAATTTAGGATATTTGTAGCCTAACAACTCACCGACAATGATGGACAATAAAGCGATCTCTAAAATTTTTAAATTGTGTAGCCAATTAATGGAACTTCACAACGAAAATCCATTCCGAACAAAGGCTATGGCTAGTGCATCTTTTAAATTGGACAAATTGCCCTTTCGTATTGATGACGCCTCGCTTGAAGAATTGAGCGCACAGCCGGGCATAGGAAAAAGTACCGCCGAAAAAGCGAAAGAGGTCGCACAAACCGGAACGTTTAAGGAACTCCAGGACCTATTGGCGAATATGCCATCAGGAGTTGTTGAAATGTTAAACATAAAGGGCCTAGGTCCAAAAAAGGTTCAGATTATCTGGCAAGACCTTGGGATTGAAAGTGTAGGCGAACTATTGTATGCCTGCAATGAAAACCGTCTAGTTGAAGCCAAAGGATTTGGCTTAAAAACACAGGAAGAAATAAAGAAATCCATCGAATTTTCAATATCCAATCAGGGATGGTTCCTATACGCTAAAGTATTGTCCCAAGCTGATACATTTTACGCTATTTTAAAAACACATTTCCCCTCGTCTCTTCTATCCTTTACCGGAGATTTTAGAAGAAAATGCGAGGTGTTAAGCACAGTGGATCTACTCATTTCCGAAAGTATAGAAGCAGTGGAGAAATTCCTAGGTGATTATACATTGGTGGAGAAAACAGAGAATTCACTGGAAATTACCGATGAATTAGGTTTTACATTCAAGGTTTTCAGTACGAATATCAATGATTTTTATCGGGACCTTATCCTCAGCACAGGATCGACCGCACACCTGGATCTTTTATTCAATATTCTTCCTGACTTACCTTCACTTTCCAGTGAAGAAGCTATCTACCGTAACTTAAGGCTTGATTATATTGAACCGGAATTGCGCGAGGGGCTTGACGAAATTGAACGCGCACAGAACCATACTTTACCTCAATTAATCCAATTTAAAGACCTCAAAGGGACACTGCACAACCACTCAACTTATAGTGATGGTGTGCATACCTTGGAGCAAATGGCTCTTCATTGTAAAGATGCATTAGGTCTCGAATATCTCGGAATATGTGATCACTCCAGGACGGCAGTTTATGCAAATGGTCTTTCCATTGAAAGATTGGAAGAGCAATGGAAGGAAATTGCCAGCTTAAATGAAAAACTAGCACCTTTTAAAATCTTTAAAGGGATAGAATCCGATATTCTAAGCGATGGATCACTGGACTACCCTGATGAGGTACTAGCACAATTTGACTTTGTTGTCGCCTCTGTCCACTCCAACTTAAAGATGGATGAGGAAAAAGCAACCGCTAGATTGATTAAAGCAATTGAAAACCCATATACAACAATTTTAGGACATCCAACAGGCCGTCTTTTATTAAGTAGATCGGGCTATCCACTCGACTTTAAAAAAATAATTGATGCCTGCGCCGTGAATAAGGTCGTCATTGAAATTAATGCAAATCCTTTAAGGCTAGATTTAGATTGGAGATGGCATCGCTATGCTGTAGAAAAGGGTGTATTGTTATCCATTAACCCTGATGCGCATCGCACGGAAGGGCTGCTGGACATGCAGTATGGCATTTTTGTTGCACAGAAAGGTGGCCTGGAAGCAAAAAATTGTCTGAATACATACTCCTTGACAGAGATTACAAACTATTTTTCGAATCGTAGATCTTAAAAAAGCTTATTATGTCGCATAAAACCAATGCAGTCCGCTTGTTGGATATGGCAAAAGTAAACTATGAATTAAGAGAATACGAGGTGGATGATCATGATGTCAGCGCGGAGCATGTTGCCTTGTCCTTGGGTCTAATACCTGAAACACTTTATAAGACTTTAGTATTGAAAGGAAATATAGATCCTTACATTGTTGCTGTAATTCCCGGGAATGCGCAACTTGACTTAAAAAAGATCGCTAAAGCATCAGGTAATAAAAATTGTGAAATGCTCCCCATGAAGGATCTGCTAGCTGTAACAGGCTATATCCGTGGGGGCTGCTCACCTATTGGCATGAAAAAACTATTTCCAACATTTATCGAGGAAGCAGCTCAATTGGAAACAGAAATTTCTGTGAGCGCAGGAAAACGAGGCCTTCAAATGATATTAAATCCCAACGATTTAGCAACGATGACCAAAGCGATCTGGTCCGATTTGATCAGCATTTAACACGAGCATCCTCGCCCGACTTCAGCTCTTTCGTCCATACAACAAAATACGTTTAAACGGATATATCGCTGGGAATCTGGAAAAATGCTGTTTAATACGTGTCTTAAAAGCCTCAATAAAAGCAGGTCGTTTATCTTCGTCCAGTCGCTCAATATAAGGGATCAATGCCGATCCGGAAATAAAGTCATAAAGTACTTCCGCTTCGGCAGCTATAATTGGGTATATACGAAGCGAGAGATCCAATTCCTCCAAGCCCGAATGAAACAAAATCTGTGCATACTCATCTATACTTAGCACCGATGAAGCCCTATTCCAACCATCCAAATAGCTTCGGTAAGGTTCTTCACCAGCCAGCTCAGATAGCAGTTTATTTAAGACATTTTCCGGCTGATAAGGCATCTGAACGGCCAATTGCCCACCGCTACTCAATTTGGAAATGAGATGCGGAAAAAGTGTTTGGTGATCATCTAGCCATTGCAATGCCGCATTACTGAATATCAAATCCCAGGAACCCGCTGTGTCCAGAAATTTTTCAACACTACTATTTTCAAATTTTAGGTGTTCATGTTCAAGTTTACGGCTCATCGATAACATTTCTGGAGATGCATCTATTCCAAGGAATGTAGCCTGTGGAAATTTATCGCTTAAAATAGCGGTTTGCTCTCCGGTTCCACATCCGAGATCTACCGCTTTCATTGTTGCTTCCGAAGCTATTAGTTCGGATAGATCAAAAAAAGGTTTGAAACGGATGTCTTTAAATTTATTATAGATATTTGGATTCCAAGGCATAATATTTTTATTTAAGTCCCAATGGGATAATACAATAGCTATTATTTAAATAGCTCCAAAATTTCAACTACATCAACTTTTCCAAAATACGAAGTTAGGTCTATGGTTTCCAACAGCGCTCTGACTTCTTCCAATTGATGTTTTTTTCCAATCAATAGTTGCTCCAGTTCATGAATAGATTCAGAAGCAAAAAAATCCCCGAAAATCTTAGCATGCTCAATAGAACCTTTATGTACATCTAAATGTAATTCGATAAAACCGGCGGGGATCTTGATTGCCTTTTTAAAATTATAATTCGGAGAGAAACCGAAATTCCAGTCCCAGGTTTCATATTTTTCCTTCACTAGATGTTCGATATTCTGGATATCAGTTGCAGAGAAATGAATGATCTCCGCATCAGGATTTTCACGCTGCATTTCTGCGATCAATAGTTCCTTAAATTTTACCGTTGTAAAACCCTGAGGTAGATAACCGATCAGATTTGTTACCCTCGCACGGTTGGACTTGACAGCTTTATCGACAAATTTAAGCGGGTTTACCTTCAATGCATCGCTCAATATCTGCATCTGTGAATCAATTAAAATAGTACCATGCTGAACCATTTTACCATTTTTTGCAAGCTTAGCATTTCCACTAAACTTCTTTCCATCCACCAGCAGGTCATTCCTCCCTTCCAGTTTTGCCGGAATATTCAATTTGTTCAAAACAGAAACAATAGGTTGCGTGAAAGTCGAAAAATCCATAAAATCAAGATTTCCCAATAAGGTGTGAAAGGAGAAATTGAGATTTCCTAAATCATGATATACGGCACCACCACCAGACATTCTCCTAACGACCTTAATCTTATTATCATTCACGTAATCAAGGTTAATTTCGGCCAAAGTATTCTGAAATTTGCCGATAATAATTGACGGATCATTCATGTACAATAAGAAAATGGGTTCTTTCGGATATTTCGTGAGCAGGTATTCCTCAGAAGCAATATTGAAATAAGCATCATGAGAAGGCGAATCAATAATAAACATCGTATTTTTATATTTTCTTAAAATTAACAAGAATTTAAATGCCTTGATTCATCTCAAACTCATAATTTCCATCAATCCCGCGTTTTGTCAGCTTCCTATCACAACAATCCTAATTACCATTAAAAGATTTCAAATGACACCAAAAACAACTTAGTTCTCAAGATCAGGTATGCTTTTAGACAGCCCAGTCAATTATTGATCTTTGTCCCCTTATTATAAAACCAATTACATATAATCGCCTTATTAAACACCCGATGAATTTCTAGCAGACCCTATTTTTTCTTCAAGATTTTTGATAATCAATGCGGAAAAATCTTCTTTTACAATCTCTTCTGTTTGGCATAAAGCTCCCGGACTAAAAACATTTATCTCCATAATACGATCGCCCACAATATCCAAACCGACAAAATACATTCCATCCTGTATCAATTTGTCTTTGATTTTATCAACCATAAGTAGGAGCTCCGGCGAGATTATCGCGGCTTGGGTTTTTGCCCCTTGGTGCACATTGCTCCGGATCTCATTCCCCTGTTGTACACGATGAACAGCAGCATATTTTCCATTGATGGAAACGGGTTCACCATTCAACAAAAAAAAACGGATATCACCAGCAGCTGCTTCGGGCAGATACTCCTGCCCAATCACATAGCCATCCCTGGCAATCGCCTCGACCGTTTGTTTTAGATTCTGTTGATTATCTTTATTGATCAAAAACACATTTTTCCCACCAGACCCCTTTAAAGGTTTTAAAATAATCAGTCTATTTTGCTGCTCAAAAAACTCGACAACATCAGTATAATTCCTGGTTACAATTGTTTTGGGTCGGATAGACTCGTCAAAACCCTCGAGATACAATTTGTTACTTGCCCGGCCCAAACTATCGGGATCGTTAATGACCTGTACACCTTTTTCTTTTAATAAGGAGGCGAACTGCAGCGCAGATGAAGCTGCCCAGGGTCGATTCACCATATCCAAAACAGGATCGAATCTAAGCCAGATCACATCCATCTTCTCCAATTCCATTTTTGTCTTTGCTGTAGCTCTCAATACCTCCATCAACTGCTTTGCAGAGGTAATCTGTTGTGTAGGAAGCACCTCACGCACATGAGCGGCAATATGGGCAGATTCATAATAAAAATCGGCCAGTCCGATGTAATAAATCGCATGCCCTAGCTGATGTGCCTTCAATGCGAGCAGGGTTGTTGTGAAACGTTCAGTTTCTTTATGGGTCTGATTAATAACAAATGCTATCTTCATATAGTGTCGCTGATTATTGTATCATCTGAAATATTCCTTTACTTTTCTTGAGGTTGGTTAATACATCTTTATAGGGTGAGGTCAAGTATTTGGGTGTTAACACCGGAGCATTCAATACCCCCTTAAGCATTAATTCTTCGACTATTGGGATATAATCTTCCCTGATCTTGCCCATAGTCAGCAAAGTGAGATCCCGACCACTTTTTATATAATTTATCAACTCGATCAAGCCACTGAGGTACAACGCATCTTTTGTGAGCCCTCCGCTTCTAAAAACACGCATGGTCATCTGAAAAGCCGTGTCTGGCAGAAACTGATATTTGTCCACCAACAGCGCGAATGTATCTAAAAAAGTGTTTCCCTGTTGCATGTGATATACCGCTACCACCCTACCCGCTAATATGCGTAATCGATTATTCGTCAAGCCACCAACCAAGTATTCGGCGAGTACGGCCAATCCCTCCTGAAGCTTCTCATATCCCGGAACTCCCAATCTAAAAAGGCTGAAGGGCTGCTGTTTACCATTATAGTAGGTCACGATATGAGTCCCAACTTCGTGTTGGATCAATGCCTGTACCCGATGTCGGGGCAGACTATATTGTTTACTGATATTTAAGACCCCTTGATTCACCATCACTCCATAGATATCATCCCGAAGCCGTACAGTCGTACCAAAATTAGGATCTTGGCTTTTTAAATAATCTAGTTCTTCCTGTGCTAGTTTTGCAAACTCTTCTGCATAGACGATATCCTCTTCCTTTGTCCGATGCTCCCTGTCAGTCGCTGTAATTGTTAATATGGCTTGCGCTTTCTCTAACAGCTTTTCGTTGACGGTACCAAACACCTGCATGCTACCCAGTAAAAATCCCTCTTTCCCCCTTTCGCTCAGCATGCTCATCATCTGATCGAGCTCTTTGCGTTTATCCCGAAACAAATAAGCTATGGAAGGGTCATAAAGATCTTCAATATGCAGATTATAGAGGTTACGTTTTATAATATCGGGATCAATGGGCATCGGTCTATAATGAAAAACAGGAACCCTGCGATAGTTTCCCTTTTTGAACTGCAGCCAGGCATCATAGGAATTTGTCGGTGTCACCAATAATAGAAAATCAAACCGCTGGCTTTCACGGGCCAACTTTTGATCGATTTCCCAAGCCAAAGGAAGCATCTTTTTGGGATGACTAATTTTAAATGATGTTGGTTTTGACAGGGTATGTATGCGAATAAATTCAAAAAATGTTTTGGATAAACTTCGGGATATAGCTTCACGAAAATGGCGAAGATCAATGGGAAGTATCTGTTGGTTGGCCCCCAGCAGGTACTTCGGTTTGATTTCTAATCCCATATACAAGATATTACTATTTAGTTTATCCAATTGTATACTCGCCGGGGAGAGACTTTGTGTCGCATTGGTTTTCGTGTCGGTTACAATTTCGACTTTGGCAATAGATTCCTCTGTTTCCAATTGCTTTCCAAGATATTGTGCAATGGATTGCACATTTTTCCGGGCAATATGGATCTGAATATCTTCTTCCTGCCCCGGGCTTGCGGTCCAAGCTTCTATAATTAGACATGCACCAAATTCTTCGACGAACTGGTTAAGTATCGGTGCGATCCAGTCCGATACATTCATTTCTGGGTCCTTAACTCTAAAATACGCGGGTTCGGATTTTACCAGTTCCGCCAGCATTGGATCCGGGCTAAAAAACTGTCGATACAAAAATAAATAAGGTACAACCTGATTGAATACCATTTTATTTTTTGGTGGTATCTGCGTATGAAAAACCTCCTTATTTTTGATTTTCTTTAGGATACCCGCTAACTGTTTCGCATTATCTTTCATACGCAAAATAGGATTCGACGGTATCAGTGGTTTGCATTAAAAGTTGCTTATATTCCTGTAACTTTTGAGGGTAGACCTCTCCTGTCCATTCATTCATAAAATCCTTGCGAAACTCAATAGAAAACACACAACCCTTATCGCCAAATTGCTCATTTAAATAAGATGACAAAAAGCCGCCCTTAAATTTAACATTCTCACGCACGTCGTAGACCTGCCCATCTTTACCCGTACGAAGCACATCCATCAATGCACTGGTCAATTCCTGCCATTTGCTGTGATTGTTTGCTGTTCCAATATTAATCTGTGGATTGTTTACTTTGTCGATCATAACCGTCGGCCCATCCCGGAGCGCGTTATAGCTATGAATATCATAAACAACAAAATAACCATAGCGGTCAATGGTGTTTTGAATCTGCTGCGTTATCTTTCGGTACAACATGTCATAAGATTCGTACAGTTGATCTTTTATATGTTGCGGCAACGCTGTCCTCCAGACCTGAATTCCCCAAGACTGTTCAGGAGTCAGATAAATCGCTCCATCCTTATTCCGGTTTAAATCCAATTGGAACCTCGATGTGCCACAAACAAAGCGGTTAAAGGGCAATTCGGCCAAAATTGCTGTATACGGATCCTCCTCACGTAAACGATCTTCGGGAGCAATATGTAAATACGATTCTAAATCCGCATCGATATGATGACCATCGTGGATAGCAAAAGCCCAAAAAGGGCTTCTATAATTTTCGAATTGATAAAGATAGGATAAGGACATGTACTTTATATTAAACAGTTTCACTGATTATTTGCTCACTCCGCTTAAGTAAACATTTACAAGTGATAAAAGGTTTGAAAAATAAAATACGACAGCCTCGGTACAATGGAGTACAGGCCTGTTGGCCATAGAAAGCGTTAAAAATCGTTAAAGCGACTGATTGATTTATGCCCTGGCATTCTTATTGAAAGTTGTTTACTAGTTTCATAAATTTAGGTTAATAATTAGTTAGTTTATAAAAAACCTGTTAGTCCCCGCTAACAGGTTTTTTATTTTCTAATACGAAAAGAATGTAAATACTAGAATATTTTACTGAAAATCAATATAGAAATACTAAAAAATGTTAAAAAATGTAAAAAAGTAAAAATAGTTGAAACATTTTATGTTCGGATCACGTTATACCTGTACTTTTCATAAATTTAGGTTAATAATTGGTTAGGAAAACTCCTGTTGCTCCCCGCTTCAGGAGTTTCTGTTTATCAACAGATTACCAATCAAAAAGTGATTATAACCCTTCGTATATCCGCATACTTTAACACATCCACCACCTACGACGATTCAGTCGAGAATTAGATTTGGGAATCAGTAGATTCAAGTGTTTATCCAAAATGGAAGCGAAATTATAAGTTAACAAAAAAATGACAATTTATTCATCTTAGGTAAATAAGTTTTGGCACAGGTATTGCACTGTTTTAAGCATTCATAAATTTAGGTTAATAATTGGTTAGTTAAAACACTTGAAGTTCCCCGCTTCAAGTGTTTTTCGTTTAACGACTCCTGTAAAAGAATCAGACCAATTGTTTCAATGCGATTTCATACGCTCTCGAAGAGATCTGTGTACGGTCTGCCGAAGAATCTCTTATTTTTTTCAAAGCCTCAAAAATCACCTTTGAAACGTCAGAGAAGATCGCATCATCACTCATTTCTATATTTCGCTGCATTAAATAAGCAAATACCCTTGCCATACCACAATTAGCAATAAAATCAGGGATCACCGCAACATGCTGATCAGCAAACTCCATCACTGGACCATAAAATATTTCCTGATCCGCAAAAGGTACATTTGCGCCAGAAGCAATGACTTCAAGCCCATTTTCAAGGAGCTGCTGGATCTGATCTTTTGAAACCAAACGTGATGCTGCTGCTGGAACAAAGATGTCGCTCTTCAATCCCCATATTTCTTTCTGAATCTGCTCAAATGACATCAAATCCGGTGAATTGAGCTCGTTTCCCTTGCGATCCAGGAATAATTGCGTAATCTCCGCTTCGCTGAAACCTTCCCGATTGATTAAACCACCAGCCCGATCGATAATTCCGACAATTTTAACGCCCAGCTTAGAGAGGTAGAAAGCTGCCGCGGCGGCAACATTTCCCCAGCCTTGGATAACTGCACGTTTTCCTATACAGTCACTTCCAAAAAGTTGATAATAATGGCGGATAGATTCAGAAACTCCATAGCCTGTTATCATGTCTGCAACCTTATATTTACGCTTTAAATCCGGACTGTAGGTATTGTCTTCCAACACTTTGGACACTCCATAGCGCAACTGTCCTATTTGGTGGATACGGTTGCTCTCATTTACCTTAAAATGTCCATTCAATATACCTTCCTGTGGATGCCATAAGCCATATTCTTCGGTCAATGGAATGACATCATGGATTTCATCGATATTAAGATCTCCTCCAGTCCCGTAGTAATTTTTTAATAGCGGTGTCACCACCTTAAACCAACGGTCTAAAACCTCATTTTTGCGTGGATCATGTGGGTCAAAGTCAATACCGGATTTGGCACCGCCTATAGCGGGGCCTGAAACCGTGAACTTCACTTCCATTGTTTTGGCAAGGGACTCTACTTCATGCCGGTCCAAGCCTGCACGCATCCGTGTGCCTCCGCCCGCTGCACCGCCCCGCAACGAATTGATAACAATCCATCCTTTGGCATCAGTTTCACTATCTTTCCACTCAAATACGATTTCCGGACTCCGGTGCTCAAATGCACGCAATAATTCTTCCATACCCAACATATCCTTATAGATTACCTCTGCGTTCCTGTTCACGTTCGATTGCTTCAAAAAGTGCCTTAAAATTGCCGGCGCCAAAACTCTGTGCACCTTTTCGCTGAATAATCTCATAGAATAAAGTTGGCCTATCCTCCACAGGTTTGGTGAAAATCTGAAGGAGATACCCCTCTTCGTCACGATCCACCAAAATACCCAGTTCTTGGATAATCCGGATTTCCTCATCTATTGCTCCAACCCTTTCTGGTAGCATGTCATAATATGCTTCTGGAGGAGCTCCTAGAAATTCAACCCCTCTGGATTTAAGTTCCCGCACCGTACGTACAATATCCTTCGTTGCCAATGCCGCATGCTGCACACCTTCGCCCTCATAAAATTCAAGATATTCCTCAATTTGAGATTTCTTTTTTCCCTCAGCAGGTTCATTGATCGGAAATTTTACATAGCCATTGCCATTACTCATCACCTTACTCATCAATGCCGAATATTCGGTATTGATCTGCTTATCATCAAAGGACAGGATGTTGACAAAGCCCATCACATCCTGATACCATTGAACTGTTTCATTCATTTTATTCCAGCCTACATTACCTACGCAATGATCGACATAGAGCAAACCGGTCTCTGCTGGGTTATAGTCGCTTTCCCATTTTTCATATCCGGGCATAAATAAACCATTGTAGTTCTTTCGCTCCACAAAAAGGTGCACCGTTTCTCCATAAGTGTATATCCCTGCGGTCCAGACCTCCCCTTGTTCATCTTTGAGAAGTTGCGGTTCCTGATAGACTTTTGCTCCCCTTTTGGTCGTTTCCTCAAATGATTTGCGGGCATCATCAACCCATAAAGCCAATATTTTGACGCCATCGCCATGCTTTTTGACATGCTCAGCAATAGGATGGTCTGATTTAAGGGCTGTGGTCAGCACCAGCCGTATTTTATCTTGCTTTAAGACATAAGATGCGCGGTCTCTAATACCGGTCTCTGGCCCTGCATAAGCCTCCGACTGAAAACCAAAGGCAGTTTTGTAATAATGTGCGGCCTGCTTCGCATTCCCCACATAAAATTCAATGTAATCGGTTCCATTAATAGGTAGAAAATCTTGCGCTTGGGCAATCTTCTCTGCAAATGTATTTGCCATAATTTATATAAAGGTTATTCGTATTTAACTTAACTCATCCAGGATTTAAAGTAATCGGGATCTTCAATTTTTAACGCCTCTTCGGTCAGCATCAGGGGACGGAAAGGATCGATCATGACCGCAAGTTCCTCGGTTTTAACTTGTCCAATACTTTTTTCGACCGTACCGGGGTGTGGTCCATGCGGAATACCGCCCGGGTGTAATGTAATCTGTCCTTTTTCAACCGATTTCCGGCTCATAAAATCACCATCCACATAATATAGCACTTCATCCGAGTCTACATTGCTGTGGTTATAAGGCGCGGGTACGGATTGCGGATGATAGTCATACAGACGTGGACAAAAACTGCACAACACAAAGGTATCGGTCTCAAAAGTCTGATGAACAGGTGGTGGCTGATGCAATTTCCCGGTAATTGGCATAAAATCATGAATGGAAAATGCCCAAGGGAAATGATAGCCATCCCAACCAATAAAATCAAAAGGGTGGCTTCCATAGATGTAAGGATAAATCAATCCCTGTTTCTTGATTTTCACCTCAAAATCACCAAGCTGGTCAAAAGTTTCCAGATCCTGTGGTACACGGATATCCCGCTCAAAAAAGGGAGCATGCTCCATCAGCTGGCCAAACTCATTACGATACCGCTTTGGCGTACGTACCGGCGAAAACGATTCAACAATAAATAATCGGTTGTCTGTCTGATCAAATTCCATCTGGTAAATTGTACCCCTGGGGACAACCAGATAATCACCATACTGAAAAGGAATACTTCCGTAGCCCGTCTTGAGTTTCCCTGTTCCCTGGTGCACGAAAATAATTTCATCGGCCTGGCTATTTTTATAAAAATAATCCGTCATGGACTGACGAGGGGCGGCCAGTGAAATGTGTAGGTCCTGGTTGATCAGAACAGGTGTACGGCTTTCCAGATAATCATCTTTGGCCTGAACCTGAAATCCTTTTAAACTGGTATGTTTAAGATGTTTTTCACGGGCAATCTTTGGAGTAACATCATAAGGTTCACGGATCTGTTTGACCAACGTAGGCGGGTGGCAATGATACACGAGCGAATAAAGACTGGAAAAGCCATGGGTAGAAACCAATTCTTCAGCATAGAGCGTATGATCGGGCTTTCTAAAAACAGTATGTCGCTGTGCTGGAATTTGCCCTTGTTTAACATAAAATGGCATAATTCTACGATTTAAAACGGTTATAAAAAATAAATGAATATCAACGTTGCCAATAGCATCGATTGGCAAAAAATTCGAGGGGATTAGTATTGGGCAAAAACGATATCAGCTATAATTGCTCTATTAAAAGCAATATAGGGCATGGATGACGCAAAGCGATGTATTCCACGATTGATCATTTTTACTAGTTTATAATGTTATAATAAAGGTAAGAATATTTTTCTATTTTCAAGGGAAGAAATATTTTTTTCAAAACTTATACGATATATTTGTGTCGCATTCAAAGATTGAATAACCAATAGAATATTCCGATATGAGAATTGTTACGTGCACGAAAAATGGCCAACATGAATTAGGTATTATAATCAATGACCGGGTATACACCTGCTCGGAGATAGCCCCTTCCCTTCCGACCGATATGGCTGATTTTTTGATCCGTGGAGATGAAGCCATAAATGATTTAAAGTATTATCATATTGCGTTGACGGAAGGTCGGATATCCAGACCGTACCAGTTATTACAAGATAGTCAACTTGTTGCACCGATACCGCACCCGACATCAGTGCGTGATGCCTATGCTTTTCGGCAGCACGTAGCGACGTCAAGAAGAAACCGCGGACTGGATATGATTCCGGAATTCGATGAATTTCCTGTTTTTTACTTCTCCAATCATCAGGCCATACAAGGCCCAGGACCAATACAATGTATGCCACTGCATCTTGAGCAACTGGATTTTGAACTTGAGGTGGCCATCGTAATCAATAAAACAGGTATAAATATCCCTGCCTCAGAGGCTGATAAATATATTGCCGGATACATGATCATGAATGATTTTAGCGCGCGAAAACTCCAGATGGACGAGATGAAATTAAGCTTGGGGCCAGCCAAAGGAAAGGATTTTGCTACGGCAATTGGTCCATGGCTAGTCACCAAAGACGAATTGGAACCTTATAAAATTAATTCTTCAGGAGATCATATTGGTGACAGATACAATCTCGACATGTCATGCCGAGTGAACGGTCAACAGGTTTCTTCTGGTAATTTTGCTACGATGCACTGGACATTTGCCGAAATTATCGAACGCGTCTCCTATGGTGTACGTCTCTTTCCGGGAGATGTGATCGGCTCCGGAACAGTTGGAACAGGATGTTTTTTAGAACTCAACGGCACTGGACGCATGGAGAATCCTGCTCATCAGGATCAATGGTTGCAGGTAGGCGACCAGATCGAGCTGGAAGTAACAGGTTTGGGCAAGCTTTCCAATTCCGTTGTATTATACCACCAATAAATCTATTCAAAAAATGAATTCTTCTTCTTTCGATACAGTCACTTTTGAGTCCTCGGCTGATAAAGCTATCATTGATAATTTAATCAAATATGCTATTGCACCTCGTCCCATCTGTTTTGCAAGTACCATCGATGCAGCCGGCAATGTCAACCTGAGTCCTTTCAGCTACTTCAATCTGATGGCACATCAACCACCAATATGCGTGTTCTCACCCTTGCGTCGCATGCGTGATGGCAGTACCAAGCATACACTGGACAATATTCAGGAAGTCAACGAGGTCGTCATCAATATCGTAAATTATGCGATGGTACAGCAACAGTCACTGGCCAGTACTGAGTACAGCAAGGAGCTAAATGAATTTGACAAATCTGGATTTACCCCGATCCCATCATTACACGTTCGTCCACCGCGGGTCGCAGAATCTCCGGTTCAACTGGAATGTCGTGTGAGAGAAGTGATCGCCCTGAGCGACGAACCCGGCGCAGGAAATCTCGTTATAGCAGAAGTACTTTATATGCATGTGCACAGAGAACTCTTGCACAAAAACAATACGATAAAACAAGAGGAACTAGATCTGGTCGCGCGTCTCGGTGGCGATTGGTACTGCCGTGTAACCAATGAAAACCTCTTTATTGTTCCTAAACCACTCCGCAGTCTGGGTATTGGCGTAGATCAGCTGCCCGAAAGTATTCGCCTTTCCAAAGTACTTACTGGAAACCATCTCGGGTTATTGGCAAATGTAGAATCCCTGCCAGTTTTAGAGCAGGCCTCCCAGGAGGATAAATATTTAAACTACCTCCGGCTGAATTTTCAGCAGGGTTCACCACAATTGACACAAAAAGTACATGAATACGCAGCGCAATTATTGGATACGGAGCAATTAGACAAAGCATGGCAGGTACTATTAAGCCTATAAAAGCTTCGGTGCACAATACTACAGATAAGCAAACCTATAAAAATACCGGTGAAGCAATACCTATTGCACACCTACAGAAATCCGGAAGCATAGACCGAACGAAAGCTATGCTTCCTTTTGACCAAGGTCAGCTAGAACCTGATCGGTTATGGTGATTCCCTGATAAAAGGCTTCCTCAAAGATAGATATACCACTTAAATCAGAATGTGCAAAATAGACTTTATCAGCAATAGGTTTTGTCAGTTCGATACGCGCTTCGTCTGATAGAAAACCACTGACAGGGCTGATCATACCATGCCCGTGTCGAAAAATTTCAATACTGATGACTTCATTTTCTATTCCATAATGCGCCTTCTCCAGATCTTCCATAATAAACTCTTTCCATTGCTGGTCTGTCCACTGATATAGCTGCTTCCGGTTTCCGTTGAGATCCCCATCCCCCAGACTATGATAATAGGTAATCACAAAAGGGCTTTGCAACTGATTTAGGCTCTGGTGCTGATCATAGACATAGCCCAATCCCCTTCCATTATAAATAATATTTTCCCAGGAAAGTGTCGCACCATCTGTAAAAGGGAAACGATGCAAGACAATAGTCGCTACGATCCAAGGTGCATAATGAAATTTTTTCGTCAATGCCGTACGGTTTGGCAATAGATACTGATTGACAAACTGTGGGCAGCAATTGATCACCTTCTGGGCTCTGATAGTCTTTGACAATTTCGCTTTATCGTCGAAGACGGACACTTCCACAGCATCTTGCCCAATATGTATCTGATAAGCCAGATGTTTATTCAATACCCTACCATCCGCATATTTTTTTAAATGGCTGACCAATCGCCCATTCCCTTCCTGCCAGGTGAGCACCAGATCCTGGTAGGCAGACCAATCGTGCTTTCGGCTCGCAAAGTAATGTATCGCAGCAAAAGCAGAAGTGGCTGCGATACCGGTACCATAATCGTCACGACAACAGTAGTTCACATAACTAAAAACAGGTTCCGTCTTATACCCCTCTGATTCCATCCATGAACGCATCGTCAGGACATCTAATCTTTTGAGATCAGTCGACTGCGAAGCATTGTGCATCGGGATATCAAAAACATACTTTCCATCACTGCCTTTCAATCGCTTAAACTGACTCATCTGTGCCATAAAACGATCTATTTCAGCCGACTCCTGCTGGGACAACCCATAGCTGGGAACAATGCCTTCCTGCCAGATATTATGGATAAAAAGTCGTTCCTGCGGAGCAAAGGACAATTGTTCCTCATCAAATAATGGAACACCTCCATTCGTCCAGCCGACGATAATTTTCGATTCCTCCAAAAACCGCAGCAGTTCAATATTGGAAGCATTCGGAATAGGAAGATAATGTGCTCCTAACGGATAACGACTATAAGCATTCTCGCCATGACGCGCATTGCCCCCTACTTCAGACTCCATATCCAAAAGCAGAAAATCGTTCATTCCTTTTTGTTGCAAACGATAGGCAGCCGATAGTCCGGTTACACCAGCACCGAGAATCAGAATAGGTATTTCAACCACTGCTGTAGATTTGGGGAAATCTTGAAATCGCAGACGATGCCCCAAAATATGATCTGTCCCCGTTAGGCGCAAAAAAATACGGTTCACCTTTTTTTTACAGGCCTGAGCAAACTGCAGGCCGATTGCCCCCAAGAATGCAAGCTTGAGAAAACCACGCCGCGAGGGATTAAATCTTACTCCATTCTTCATCAAAATACCGCACTAAAATCTGATTGTCCAAACGGTTTATTTCTACATGATCCGCACGCATGTCGGCCGGAAACTCAGTCAGTTCTCCAAAATGATAATTGTAATACCGCAGCTTATCCACCCGTCGGGCAATATGCTTAAATTGTTGTGTCATATTCGCTGAAAATAGACAAAACCCCCATTCGCCGAAGGATGGTACATAGGTGTGATAGGCGACGGTATTTGGAAAAACCGTGCTGATTGTCTCATGGATACACCAGTAAGATTTGGGTGCAAAATAAGGCGAAGTTGTCTGTACGGACACCATAGTATAGGGTGTCATAAGCGGCAATAGACTTTGATAAAAACTTGTCGTATATAATTTTCCAAGACTATAGTTTGATGGATCCGGAAAATCGATAATCATGACATCGTATTTTTCCTTTGCAGATTTTGCCCAGATAAATGCGTCCTGATTGATCACCTTTACTCTTGGGTCGTTCAGCGAGCCCTTGTTGTGACTGACCAGTAGTTCATTTGTCTGGAACAATCTGGTCATACCCTCGTCCAGATCCACCAATGTAACCTTTTTTACACCTGGATATTTCAGAACCTCCCGGACAGCGAGCCCGTCTCCACCACCAAATACCAATACATTCGATACATCTTTGGCCATAGACATCGCTGGATGCACCAAAACCTCATGATACCGATATTCATCTTTGGTGTTGAACTGTAAATTATTGTTCAGAAACAATTGATATTCACCCTTGCTCTCTGTCAGAACAATACGTTGATAGGGTGTAGAATGTTTATAGACAATATTATTCCCATATAATTGACTTTCGGAATATTTAAGCAAATCATCGGAATAAAAAAACACAACCGAAAGCAATACCAGACAAATTATTGATTTGGCTTTAATCCAGTTGGGATTTTTAAGTCTTTTAGCGAGATAGAATGATAGAAAGACACCTACCAAAATATTGATGATCCCAAAAAATAGTGATGTTCCCATCACGCCCAATCGCGGAATCAATAGGATAGGAAACAGCACCGAAGCGATCAATGCGCCGATATAATCAAAAGCAAATACATTGGAAACCAAGTCCCTAAACTGAACCCTATCTTTTAGAATATTCATCAATAAGGGTATCTCCATACCGCAGAGACAGCCGGTCAGAAAAACGAAGAAATAGAGTACAAATTGAAAGTGTTCGACCTGCTGAAACAGTAAAAATAAAACGACAGAACTGCAACCGCCAATGACGCCGATCAACAGTTCAATATCAATAAACCGGTCAAAAAGGTTTTTGGTGATGTACTTCGCTAAAAAAGATCCCACCCCCATCGAGAATAGGTAGGTACCAATAATAAATGAAAACTGCTTGACTGAATCTCCCAATAAATAGCTCGCCAATGCACCCGCAACCAGCTCGTAGATAAGCCCGCAAGTAGCAATGACAAATACCGCAAATAAGAGAAAAATGGGCAGATTGCTCTTTTTACCCATGTATTGCCGCAGCTATTATAATCGATATGCCTAATATAAAAGCCGCAAAAACAATCGCCAAAGCCATATTCTTATTCTTTACGATCTCCTGCCAAGACTGTTCCGGTGTCAATCGCTCAATAAGCCAATAGGCCAATAACAATACAGCAATTCCAATAAGCGAATAAATCAATGATGCTGCAATTCCTTTATAAAACAATTCGTAATTCATTTTTATATTAATTTTTATTTATGACCTGAACCATATCCACTATAACTACCACCGCTACCATAAAAGGATCGACGATAATGCGATCTTGATCCTGTATAAGTATGATCTTCCAAGGTGCTTGTCCGCATTGTAGTCCTACAATCTGTAGAGGAATTTACAAATAGGCTAACAGCAACAAAAAAGGCAAAAAAAGCAACTAAAGCGACACCCAGCCGATCAAATTTTAAGATATCGAAATAGTTTAAACCTTCAGCCCGAGCAACAAAATCTTTATTTTTAATTGCCAAAATCTTGCTTCTAAAAACCCCCACAAGGACAACAATGCCCACTAAACAAAGAATCAAAAAGGTATAACTGGTACCTCCGTATATTAATTTATAGTCCTCTGTGAGTTCAAAATTAACATCCATATCGGCGGCACCATTGGTTGAAGAGGTTACAAAAACAAGGTGATAGATCCCCGGTTGGATACGGCAAAAATCGACGGTCAATCCACTTGCGTAATTAACGTCATTGTTCTCGTGGACAGCTGTACCAGACTCAATAATCTCATTTGTCTTTTCATTCACCAATTTGATCATCAGCTGGATGGGATGGCTTTTAGATTCCGATATTCCATCCAGAACCAGTTTCTTGGGTTTATCGCCTTTTAATTCAAAAGAGGCGCCGACAAATTCCGAGTTTACTTTTTTTGCAGGAAATTTTTCATCAAACTTATACGTATCCTTACCGATCTGTCCCCAATTTAAAACCCAGAATAGAACTGCCAGCAGCAAAACAGCAAAGACACCAATATTTCTCAGCTTCGTCCCTATAACCTCCTTTCGGGCAATGTCGTCGTTATAAGTATCAAAAATTTTATAATAGCCTTCATCCCCCAGGTAAATTCCTTGATAGTACTGTACGTCATTGTCAATGAATTCCTGAGAAATAAAACGATCCTCATTACCTGTTTGAATGTAGGTCAGGGTTGTTGACGTCGATTCCAGATCTTCAAATACAAAGCCTTCTGCATAGACAACGGTTTGCTCCTCCGTATACTCCAGGTCATAGTGTCTATTACCAAACTTACATGAGTTACTTTTCGGTAAAAGCGTCACCTGCTCTCGATCGATGGTATGTAAGGCACAAGCATAGTCTACGCCATCGCTGAAGTAGATATCGTCTTGATTCGCGTTTAACCCCACAAACTCATTTCCATATTCGCCACTTTTTGTAAAGCGCTGTATCTTGGAGATAATATAATAGCTATTTCTCTTGAATTGAACAGACTCGCCCAAAGTAGCCCATTGCATGACTAAGGGAGCCGAAAATTCCTTCACATAAGTTAAGGTTTCGACCGTCTTACCTTTAAAATAACTATGACAGTTTGCACAAACGAAACCGGAAAAATCGGTTACCTCGATCTTAAACCGGTGTGCATGGCCACATTTTTTGCAAATTACATCCATAAACTACCGATTAACCACAGTTTCGTTAATAACTATTGCATTAAAATAAGTTTTAAAGAGCTTACCCAAATGCAAAACTTTTTCACTGTTATCTTTTAGATAATTACAGAGATAAACATCTAATGTCAATTGTCCAAATTCCGGCCATGTATGGATACAGATGTGGGATTCCATTAAACAAATTGCTGCGGTAAATCCACCGCCCTCAAAAGAATGGGTGGAAATACCTACAATTTGTAAATTATGGATACTGATATGCTTTTTTGTAAACTCCAAAAAAGGATCTATAGTAGTCAATAATGATGCCTCCTCTACCTGCAATGTCATCAGCAGATGTTTTCCGGGAGTATACTTTTCGTTCATCAGAAATAACTGGATAAATTAAACGTTCCAAATATAAAAAGTTTTACCAGATTTTTATACTAAGGGAATCAATCATTTCACTCAGTGATTATTTAACGACTCTTCTTTTGCCACCCGTAGACCATCATCTATCAGTTTTTTCAAGCTGGGTCGAATTGTAATAATAGCTTTAAGCTTACCTTGTGCACTTTCAGCCAAGTCGTAGGCATGATTCGCCCAGGCGATCTCATAAAGTTCTACCAGAGCGAGCCAGTTATCTGTTATTTCAGCAGACAACTGATCAAAGATATCCGTCCAATGCTCTGTATCAAATGATCCCGACCGCAGCGCTCCGATCAGTGCATGCAAGGACAGCAATTTTGACTCCTCATTTTGTGTATACAATACAGTCGATGGCTCTGCGATCTCTTCGCCAATGGACTCATAAGCATCTTTATCAGCTGCACCTGCAAAGACTGAAATAATCTCCTTACCAACAGCCATGTCGTAAGTTCCCCATTCCGGTTTAAAATAAATTTCCTTCCGGTCATTTCGGTAGACTTCGCAATCTTCAAACGAAATCAATACAACTTTGCCCGCTTGACGCACAACCTCCAAAACAACGCCCTCAACCACGATCCCTGAAGAATAACGCAAAGAACATCGCTTTCCTTGACTAATGCCATAAGCACTCAATTCTTCATCTGAGAAGTCGGCCAGGTCTTTGTTGCTGCCTGTCAGGTAACCAACCGGAGATCCGAATCCCTCCCGATGATAACTGATGCCATGCCCTGCTAATTGCTCCCCTAAAAACGCCAGTGCCGTGGGTCCTGTTGTCTGTATATAGGAAATAGATTGATCTGCATTCGCCGCTTTAAAAATACCTGACACCTGCAATCCTGAACTATAAACTGCAGTACATACAGCCTGACAGTCAATCGCTTTTTCCAAACTCTGCTTACCTCCAAGCCGGAAAGCCATGGTATCTGCAAACTGATTCAGGACATCCATTAAATGTTCAAAATCGGGTGTGACAAACAATTGCGGCTGTGGCTTAGTAATATCATAGGTATATGCTACAGTATTTAAATCATAAGGTAGCTTTGGCACCGATTTTTGCATACAACTAGCACTTTCACCGATGGAAGACAGTAAACCTGCACCATAAATCTTAGGATCATCAAGGCTACCGATCAGACCATACTCCACAGTCCACCAATGCAACCTACTCAACAAAGCCATTTCCGAAGGTTCGCCCATATTGTCCTGAACGGTCTTCAACTTGTTTTCAGCTTCCGCCAATTCGGCTTCGGTTGTGCCTGCGTGCTCTTTTAAAATTGATAAATGGCGAATAGCCTCATACAGTTCGAAATCCTTCCGGGATGACAATGCTTTTGTTCCAATTTCACCAAAGTACTGCAAATAAACCGCGTAATCGGGCTCACCTATAATCGGTGCATGGCCAGAAGATTCATGAATGATATCTGGTGCGGGTGTATATTCGATATGTTCCAATTGTCGGATATCTGCGGCTATAACCAATACCCGATGTGCCTGAAATTCCATAAAAGCTGCAGGTGGTATAAATCCATCGACCGTTACAGCTCCCCAACCAATTAATTTCAAACTATCGTTCATCTGTTGCAGATCCGGTATATGTGCAATCGAGAGCCCCGCTTTCTTCAATCCCGGTATGTATGGGTAATAAGCGACATCTTTTAAAAAGGAATAATTCTGACGCATGACATAGCGCCACAAGGCTTGGTCCAAAGCCGTATAACGTTCGTATTGCTGGGCGACTACATAGCGCTTTAAATGTTTGGGCAACTGCTCCAAAACAACATTATTATATGTTTCCATTTATAATCGGTATCAAAATAAAGTGTGAGACTTTGTATGAAGGTAGAAAATATTTATGGTTTCCAAAAGGCCAACCTTACATTCTCATGCTTTTTTACAAAATATATCAAAAGTATGACTCACAAAACCTTCCTAAACAAATCTAAAAAAACTTCTTTTCCCTAATTTAATTCTAAAACCAGTTTCCAGATCAACGGGCAGATCAGCATCCAGCCATTTATTCGAATCAATCTGTACTGCCCCCTCAGCAATGAGTCTGCGAATAGCGGACTTGCTCAGATCTTTCTTTAAAAAGTGACAAAGGTCGACGAGCTTTGCAACAGAACCCAATTGCGCATGAACATGTTGCAACGATACCTCTTCAAAACTTTTATCTTCAAATGATTTTTGCTGGAACTGTTTAGCAAAAAAATCCAATGCATCTGCAGCTGCCTGCGGATCGTGGTATTGGACTACGAGATTATGCGCAATAAGTTTTTTGACTTCCATCGGGTTTTCGCCTATTTCCAGCCGTGATTTTAGCATCTTCTTTTCCGTCGGGGTAAAGTCTGTCGTTAGGTCAATATAATCTGGGATTAAGCTATCGGGAATAGACATCGCTTTGCCAAACATTTCATTCGGTTCATCCAACAGCCCAATGGTATTGTGCAGCGATTTGCTCATTTTCTCCTTACCGTCCAATCCTCTGAGCAGCGGCATACATAAGACAAGCTGAGGATCAAGATTAAAAGATTCCTGAAGCTGGCGTCCCATTGTACAATTAAACAATTGGTCTGTCCCACCCATTTCAATATCGCTTTTGATATGTACGGAATCAAACCCCTGCAATATCGGATAGATAAGTTCATGCATGGCGATCGGCTGATTGTCTGTAAAGCGCTTATGAAAATCATGCCGCTGCATAAGCTGCGCGACCGTCACTTTGGAAACAAGCTGAATAACCTCCGCAAAATCCAATTTATCCAACCAATCACCATTAAAGACAACTTTTGTTTTTGACATATCAATGATTTTAGCTAATTGCGCAATATAGGTTGCAGCATTCTCAGCTATTTTTTCCTGATTCAAAGGTTTGCGCGCTTTATTTTTGCCTGTTGGATCCCCTATCCGTGCGGTAAAACTCCCAACCAAAACGACGATTTGATGGCCCAATTCCTGAAATTGCTTAAGCTTTTTCAACACCACAGCATGCCCCAAATGAAGATCTGGAGCCGTAGGATCAAACCCAAGTTTAATAATCAGCGGACGCCGAGTTTCTTTGGATTGTTGCAATTTGGACCTCAGCCCATCCTTTGGCAACATAATTTCAATGTTCTCTTCTAAATCTGTTAACATAATGCTATAAAACAAAAAAGCCCGAACGTTATGTTCGGGCTTAGCTATATAAATAATTAATTTTTCTAAATTTTAATAGGCATAAGGTTCCCGAACTACTATCGGGAGATAATAATTAAAGAAAAATGGAAGACGTAATATGTTGTTCATTTTCTTCATTGCCTCAACAAAGTTAACGCTATATTTCCAAAAATCAAAAAAGCCACGATAATATAGTAATACCATCCCCTCCTATTCAATACCACATGACATCTGACTCCAATCTGCTCTTATCAGGCACCCAATTACACCTTATTCCTCCTTACTTATCAAAAACTCAACTACACGTTATTCTCATCTCCTTTTTTCGATCCACTGCCATTGCTTTTCTCCAGTAATTTACCCTCGGCATTATATACATATCTCTCAACTCGGCCATTTCGTTTTTTCTCAACAATTTTCTTCAATAATAATTGGTTCTTAAAATATTCTCTATAGCTCGAACCATTGGATTTGTACAGACGCTCGACAAGATTATTATGCTGATATAAGTCGGTATAATTGACTTTATCTTTTTTATAGGTATGTTTAAGTAGTTGGCCGTCCCTATTGAAAGACTTCGATTCGACGACCTGACCGACACAATCCAACTTCGCTTTATAAAGTAACTTGTTATCCAGGCCATACTCCGATTTACTGTGGTCAAACTCATTTTCAATGGTATAGTAGCTGTCAAAAAAAGTCTTTAATACTTTCTTCTTCCCGATATTAGGCTGATAAATCACTATCTTTTCCTGACTGATTTTACCGTTTCGAAAATCACGCTGTACACTTGAAGTATCCGTAATTGTATACTGAAAATCCAATGTCGCATCAGTCTGCACGTCCATTTGCTGCATCACACCATGCCTGACCTGAACGACAGCACGCTTTCCTTCCTTTTCAATCTTAAAATTTCCATCCACTAAACCATCTTTGTTGACAGCAATAAAGGCATTAGAAGGGCCCATAAATTGATTTTGCTGCACAATATATTTTCCTTGCTTCAATTTAGTGACTTGTCCTTTTTCAACGATGTTAATAGTGTCTTTTGGAGATTCTGATAAATGTAACTGATACCTGTCTTTATCCAATCGGACATACTCCTGGGCTACGGCTATTTGTCCCAACAAAGCAATACATGGGAACAAGAAAAATTTCAATTTCGACATATTGTAATAAGTTTGTTGCAAAACATATATTACAATTATTACACCAAAAACCACAAATCCAGATGAAACTAGATTCAAACAGGGAATATAAAGCGCTAAAACGACAGCATAAGGACAAAAAAAGGAGAAATATCCTTAAGATAGATCTCCTTATATTTTATTCAGGGACTGATCGTATTAGACAGACTCAAGGTATTGCGCATAGCAATACCCTTCTTCATTATCGTTGGTCCGCACTAACCACCATTGCTCATTTGCTTTACTGATCAATGTGATAATTTCACCCTTCGCTGCTTTTCCTACAATAGGTTGGTCAGTTCCTGGGCCTTTTCGAATATTTAAGTTGCTATTCTCTGTGATTACCTTCACCTGGCTTCCGGGCACCTCTGTAGCCACGTCAACATTTAAAACGACATCACCGGTCTGGAAGTTGGGATCTATATTTCCATAAATTTCCCACAGTTTATTTTTCACATCAGCGGTAGGCGCAGTACCCCTAATCTGAAGCACACCATCCATTTCAGCGTAATTCAGATCGTTAACTCCTGAAGATTGCGCAGTATCCAAAAGAACTTTATATTTTTCTTGTAATGACATAATTTTTGCTATTTTATTTTTTTACAACAATACCACTCAAATCCACTTTTTTTGGATTTAGATTATCCAAACCTTGTTTCAACGTAACAATCTTTGCCTGTTCCAACGTTCCTGTTACCGAAATAATTCCATCTTTAACACTCGCCTGAACGGATGGAAAATCTTTCATAAACGTATTTACAGCTGCGCCAAGTGTAGCATCATTATTTGATACTGTAATAGGTGCCGGTGTTGTTGCAACAGGTGCACTTACAACAATATCATTTTGAATAGATTTGACATCCTTATCCCCTGCTGTTTTTGCGATCGATTCAATTTGTTGTTTTTCTTCCTCTGACGCTACAGTGCCGCTAAGGATTACTTTTCCTTTTTCCACCTCAACATCAACAGTTTTACGTCCCGTAAGTGCATTTTCGATCTTTTCCTCTAATTTATCATCCGATAACCCCGATTTACATGCAGAAAAAGAAAGTACTGCAGATGTTGCCAAAAGGCAAAATGTTAATTTGTTAAATTTCATATTTAAATAATTATTTGTTCATCAATTATTTTCTGATTATAGTATTCACGAGCTCTCCGCGGTATAAGCATCTATTCTCACTGCAATATCCAAATGCCATACACTCGGTTTGTTTTTTTTAAACGTCAATTGAAATATACCAAATATTTTTGCAAATCTGTCTATACCCTCAGTCATGGGTATTTCAGCTGCTCCATCTTAATTTATATTTTCCAATACTATCCTTAACAAACTGCTTGACCAATTGTTTGTCACATAATTTTTAAACAGCGAATCACTTGTTGGATCATAATTATATCATTAATTTTAAAAGCAAAGGTGTAACAGGTCTTACATACGATATAGGGTTCCAATCGAATAAATAGTAACTATGGGGTTTTTTAACAATATTTTTGGAAAGAAAGAAAACAAAAAAGATAGCATACAGGATTTTTGGAATTGGTTTGCAAAAAACGAACAAACCTTTTTTCAAATTGTAAAAAATGGGGATCACATTGATCAGATTTTTTTTAGCAAGCTCTCCCCAAAAATTGACGCGCTTCGAAAAGAACTCTATTTTTTAACTGGAATGTACAGCGATGATATTGCTGAGCTTGTTATTACCCCCGATGGGGTTGTGAAAAATATCGCGTTCGTCGAAACCTTGATCAACTCAGCTCCTACACTCCCAAATTGGAAATTTACCGCCTTAAAGCCGGCTATCGAAGACATGGAAAAATTCAAAATAACGATGTACGGATTTTCCTTTGACATTAATGACATGTATTTTTACCCCATTGAACACAAATACCGTCCGGATGATGTCGATATTGTGATTGTACACCCCAATTACACGGAAGAAGACAAAGCCAACATCGCTCATGGAGTTGAAATATTCTTAGATAATTATATTGGCGAACTAAACTCAATCATCACCATTGACAATTTAAACGTCACCTCCAGCGACCAGGCAGCGGGAGAACTCATTCCATTGATCAAATTAAAAGACTATTTGATATGGCGGGAAAAAGAATTTGTGGAAAAATATACGGATGTCAGGCATGAAACCGAAAATGATTCCTACACCGCTTTTGAGGGCATGATGCAAAACGATCTGCCTATCTTGGCCATAATAAATACAACACTTTTGGACTGGGACGGAAAGGTGTCACACCCCTGGATCGTAACATTGCGGATCAATTACGATGGAACTTCGACCAATGGTATGCCTGACCAGACGACATACGATTTAATGGATAAATTCGAAGACGACTTAATGGCTAGCCTTCCACATGATATCGGCTATCTCAATATTGGACGAGAAACTGCGGACAACATACGGGAAGTTTACCTGGCCTGTACAGAATTCAGAAAATCATCCCAAATAATAGATCAGTTAATTGCACAATATCAAAATAGGCTTGAAATCGACTATGCTATCTATAAAGATAAATATTGGAAATCCTTTGCGCGATTTAATAAAACAATAGAATAAAAACAATAGGCGATTGAAAAATAAATATGCATACTTTGTTGAACAAAAAAGCCAATCTAATAAATGAATAAGTTCATTCTGCTCATTATTGTGATCGGGATCGGTCTGATCGCTTTCAAAGTTTCCCGAAAGCACACATTTGCTGCAGACAATACCAACAACACTGCGGCATCAGACTCAGCACGGTATATTGACGCATTCGATCGGGTCAAAGATCTCGTTAAAAAGGATAAAAAATACAATAAGAACATCGCTTTTCTTCTCGACATGAAGAAGCTTTCTGGAAGGAATCGTTTTTTCGTTGTTGATCTCAACAACAACCGGATCCTGGATCAAGGTTTAGTAGCCCATGGTTCAGGTTCGGAAACCGGAAAAGCCGGCAGATTAAAATTCAGCAATCAGGACAACTCCTATGCGACCTCATTGGGCATGTATTCGATCGGCACATCTTATAACGGTCGCTTCGGAAAAGCTTATAAGTTATATGGGCTTGAAGCCTCCAATAGCAACGCCTATAGTAGAACCATCGTTTTACATAAATACGATAGCATGCCCCATGATGAACAAATTGCTCCAATATGTTTAAGTCAGGGTTGCCCAATGGTAAGCGTAAAATTCTACGAAAGACTGCAGCCTATTATTGACTCCTCCCCAAAACAAATTATCTTAAACATTTATTATTAATCATCTTTCAGCTCCGATTTCCTAACCAAGCTCAATAAAGCCTGATAGGGGCTTTCCGATGTAACCAGGGATTTTAACCAAGCGATGAACCCCAGCACAAATAAATCCTGATTTTCTGCGTGATCGACCATCGCCTCTATATCGGCTATAAAAACAGTATTCTTTACGACCGATGGATTTTGCAGATACTTTTCAACCAGTCTTAAAAAATTAACAACCCGACCTTCCCGCACGGTTTCCAGGTATTTTTTGTACCGACGTCTAAAGCTTTTCACCCGCGAAATTGCTAGATCAATATCCGCAAACTGAATATGGATCAATATCTCCAGCAAGCTCTTACGAATCGTCCATAACATGCCCATTTTCTTCTCATACCAAGCATCCGTTCGAATCAACTTTCTTAATTCTGTTAATGCAAGTTTATCTTGAAATTGTGTCAGAAACATAACCAGGCATAATTGCAGGTCCGCAATATCAGTCTCGTTGGACTTCAATGTCGAGTGTTGGATCCCTAAACGTAAAATAGCGAGTGCCTTTGCCCCTTCTCCGATGTAATGGTAATTTAGCGCCTTGAGCAAATAATAACGTAAATGAAACTGAACCCGAAGAACGCTCCCCGGAGAACAACCAGCAAGCAGCTGCTCCAAATACGCTAAACTTTCGTGGAATAATCCATTCCGCAAATTGAAATTAGCAAGGTAATAGAGAATATGTAGATAGTAAAACAGGTGATGCACCGAATTTACCTTTTGCCTTGTTATAAATTCATCACTTGTTTTCAAAAACGACCGAACTAAGGCATAATTCTGATGTATCGTAGCATACTCATTGGCGATAAACAATAGCTGATATAGCGACTTAAAAGACAACAGTTGACGCAATGAAATATCATACTTACCAATTGTATCGATCACCAACCGATTTAGATCAACGATCTTTCCCTTCAAATGGATATCTTGCAATTCGACCCTTAGAAATGCATAGGCAATTTGGAATTTCACCTCTTGCTGCATTTTATGTTGATTTGTCGTCAAACGATCGATCAACAATTCTAAATTAGGTCTGGATTCCAAATATGCATATTGCAACCTCAATTGCAGAATTTCATTGAGCAAGCTAAACTGCTCCAGAAGTAAAGCCTTTTGTTCGGCCCGTTGAAGGCATTTAAATCCAGGTTTTATCAGATCATTCTCCAACAGAAAACGTCCAACAATAAGCAGTCTCAAAGCTTCATGCGCCTCACTGTTATCTCGTTCAAATGTTTTATTTGAAATAAACAATAGTAGGCTATCATGTAATCTTTTCCTTAATGCATGATAAGCGTCTTTATTTTTTGAAGACCCATAAAGTTTTTTTAATCTATTTATATCATCAGTTTCTAAAATTTCGAGCAACCTGATATTCTTGACATCATTCCGCTTATTTTTCTTTTTCAGGAAGCTTTTAAAGTCCTTAATATCATCATTATCTAATACGCTAATAAGCTCTACAATTGAATCCATATCGTCAAATTTAGCATAAAATCAAATTTAATAAATAAAAATATATCATCAGTATTTTCAACAAATTGATTTTATATCCTATTGAATACTTCTGATATTTGAATCAACAAATAACAAAAACAACAATAAAAAATTAAAATTATGGAACCGCTAAAAAACATGATTGAAGAAAAAATTTCAAAAAAGGATTCGAACACAAGAAATCCTTTCAAACCTACAGGAGCCTTCATTGGCGCATCCTGGACAGCTCTATTGGTAGGAACTATTGGTTACTGTGTCGGATTATGGAATGCGACTATGACTCTCAATGAAAAGGGATATTATTTTACCATTCTATTGTTTGCCCTATTTGCTGTTATTTCTGTTCAAAAAAGTGTCAGAGATAAAGCTGAAGGACTTGCTGTAACCGAACTTTACTATGGTCTAAGTTGGTTTGCAACAATTGCTGCAGTAGTCTTATTGATTATCGGATTATGGAATGCTGATCTGCTACTGAGCGAAAAAGGATTCTACGCCATGTCTTTTTCGCTAAGTATATTCTCTGCGATCGCAGTTCAGAAAAATACACGGGATGCTAAACTCATTGATGATAACGAGATAAAACTTTAGCGGGTTGCCAATCCTGCGGCCGCTGGCTGACATGCCGCAGGATCTATTGTAGATCATTGCATTTTATACTCCTCAATTTTCCGGTACAATGTTGCTACACCGATCTCCAGCAATCGAGCAGCTTCAGCTTTATTCCCATTTGTATGTTGCAATACACGCTGAATGTGTTGACGTTCTATATTTGCCATGGAAAAACCGGAAGACAGCGCTTGTTCCGATTTCAAACTATTCATTCCAAAAGGAAGACTGCTCAGATCAAGCTGTCCATCTTCACTCAGTATGACACTACGTTCAATCACATTTTTCAATTCACGGATATTTCCCCGCCAAGGATTCCGTTCGAGAGCAGCAACAAATTCCGCAGTCATTTTTAGCGGTTTGATATTCGATTTTGCCGCAAAAATATCTGCGTAATATTGAGCCAGCAATCGAATATCCTCAACACGCTCACGTAAGGGTGGCAGCTGAATCGTAAAGACTGACAATCTATAAAATAAATCGCTTCTAAAATGTTCTGAATCAATTTCAGCTTCAAGATCCCGATTTGTTGCAGCAATAATGCGGACATCCACTTTTGTTGGCTTGGAATCACCTACCTTTAAAAATTCGCCAGTCTCCAGTACGCGTAGAATTTTGGCTTGAAGTTCAATCGCCATCTCGCCGATCTCATCCAAAAAAATAGTTCCCAAATGAGCCTCTTCGAATAGACCGCGCTGGTCCTTTGTCGCTCCTGTAAAAGCCCCTGCTTTATGTCCAAACAGTTCATTTTCCAGTAGATCTTTTGTGAAAGCCGCACAATTAATGGCAACAAAACTACGCTCTTTACGTGGGCTGGCCTGATGAATCGCTTGTGCAAACACCTCCTTACCAGTTCCTGTTTCTCCGGTTAGTAGGACAGTCGTACTTGTTACGGATACCTTTTGCGCAAGCGCAATGGCCGATTTAATCGGAACAGAACGCCCTATAATTTTGTCAAATGAAAGCCTATTCCCTAATTGTTTCTCCAACTGTCTTACTCTTCGTGCCAGCGCTACTTTCTCACAGGCTTTATAGAGTAAAGGAATAATCCGGTTGTTGTCATCACCTTTGGTAATGTACTCAAAAGCACCATTTTTAATCGCCTGAACTCCATCCGGAATATTACCATAGGCAGTCAATAATATGATTTCAACAATTGGATAGCGTTCCTTAATCAATTTCGCAGTCTCTACACCATTACCATCAGGCAACTTAACATCGCATAATACTACATCGATGTCGAAAATATCAAGCTTTTTCAAACCAGATTTGATATCAGCAGCTTCGATTACTTCAAAACCCTCCAAGCTGATGATCTTAGCAAGCAGTTTACGAAGCTTCTCCTCGTCATCGATAATAAGTATTTTATTCACCATGTTTTTTTTCAAAATTACGATTTGTTCAACGCAAATAGCAATAATTTACATTCAAAATTTGGGACACTTTTATACGAATTTGTTTTTAAACATTAAGGAATTTGACTATAGATAAAACAGCTGTTTTGAGATTAGAAATAAACTGGTATATTTGTAGCTCTTAAACTCAAATAAAAACTGTATGTAAGATTAAGATTCTTTAGAGCGTAATAAATACCAACGGTAAATAACTTACCGAAATGGCCTGTTTTTAACATTATAAAGAATTTTAGCATGATTTCATTACAACAGATATCCTATATACATCCGAATAAAGATTTATTGTTTGAAAACATAAGTCTAACAATCAACTCACACGAGAAAATAGCATTAATTGGCAACAACGGTGTTGGTAAATCAACATTATTGCGCCTTATCGCCGGAGATCTATTAACCACAACAGGCGGTATGCATAGTGATACCCGCCCTTTTTATGTACCACAAATTACCGGGCAATACGATGATTTAACGGTCGCACAGGCTCTTCGCATTGACAAAAAACTAAATGCTTTTTATGCCATCTTAGCCGGCAATGCCTCAGAGGAAAATTTTAATATCCTTCAAGATGACTGGACGCTGGAAGAACGCTGTCAAGAGGCTTTTGGGTATTGGAATTTGCCCGAAATTCATTTGACGCAGAAAATGTCGGATCTCAGTGGTGGCCAAAAGGCAAAAGTTTTGTTGGCAGGGATCCAAATTCACGAATGTGAGCTTATCCTGTTGGATGAACCCAGCAATCACCTGGATATGGACAGTAAAAAGCTGCTTTATCAATGGATACAGTCTTCAAAACAAACCATTGTTGTTGTCAGCCATGACCGAACACTGCTCAATCTATTGGAGGACACACTAGAAATGACGCCGAGGGGTATAAAACGATACGGTGGAAACTATGCATTTTATGAATCTCAAAAAGAAATAGAACGCAATGTGCTAGAGCAGGATATCCATCATCAGGAAAAAGCGATCAGAACAGCCAAAGAGAAAGAAAGAGAGACGATTGAACGGCAAAACAGATTAAACAATCGTGGTCAAAAAAAACAGGAAAAAGCAGGTGTTGCCCGCATCATGATGAATACACTACGGAATAATGCCGAAGAAAGTACGGCCAAAATCAAAAGTGTCCATCAGGACAAAATTGGAGATATGAAATCCAATCTGCAAGAACTTAGAGGTACGAAAGCTGCCTTAGATGAAATGAAAATTGATTTGGGAAACAGCGACTTCCCACGCGGAAAAAGTATGATAAAAGCGACCAAAATCAATTTCAAATACAATACAGATGAGCTTTGGCAGGAAAATATTGATCTGCAAATATTCAGCGGGGAGCGTATTATCTTGCAGGGAAAAAATGGTTCCGGTAAAACCACATTGATCAAAATCCTGTTAGGTCAGCTCAGCCCCTCTCAAGGTCAGGTTGAGCGACAGCGCTTTAGCGCTATCTATCTCGACCAGGAGTACTCGCTTATTGACCTCCAGTTGAGTGTTTATGAGCAGGCTCAATATTATAATAGTGAATCGCTACCAGAACATGAGATCAAAATCAGACTCAACCGCTTTTTATTTGGGAAGGATGACTGGGACAAGCCTTGTCAACTTTTAAGTGGTGGCGAAAAAATGCGTCTGATCCTATGCTGCTTGACGATTAGACAACAGGCTCCGGATCTTATTGTGTTAGATGAACCTACCAATAATCTAGATATTCAAAACATTCGTATCCTTACCCGAGCGATTCAACATTATAAAGGCACGCTCCTTGTCATCTCCCATGATGAAATGTTTCAAGATGATATCGGCATAGACAGAAGGATCAGCTTAAAAAATTAGGTAAAACAAAAACAGCCGATATTTCTGATACCTTGATATCGGCTCAATTTTTATCTCAGCGTACTCAACCAATCGAGTGTCATTCCAGCAAACTACACATTGTTTTGTAACAATCTCCTATTCTTTATTTAGAATAATGCTAAAACGATAAATTAAATTGAAAAAAAATAAAATTTTATCAATATATTCACGATGATTTTAAACATGAAACAATAACCATCAATTAGTTGAACCTTCCCGCAGATATAGAATTTCTTAAAAAAATGTATCTCGCAGACTTTTCAATTAATTACTCAATTTAATTATGTCAAATTATCAAATTAAAGAGAATCCCGAATTGTTTGACGCTATCGTCGTAGGCTCAGGTGCAGGTGGAGGTATGGCCGGATATATCCTCGCACATGCGGGTCTCAAAGTATTGATGCTGGAGGCTGGCCCATTTTACGATCCCGCAAAAGATTCGTTGCAGTTACGTTGGCCCTGGGAATCACCACGGAGAGGAGCTGGTACAACAAGACCTTTTGGCGATTTCGATGCGGCCTTTGGTGGCTGGCAAATAGAAGGAGAACCTTACAGTAAAGTTAGTGGAACCGAATTCGAATGGTTTAGAGCAAGAATGCTTGGTGGTAGAACCAATCACTGGGGCCGTATCTCATTGCGTATGGGTCCAGATGATTTCAAACCGAAAGATGGTACCACCGATGAATGGCCTATCACTTATGATGAAGTCAAACCATTTTATGATCGCGTAGACCGTATGATCGGTATTTATGGTACAGCCGAGGGTATACATAATGAACCTGATGGTATTTTTATGAAACCCCCTAAGCCTCGTCTTAATGAACTATATATTGCAAAAGGAGCTAAGAAAGCGGGTGTACCAGTCATTCCGGGGCGGGGTGCCGTGCTGACCGAAGTATCCAAAGATATTAAAGACCGAGGCACTTGTTTCTACTGTGGCCAATGTGGTCGTGCGTGTAAAGTATATGGCGATTTCTCATCCTCATCCTGCTTGGTCATTCCTGCAATGAAAACAGGGAATTTAAAGGTAATCGACAATGCAATGGTACGAGAAGTATTGACCAACGACGAAGGATTGGCTATCGGTGTGTCCTATGTTGACACAAAAGATTTACAGGAATATACAGTAAAAGGAAAAACTGTAATTCTTGGAGCCAGTGCCTGTGAAAGCGCCCGGATTATGTTAAATTCAAAATCTAAAGCACATCCGGGTGGTGTTGGTAACAGCAGCGGCTTGGTCGGCAGATACCTACATGACTCCACTGGAGCCAGTCTCTCTGGTTATTTACCACAATTACTCGACCGCAAAAGATATAACGAAGACGGCGTTGGAAGTGTCCATATCTATTCACCTTGGTGGGAAGACAACGCGAAACTGAATTTCCCGAGAGGATACCATATTGAATATGGTGGCGGTCTACATATGCCATCTTATGGATTCCTAAACTGGGTACCAAAAGTAAATGACGCCGGAAAAGGGGGCGACGGAAAAACAAAAGCAAAGGGTGGATATGGCACAGCGCTTAAAGAAGATTACCGTAGTTACTATGGCGCAAATGTTGGTATGGCCGGACGTGGCACTGCATTGGCAAGAAAAGATAACTACTGTGAAATTGACCCGAGCCAAGTTGATAAATTTGGTATCCCTGTACTCCGTTTTAATTACAAATGGGCAAATGAAGAAATCGCCCAAGCAAAGCATATGCAAGAGACATTCCAATCTATTATGCATGAAATGGGTGCTGTCATCACATCAAAAATTCCAGGTGCCGACACCTTATATGGTTTGGAGGCTCCCGGAAAAATTATTCATGAAGGTGGCACCACCAGAATGGGTAACGATCCGAAAACCTCGGTATTAAACAAATGGGGGCAGGCACATGACTGTAAAAACCTCTATGTGGTTGATGCGGGACCATTTGTACAACAAGGAGATAAAAACCTTACATGGACAATTTTAGCGCTGTCGATGCGTACCGCAGAATATATATTGCAGGAAAAGAAAAAATTAAATGGTTAAAGCATGAATAGAAGAGAATCGCTAAAAGCATTAGGCTTTATTGCTGCTGGATCAGGTCTTTTAACCGCAGCTTGTAACACAAAAGACGCCAAAAATGCAACAGCAGCAAATGCTGATAAACTACCCGGTGTCCAAGATTTTGAATATGAACGGACAGCTCGGCTAAAAGAAGAAAAGTTTTTTGATGAACATGAAATGGCAACGATTACCGTTTTAGCCGACATCATTATTCCAAAAGACAGCAAATCAGGCAGCGCCTCCGAGGCGGGTGTTCCGGATTTTATCGAGTTTATAGTAAAGGATTTGCCCGACAATAAAATCCCTATGCGCGGTGGACTACGCTGGCTTGACCTTCAGACTAAAAGACGGCATGGTAATGTATTTATAAAATGCGATACAAAGGATCAGCTCGCACTCATTGATGAAATTGCCTATCCTGAATTGGCAAAACCTGAAATGCAGCAAGGAGCAGCATTTTTCTCATTGATGCGCAACCTGACGTCTTCTGGATTCTATACCAGCGAAATTGGCATCAAAGATATCGGATATGCTGGCAACAAACCAGGCGTATGGAATGGTGTTCCGGACGATGTACTAAAAGAACACGGTTTTGATCCGACTAAATTCTTTGGATAAAAAAAATCCTTTCCAGCTTTTGGAAAGGATTTTTTTCTATACACAATATCGAGGTGACAGCTATTTATCTAATTTTCATTATTGTGCTGGTGTAACCTCAGTCGGCTCTGGAGCTTTGTCAATCAATTCCATAAATTGATCCAACTTAGGTGTAATAATAATCTGTGTTCTCCGGTTGCGTTGTTTTCCAAGAGCCGTTGAATTGTCAGCTACAGGATTATACTCTCCCCTACCACCGGCTGTCAGTCGCTTCGGATCAACACCATACTTGGTCTGTAATGCCTGAACGACAGAAGATGCCCGCAATGTACTTAAATCCCAATTGTTTCGAATATTTGGTTTCGAAATCGGGTCTGTATCCGTATTACCTTCTATCAGCACTTCATAATCTCTATAATCTTGAATAATCTTGGCTATTTTGCTTAAAGTCATATCAGCTCGATCACTGATTTCATAACTTCCAGACTTGTATAGCATATTATCTGCCAGTGAAATATAAACGACACCTTTTAACACCTGCACATCAACCTCCTGTAATTCCTCACGACTCAGTGAGCGGGTCAGATTATTTGTCAATACCAAATTCAACGAGTCAGACTTGTTCTTGGTCTCAACAAGGTGTTTAATGTATTTATTTGAAGCATTGATTTCATCAACAAGCTTGGAAATATTGACATTTCCCTGTGAGTTTTGATTGATACTCTTATCCAAAGAACCTTGCAACGCAGCATAAGCAGCTTTAAGATCAGCATTATTTTGTCTTTCTGAAGCTAATTGATCTTCCAAACTCTTAATCCGTGACCGACTTTCAGTCAATTGAAGCTGACTATCCTGATACTGTGTTTGCAAGTTTTTATACTCTGTCTGCAAACCTACATATGTTTTTTTACTGACGCCACATCCCGTAAAAAATAAACTTGCGGTCAGTATGGACATCGGAAAAACTATATTTTTCATAGCATTCTAATTTTGTAGATGTTGAATTAATTCGTTGAACCAAGATAAAGCAATATTTCAGCCAAAAAAATAGTATCCTATCAAATTAACATCCTTTAACGTCTATTGTCCTAACTCCTTTAACTCCACATTAGTGAATATCTGCTCACCTTTCAAATAAGGGTTAGCCCCTTTCAGATAATTGTAAATAATTGATTTTGCCTCTTCATTCGGCAACTTATGGAGATTTTTGACCAAGAAGTTTTTGTCTTCGATGATATTATCTTTATAGCCCAAAAAAGACGGTGCATGAACCTGTACACTCCATCGAATAAACCTTGCTTCAATATGATTGGGGTTATCTTTGATCAACTCCTCCAGATGCTTCTTACCTTCTTTAAATTGACCTACTTTCTTAAATGGATTGCCCATGTGTTTTGCTATTAATATCTCATAGGCGGCACGATAGACCTTCTCTGTAGTGGATTTAGCCCCGTCATCGAGTACTTCAAAATTACGTTCACACAGATCCTCGTCCTTTACTGCCTCCGCATAATCTTTCCGGATCTTATCAATATTCAGCTGTTGTCCCAGTCCCATCTTTGCTATTGAAAATAGAAATACTGTCAATACTATTCGTGTCATCATAATTATAAATCAGGCTTTTTCCAAAAATTCATTTTCCGACTTAAATTACTAAAAAAATCGAATTCAAATATTAATTTTCAATTATCATACCACAAAGCCTAAAATCTCTTGTCATCATATCACTACAGGAGGCTTTTTCCTCGCTAAATTTCTTTACAAAAGGATATTTTTAACCCATTTTTGTACCATGAAATTAGCATTAAAAACAAGCCCTGTATGGTTCAAAGTAAGTCTATCCATTCTTTTTGGAATTATATTGGGTTGCCTGTTGGGTGAAATGGTTTTCAAACTTCTACAGTCTTAACCTACGCTCAGATGGAAGAAAAGAGATACAACCTGTATGTCTTTTTCAGAGAAATCTTGTCGTCATCCTTGCTTAGAATAGAATTATTTTTAGTATATTGCTTATACCAATATAAATTTAAAGTGAGCTATGGAGACAAAAGCGGAGTATCAGATTTGGGACACTATAGTCAATAGTGCAAAAACTAAATTCGATTATAAGCATATTCGTGCTATGTTCAAAAAGGAAGATGATGAAATAACCGATAAATTTCTATTCCATATTATCGCAGGATTTGCCTGTGGAGAAAACCACCAGACTATCTCAACAAACCTGTTCAATGAATTGCAAAGCATCAATTTTGAATGCAATGAACAACAGATTGATAAGTTCATTTCAGACAAACATGTTAAGTTTAGTCCTGAGATCTACGCAACTTACCTCGCATTTTCAATGTTAGAAGATGGGGAGGATATTGATAATATTACCGAAGTCATTGACAATCTACTACAAATAGACAAATAATTAGATAAATAATATTTTTTAGAGGTATCGTTTAATTTTGGCTAAAAACTTATATTCGTATACAAATTACGCCTAAGTTATGCGCCATTTTTTAACGCTATTTTTAATATTTTGTTTTTGTTCGAACATCTTTGGACAGAATTTCGATTTTGGTAGAGTAAACATTTCAGATTTCTCAACTACAGCACTCGATAGCAATGCAAATGCTATTGTCCTAAAAGAATTTGGGCAAAGCTCAGTTTTCGTCGATGACTATGATCATCGGATAAAATTAATGCACGAATACCATGTCCTCATTCGTATAAATAATAAAGAGGGTTTTAAAAAAGCCAATTTCGAAATCCCCTCCTATAAAAGAGGAAGTTATATCCGTGACCACCTGGACGAATTAAAGGCTGTTACCTACAATATGGAAAACGGACAGATCATTCGAACGGAACTTGAAAGTAAAAAGGTTTTTAAAGAAAATTACTCTACTTACCTTGATCTGAATAAATTCACACTTCCAAATATTAAAGAAGGATCCATCATAGAAGTGTCGTATCGAACGCTCGAACAGGATCTATTTAATTTTAAGACATGGGAATTTCAGGATGATATACCCAAATTACATAGCCAATACATTGCTATTATACCGGCATCTTTTACTTATAATGTGGTATTGCGTGGTCCCTATAAACTTGATGACCAAAAAAAAGGAGAAGTTTTAAAGGAATATCTTTTTTTGGATGGAGTAAGAATGGATTGTTCAAAGCTCACCTATGCGATGTCCAATATTCCAGCTTTTGTTGAAGAAGACTTTATGACTTCTCCCCAAAATTTTAAATCCGCAATATATTACGAGCTCGAATCCATATTCTATCCAAGCACTGGTGTCAAAAAAACATTTAGTAAGACATGGAAAGATGTTGACACAGAATTAATGAATGAGAAGACCTTTGGTGGACAATTGAAAAAAACAGATCTATTTAAAACTACACTGTCAACGCTTTTATCTCCAGACGATTCGAAATTGGTAAAGGCCAACAAAATCTACGACTACATCAAGAAACAGATAAAATGGAATAACTATGTTGGAAAATATTCCGAAAATGGAATCGAAAAAGCCTTAGAAAAAAGAACTGGTAATATTGGTGATATAAATTTATCGCTGATTACCGCCCTACAAGCTGCGGATTTAGATGCTTATCCAATTATTTTATCAACAAGACGAAATGGTAACCCCAATTCGCTGTTTCCTGTATTATCTGATTTTGACTATGTAATTGCCTGTGTGGACATCGATGGAATCAAATACAAATTGGACGCATCGAACAGCTATCTGCCCTTTGGCTCATTGCCATTGCAATGTCTCAATGAGCGTGGCAGAATCATATACTCCAAAAAGAGTTCAGATTGGTTCCCCCTAGCTTCCGAGGAAATATCCGAACAATACTATACGTTGACGGGCGTACTGAATGATCAAGGTCAAATTAAAGGTACACTTATCATCAGCAGTCAAGGTAATAAAGCGCTTTTAAAAAGGCAACATATTGCCAAATTCAACTCTCTCGAAGAATATTGGGAAAAACTGGATGAAGAGATGCCCAACATCAGTTTTACCAATGCGAAAATTGAACATCTTAACGAACTCGATCAGGTACTAAATGAGACGTTTGATATTACGTTAGATGTTAATAAACAGCAAGAGAGTAATATATTATCGCTTGCTCCAAACGTCATAGATCGCATCTCCTATAATCCGTTTAAAATTCAAGATCGTACTTATCCGGTAGATATGGGATTTAAGTCTAAGCTCCAATATAATATCCAATTGGAAATCCCACAACAATACGAAGTAACCGATAAACCACAAAATATATCTTTGGCTCTTCCTGAGTCCGCTGCAAGATATAAATACATAACACAGCTAACTGGCACCAAACTAGAGGTTATGGGGAGCCTCAGTTTTAATAAACCAATATTTACGGTAGACGAATATTTCTCTTTAAAAGAGCTCTATTCACGCATTATACAACAGCAGAAATTAGACATTAGATTAACCACAAAAAAATGAAAACGTTATTTGTCAATTTAGCCTATTTCCTGATTCCAATTGCTGCAATTGCTCAGGAAAACTACGATATTGCTCAGATTCCAGGTGCGCTAAAAAGCCGGGCAGTAGCAACAGTCCGAAATGATAAAACTGTGGTGGAAGTAAAATCCCCTGAGCAGGTTACTGAAACGGTCACACGTGTCATTACCGTTTATAATAAAAACGGGGATTACTATGCCGCCCTTCCGATACATTATAACAAATCAAATGAGATCAAAAGCATAAAGGGTGCGATCTATAATGAAATGGGGATATTGCAGAAAAAAATTGCAACCAAGGATTTTAAGGATGTAAGTGCAGTCGACAACAGTACAATGTTTGCTGATTCGAGGATGAAGGTCTATATCCCGGATTATCATAGCTACCCCTATACCATCGAATATCAATACGAAGTAAGGCATAAACAAAACTTAATCATTCCTTCATGGACTCCGGAAGTTTCAAACAATGTATCCGTTGAAAAAAGCAGTTACCAATTTATCACTCCGATCGGCAGTGAATTCCGTATTGAGTCAAAAAACTATAAAGGTAATATCAAAGAGGAGAAAACCGACAAAACAGTCAGTAAAACCTGGAGTGCAGAACAAATTCCTGCTAAAAAAGAGGAATCCTATAGCCCCAATCCCAATCTAAAGAGAACAAGCGTATTGATCGTTCCCAAAAACTTTGTCTATTATGGAAAAGAAGGCAATTTTAGTGATTGGAAAGAGTATGGTGACTGGTTTTCAACTAAATTATTAAGCAAAAAGCAAGATCTTACTGAAGCCTCAAAACAGAAGTTCTTATCACTTACAAAGAACGCCTCATCGGATCAAGAAAAAGCGAAGATCCTCTATGACTATTTGCAAAAAAACACGAGATACATCAGTATTCAGATTGGAATTGGTGGACTTGAGCCTTTCCCGGCATCCGAGGTTGACCGTTTAGGCTATGGTGATTGTAAAGCTTTGGTCAATTATATGGGAAGCATGTTATCTGCTGTAGGTATACCTTCTTACTATTGTATGGTTGAGGCGGGTAAACGCAAGGAGAATTTTCATAAAACATTTGCAAATGTACAGGACGGCAACCATGCAATCCTATGCCTGCCATTCAAAAATGACACGACCTGGCTCGAATGTACCAGCCAGAACCTACCTTTTGGGTTCCTAAGCAATTTTACAGATGACAGAGATGTCATTGCCTGTACCGAAAATGGCGGTGTGATTATGCATACGCCAAAATATAGCAATGCCATCAATCTTCAGCTTCGTAACGCCGATCTTAGCCTATCCGATGATGGGAGTATAAAAGGCTCCTTAAACACCAAATTTTATGGTACGCAGTATGAAAATCATATGGAAATTCTTTTGGCAAGCAATAATGAAAAAACTAAACTGCTGGCAGAATATTATAATATCGACAACATTGATTTTGAACAGGTAAAATACACTGAACACAAACAAGACAAACCATTTATTGAAGAGAATCTGTCAATTTCCATTAAAAACTATGCGGTAAAAAACGGCAATAAGATGCTGATTCAGCCCAATATTTTTAATACACAATCCAGCATATCTGAGAATAAAAACCGTACAGAAGATATTTTTATAGAACGTGGATATATTGACATTGACAGCATTAGCATTGCACTGCCAAATAATATTTTAAAAACAATAACCCCGGAACAAAAGGTTATCGAAAAACCATTTGGTAAATATGAATTTAAGTCGGAGATAAAAGGAAATAAACTTTTCACGTATCGAAAACTGGAGCTCTTCGAAGGAAATTATCCTGCAAGCAACTATGAGGATTTCTTTCAGTTTCACAAAGAAGTGAGTGGTTCCGATAAAGGACGTTATAATCTGAGCATATTGTAATATCATCTTAAAATATTTACCAGAATATGAAAGTTGCCAAACAATCAAATAAAGCAATTATTGTATATTAGCCAAATGACAGAATACGCGGCAATTTTTGATATGGACGGGGTTATAAGCCACACCAATCCCTTTCATGCAGAAGCTTTCAGAGCTTTTTTTAAAAACCATAACGTACAGCAGGCTACTGAAGAAGAATTCGAACAGCATATGTATGGCAAACACAACAGCTATATCATGCAACATTTTTTTCAACGTCCGATCTCTCCTGAAGAATTACGTACGCTTGAGTTTGAAAAAGAGCAGCTTTTTAGGGTAATCTATAAAGAACATGTTGCCCCTATTAAAGGCTTGATCGAATTTCTGAAAGATTTAAAAGACAAGGGCTTCAAACTTGCGGTGGCAACATCGGCTCCTAAAGAAAATATGGATCTGATTTTGGATGAACTAAAGATCCGGAATCTTTTCTCATCAACTTTGAGCAGTGAAGATGTAAAACTTCACAAACCTCATCCCGAAGTTTATTTGAAATCAGCGGAAAACCTGGGTATGCCAATTGAAAAATGCATTGTGTTTGAAGATTCTTTTTCGGGCATTACAGCGGCCAAAAATGCGGGAATGAAGGTCGTTGCAGTATTATCAACCCACAAAAAAGAGGAACTTCCTGTTAGTGATACATATATCAGAAACTATACTGAAATTTCAGTAGCTAATGTGAAAGCAATATTGCAATAGAAGCTCCGCTTAACAAAATGATCACTTAATTGATACGAGGGATCATTTCAACAGTGTTTCTTCAATTGAATACAAGGAAACTATTACAAAGGTTATAAAAAACAAGGGCTTCTTTTGGAAGCCCTTGTTTTTTGCTAGTCTCTTTTGAGACCAAATTTTTCAATCTTACTATAGAGATGACTCCGTTGTATATCCAGATCATCTGCGGTCTTGGAAACATTCCAGTTATTTTTCTCCAATTTATATTTTATAAATTCTTTTTCCGCATGATCCTTATAATCTTGGAATGAATCAAACGAATCCATATCTAGTCCGTAATTCACCGTTCCCTTTTCTTGGGCAATTCCATTGACCGGTTCATGTGAAGGATTAGCAAATGCGACAACATCCTTATCGGTAATAGATTTATCACTCAAAATAATAAGCCGTTCAATCATATTACGCAATTCACGAATATTTCCTGTCCATGGAAGATGGCTTAATTCTCTCATCGCTGCATTTGTGATTTCCTTCACTGGAATACCATATTCCATACATATTTCTTCACAAAAGTTTGTTGAAAGCAATGGAATATCATCAACACGGTCTATCAGCGCTGGCACATGGATTAAAATCACCGAGAGGCGATGATATAAGTCCATTCTAAAATTGCCGTCTTCAATTTCCTTTAACAAATCTTTATTGGTCGCAGCTACAACACGTACATTGACATCAATCTCTTTGTCACCACCAACTCTGGTTATTTTATGTTCCTGTAAAGCACGCAACACTTTGGCCTGAGCGGAAAGGCTCATATCACCTATCTCGTCCAAAAACAATGTCCCGCCACTCGCCTGTTCAAATTTACCGATACGTTGTTTAATTGCCGAAGTAAAGGATCCTTTTTCATGTCCAAACAATTCTGATTCGATCAATTCCGAGGGAATGGCAGCACAGTTTACTTCAATCAACGGCGCTTGTGAACGATTTGATTTCTCATGCAACCAACGAGCCACAAGTTCTTTACCTGAACCATTTGCACCAGTAATCAGTACTCTCGCTTCTGTTGGAGCAACACGATCTATCGTCTCTTTGATACGTTTAATTGCACCCGACTCCCCTAATATATCTTTGGTCTTTGAGCTGCTGACCTTACGTTTTAATACTTTGGTTTCAGTGACAAGAGAACTTTTATCCAACGCATTCCGAACCGTAATGAGCAATCTGTTTAGATCCAGTGGTTTTTCCAAAAAGTCAAAAGCTCCTTTTTTTGCTGCCTCAACCGCGGTTTCAATCGTTCCATGACCAGAGATCATTATAAAAGGAATATCTGGACTACTCTGATGTGCCTCAGATAACACTTCCATCCCGTCCATATTATTCATCTTGATATCACACAGAACCAAGTTGACCTTTTCTTTTTTTAAGATCTCCAATCCATCACGACCATTGTCAACATCTAAAATCGTATAATCTTCGTATTCTAAGATATCACGCAAAGAGCTTCTGATGGCGCGTTCATCGTCAATGATTAAAATTGTACTCATAAATTCAGCGTTATGCTATTTTCAATTACGGAAATCAATATAAGGTTTTTTTAGCAATTAGCGAAAAAGAAGCAAACCTTGTAAGCCGGGTTCTGTAGACCACCGAAGTGGAATTTCTATCATTTATCTAGATTTGCCATCGCTGACAAACTCAATCAACCTACCCATTACGAATTCCAATAAATTGAAAGAAGACGAGCAGCCTTCGGATTTCGCAACCTATTTGGTCTTTCAACACACGAGGTTTACCGTAATATATGTTACCATACAAGACCGTAAGCTCTTACCTTACGTTTTCACCCTTACTCCGAAAAGCGGTATATTTTCTGTGGCACTTTCTGTCTGCTATTTAAAATAACATCCTTCCCGTTAGGAAGCGTGTCGCTCTATGTTGCCCGGACTTTCCTCTCCTCCCAAAAAGAGCAGCGATAGAACCAGTTTGCTTCTGCGCAAAAGTAGCGATTTTACTTGGATAAACAGCCAATTTCTTTACAATTTCAACAAAGCTGGGCATAAGGCTTTACGCATTACAAAAATTACGCAATACTCTTGCGTAGATAACATAAAGTTTTGTATTTTCATCTAAACTTGCTTCAACAAAACATGGCATTAAACAAACTCGCACTGATCCGTTACAAAACAATAGATAACTGTCTTCGGTTAAGACATCGTAAGTGGACTTTAGAAGACTTAATGGAAAAGGTTTCTGATGCTCTTTATGAATTTGAAGGCATCAAAAATGGCATTAGTAAACGCACTGTTCAAGGCGATATACAGTTGATGCGGAGTAATAAATTAGGTTATAATGCGCCTATTGTTGTCACTCATCGTAAGTTTTATACTTACGAAGACCCAAATTATAGTATAAGCAACTCGCCTATTTCAGTCGGCGATATGCAAAAAATGAAGGAAGCTGTAGAGGTCTTAAAACATGTCAGTGGCTTTTCGAGTTTTGATGAAATGAGCGATATTGTCGCACGACTTGAGGATAGTATTCATACTAAAAAAGACAATCAACCTTCCATTATCCAAATGGAGAGCAATAATCTTTTGAAAGGCTTATCGTTTATTAGCCAGCTCCATCAGGCCATTCGCGAAAAAACACCTCTTCTGATAGGCTATCAATCTTTTAAAGCCCTACAAAAACAAGATCTGGTATTCTCCCCCTACCTATTAAAAGAATACCGTAACCGTTGGTTTCTCATTGGGCACCACAGAAAAAGCGAGGGATTAATGACACTTGCTTTAGATCGGATCGAAACAATAGAGGAAATGGGAAAAAATTCGTATAAAGAATATACAGGGATAGATTTTGAACGTTACTTTTCCGACACGATCGGTGTCTCAAAAACGCATAAAGATCGTGGCCATCGTGTTATTCTGGAAATAAATGCAAGAAATGCTCCTTATGTAGAAACCAAACCGATCCATCCTTCTCAGCAGATTCTAGATAAAAAAGACGACGGCTCCCTTTTAATTCGTATTGATGTTGTCCTGAACTTTGAACTGGAGCGGGAAATTTTAGGATTTGGTGAAGCGATCAAGGTGATTGCTCCACGCAATTTACAAAGTCGGATAAGGCAACGTTTGGTTGCAGCAGCTCAATTATATCCTGATCGGTCGGAAAAGTCAACTGATACTGCATAGAATCACTGAGCTTCTAACCGTCTTTCGTAAAAGTCTGGATTTAATTATATCGAGCTTCTGATCGATCCTCAGTTCAACTTCAAAACATTTTTCGGTAAAACCAGAGATTGACCTGAAACTTATAGGCTATATTGTTAGTAAACAGGTAATCACTGTATTTTTAAAACACCGCTGCACTGCAACCAACTGATATCGGATTGATGGACTCTAAATAGCTTGCGCAATCGCATAACCACTTGCCCAAGCCCATTGGAAATTATATCCGCCAAGCCAGCCCGTCACATCGACAGTCTCACCTCCAAAATAAAGGCCGGATATTTTCTTGGATTCTAATGTTTTGCCCTGCAGTTCCGCCGTAGCAACACCCCCACGCATCACCTCGGCTTTATCATAGCCCTTATCACCTGCGGGCTTGACCTTAAAACGATGAACCGTATCTACAATCGACTTAGCGTCGGCTTTGCTCAAAGATGCTATTTTGATATCCAATACGAGGAATTTGCCAAGCGCATCCACCAATTTTCGACTAAAATAGTCATTCAGCAATTGTGAGACCAATCGCTTCCCACCCTGCTGCCGCTCTTCCTTGATCAGCTGTTCCAGATTAAAATTTGGGAGCAAGTCTATTGTGATCTCCTGTCCTGGTTTCCAATAGCTTGATATTTGAAGAATTGCTGGACCGCTCAACCCCCAGTGCGTAAACAATATATTCTCTTCGAAAGACATATTGGCTGTGGAGACTTTCGAAAATACCGAATTGCCGGCTAGGGAAGTATACCAATCCGCATCTTTACCAGTAATTGTCAATGGTACCAGTGCTGGAGCGGTTTTCACAATTTCTAGTTCAAACTGCTTTGCAACACGTAATCCAAAATCAGAAGCGCCTAGTTTTTGAACCGGCAGTCCTCCTGAGGCAATCACCAGTTTCTTAGTTTCATACTGATACTCTCCTTTTGAGTTCTCTACCTGAACGATAAATCCATTGGCGCTCTTTTCCACGGATTTCACAAGCGTATTGAGCGCAATATCCTGTTCAGTTTCATAAAGAATTTTCGAAAATATCGCAACGATATCTTTGGCTTTATTGGTTTCGGGAAACAGCTGTCCTAAGGTCTTTTCCTGTCCTTTAATACCGTATGCTTCGAAAAAATCGATGGTATCCTCGACGGTCCATTGCTTAAATATCCCGTGCAAAAAATCTGGATTTTCAGAGATAAAATTAGCAATTGTAGTTCCGGTATTTGTGTAATTGCATCTTCCACCACCTGAAATCAAGATCTTTGCCCCTACCTTATCATTACGCTCCAATAGCAACGTTTTCTTTCCCAGCAATCCTGCTTGTGCTGCGCACATTAAACCACAGGCACCACCACCAATGATAATAGCATCGTATATATCCACAGTCTTATATTAATAAGCAATCAATTGATCTTCAGTTGAAATGACGCGTCGTTCTGATTGACTCTGATAGCCAAGCTCGATGATACGAATCACATCTCGAGCCTGATCCGGTGAAGCGATTAAGGTAGCTTGACCTAAAATAGTATCCGCAACATTTTGATAAAAATCGGGATATGAACCACGTTCTGACGCAATAATTTCCTCTACATCTCTGCCATCTTCGACAATGTTTAGTTTACCATAAATACTTGGATCCTCTTCACCCCAATTTGGGTCTTCATCAGGGAACTTACCATCACGCAATAATGCCTCCTGGGGGTCAACGCCATTTTTCACAAAATTGCCATTCATACCAAAAAGGCGATATCGTGGGGTCGGTTCTTTCGCAAGCATTGACCCTTTTAGCGATACTCTCAGGTTATCGTAATACAAGATACAGTCAAAATTGTCAATGGTCTTTGCATGATCACGTTGTACGGCAAGATCTGCAAATACAGCATTCGGCTTTCCAAATAACTGCAAAGCCTGATCGATCAGATGTGGGCCTAAATCGTAAAATATACCCGATCCAGGTAGATTTTCCTCACGCCAGGCATTTGGTCGCAAATAATTCCGGAAACGATCAAATCTCGATTCCAGATTTACAATCCTACCCAATCGTCCCCCCTTTATGATTTTTACGAGTGTACGGAAATCCGAAGTAAATCTCAAATTATGATAAGGAGCAAGCACCAAATTCTTTTCTTTCGCTAAGGCGATCAACTCATCTGCCTGTTCTACCGTATTTGTAAACGGTTTTTCAACAACGACATGTTTTCCTGCCTCCAAAGCACGTTTTGCCATTGGATAATGCATATCGTTAGAAGTCGCTACCACGACCAGCTCGATCGTATCATCAGCAAAAATTTCATCAGCAGACAAAGCGATTTCAGCTTGCGGAAAGCGCTCTTTCAATAATGCCTGTTGCTCAGCCTTACGCGCAGTAACCTTTACAAGTTCAAATGCCGCAATCGAGCGCATGACAGGAGCATGAAAAACCTGTCCTGAAATACCAAAGCCTATAAGGCCAACACGAATCTTCCTCATATCGTTACATTCTTTCTGGCACACATATACCCAACAAACCCATTCCTTTGGCGATAACTTTCGCTGCAGCAGCAGACAGATGTAATCTAAAATTCTTTACATCATTGGCTTCGGCTTTTAATATGCTCTCTTCGTGATAAAATTTATTATATAACTTGGCAACCTCATAAATGTAATTTGCCAATTGCGCCGGACTAAATTCCTGTGCAGACGCTTCAATAGTTTCAGGAAATGCTCCCAACTGCTGAATCAAATCACGTTCATAAGGCGAAATGGATGTCAGTACCGAAACAGGGTTATTGGCATCAAATTCAGCTTTACTCAAAACAGACTTAATACGCGCATGTGTGTATTGGATAAAAGGCCCAGTATGGCCCTGAAAATCTACAGATTCGCTTGGATCAAACAATAGACGTTTCTTTGGATCTACTTTCAATAAAAAGTACTTCAATGCTCCCATCCCTATGGTATTATAAAGTGCAGCCTTGGCGTCTTCAGCTAGACCTTCGGTTTTCCCCAGTTCTTCTGTACGCTCCTGTGCTGTTTTAAGCATTTCGTCCATTAAATCATCAGCATCCACCACTGTTCCTTCACGTGATTTCATTTTACCCGAAGGTAAGTCAACCATGCCATAAGATAAGTGGAACAAACCGTCAGCCCATGATTTACCCAACTTTTTGAGGATCAAAAACAAAACCTTGAAATGGTAATCTTGCTCATTACCGACAACGTAAATAGATTCACTCATTTTGAACTCATCATATTTAAGCTGCGCAGTACCTAAATCTTGTGTAATATAAACTGAAGTACCATCGCCACGGAGTACCAATTTTTGGTCCAGTCCTTCATCAGTCAGATCTATCCAAACGGAGTTGTCTTCTTTCTTAAAGAAAACACCGTTGTCCAGTCCTTCCTGAATAATATCTTTACCTAAAAGATAGGTATCGGATTCGTAATAATATTTATCAAAGTCTACGCCCAATTGCTTATAGGTTTTTTCAAAACCAGCGTAGACCCAGCTGTTCATCGTTTTCCAAAGCGTAATAACCTCTTCGTCTCCTGCCTCCCATTTCTGAAGCATAGACTGAGCCTCTTTCATCAGTGGAGCATTCTTTTTTGCTTCGTCTTCCGACTGCCCTTCGGCTTTCAATGTTTCAATTTCTTTCTTATATTCCTTATCGAAGACTACATAGTATTTCCCTACAAGGTGGTCACCTTTCATTCCAGTAGATTCAGGCGTCTCTCCTGCACCAAATTTCTGCCAAGCCAACATGGATTTACAAATATGTATACCACGATCGTTCACCAAATTTGCCTTGATGACTTCGTAACCATAAGCTTTCAAGATTTCAGCAACGGAATAACCTAACAGATTATTTCGGATATGCCCCAAATGCAATGGTTTATTGGTATTTGGCGAAGAATATTCAACCATCAATTTCTTTCCATTCGCTGGGAAAACACCAAAATCTTTGGCAACAATCGTTTCGTTCAACAAGGAAACCCAATAGTCGTCGGAAAGCACAATATTCAAAAAGCCTTTTATCACATTGAAGTCTGATATTTCAGTAATATGCTGTTGCAAATAGGTACCGATCTCTTTACCTGTCTGCTCTGGAGACGATTTCGAAAAGCGAGTTACGGGAAAAGTTACGATTGTAATTTGCCCTTCAAACTCCTTTCGAGTCGCCTGTAAAGCAATTTGATGTTCTAAAATATCTGCATTGTAAAGCGCTTTAACAGCCTGTACAGTGACTTCAACAAGTCGCCTTTGAATAGAATTTGCCATTTAATGATTTTGTAAATTTTACAACTTCCTGATAGTGAACTGGAAATAAATAACATTCCTTATTTAGGTATTCACCATTAAAGTATATCTTTGCAAAAATAATAAAAAATGCAGAGCTATCAGGAATTTCTTGACTTAAGTGTTGGTTTTCCGCAAGACGGATTCGAAATCATCGACGACGAATTGTATTTCCACGATTTGAATTTAATGGAAATGATAGAAACGTACGGTACGCCGTTACGTTTTACTTATTTGCCTATCGTCAGCAAAAAAATTCAACAAGCGAAAATCTTGTTTCAGACCGCTATTCTGAAGCATAACTATCGTGGATCTTACAAATACTGTTATTGCACCAAATCTTCCCATTTCAAGCACATCGTAGAAGAAGCCTTGAAAAATGACATCCACCTTGAAACTTCGTCTGCATTTGACATGCCGATGATTGATTCACTGGAGAGACAAGGTACCGTGACAAAAGACATCACAGTCATATGTAATGGATTTAAAACCTATCAGTACAAACAGTATATTGTTGATATGATCCATGATGGATATAAAAATATTATACCGGTACTGGACAACAAAGAAGAATTCAACCTCTATGATGATGAGATTGAATTGGATGAACCTTGTGCTCTGGGTATTCGCATAGCTTCGGAGGAACAACCAGATTCCCAATTTTATACATCACGACTGGGTATTCGTCAAGAAGATGTTGTAGAATTCTATAACAACAAAATAGCGGACAACCCCAACTTCAAAGTAAAACTACTTCACTTCTTTATCAATTCAGGGATATCAGACACGCCATATTACTGGAATGAGCTGGAAAAATATGTTACCCTCTATTGTAAATTCAAAAAGATAAATCCTGATTTAGATACGTTGGATATCGGTGGTGGAATGCCTTTTAAAGATTCATTAGTACACGACTTTGATTATGAATACATGGTCAACGAAATCGTCAATCGGATTAAACAGATCTGTGCACACCACGAAGTAATGGAACCAGATATCATTACAGAATTTGGCAAATACACTGTTGCTGAAGCATCGGGCATCCTATACAAAGTACTTGGACGTAAGCAACAAAATGACCGCGAGCGCTGGTTTATGATTGATGGATCTTTTATTACAAACCTACCTGACGTTTGGGCATTGAACCAAAAATATATTCTATTACCAATCAACAACTGGGATTCGGAATACGAACGTGTCAATTTGGGTGGAATTACTTGTGATGGCCAAGATTATTACAATCAGGAAGCACATATGAACTCTGTTTTTATGCCTAAAACACGTAAAGTACAATATTTAGGATTCTTCCATACTGGAGCTTACCAAGATGTATTGAGTGGATACGGCGGAATTCATCATTGCCTACTTCCTTCACCTAAACATGTATTGGTGCGTAGAAATAGAGATGAGACTTTCAACTACGAAGTATTTGGAGAGGAACAAAATTCCAAACAAGTCATGAAGCTACTGGGTTATCAATAAGATATTCCACCTAAAAAAATGATGCTATAAATATTAACGTATCTTTTTAGAAACAAGATATGCTAATCAATCATAGAGAGAAAGGTCTCGATCTTAGGATCGAGACCTTTTCTTTTAAGTAACTCCCCGCTTTTTCCAATCATTTGCAATCTAAACTCCCCTTGTGAATCAACGAAACTGACAGCACGTAACCTCCTAACAAGTTATCATTTAATAGGGACTTTATTCGGACTTAATAGGGACCTCATTCGGACCTCATTCGGATAAAACCGTGTAAAGTTCGTTTTAGCTCCGCATAATATCATGATCAAACCCATATCAATAATGAAGCTTTTCTCCTGCTGCCCCCGTCCAGAGACAACGCTAAACACCGGATGTAGTACAGTAATATATCTTTTATGTCAGTTTGCCACAAAATAAAGCAGGCCCCTTATTTAGAGGCCTGCTCGCGGTGTATTTTCCGTTATGTTATTGTGATTTTCCCAAAGAAATTCAGCTGTGGTTCTTTTTTATTTCGCCACCCAAGTATTAAAGAATTTCAGAACCTTTTCCTCATCGTAGCTTTTTCCTTTCTCCAGACTACCGCTTTCCTGTACATGAAGTGTCTTTCCATTCTTATCCAATATAATAAAAAATGGATAACCTAATTTACTACCTTCAGGTGCATACTTTTGAAAAACCGCCTCATTCTTATTTTCTTTTGAATAATTCAAATGATAATAAAGAAAACGACGCTTCAGTAAATCATCAACACGGGCAGTCTTATGAATGTAATCGTTAAAACGCAGGCACCATACACACCAATTCCCCCCAGCTTGAATAACGATATTCTTTTTTTCCTTCTTAGCCAATTGCAGCAGGCCATCGATATCTTTTTGTGCGTCTGCTTCTGGGTTATAAGGCTTTGAAAGCTCATCCTGAGTTTTTGAAACTTCCTGAGCGGCTACACTAGAATGTACGAATTGGCTTCCCAAAAATACGCCGATTCCAAAAAACAATAATTTAATCCTTCTCATTATCCAACAAATTATTTATATGATTTAAAATTACAAAATCATTTTCCCAAACCAAAACATAAGCCTATTATAATGGTTAAACAGTATATAGTTCTTTGCTACAAAACAACAAAGAATATACAACAAGGCCATAGAAATGATGTTATCTCAAATTATTTTAAAAACATCAAAAAAGTGATGACGAATTATTAAAAAAAACATAAATAACAAAACAAAACAAAACAAAAACAAACATATGTTATTTTTGTATTTTTTTTATAAAATTCCTTTAAAAATCCATAAATATACTATAACTTAGTATAAATGGGTTACATCGACAAATAAAAGAGACAGTAACTTAAGACCAAAAACGAAACAAAATGAAACAAGAAGAATTCAAAAGGTCAAAATTAATAGAAAGAGTAAAAGACACAAGTGAGTGGGATGTTATTGTCATAGGAGGCGGAGCAAGTGGCTTGGGTGTTGCATTGGATGCATTGAGCAGAGGATTCAAAACAATATTATTGGAACAGGTTGATTTTGCGAAAGGCACCTCGAGCAAAGCGACAAAACTCGTTCATGGAGGTGTCCGCTATCTCGCTCAAGGCGATATATCTCTTGTTAGGGAAGCACTTCATGAGCGAGGGCTCCTACAGCAAAACGCTCCACATTTAGTTAAAAATCAATCTTTCGTGATCCCTAATTACAGCTGGTTTGACGGCCCCTTCTATACAATCGGTATGAAAATATATGATTTCTTAGCCGGCAAATTGAGCTTAGGAAAATCTACACATATCAACAAGGAGGAAACACAACGAAGAATCAGTACAGTCAGAACAAAGGGACTCTATGGTGGTGTTGTCTATCAGGATGGTCAATTTGATGACTCAAGACTCGCTGTCAATGTAGCGCAGACCTGTATTCAAATGGGCGGCGTAGCACTTAATTATATGCGGGTAACTAATCTAACCAAAAACGGCGCCGGCAAAGTTAACGGTGTTATCGCGCAAGATACTGATACCGGTGAAGTTTTCACGATTCAGGGTAAAGCCATTATCAATGCAACAGGAATCTTTGTTGATGATATCCTCAAAATGGATAAGCCCGAAGCAAAACAAATGGTGAGACCGAGTCAGGGTGTACACCTTGTTTTTGATAAATCTTTTCTTCCGGGGGATGACGCAATCATGATCCCAAAAACAGATGATGGTCGCGTTCTTTTTCTTGTCCCTTGGCACAATCGCGTCATCGCAGGAACTACCGATACGCCCATTGACGAACATAGCCTGGAACCGATAGCACTAGAGAAAGAGATCGAATTTATCTTAAAAACTGCTGGACGTTACCTCACTAAACAACCAACCCGTCAGGATGCACTAGCTGTATTTGCTGGTCTTCGACCGTTGGCCGCTCCAACGGGAAATTCCAACAAAACCAAAGAAATCTCCCGAAGTCATAAAGTAATTGTCAGCGACTCAAATTTACTAACTTTGACTGGAGGTAAATGGACTACCTTTCGCCGAATGGGACAAGACACCGTTGATAAAGCAATTAAAATTGGCTGTTTACCCAAAAAAGAAAGTACCTCGGCAACACAAAAAATCTATAGCGCTATTCCTACCACTGATAGAAGTAACCACATGTATATTTATGGCTCCGACCAGGAGGCAATCCATGCGCTTGCACAAGAAAATCCGGTATGGGATGAAAAATTAGTTGAACACCTGGAATTTAAAAAAGCAGAGGTACTATGGGCCGTGCGCAACGAACTCGCACAGACCGTGGAAGATGTACTTTCTCGTCGTGTACGCATCCTATTTCTTGATGCAAAAGCAGCAATTACCGCCGCTCCGGAAGTCGCCAGAATACTCGCTCAAGAATTAGGTAAAGACGAAAACTGGCAAAAAAATCAGGTAGAAAATTTCGGAAAAGTTGCAAAAAATTATATCTTAAACTAATAGAAAATAACCAGCAGTAATCAAATTATGGAACAACAATACATCTTGGCGATGGATCAGGGTACAACAAGCTCCAGAGCCATTATTTTTGATAAGGACAGAAATATCGTTTCTATTGCGCAAAAAGAATTTACACAAATCTTTCCACAACCAGGATGGGTGGAACATGACCCACATGAAATCTGGTCCACGCAAGCAGGTGTCACTGCCGAAGCCACAACGAAAGCCGGACTGAATGGCAAAAATATCGCTGCCATCGGGATAACCAATCAACGGGAAACGATTGTTGTCTGGGAAAAAGAAAGCGGTAGACCAATCTATAATGCTATTGTATGGCAAGATAAGCGCACAGCAGATTACTGTGATGAGCTCCGTAAATCTGGTAAACATGAAATGATACAGAAAAAAACGGGACTCATCCTTGACCCCTATTTTTCAGCAACAAAAATAAAGTGGATTCTTGATCATGTGGACGGAGCGAGAGAAAAAGCAAAAAACGGAGAGCTGATCTGTGGCACCATTGACACTTGGCTCGTATGGAATCTGACGCGTGGGGATGTCCACATTACGGATGTTACCAATGCCTCCCGTACACTTTTATTCAATATACACACGATGGATTGGGATACGGAGCTTCTTGAATTATTCGACATTCCGGTTTCCATGTTACCCGAAGTTAAGGAAAGCAGCGAAATATATGGCGAGTCGAGAACAACGATTTTTGCCCATAAAGTCAGAATTGCAGGGATTGCAGGAGATCAGCAAGCAGCTCTTTTTGGTCAGCAATGCATAGAAAAAGGAATGGTAAAAAACACCTACGGTACAGGATGTTTTATGTTAATGAATATTGGCGATAAACCAATCATGTCCAAAAACAACTTATTGACAACCGTAGCCTGGAAGATCAATGGAAAAACTGAGTACGCATTAGAGGGAAGTATATTTATTGGTGGTGCATTGGTCCAATGGTTACGGGACAACCTTAATATTATCTATAAATCTGCAGATATTGAGCAATTGGCACTTTCCGAAAAAGACAATGGCGGAGTGACATTTATCCCAACTTTCGCTGGACTGGGGGCGCCCTACTGGAATGCAAGAGCACAAGGTACTATATTTGGCTTAACACGTGCAACGACAAATGGACATATTGCCAGAGCGTCGCTAGAGGCAATTTCACTCCAAACAAGGGATGTTTTACAGGCAATGGAAGCTGATAGTGGAATACCGATCAAGGAACTACGTGTGGACGGTGGAGCAACAGCAAACAACCTTTTAATGCAGATCCAAGCGAATGTATTGGGCAGTAATGTTATCAGACCCAAAATTACTGAAACAACAGCATTAGGAGCAGCCTACTTAGCGGGACTGGCTGTCGGCTTCTGGAAAAATGAAGATGAGCTTTCAAAATTTTGGGCACAGGACCGTCTCTTTGAACCCGAAAAAGAACAAGAAGAACAGACCCAGAAAATTATTAAACAATGGACCAAAGGCGTTAAAGCATTACAATTCTGGACAGAAAACTAACCAATACTTATGAACCATTATTTAGCTGAATTTATCGGAACCACGCTCCTCCTACTCCTTGGGAACGGTGTTGTTGCAAATGTCATATTAAAAGGAACAAAAGGGGAAAATAGCGGTTGGATTGTCATTACAACCGCATGGGCCTTGGCCGTATATGTTGGAGTAGTCTTTGCAGGACCTTATACGGGCGCTCACCTTAATCCAGCGGTAACAATTGCGATGGCACTTAACAACGCGCTCCCCTGGACAGAAGTTCCTGGTTATATTCTCGCCCAAATTGCAGGTGGATTTTGTGGGGCATTATTAACTTACATTATACACAAAGATCATTTTGACGCTACAGCCGATCCGACAACAAAATTAGGTGTTTTCGCGACCATCCCAAATATTCGAAACACGTCAACAAATCTAGCCAGTGAAATCATTGGAACTTTCGTCTTAATTTTTGTTATCTTCTTTATAACAGGTCAAGATGTTATGATCAATGGAAAGACTGAACCTATCGGGATGGGATCTCTAGGCGCTATACCGGTTGCTTTTTTAGTTTGGGCTATTGGCTTGTCACTGGGTGGCACAACGGGCTATGCGATTAATCCCGCTAGGGATCTTGGGCCACGATTATTTCATGCACTCTGGCCAATTAAAGGAAAGGGAAGTTCTGACTGGTCATACGCCTGGATCCCTATTATTGGACCGGTCATTGGCGCGATCTTAGCATTTGCAGTCTATACTTTAATAAAATAATAAAGGGATTCAATATTGAATCCCTTTATTATTTTATACTCGTTTTGGTTTTCGATGACCATATTCACGATCTCGCTCAAAAGTATTCATATGCCTTTCTTTTTTCACGGGATAAACATCTTCAATAACAATAAGAATCCCCTTTTCTTCAACAGTACCGAACTCATCATTTCGAGCTGTACCAAAAGACTTCATCGTTGGGGACAGGTTCATGTAAGTATTTATTAACGGCGGAATATTTTCCCCCAATGCTCTTACGTGACTGTTTAATATTTTATATCCTTCTTTATAATCTAACCCATCAAAAATACCAACAAAACGATCATAGTCATTTTTGATTTCCAAATCAGGCAATGGAGTTACCAACTTATCCTGATCAGGAAAATAGTAGTCCATGAAGTAAAGCAACATGTCCCGTGCATCCTTATTATAATGTGGATACATTGTCACTTTCCCAAAAAGGTACTTAATTTCAGGATTAAGCATCACCAAAGCGCCCAAACCATCCCATAAGTTATCTAAGGAAAAGATGCCTTTTCTATTGTCAATTGCTGGTTGATATCTAGGCTGAACAAAAGACCGTCCGAGTTCAATGGTATACGGCAAATAATCTTTCGTAAACTGATCTGAGAACTGAAAATAATGGGCCGTAGATAAATTAGGAATACCATTTGTTTCTCCGGCTGCTGTACATTTAATCACACGATAACCTGCAACGACTTCCTCATCTTCAGGATTCCATGCGATCAATTGATCATAACAATCATCACATGTATCATTTTCATCAATATCGATTGAAAGCCCTGTACCTCCCCCTGCGCCACGGAATGTCAACTCTCGTAACCGTCCAATTTCGCGCATAGCATTGGGCGAGTTATGATAGTTGATTAAGTATATCTCGTTATTTCCATTGTTGGTATAGCGTAAGAAAACGTCCTTGTTCAATTCGGCTTTCAATAGTTCTCTATCAACTGGAGGTATAATTTCTTGCATAAATTCTATTTTTCTTGAGCTAATCCATAAACCCTTCTTTTCACTTCTTCAGCCCAAGTCTTTTCGTTTTTTGATTGATCAAACGCTGTATAAGGGATTCTCTTTCCTACTATAATGTTAACGGTGTGCCCGCGCTGGGCAAACATTTCATCGGGTAAATATAGCATTTCAATGTTTACCTTAAGACCTATTTTTTGTCTAAGCCTTGCAAAATTATAAAAAAACTTAGAGTTTTTGCCGTCAATCAGTACCGGAATGATATCTTTTTTATATTTTTTCGCTTTGCTAATAAAACTTTTTTTCCATTCCAGGTCTTCAATACGCCCATCTTTCTGCTTTCTGGATACCAAACCCGCTGGAAATACAAGCAAAGCATCATCCGCACCGTACGCTTCCTCTATTGCCGATATAGCCAGTTTCCCCTGACCACCTAGTTTATTCACACCTACAAATAAAGGCCTCAAATTACCTATATTTAATAAGATATCATTAACCAAAAATTTCACATCCCGACGGTTCTTTCCTATCGCATGCATAAACGCAATACCATCTAAACCTCCCAAAGGATGATTGGATGCAAAAATTACAGGATCAGACTCAGGAATATTTTCTGCGCCATATAAATTCACAGTCACGCCCAAATCATTGATCAACGCATCAACAAAATCCAGGCCCTGCAAATCAGCAAAACGTGTCATAATATCATTGATCTCATCCTCATGGATGGTTCTTTTAAGATAGTTCAACAGAAAGGACGGAATCCACTTTGCTAATCCTGCATTTTTTTTGTGAATAACCTCGCGTATATCAATAAATTTTTTATTCTCACTCGTAACCATCAATCTTATTTTTCTGACTAAAAAACTAGTTGCCTCCCCATCTAAGCATATCTCAAATAGCGGACAAAAATACTAACAGAATGCTAATAAAAGTACAATTTTAAACATTAAAATTGTACTTATTTGCAATAATGTGATTACTTACTTTTAATTTATTCACCAAACACAAAAAAGTCCCCACCCTCTTAAAGATTCCTATCTACAAAAATTTCCCTTTCACATCATTTTTTTTATTAAGTTTGGGTATGTTAATAGGACAATTTCTTTCAAACGCAGATTTCAGCATTCAAAAAGCTGATTCAATACAGCAGGCATTAGAAAAGCTACAAGACATGCTTTGTAAAGAATTGGTTGTTTTAAATGGGGATGAATATATTGGATTCGTCAACGAGTCTATTTTATTGGATGCCGACAATGACGAAGCTCCGATCTCCTCCATTAAAATTAACACAGCACCAATACAGCTTAGATTTAACCAACATCCCTATGATGCATTGGTCATGACAACCGTATATAATAGTTCCTTAGTCCCTATTTTGGATCAAGATAACAAATATATTGGCGTTTCTACACAATTGGATATTTTAAAGGCAATTTCATTAATCCAATCTCAAAATGAATCTGGGGCTATTATCGTATTGTCAATTGGATTGCATGACTTTTCATTATCTCAGATTGCACATTTGGTAGAGAGTGATAACTGTAGAATCCTCAATTGTGCTACAAAAATAAATCTCGAAAGTGACTCGATTGAAGTCACCTTGAAGGTAGACAAATCCAATATCAACGCGCTACTTAATTCATTCTTAAGGCATAATTATATAATTATAGAGACACACAATACTGTTGCAGCATTTGATGATACCGCCGATCGTTATCAGCAGCTTATGAATTACATCAATATTTAATTAATTAAGATTAGTTTTTTTCTCATCTTTGCCCCATAAATTCAAAAAAATATGAGAATTGCGATATATGGACGAGAGTTTCAACCCTCCGTTATAGCACATGTGAAGCACTTATTTAAATATCTCGTTGGTAAAAACGTTGATATTTGGGTTTATGATCCTTTTTATAAGTTCTTGACAACGCAGTTTGAATGTGGTTTTAGTTTTCCTACTTATCATAAGTATGAGCAAATTAAAGACAATGTTGATCTCATGCTAAGTTTAGGTGGTGATGGAACAATGTTGTCAGCAGTATCGCTCATTAGAGACTCTGGTATTCCCATTGCAGGAATTAATTTTGGCCGTTTAGGCTTTTTGGCTTCCATTAATAAAAATGACTTTGAACATGCCATAGACGATATTTTAAACAATCGTTATGATATCCAAAAACGTGTTCTCCTGTCGGTGGAGTCTGAACAGATCAATTTGTTCCAAGGTAATCATTATGCCCTTAACGATATTACTGTATTTCGTTATGATAGCTCAGCAATGATCACAGTCAATGCACGGATTAATGGTGAACTACTCAATTCCTATTGGGCAGATGGATTGATTATCGCCACTCCTACCGGTTCCACAGCGTACTCGCTGAGCTGCGGAGGTCCGATCATTATGCCTGAAAGTGGGAATTTTGTCATTACACCGATTTCACCACATAACCTTAACGTCAGACCGATCGTTATTTCAAATCAATTCACACTGGAACTTGAAATCGAGAGCCGAAGCAATCAATATATACTCAGTTGTGACTCAAAAAATGAGTCTATCGATACTTCAGTAAAATTGACAATCAAACAAGCTCCATTTACGATTAATCTAATTCGGCTTCCGCACGAAAGCTTTTTTAGCACATTAAGAGAAAAACTGCTTTGGGGTATCGATGTCAGAAACTACTAATCTTTATCATATTGTACTTCTGAATTCCCAATTAAAAATCGATATTTGAAAGAAATTGATACAGATAAGGCACCGATAATAAGGTTTCAAAAATAATGATCAAACGGATTGACCTTGAGAGGTAAAACTTCGTTTGGAGGTAATATACAGAAAGCCAGTATCTGGTTTTAACACACAAATAAGCTGTAAAACGCTAAAGGTGTTAATTTTATTGAAAATAGCAACAATGAGCTTTTTAGATCAAATTGATAACATTAAATTACCCCAACATATTGCCATTATCATGGATGGTAATGGTCGTTGGGCAAAGCAAAAAGGCAAACTTCGTGTATTTGGACACCAAAATGGCGTGAAAGCAGTAAGAGAGGCTTTAGAAGGATGTGTTAAGGCTAACATTAAATTTCTAACCCTCTATGCATTCTCAGCCGAAAATTGGAATCGCCCAAAACTGGAAGTAATCGCGCTGATGGAGCTTTTAGTCTCCTCTTTAAAAAAGGAAATCAAGACATTTCAAGAAAATGGTGTCAGATTAAACGCTATCGGAGATATTAGCAAGCTTCCATCAAATGCACAAAAAAAGCTTCAGGAAACCATTGATGCTACCAAAGATAATACACACTGTACCCTAACCCTAGCGCTAAGCTATAGTTCCCGTCAAGAAATTGTGGAAGCAACCCGAAATCTGGCTAAAAAAGTTAAAGCAGGAGAATTGAGCATAGAAGAGATCAACGATGACATTTTCTCCGCCAATCTCTACACCCGAGACCTGCCAGATCCAGATTTATTGATCAGAACTAGTGGAGAACTTCGGATTAGTAATTTCCTTCTTTGGCAAATTGCTTATTCTGAACTATGCTTCCTAGACAAGATGTGGCCAGAGTTTACAAAAGAAGATTTATATAAATCAATCGTAGAATATCAGCAACGAGAAAGAAGGTTTGGAAAAACAAGTGAGCAGTTATAAATGATTTTATTAAATTTGTCAACTGATTTGAATAAAAAACAAGCTGGTTAAAATTTTCTTAATTAACAAAAATTAACAACTGATTGGTGTACTTTAGCGCCAATAATTAAAGATAAATGAAGCGTATACTACCCGTAATACTATTTTTTGGTCTCTCATCAATGCAACTTGTCTATGGACAGCAAAATGGTGCGTTCAACTTAAATGACCCCGAAAAAATCAGTTATCTCAACCCTAAAAACTATGTAATTAGCGCTGTTGATGTAACCGGAACACAATTTTTGGATAAGAATGTATTAATTACCATATCTAAATTGTCTGTAGGTCAATATTTGGAAGTACCAAGTGAGGCGACTGCAAAAGTAGTAAAAGACATGATGGCTCAAGGCCTCTTCGACGATGTCGAATTATGGGCAGAAAAAATTGAAGGCGAAAATATCTTTTTGACCATCCGTGTAGTAGAACGTCCCCGTCTGACACGTATTGATATTAACGGACTAAGCAAAAGCCAAACCGAAGAAGTCCGTAAACGTTTAAATAGTAATACAGGTAAAATTGTCAATGAAAACTTGATGAATACCACTCGTGCAACCATTCAACGGTTTCTAAAAGAAAAAGCTTTTTTATATCCAGAAATTACACTAAAAACGGTTAAGGATTCGGCGCAAGCTAACAACGAAATCCTAATTGCTGATGTGTATAAAAAACATAAGGTAAGAGTCAAAGAAATGACCTTTACAGGCAACGAACATTTTTCTCAAAAAGATCTGCGAAAAATGGCAAAGCCGATTAAGCAAAAAATGTGGTACCGCGTATTTGGTCCAGGTAAATTCAAAGAAGAAAAATACAAAGAAGGTAAAGAAAACCTGATCAAAAAAATGGCCGCCAAAGGTTACCGCGATGCTGAGATCTTAAAAGATACGATCATCCGGGATGGCGAAAAAAATGTATTGGTGAAATTTGATATTTATGAAGGTCCTAAATATTATGTGGGTAATATTGTATGGACAGGAAATGCTAAGTATTCGGACACCCTATTAAATAAAATTTTAGGAATCAAACGTGGTGATGTCTTCTCTGAAGAAAAACTAAGTACTAAATTGTTGGGCGGAGGCAAAAACTCAGATGACATATCATCCATTTATATGAATGATGGTTATTTAACTTTCTCTGTAGACCCCGAACAAACACGTGTATATAACGACACCATCGATCTAAATTTACGTGTTTATGAAGGTGCACAGTATACAATCAACAACGTTATCGTAAAAGGTAATGATGTCACAAATGACCGGGTTGTATTACGTTCAATTTATACGAAACCAGGACAAAAATTCTCAAAAGAGCAAATTATGCGTAGTGTTCGTGAAATTGCACAGTTGGGAAATTTTGATGAACAAAAAACAAATCCAGTTCCGAGCAATTTAAATTATGCGGAAGGAACAGTAGACATCGTTTATAATGTAACGGAGAAACCATCCGATCAGGTCGAACTTTCAGGAGGTTATGGAGCCGGACAGATCATAGGTACACTAGGTTTGACGTTCAATAACTTCTCTACAAGTAACTTTTTTGATAAAAGCTCATGGAAACCACTACCTCGTGGTGATGGCCAAAAATTAAGTGTACGTGGTCAGACATCAGGCAAACGTTATCAATCCTATAGCTTCTCCTTTTCGGAACCCTGGTTGGGCGGAAAAAAACCAATATACTTTGGTCTGAGTGCCTATACCTCTAGCTCATCGTACGGTGGATTCAACTACTATACAGGTGAACAAATTGTAAAAGATTCGGAATTAAACCGTATTTGGATGACGGGTATTACAGCGACTTTAGGTAAACGCCTACAGTGGCCAGACAACTGGTTCCAAGCAAATACCTCATTGTCTTTCCAACGGTATAAACTTCAGAATTATGGAAACTATTTCTTGTTTGATAACGGTACAGCATACAATATCAACTTAACACAAGAATTTAGCCGTAACTCGATTGATGCTCCAATTTACCCTACTTCGGGTTCCAATATCAAATTCTCTGTGCAGTTAACGCCTCCTTATTCATTATTCAATAATATTGATTATAAGAATGGTACACCTCAAGATCGTTATCGCTGGACTGAGTACCACAAATGGAAATTCGATTCGCAATGGTATGCGAAAATTGTTGGGAAATTAGTTTTCAAAGCTCAGGCACAGTTTGGTTTCTTAGGGAAATATTCTAGCAAAACAGAAATTTCTACTTTCGAGCGATTCAAGGTCGGTGGTGACGGTATGCAAGGATTCGATTACCTTCAAGGTTCCGAAATCATCGCGATGCGTGGTTATGCAAATGGTGTAATTATCCCAGAGGGTACTCAAAATGTAAACGTAGCACGAAACTCAGGTAGCCCGATCTACACCAAGTATCAAATGGAATTGCGTCACCCTGTTATGTTAAATGACCAAGCAACCGTGTATGTACTGGCATTTGCGGAAGCAGGTAACACCTGGAACAAATTCACAGAATACAATCCATTTAAGGTTCGTCGTTCGGCAGGTGTAGGCGCACGTATCTTCTTGCCTATCTTCGGTATGTTGGGGATTGACTACGGTCACGCATTCGACCCTATTCCAGGATTACCAAGCAGTACATGGAAACAGAACTTCACATTCAGTATTATGCAAAATATGGGCGGATTTTAACCGAGGTTGATCCAATCACTAAGATATATCCTTATCGGGATGAAAAAGCTATCTGCAGTTTCTGCGATAGCTTTTTTTATATACATCTAACAAAATTATTTATTCGATTTAACGCAGAATATATCATAAATCTTCCTATATTGAAGCGAGCTTGTTTTTAGCTGCAAAGGTTAGCCATATAGCCCCCTTTGAAAAGGTATAAGGAGAATCGGCCAACAAGTTAAATAGTGTTAAACCCGAGAAATATCTGTTAGATTGCATCTTTTTTGTTATTTTTGAGCCGTAAATTTATTTAAGGCGGCTTCTCAGATTAAACTTTTGGGCTTGTCCATTGTCATAAAGTAAATTAATGTTAAATAATAAATTATAGTCTATAAAACTTACAGGAAATATGAAAAAAATATTGTTAGTTATAGCTTTTGTAGTCGTGAGTGCTACAGCGACATTTGCGCAACAGCTTGCATATGTAGATTCAGAATATATCCTAAAACACATTCCCGAATACACCACTGCCCAAAAACAATTAGATGATCTTTCTAAACAATGGCAGGAAGAGGTAGATCAAAAATATGCTGAAATTGAAAAGTTATATCAGGCTTATCAAAAAGATCAAGTTTTGTTAAACGAGGATATGCGTCGTCGTCGTGAGGATGAAATCGTTACCAGAGAAAAAGAGGTAAAAGATTATCAAAAACAAAAATTCGGATTTGAAGGTGAGCTTTTCAAAAGACGGGTTCAATTGGTTAAACCTATTCAAGACCGCGTTGCAAAAGCAATACAGGAAGTTGCGTCGGCACAGAATTTTGACTTCATCATGGACAAAGGCAAAGAGTCTACTTTCCTTTATGCGAATTCAAAATTGAACAAAAGTAATGATGTCATTACAAAATTAGGCTATAAACCTAATCCCAGTCTTGCAAACTAAGCAGGAGTTTATTATCATTGTGGACACAAGTAATAAAAGTAGTAATTAATTAGAAAACTAAAAAGATTGCCATAGAGATGGCGTATTAGATTAAAATGAAAAGCATGAAAAACTTATTAAAAGGTGCGGTTGCTATAGTGGCAGTATTTTTCTCAACTCAATTTGCGAATGCGCAGCAAAAAATTGGTCATATCAATTTTGCTGAAATCATTTCAGCTACTTCAGATTATAAAACAGCTGAAGGTCAATTGAAAACATTGAGTGAGACTAAAACAAAGGAAATTCAAGGGATGGTGACGATGTTACAGGCCAAACAGAAAGAAGGAACTGATAAATTACGTACTAGAAGTGAAGCGAACAAAGAAACGCTAGATCCTGAGCTTAACAAGTTAGGTCAAGAAATCCAAGATATGCAAACGCGTATTCAAACTTCTCAACAAACTGCTCAAGAAGAGTTGCAAAAAAAAGAAGATGAGTTGATTACTCCTATTCAAAGAAAAGTAGCTGATGCTGTAAGCGCAGTATCTAAAGAAAAAGGTATGGCTTATGTATTTGATATCTCAAGCACAAATATTCCTTATTTCCAAGGTGGCGAAGATTTGACTGCAGCTGTTAAGTCAAAACTAGGTATCTCAGCAACAGCAGCTCCTGCTGTACCAGCGAGAAAATAAGAACATATTATACACAATAAAAAAGGGATTGTTCATGTGAATAATCCCTTTTTTATTGTCCCCTCCCCCTATTCGTATATTAAAATATTTCGCAAGGAAACTCACTAAATGATCATGTAAGGCCCAAATAGAATAGATTTGTCAATAGGAATAAAAATCAGCAATACGATTTCTTGCTTTTACCAGCTAAAATTTAGATATTGTAGAAAAAATATACATATCTACCCTAATGAAAACATCATGAGCCCAAATTTGTTTATTAACGAACGAATAGGATAACTCATGGAAGCTTCGTTGCTAAAAATGGTTTTATTCGTATGAAATTATCATCAGCACAAATTAAGTTCAAAGACTTATACAGTTGATTTTATGATAGTTTCATTCTTAGTAACACCGACGAAGGCGGTATAAATGCCTTTGAGAACAAACTGGTAATGAATAAACAAATTATTCTAATGAAAAAGAAAGTAACTGAGGATCATCCAAAGAAAGAAAGAAAAGTAACATCCGGTCCCATCCGAGACAAAGAACGTACCAAGGCGCGGATGATCGCAGCGGTGGGAAAAGTCATCCAGAAGAAAGGCTACCATGCGCTGAACGGCCCGAATATTGCACTGGAGTGCGGCTTAAATAAAGCACTCATCTGGAATTATTTTGGAGGTCTTGATCAATTAGTAGAAGCTTACTTAACACAAAAGGATTTTTGGCAAATCGGAGATAAAGGAGTTTTGGAGCAAATGATATCTAATCCAAATGATATTGATGTAGCTTTGGTAAACGAATTACTTAAATCTCAGTTGAATACATTCCTAAAAGATAAAACTAAACAGAAAATCATCCATTGGGGACTGGGTGAGAAAACAAAAGCATTAAAAAATATAGCGGATAGACGCGAAGTTCTCGGTGAAGAATTGTTTAAACACTTTGATCCAAAATTTGAGAATTCTGAAACCGACATAAGAGCGACACTTGCATTACTGGTCAGCGGAATTTACTACTTAGCGCTACAGGCTAAATCGACAGGTAGTACTTTCTGCGGTATCGATATCAATACAGAAGAAGGAAAAACCCGTATTGAAAAAACCGTCGAAAAAATTCTTAAGCAAGCATTTGCTGATATAGATTAATTATCCAAATAATATTTACCTCCAAGAAATTGCTTTGATTTCTTGGAGGCTTCTTTCTTGATATCCCCTTTTCCTATTCATTATTTTTTAGAAAATTGGCTGATCAATCCTATTCTTTGATTTATTTTTATTATGTTAGCATAACAAAAATATTATAGTATATTTGTTATGTAACCATTATTCGAGCATATGATAGGTCAACTAATATTTGCAGTTTGTTTTTTAGGTGCATTATTTTTCTTTGGTAAAAATGCACGACAGATCTATAGTAATATCAAGTTAGGTAGAGATTTAGATCGTTCCGACAGGGCTTCAGAACGTTGGAAAACAATGTTTTTGGTTGCATTAGGACAGAAAAAGATGTTTAAGCGGATTATTCCTGCCATCCTACACTTATTTGTCTATTTGGGTTTCGTTATTATCAATATCGAAATGTTGGAAATCATTATCGACGGTTTATTCGGAACTCATCGGGTATTTTCTTTTTTAGGAAGTTTCTATAACTTTTTGATTGGTTCATTTGAATGGCTAGCACTTGGTGTATTACTCTCCTGCGTGGTCTTCCTGATTCGAAGAAATATCGTCAAAGTAAATCGTCTGAATAGTAAAGAACTTAACAATTGGCCTAAAACGGACGCTAATATTATTTTGGTTACAGAGATTCTACTTATGTCAGCTTTCCTCCTAATGAATGCGACAGATCTCAAATTACAGCTTTATGGATTTGAACATTTTAATGCTGTTGGCTCATTTCCGGTAAGTCATTATTTATTACCCTATCTTCCGACTTCTACGGCCACGCTATACATGATCGAAAGATTTTGTTGGTGGTTCCACATATTAGGTGTATTAGCTTTCTTAAACTATCTGCCTTATTCAAAACATTTGCATATCGTTCTCGCTTTTCCCAATACATATTTTTCAAACTTGGATGCCAAGGGGAAATTATCCAATATGACTGCTGTAACCAACGAAGTAAAAGCGATGCTTGATCCGAGCTTCACTCCACCTTCTGCAGACGTAACAGCCCGCTTTGGAGCCAAAGATGTTCAGGATCTAACATGGAAAAGCCTACTGGATGCCTATACGTGTACCGAATGTGGTCGCTGTACCTCCTCTTGTCCTGCCAATATCACAGGAAAACTGCTATCTCCGCGAAAAATAATGATGGATACAAGGGATAGATTAACTGAAGTAGGCAATAACATTAAGACAAATGGCAGCTTCGTTGAGGATGGCAAGTCTCTTATCGACAATTATATCAGCCGGGAAGAATTATGGGCATGTACGAGCTGCAATGCCTGCGTCGAGCAATGTCCTGTCAATATTAATCCATTGGACATTATCATCGAACTTCGTCGTTTTGCAGTTATGGAAGAATCTCAGGCCCCGGCAAGTATCAATAATATGTTTGGAAACATTGAGAATAATGGCGCTCCATGGAAATATGCGCAAATGGACCGTGCAAATTGGACTCAACAACAATAGTTTAAGGATGGAAAATGAATTAAAAGTTCCAACAGTCGCAGAGCTGTTAGCTAAGGGAGAGGCTCCCGATATATTATTTTGGGTGGGTTGTGCTGGTAGTTTTGATGAGCGCGCTCAAAAAATAACACGAGACATTTGTCGGATTCTCCAGCATGTTGGGCTTAACTATGCGATTCTTGGGACAGAAGAAAGCTGCACCGGTGATCCCGCAAAAAGAAGTGGAAACGAATTTTTATTTCAGATGCAGGCCATGATGAATATCGAAGTATTGAATGGCTATGAAATCAAAAAGATTGTAACCGCATGTCCACACTGTTTTAATACGCTTAAAAATGAATACCCTGCCTTAGGTGGTAACTACGAAGTCATCCATCATACCCAATTGATCCAGGATCTCATCGATAATGGTAAATTAAAACCGGCTGACAATAATATATTTAAGGGTAAAAAAATAACCTATCATGACCCTTGCTATCTGGGGCGAGCAAATGAAGTCTATGAAGCACCTCGAAAAGTGCTTGAAAGTCTAGATGCTCAGCTTGTTGAATTGAAGCGTTGCAGAAGCAATGGTTTATGTTGCGGTGCTGGTGGCGGCCAAATGTTTAAAGAACCCGAACAAGGTAAAAAAGATATTAATATTGAACGTATTGAAGAGGTAATTGCAGTACAACCTCATGTTGTTGCCGCTGCTTGTCCTTTCTGTATGACGATGTTAAAGGATGGTGTCAAAATAAAGGAGAAAGAGTCCGAAATAGAAGTGCTCGACATTGCTGAAATAACAGCCCGTGCAAATAAACTTTAAAGTTTCGATTCAGAAATCACGAAATAAAATAAGAAAGGCTCGATCTTCCGATCGAGCCTCTTTTTTGTTAAAAGGGGAACGGACACCCTTTCAACGCCGGGGAAAACTAACCGCCATAGGTACCTTACCGGTTAAAATAAAGATACCTATGATACGGTTAGTGATGGGGTAAAATATGTTGCCCCATCAGTCAAACCAACGACTAACCATTTCAAAAGTAGAATTCATTTTCCAAGTAGATATTGATAATTTCCTAGAAAATGTTGATCAAATCCTAACTATTGAAAAAAAAACAAAGACTTTAAGCACAATGAGGTTGCAATTCTAAAATTTTGCAACCTCATAGGCAGTTTTTTAATACAGAAAAAATAAGATAATCAGGATAGTCTGGAAGGCTAGCGCATTGGCTTTACGCCACTCAGCATAAATAATCCACCTTCTTCTTCAGATTTCGAATAGATTTTATTGTGAACTTCATTATCAGTTTTTAAATCAACGAAGCCTACCTTATCCAATAGATATAAATCTCTTTCTGGTCGGCTATGTTTACTTATATCCAAATTGGATTTGATGGCATTTGCCTCTTCCATAATTTCTTTAGGATATCTTTCATGCCCTTCTTGACTGAAAACTGTCGCTCCGAAATCGCCGTCAAAATTTATAAACATTCCTCCAGGCTTCAATACCCGAAATATTTCACTATAACATTTAAATAAATCTGGAATCGTCCAAGTCATAAGACGTGTAAAAACAAGATCAAATTTATCATCATCAAATGCCAAATTTTGAGCATCCATTACATGATAATCCACTGTTAGATTTAGTGCATCAGAAACCTGTTTTGCTTCATTTATCATGTTTGGTGAGAGATCAATAGCGGTCACCGCAAAGCCTGCCTTGGTCATAATATTACCAAAGTATCCTGAAGCGGTCCCTATCTCCAAAATATTCTTTCCACCCAACTTTGGATCAAGCAATATTTCTTCGAAGAAATTCAACCAATTTGCCGTTTCTGGTTGGGACCAGGCCTCCTCTTTCTCTTCACGCCAAATCTTACTCTGTTTGTCCCAATACGATGTAATCCTGTTAATTATCATAATAAATCTATAATTTTATCAGCTTTTTGCTTTCCATAAAGATGGGTAATAATTTCTTCAACCTGCCCCTTCTGATCTAATTGCTTATCACCATACGCCCAATGATGTATTGCCGTTGCTGTACAAAGCGCCTTCAACGTATGTGGGTTGTAGGCAAACATTGGCAACAGATTAAAAATCTGCTTCTCCTTTATCGCAGGAATATCCGCAAACTCTTTTCGTTTATAAAATAATTGTGGACTATCGTTCCACATGACAATCATATCTGGGTTCCAACCGATCAATGTTTCTGCGTTAATATTCGGTTGATCCAACTCAAAAGGACAGACATTTTCAACGCCGGCCATTTCCAGGCAAGCGTGCATCATGCTCTTCGTACCTGTTGTCGAAAAAACACGACCATAGGCCCAGGTAAAATATACCCGTCGTTTCTTTGCAATCGTATCCGAAGTTTTTTTGATTAGTTCCTCTTTCTGCTTTACATAGGAAATCAACTCCATACCTCTTTCTGTACTCGCTGTAAGTGTCGCAATATCCTCTACTGTTTTAAACACCTCCGCTTTCAATTCGGCTTTCGTTGCATACACCTTCATCCCAGCATTCCGCAAGCCCTCTATCAGATCCGCCTGACCAGCATGTACAATTACTAAATCTGGACTGAGTCCTACAATCTGTTCAACGCTTCCCTGATTATTTGTCCCTACTACAGGTAATTTCCGTTCCAAGATTCGCGCGTCCATTTTCGAAAAGAAGGGAAATAGTTCATCACTGGAATAAACATCATTAAATAGCCCAACAATTCTATGTTCAGCCTGCAGCATATATAGCGCGTCCAATCCAGGTTCGTATAAGCATACGATACGTTCCGCTGGTTTCTCTAGCGCAATGAGATGCCCTTGCGCATCGGTGACCTCTACAGCCGCTCCATTCGCTTTTTCTTTTTGATTTTCGCCACTACAGCCTATCCAAATAGGAAATAGGATCACTATAAGCTTTTTTATAAAATTTATTTTCATCGTTTTTTACAGATTTATTCCCAATGAGAGCCTTGCATGTATAGGTGCCATTTGTACCCAATAGTACATATTTCCGCTACCATTACGCCAAGCTGTAGAATACATTTTTTCGTTCAAGAGATTATTGACGATTAGATTAATACGGTACTTATCATTGCTCCATCCTGCTCCGGCATCCAATCGAAAGATATCTTTTAGGGCGACAGGATTCGTTGATGTAAAACGCTCAGCTCGACCAACGAGCAACTGATATCCCAAGGATACTGTCAAACCTTTTACACGTTCGATAGGCAATAGATAATTCAACCAGGTATTGTGAATATGCTTTACCCGATTGGGTGTGGCCATCCCAATATTTTCGGGGTTCATTTCATCCGCAGAGATTTTAGAATCTGTATAAGCATAGTTAATCACTGCATTCAGGCCTTTTGCCAGTCTTCCCTTAAGGTCAAACTCAACTCCTCTGGATTTACTTTCCCCAGTCTGATAGATCAGATTGGATACCGGGTCAGGTGTGATCAAACGATTTCTTTCGATATGATAGACAGAAACACTTGTATTCCATTTTCCTTCCATCCAGTCGCGTTTAATCCCTAATTCATAGTTAACTCCTTTTAATGGTTTTAACGCTGCACCATCCACGGAAATTCCTGCTTGTGGCAAATAACTCTGGTCGTGTAAGAAATAGAGCGAAGTATTTTGATCCAATGCATAATTGATTCCCAACCGTGGGGTTAAAACAACATCTTCAGAATTACTCTTTGTGCCATAATCATTTGTTTTGCCATTCGATGCAGTGACACGTAAACCGAGAGAAACCCGTAGTTTTTCATCCAGAAAAAGTAATTCATCCATTGCATAAGCCGAAACATAGAAAAGTCGTCGGTGTATTTTACTTCCCTCGGACGTAAAATCATTCTCCGAAGCAAAATCGCCGCCTATACCTGTATTAAGTATTGTTTCCGAATACTGTGGATTCGTAATGGACAGCGGATAGACTGTTGTCGCAGTGCCCCATGTATCCCAACTTCGGGATGATTTATTATTGATATCAATTCCAGTGATGATACGGTGGCCGACATTTCCAGTTTTAAAATATCCATTCAGGTAAGCCTGCGTAGAAAAGATACCATACTTATTCGAATCGTAAACTAGATTTCTATCCAAAATATCCTTATTCTCGGCATTCGCACCATTCACCCAAAACAACGTACCATTATAGCCACTACGGATATACGCCAATTTTGTTGTCAATTGCCAATCACTCTTAAATCTATGTTGAAATGTCAGAAATGCATTATGGTCGTTACCTACAAAAGGTCGTATACTAGGGTCGGTAATGGTAAAATCTTTCGGGAGTGTACCATAACCGTAGGGGGACATCTGTGCTTCACTGAGGAGAAGATAGTTCAATTGTTGATAGATGTATTCGGCCGTTATCGAAGTGCGCTCGCTAAATTGATATTTTAATGAGGGCGCAAACAGCAATCTATTATTTCGATCATGTTTAAGAAATCCATTACCACGCATGCCCATGACATTTAAACGGTATTGGACTTTATTGCTCTTATCCAGTTGCCCATCCAAATCTACGGCGGCACGCAACAAGCCAAAACTTCCGGTTAGCAAATCGAAACTCCTTTTGGTTTCTCCAGTTGGTTTTTTTGTAATGATATTATAGGAACCGGATGGGTCACTAATGGCATTCATAAAACCACTGGGCCCCTTTACAAATTCCACACGCTCAATAATCGCCAAATCATCTGCTATCGGCCCCTTACCTAATGGACGCATATCCACGCCATTGCGTTGTGCACTGATATAGCCGCCACGCGAATATATATCGGGGGATATACCATTGTGTAATTCCTCTCTAAAAGTGCCACTTACATTGCGGGTAGCACTCTCATTTAGGTTCAATACTGCCTGATCCTGAAAAATCTCGCTATTAATGACCTGAATATGTTGTGATGCTTTCAATAAAGATGTTTCTAAGCGCAATGCTTCAGACAATTGCTTGGGATTATACCGCTTGTAATACTTAGAGGTGATTTCTATTTCATCAATTTTCAACAACTTTAAGGTGTCAGATGAAACTGTCTGTGCATTAAGACAAAAAGGAGCAGCAATTAATAAAGGTGTAACAAGGCCTTTGAATTGTAACATAATTAGATAAAGAATTTTTGTTACAAAAATCCAAAAACAACATTAAAACTCAATAAGAACAATCTTAATAAACCATAAGAGCAATATTAAGATTGTCTTAGAAATTAAATAGCCACTAAATTAATAAGGTCTTCTCAGATCTCATTTTTGTTAATCCATTTTGTTACTTCTGGTGCCACATAGTTGTCCATCTTATCTAATAGCTCTTCAATTGAATCGCTTATCAACAGCATTTCTCTATTCTCCTGTTTTAAAAGTCCCTCAACAACCATATGATCCATAAATTTGATCAAATGATCATAAAACCCATTAATATTTAATATTCCCACTGGCTTACGATGTAGACCGAGTTGTCCCCAGGTAGTCATTTCAAAAAGTTCCTCAAGGGTTCCGAATCCTCCTGGCAAAGCTATTATTCCTTCGGCATGATCATTCATGATTCGTTTACGATCATGCATACTATCCACTGTAATTAATTTCGTTACGCCACGATGTTCTCTTTCTTTTGAATTTAGGAAGTGGGGAATTACGCCAATGACCTCACCGCCTTTTTCTAAAACGGCATTTGCAACCACGCCCATTAATCCTGCACGACCACCTCCGTACACCAGCTGAACGTTTCGTTGTGCAAACGTATAACCTACATATTTTGCCTGATCTTCATATATGCTGGAGTTGCCTAAACTGGAAGCACAAAACACAACAATACTTTTGATTTTATTCATATACAAGTATAAAAAATTAAGCTGCCTAAATCCATTTTTTCAGCAATTTAAATATTATTTTTTTCTCTGTATATGGTGGATAAATCAATGTAGAAAGTGCGTATCTGGATTGACGCATCACAGCGCGTTCATGTGAAAATGCCTTGAAGCCGAAAAAACCGTGGCAACTCCCCTGCCCGCTACCATTAACGCCACCAAATGGCAAGTAAGGATTGGAAACATGGATAAGTACATCATTGATACAAACCCCACCCGATGCTACCTGCTGCACGACCTGTTGAATATGATGTTTGTTTTCGCTAAATACGTACAATGCAAGTGGCTTTTCGCTTCGATTTACGATAGCAATTGCTTCTTCCAATTTCCCATAGGTTATCACTGGAAGAATAGGTCCAAAGATTTCCTCTCCCATGATCGCATTATCCAATGAAACATCTAATAACAATGTCGGACTCAAGGTTAAATCCTCAGACAGTACACCTCCTTCAACTAATCGGGCTCCTCCTTGGACCGAGTTCCTGATCAAAGCAACGAGACGATCAGCATGCCTCTGGTTGATAATTTTCGCGTAAACAGTAGGATCTATTTTACCATCTATTGTAAAAAACATCTTTTTTACAGCATTTAAATAATGCCTTACAAATTCGTCCCGTCCCTTTTCAGGAATAAGAACATAATCTGGGGCAATACAAGTCTGACCAGCATTGATCAATTTCCCCCAAGCTACTTTATTTGCCGCCTTTTCTAGATGAGCTGTTTCATCCAATATGACCGGAGACTTCCCACCGAGCTCCAAGGTAACTGAACTCAAATGGGCCGAGGCTGATTTCATAATCTGTTTACCAACGAGAGAACTTCCAGTAAAGAAAATATGATCAAAAGGAAGTTTCAAAAGAATTTCCGCTGTAGATTTTTCACCCGTTATGCAAACAACTTCTTTCACATCAAATGATTCGGATATCATCTTCTGAATCACTGCTGCTGTGTATGGACTATGTTCAGAAGGTTTCAGTACGATGCAATTGCCAGCAGCAATCGCAGATACCAAGGGGCTCATCGTAAGCTGAAAGGGGTAATTCCAGGGCGATATAATCAGAACCACTCCTTTGGGTTGGTAGACGATCGAGCTTTTTGCCAGCAAGTTTGTAACCGATCTCCCTACGCTTTTAGCCCGCATCCATTTTTGCAAATGGCGAATAGCAAAATCGATTTCACCATAGATAAATAGTACCTCACTTATTGCGGCCTCATTTCTTGATTTACGCAAATCTTTCGCTAATGCATCATAAATTAAATCTTCGTTACTTTCAATCGCAAAACGCAATTTACGCAGCTTTTTTATCCGTTGCTGGGCATCACTCTGTCGTAGTTCGATTTGAAAGAGTTGCTGTTGTCGAAATATTGAATCTATTTGCTCAATCATACTGTTCTAATTAATATAAATTGAAAGGTGATGATATTTTTATTTTTTCTTGGGCATATTATCTATCCATTGGCGGATCAAATCCACACCTTCCTTATGGATAATACTTCGGGCCAATTCGGGCATTGCCGTCCCGGGTTCGGTACTATTCATTCGATAAAGCAAGATCGAATGCTTTGAATCTCCGGGTATTATATCAAAGTTTAAGCCACCGGCCCCTCCTCCGGCAGATACAGGTGCTTTATCCACACCCAGGTGTGCCGGTTCGTTCTCTTCATAATTGAGAAATAACCCTGTATTAAATGCATCACCACCTTTCGTATGACAATGCGCACAATTGACGTCCAAATAAGCTCTAGCACGTTCTTCAATACTGTATTTTTCTGTATCGGTCCATACGGGCAGTTGTGAAATATTCTTTAAGTCGGGCATATTTTTCAACAATCCCAAAGAACTCCAACGGGTCAATTGGTTGATAGAATCGCCGGCGCGCACAAAATTCAGATTACGCGCTTTAGGACCTATTGGCATTAGTTTCGATGCATTATTATGACAACGTTTACAATCATTGGTATTCGGCACCATATAATTTGTTGTATGTTTATTACCAGAGTTATCGACCAACGTGATTGCCAGTTTCAATCCTCTAATATGCTTAACTGCATCTGTTTGCTCCGTATTCCAAAGGTAATTCATGACTTTCCAATTATGATCTATTGGATCTTTAACCAACAAACGGGTTTCAATGACGACCTTTTGTCCCTGAACATTGATATAGGAGAAATTTTTAACAATTATGGTTGAATCAGGAAAATCCAAAGGTCCCTGTGCAGTATATTCAATTGATTTTCCCCGTGGAAGAACAATAAAACGATCTTTAACCGTATAGTCTGAAAACAAAGGTGTACTTAGCTCGTACGGAAGTACCCCCTCTTGCGGTAATAGACTACTTAGCTTTCCCTTGAAAAATCCATAATCAGATAGTTTTTCTTTAAATACGAAAGATGTATTGGTTTGTTCTGATTTATTTTTCCCCTGTCGGCAGCTTTGTTGCAAAGTCAAGGAGAATACAGTCAAAACGATGATAACACCAATGGTCAATTTTATATTTCTCACAGTTATTTACATTGAAATGGTTTCACATTACTTGATGGTTTCCATTTATCTGCTTGCCCCGCATGTTTAAAATCTGCCGAAACAAACATATTTTCACCGGACTGGTCAATACAAATAGAATCTGGATTTAAGGAAGTGCCATTGGTCATAATGTTGCTGGTGATTCCATCGTACAGGATTGCAGGGATTCTTTGCACCGAACGATTGGGTTCAACGGCATTCAGCTGTGCTTCAGTAGCAATAATTAACTGGCCAATACGATGTTCATAAGCCGGTTGTGGGAACTTGTCTTCCATCTTTATGGTATTGCCATGGATCTTAATATGAGTCGGTATTGGCGAGTAATTGGCATTGATACGTTCAGCAGCTTTTTCATCTACAGCAAAGCCAGAAGCTATAGTAATCGCCGAAGTATTATTTTTTTCAATCGTATTATCATATATTTCGATATTTGAGGTGGAAAGGATAATAATTCCACTTCCGGGAGAGGCGTTTCCTACCCCCCAAAAAGTTCCAAAACTTCCTCCTTTCGCAAAATTCTTGAAATTGTTATCATAGATCTTGTTACGATAAGCTTTCACATGACCACCTCGCTGCGATAGATCAGGTAGATCGAAAATCAAAAAACCTGCTGTATTGCCATAAAACTCATTGTCATATACCTCGGCATCTGTTGTATTTTCAATTTCACAGCCAGCCACATTTTTGAATGCTTTACATTTTCTTACCACCACTCCTTTGGTCTGTCCTACGTAGATACCGGCATCAGAAGCTCCCTCGGCATAACAATTCTCAATCAGCACATTCTTACAGAGTACGGGATAAATTCCATATCCACCGCTGGTAGAATCGGCCGAACTCCATATACTGTGAAGATCTGCAATAATGATGTCCTGACTGTTGTTTATCTTCAATAAATCACCTTTTGAATCCCGGATCGTCATCTTTCCGATGGTTAGTCCTTTGACATCAGTGATACGAATCCCCTCTCCTCCCTGTGTTTGCCCCGAAAAATCCACAATTGTTTTATCATGCCCCTCGCCGTCGATTTTAATATGATTTACCTGGGCGATACTCAGGTTTTCAAAACGATATTTACCTGCTTTCAAGTGTATATTTGTACTATCTTTAATCGACAGAAAAGCCTCTTCAATCGCTTCCTCCTGCCCCGGACCAAAAGTCAACACATTATAATCTGTACCTTGTTGATTCTTACAGCTCCAAAAGATGAGTCCGATGAACACCATTATGAGCCTGTTTTTTACATGTCTTTTCATGATTTATCTTTTTATGATTTATTTTGGTTAAAAAATATTATAGGCATAGGTGACATAATACACCGCACCAATACGAGGGTTGGCTATACCCGTAGAATAATATTTGTTCGTAATATTCGTTCCACCGATACGAATGCCAGAACGCGCTTTAATAAGCTTATAGCTCACCTGTGCATCAATTACAGTTGAGCTAGGCACCTGCCCCGCCGCAAGCCCCCCAGACACAACATAATAATAACCGGGTTTATATCGAAGTGATGTACTAAACGACCAGACTTGTTTTTTACCAAAACCACTATTTCCAAATTCAAAGTTAAAGTGATAATTAGGTGTATTAAAGTTATTGATCTGGCTATTGTTTTTATTTTTAAGATAGTCCGAGTAATAGTTTGCCTTGGTCATAAAATTCTTACCCAGATCTATGCTTACACTTGCAGCATAGCCGTATGTATTTACTGTTTCTCCACCATTAAAAGCGACATTATATTGAACATAGGTAGCATGATCCTTAAAAGCGTTGATATCGTCAGTCCCCGGTGTATTGGCTACATTGGCATAACCGATAAAATTCTTCCATGTTGAAAAATAACCAAGCACATCAACCATGACACGCTTACCAAACATCGCTGCGTATCCTAATTCAAAAGCATTGACTGACTGCGGTTTGATATCATCAAACTTAAATTGCTGAAGTACTTTCGGATCATTTGTCGACTGAAATTTTTGTACACTTTCTAATGTATAGGGTGGATAGCGGTCAAATTGATAATTATCAATCAATAATAGTGAGGATCCACCGGATGAAAAACTATTATAACCATTCAATGTATTTTGAAGCGCCTGAATATTAGAAGGGAAACTATATGCATTCTGATAAGAGAAACGCAAATAATTCTGTCTTTGCATATCATAGACCAATGATGCACGTGACGTAAGCCGTGGTTGAGCAAATAATGTATTTTTATCATATCGAAAAGAAGTCGCGATATTCAACCGTTCGTCCATGACTCTCTTTGCCATTTGAAGATAAGCACTGTATTCATTGACATGAATCGGTTTATCCTTATCTGGGAAAAGTGTGTTTTTAGAATTGAGACTATACAGGCGCCAATTGACACCGGCTATGACCTGCATAAATTTGATATGATCTGAGAAATTATATTGCGCTTCAGCATTATATAACTTACTGCGGTCAAGAAATAATGTCCCACCCTCTGAAATTGGCGTATTGCTAATGCTATCTTTAAGTCTATTGAATAATGCGCTACCAAGTTCCGCCCGGCCCTGGTCAGCTAAAGTACGTCCTTGGAGATGAGCATCTGTAAGCGATGTGCCAGTGGCAAGTGCATTAAGAAGACCAGCCGTGTACTCCGGATACCAGCCCCCTACATTACCATCGTAACTTGTTTTCCAGGACTCATTGATGTATTGGGCCGTCGGTCCGGCGACGAGTGTTTTACCTGAATTTTCCTGAGTCGTATAAGCCCGTACAAACCATTTGTCACTTCGTACCTCCAAACGATATTGGCCCACTTTAAATCCCTTTAACTGATAACGGGTATCATTGGTATACACGATGTTTCCTGTGCCAAAAGTTGCCGAAGCAATCGCTTCGATATCCGGTGAAATCTTATAGCGAAATTCACCATTTACTTTAAAAAGCTTGGCTCTATTATCGAGATACCCATACTCAGGATAGCCTGTCCGGGAAACATAGTTTGAATGAGCAAGTAGAGGTTCAACAATTGGCGCCAGATCTGGATTTCCAGCAAGTGCAGCTTCCAGGAAAGGGTTGATATCTACTGAAGTTGCCCCGCCGTACATATTGACACCATTATAATTGGGATCCGTTAGCGCTGTACCCAAACCATTTTTATTCGTCTCATCATTCGCCACCCAATCTTTTGCCTGGGTATATTGACCATTGACCTTAAAAGCAATCTTATTGCTCAGTTGTTTCGCATAGCGAATTGTCCAATCATAATAGGGCGATGCGGGAACAGGATCATTATTCTTTTTAGCGTTTATATGATTGACACCCTGAGTCACCAATACACTTAATCCTTGATATTTGAATGGATTTTTACCTGTCGCGATCATGGTTCCGTTGAGCCCACGGGAGCCATATAAGGCAGAAGAAGCGCCTGATAAAAGCTCTATATTGTCGACATCAAGCTGGGTCAAACCAATAACTGAGCCCAGTGGAAAATTCAATCCCGGGGCCTGATTGTCCATACCATCAACAATCTGTGTAAAATTTGTATTCCCGCTTGTATTGAACCCGCGTGTCGTTACACTGGTGAAACCGATACTGGACACCGTAACATCGACTCCTCGCAGGCCCTGAAGCATGTCCATATAACTTATTTGAGCAGAATTACGGATATCTTTGTTACTGATCTGCTCGATGGTCACAGGGGAAGACAATTTGGTCTGAACTGTTCGACTAGCGGACACAACCACCTCCTGCCCCAGTATCGGCGAAACATTAAGCGGAATTTCTAACGGAGAGGCTGCACTCTCGACAAGAACCTCGCGGGGTTCAAATCCGATCGCTGAAATAGAAAGGATTAGGGGCAAAGGTTTATTCGTTTTCAATTGAAAACGACCTCGATCATCCGAAAAGGTACCTTCCTTACTGTCTTTTATACGTATGGAGATTGCATACGCGGCCTCCCCGGTCAGGCTATTACTAACACGCCCGTTTATCGTCTGTTGCGCAAACAAAGAAAATGGAGCGCAGATACAGAGAATCTGGATTAATAAGGTAATTTTTTTCATAGTTTATATTGGTTAGCGTATAATATTCGCTTCAATGCCTCACTTTACCCCATCCATGATTCCCTGAGACAGGTTATCATCCTTGCTTTCTGATCCCCTTGAAAATCAAGGAAACCAAAAATTTAGTATCCCGAAGACTTTGCGCATAGTCGATCTCGACTTGCTTCTTTAGGATCGCTTGTTGCTCTGTACTATGTTTTAATGCATTCGCAAAATTGATTAGTACAGAAGCAGTATTTTCCGGATCTTCCATATCCAGATGCTCCTGAGCGATGGCCTGCAGCAAAAGCTTTGTCAGAAAATCCTTTTCCTGCACCATCATCGCATCATATAGTTCAAAAAAACGAGGTAAAATCTTGTCAAGCGATTCTACCGACACCCTATTCATATTGAGCACATTCGTATAATAGTTCAATCGCGATTCTAAATAGAACCCGATCTGATTCTCCACGCCTTTTTTCTTTAAGGTACTCTGTTGCAATGTATTTATAAAAGACTCACCTTCGCGAATCGCAACTTCAATAAAAATATCTTCCTTGTTCTTATAATAATAGTAAAGCGAAGTTTTGTTCAATCCTACGGCTTTCGCAATATCGTCCAATGTCGTCTTCTCTAAACCATATCGCTCAAAACATTCCATTGCGGCCTGACCAATCCGCTCCTTAACCTGTTCCTTTTTGTTCATCTGAATTAAAGTTAGTTATATATCTTCAATTTTCAAACATTTTATTAAAATGTTTGAAAATTGAAGATATATAAAATGAATACTGTTATCTAGCAATCTCAAACAGCAAGTTGATATTCAATGCATATACCAACCAGCATATTCCTGCTACAGGTAAATTTAACATTTCGCAGGTAGTTTTAGATTCGCTATTTCAAAAAACGTAATTTTTAATTATACGCTGCTCAAGATGTTATTTTCTTGCCTTATGAAAAGAATAAAAAAACAAAAATGTATTATAATTGTAATGAGAAAGTGACATTTAACAATTTAAAAAAATAAATATGAACCAGATTATGAACATGATAGCGATTGCGGGCCTCAGCGCAGTACTCCTTTCGTCAACCCCAGTACCTCAGCAAGGTGTAGGTCATAACAACTACAACGAAGCAATCGAGCAAGCCCCACTTACAAAAGGGATAGAAGGTACTGATTCCTTAGTGCAATACTTCGACCAGACAACCAAAGAACTCGAAAAACAAGTCTCAGGTCTTAGTGAAGCTCAGCTACAATTTAAGGCAGCCCCAGACAAATGGTCAATCAGCCAATGCCTGGAACACATTATACTGTCTGAACGCATGATATTTGATATGGCAAAAGCATCGTTGACAAAAGCTCCTCAACCGGAAAGAAAAAGTGAGGTCCAGATGACTGACGACAATCTAAAAACGACAATTACTGATCGAAGTCATAAGTTTCAGGCCCCCAAAGAACTTCAACCGACCGGTATATACAAAGACTCAAAAACAGCTTTAGCTGATTTTCGGGCCGCAAGACAACCGGTCATTGATTACATAAAAAAAGCAGATGCTAAAGACCTCCGCAACCATATCAACGATTATCCGACAGGCGTCGTGGATGGTTACCAAGGCTTGATGTTTATAGCGGCACATTGTGCCCGACATACCAAACAGATTGAAGAAGTAAAAGCAGATCCTAACTTCCCAAAACAATAAGATCATGAAAAAAATGAATTATCAGATCACGATCGATTCCCCTGTTGATCATGTATTTAAGACAATGCTCGATAAAGAAACCTACAAAAAGTGGACAGCCGCCTTTAACCCAACTTCTGACTTTGAGGGTAGCTGGGAAAAAGGTTCCAAGATTTTTTTTACAGGCATCAATAAAGATGGTGAAAAAGAAGGTATGGTAGCAGAGATAGCCGAAAATATTCCAAATAAATACATATCTATTCGTCACTACGGTATATTGGACAAAGGTAAAGAGATTACCGAAGGACCGGCTGTCGAAGGCTGGGCTGGCTCACTGGAGAACTATACTTTTACAGATCTTGATGACAAAACATTATTAAAGGTCGACGTGGACACCAATGAAGAGTATATTGAATATTTTGACGAATCGTGGCCAAAAGCTTTACAAATTCTCAAAGAAATCAGTGAAGGATAAGATTTTAAAGAGTTTACTCATTCATAATAAAAAGACTATATAGTCAATAAAAAAAGCCAAATCTTAATTTAAAGATTTGGCTTTTTTTTAAGTGCCCAGGAGCAGATTCGAACTGCCACGCCCATACGAGCGCCACCCCCTCAAGATGGTGCGTCTACCAATTTCGCCACCTGGGCTCATATTCGCCTTTGGTATCACAAAAATAAAGATTTTTCCTTCTTTTGCAAGGTGAAAAATGCTTTTTAATACTTTATTTCACTAAATTCCTATTGATCAAGGTTCTAATTACACCATCGACCAAACCTACACGGGGAACAATGATTTGTTTTAGACGACCATATTTCATAATCGTCAGAAAAATCTCACTAGCAGGGATAATTACATCCGCTCTATCTTCATTAAGACCTAGTAAAATAATACGTTCCTTTAAAGAGAAAGACGATAAATGTTCATACACCGCTTTCAATTTTGCATAAGACAATGGCTTATCCAATTTCTCATTGGACAACCGGGCCAATTTATTGATGTTACCACCGGTTCCTATCCCGATGACCTGTTTATACATATGTGTGTTGCTTCGAACCCACTCTTTAAGTTCATCCCAAGTTTCTGCTTTATCCTGATTATCCAAAATACGTATTGTCCCTAAATTAAAGGATCTTGAATTCACCAGTACACCATTCGCAAATAAAGACAATTCGGTGCTACCACCACCTACATCGATATAAAGATATACCTTGTCTTTTTCCATCTTATTATCCCAATGGCTGTTGTAAATAATTTCAGCTTCCTTCGCTCCTTCTATAATATCTATATTGATTCCGTTTTTCTTGACTTCCGCAACAATATCAGCACCATTTTTAGCATCACGCATCGCAGACGTTGCACAGGCCATATAGTCTTCAACATGATAAACATCCATCAATTCGCGAAATGCCTTCATCGTTTTTATCAAGCTCTCTGCCTTTCTGGGAGAAATTTCCTGTTGAATGAATGCATCATCGCCCAGGCGTAAAGGAACCCGTAAAAGCGTATTTTTTTTAAAATTGTATTGATCCTTTTGGCCAATGATATCAGCGATCAAAAGACGGACCGCATTGGAGCCTATGTCTATAGCAGCGTATCTCACGTTATATTGTTTCTTATCTATTATTTGATTAAATCATGCTAAAATAACCACAGTTATTAATAACTGTATTATAGTAATGTTAAGTTATTATTAATTTAACAACTCAACAAATTATTTCTCTTTTTGACTCCCCTATTTTTATGAAAAACCGCATCTATTTCATCCCAAAAATAAAACCTATTTCGAATTACAGCGCTTAAAATGGCGTTCAGAAATATCTTGCAAAATCCCAATATAAACACCCAGCAGTATGGTTTTATCATCTTCTCAGCGGTCTTATTTGCTGTTATTTATAAACCATTCAATTATCTATAAAGAATGACAAGGAAACGACAGTATAAATCCTTCATGCTTCACAGGCTCCGACACCTATGAAAATAGACTGAAGGTGCTCTCTGGTCTATAAACGGAGTGTGGCGAGCGCATTGATACCTCAAAGAAAGAATACGAATCAATAAAAACAGCCATTTTCAGAAAAAAAAAGGAATATTCAGCTAACCGAATATTCCTTTTCTTCCTATATAAGTTGCTATTTAGTGGTGACCGTGGCCTTCCACTTTTCCACCAGCCAATTTATAGATTTCTTCAACTTTTTTCAAAGATTCCTCGGAAACATGAATAACACTATGATTGGTGTTATGTTCTTCACGGGTTAATCTGCTATTGATCTCACCTTGTTTTTCAAGAACCAATGCTAAAAAAGCTTTATCATTGAATGCAGCAGTGCTATCTGATCCGATTGAAGCCGGAGTTTGAAACGCAGGTACACCGCGTTGTGCATCACCTACATGTAACTCTTTTGCCAAACCATCCAACTCAGGCAATACGGTCGCATAAGCTTCTTTAATTTTAGCCGCTACATTCTTAACTTCTGTTGAAGTTGATTGTTTTGCCGCTACATCAGCAAGGTTTACTAAATAGTTACCTTCCTCACCAACGAATTTAATCATTGCAAAAGCATCACCATCTGCTAGAGATGCATTGGCATATTGACGCTGTCTATTTGCAGCTGTTTCACCACAAGACGCAAATACAGTACTCGCACAAGCAGCTACAATAAATAACTTATTAATCTTCATATCAATTTTGTTAACTATACAAAAGTAGATAAAATATACTTTCTGCGAAACCCAATCCGCGAAAAGAAACAAAAATTACGCAACATTCCTTCCTGCATTGATGACACCGAATATTGTCCGTGCGATCAACTTTGAATAATCCTCCCGTTGTGCCTCATCCAGTTTATCGGAATTGAGTGCACGAATTGCATAATGTTGAATCACCAACAAAGGCAATACGATGCCTTCTCGCGCCAAAATTGACTCACGGTCTACAGGATAGTTCTCCATCAATTTAGATGTCCCACTGAGCTTTAACAGATACTCTTTGGTAATCTGATATTCCGCATGAAGATTTTTCCAAAATTCACCATACACCTTATCTTCCTTCATGTAAGCTGTGATATCAAAATTAGATTTGGTCATGGACATCATACAGTTGTCGATCAAGGTCTGGAAGAATCCCGAAGAAACATACAATTGTTGTACATCTTTCCATAGATTATTCTTCTCGGCCCACTGTAAAGCTGTCCCAACCCCGTAAAACCCAGGGATATTTTGCTTCAACTGACTCCACGAAGTAACGAAACTGATCGCACGTAGATCTTCGAGGCGTAATTCCCGTCCTGAATTCCTTTTTACAGGTCGGCTTGAAATATTGATGGATGAAAGTGCTTTCAACGGAGACATCGTTTCCAGATAAGGCAGGAATAACTTATTGGTACGAAGATCCATAAATTTATGATGGCTCAATTCGGCCAATTTATCAATAATTTCTTGCTGATGTTTGGTCAGCGTGTCACCTACCCGTTGTTTTAAATCAGAGATAATACCCGCATGTAGGAGCTGCTCTATATTAAATCGAGCCGTATCCAAGGAGCCGTATTGGCTACTGATCGTCTGTCCCTGTATCGTTAATTGAATATGATCATTGGCAATTTCCTTACCCATGGAAGCATAAAAGCGTTGTGTTTTACCTCCTCCACGTGCCGGAGGTCCACCACGTCCATCAAAAAAGACAAGATCAACATCGTATTCGCGGGAGATGGCCGTCAACTCTATTTTTGCTCTATAGATTGACCAGTTTGCCATTAGGTAACCACCATCTTTTGTACTATCCGAATAGCCCAGCATAATGGTCTGCTTGTTTCCTCTGCGTTTCAGATGTGCCTTATATTCTTTGTTGCTATAGAGCGTTTTCATGACATCGGCAGCTCTGGTCAAATCATCCACTGTTTCAAATAGAGGTACGAAATCTATTGTTAATGCATCTTTCTTCCAACCAGACCACAAAAACAACTGACGCAATCCCAAAATATCACTTGCTTGCTGACAATTACTAATAATAAAACGCTGTGCAGCACGCTCAGAACCCGACCGTTGAATTTCCTTGAGCAATTTAATCACACCAGATGTATCTTTTGTCAATGGATCCGCATCATCTCCGACACTTAAATCCAGTTCCTTAAACTTCAACGCTTTCTGTTTATCAGCTTCATTCAGTTCCAAGTAATTTAATGGAACACCAGTAGCTTCCTGATTTTGTTGAATCAAATAATCTGTTGCATCACGTAGTATACGGCTATCTTGTCTGATATCTAAAGTCGTGAAAAAACAACCGAATGTCATTACTTTACGAAGCAAATCATCAACAATCTCAACAAAGAGACCATTGTGATATTCTTCCAATACGTTTTTGATCGCCTTTAAATTCGTAATGATATTGTCGGTTTCATCTTCTGGATGTTCGACAGGGTTAAAGCTATTTTCGTAAAACAGGGTCTGCAAGTTCTCCATATATTCCTCGACACCTCTGAATGTAATACGACGTCTTACAATACGGAAATCGCGGTAATAACATCTAAACAAAATAGTACGCAATAAAGCGGCTACTTTCTTGGTGCTTTCAACGCTTACATTCGGATTTCCATCACGGTCTCCCCCTGGCCAAAAGCCCAATTCGATAAGCTGTTTTACCTCTTCAGTATTAACATCCAATTCATCGTCAATGAAAGACTGGATCTCGGAAGCTACCTTATAAAATACATTTTCCAAAAACCAAGCTAAACTTGCTGCCTCGTCCACCGGTGTAGGCTTATTTTTATTGATAAATGGTGTTTTACCTAACTGCTGTAACAATAAATGTATACTATGGATATCATTGGTCTTTATTGCATCGATCAGATCATTAATAATCCCCAATACTGGTCCAGGATAAAATTGAGTGGGGTGAGCGGTAAGTACAAGACGAACGGAGAAATCTTTTAATTTGGAAACGATTTTTCGTCGCATATCACCATTCCCTTCAGCGTTCTTGATCAATGCCCCCAAGACATTTTCATCATCACCACGGCCGACCATTTGAAATGACGAATCCTCTATTGCATCAAATAATACAACCTGACGTTCTATATATTGGACAAAACGAAATAGTAAGTCAATACGCTGTTCTTCCGAAGAGAACTCTTCATGCTGATCAAAAAAACTCTTTATAATCTCATCTGGAGTCAAATGTTGGTCAACACCCTTCTCGCACTGCTTTGCAAAAAATGGCAATAAAGTACCTGTATCTTTAACACGTTGAAATGGTAATGTTAAAAACAAACTTTTAAAAAGTTCAAAGCGTGTCAATACCTCGTCCTGAAAGACGGCCTCATTTTTACTTTGCTTCATATTTAAATCTTTGAAAAATGGTCAAGAGAGTTTAGGTGACTCTTGAGTTTTTGTAATATATCTGAAATTACCCTATGTGCCAAATATAGCAATATTATATTTAAACAAATAAAAAAATATAAATTAATCAAAAAAAACATCAAAATATTATAAAGATATTAATGAAATTTAGTAATTTTTCGTTTTTAGTATATTATTACAGCAAATCGGGAAACCACAGGCTAATATAGCCTTATCTCGTATATTTGTGCTATACATTATGAAACAGACACAAGAAATAAAAAGTTTTTTCTACAGTCAATATTTTGCGGATGGACTCCGGATCACCATCGGATGTATTGTGCCTGTCCTTATATTTGCTACCATCGGACAGTTTACCAATGGAACCATTGTATCTTTGGGAGCTCTTTTAGTTGGACTGTCCGACACCCCGGGGGCTCCGAGTCATAGACGCAAAGGTATGATTGCAGGAGCAATACTGACCACTTTGACATTTATCCTCACCAATCTTGTCAATCAAAATGTATATCTCCTCGCTATTTTTATCGGAATAGCCTGTTTTATCTTTGCAATGTTTGCGGTATTCAATGGTCGGGCGGCCAATGTAGGCTTGATGTGTATACTGATGATGCTGATCCACGTACAGATACACTACCCTCTTGACCAAGCGATTAACTATCTAGGATTCTATACACTTGGCGGGCTTTGGTATATTGCAATCAGCCTTTCCATCACACAAGTACGTCCCTATCGATTAGCCGAACAGGAACTCGCAGAAACCATTCGCTATGTGGCAGATTATATTCGACTAAAAGCAAACTTTTATGATGCCAAAATTGACAATGATAAAAATTACCTTAAACTGATTGACAAACAAGTTGAAGTAAATCAGCATCAGGAAAACGTTAGAGATCTACTATTTCAAAGTAAAAGATCTATTAAGGATACAACAAAAGTAGGCCGTTACCTTACACTGATCTTTAATGATATTGTTGATCTGTTTGAACAAAGTATGGCTGCGCACTATGACTACAATACGATTAGCGAGCGCTTTGGCCCAACGGGCATTCTAGATGATTTCAAGAACGTTATTTTAAAATATACAAACGAGCTCGATAATTTAGCCTACCAGCTCAACACGAATATTCAACCCAAACCGCTATATGATTTCGATGGCGACCTCACACGTCTTCATGCTAAGATTGATCAGCTCGACAAAGAAAATCAATACAGTACCTTCGCATTGCGTAAAGTTCTGATCAATTTACGTGACCTGGTCCGTCGTATAAAAAACATCTATGGCTATTCACACCTGCAACCCGACGATATCAAAAGGAAAGAAATTGACGACGCCAAACGTTTCGTCCAAAGCTCTGCCATTGACCTCAAGAAATTTCGTGAAAACCTTACCTTCAAATCGACAATCTTTAGACATGCTTGTCGTATGGCAATCGTTATGTCAGTCACGTATTATGTTTTTGAGACAACCAATATCACCAATAATGTATATTGGATATTACTGACAATCATGGTTATCCTGAAACCAGGCTTTGGTCTCACAAAAGAGCGAAATATACAACGTCTTATCGGAACTACCATCGGCGGGCTAATCGGCGCCGTCATCCTATTGACGATACATGATCCAACGATACTATTCGTGCTGCTGGTCTTTTTCTTCCTGACAGCCTATAGCTTATTTAGAGTCAATTATGTAGTCGCTGTTCTATTTATGACCCCTTACGTATTAATCATGCTCAGCTTTGTAAGCTCGAACACCTTGGAAGTAACCAAAGAACGCATTTTGGACACATTCATCGGAGGTATGATTGCTTTCCTATCCAGTTATATTATTTTTCCGAATTGGGAGAGTATGCAGGTAAAGGAATCTATGCGAAAGCTTTTGATCGCCAATTACAATTATATCTTCCAGGCATTAAAAGAAATTGCTGGACAGGCCCCATCGATTACTGACTATAAATTAGCGAGAAAAGCCGTTTATGTCGAAACCGCGAATATGGGATCTACCTTTCAACGTATGCTGACTGAACCTAAAAAAAGACAGAAATACAGCAAAGAGGTCAATAAATTTGTGATATTCAATCATATTCTAGCTTCGTTTTCTGTTACACTGATGAATCACTTGGATGAAATGGATAACAATTACCTCAACAAAGACCATGTCAGGACTATAAGAAAAATATTGAACAGCTTGGATCAATCTATTCAATTACTGTATTCACAAGATTCCAGTGCAGTATTTTCACCTATGGAAATAGAGATATCTAATCATCTTTTTGACAACAGCGACATCAATTCCGCTGATGGGAAGCTCCTGGAAGAGCAATTAGAGTTCCTATATAAAATTGCACAGGACTTAAATAAGATTGTTCAGGATCTCCATGACAAAAGCGCTGCCGAACAAGCAGCAGAATTATCTAAGTTGGCAAGCTAGTTTATTCTAAAAATTAGCGAAATTTACATTTATGAGCGAAAACACAACAGCCCCCTATGACATCATTATCGTTGGAGGAGGACCTATCGGCCTAGCCTGTGCCTTGGAAGCAAAACAGGCCAATCTCAACTACCTCATTTTGGAAAAAGGATGTTTAGTCAATTCGCTCTATAACTATCCCCAAAATATGACCTTTTTTTCTTCCTCTGAGCGACTGGAGATTGGGGATATCCCTTTTGTAACAACTAATCCAAAGCCCCGAAGGACGGAAGCCTTAGAATATTACAGACGCATTCAACAGAAATTTGAATTGGATACTCACCTGTTTGAAGAAGTACTGGATATCAAGAAAAACGAGACCGAAAACTTTTATGTCATAACAAGCAAACGTAGTTACACAACAAGAAAAGTTATCATTGCTACTGGCTTTTATGACATCCCCATGCTACTCGATATCCCTGGGGAAGAACTTAACAAGGTGAGACACTACTATGATGATCCTCATTACTATAGTGGTCAAAAGGTAATTGTCGTAGGAGCAAGCAATTCATCCATAGATGCTGCTTTGGAAACATTTCGTAAAGGAGCAAAGGTTACCTTAGTGATTCGGAGTAATGAAATCAGCCCAAGGGTAAAATATTGGGTCAAACCGGACATTGAGAATAGAATTGCCGCTGGGGAAATCGATGTACTTTACAACAGTGAATTAACATCGGTTACCGAAACGAGCGCCACTATCCAAACATCGACAGGCATCATTGAGATAGAAAATGATTTTGTACTTGCGCTGACTGGATATCGGCCAAATTTTGACTTTCTAAGCAAGGTAGGAATTGATATCCCAAGCCAGACACCCTGTATCCCCCATCACAACGAACAGACGATGGAAACCAATATTAAAGGTCTATATTTAGCAGGTGTAGTCTGTGGAGGATTAAATACCCATCTTTGGTTTATTGAAAATTCACGTATCCACGCTAAGCAGATCATCGCACATATAAAGTCAATGTCGATTTAACTACGTTGATAACGCAATCCATTCAAGAAGATTTTCATCATTTTCTTTTGCAAACTGAGAATATGATCAAATTCTTCTTTGGTTGGAAACAGCATATTTTTCATATCTTTCAATATCCCCATACGCATGCCAAATAACGAATACAATAAAATACGAGCCGTCTCGTTCAGATCATCTACCCGAATCTCCCCAGCATCTATACCAATCTTAAGAATTTTTTCAATGATTTCAACCTCACGTAAATAAGATTCTTTGAATACCTGCTCCAATTCATCCGGAAGCTCTTTAACCATTTTCATGGTATATTCGAATAAATTGTAGTATTGATTGATTGCCTTGACACGCATATCAATAGAGTACATCATGATTTCTTCAAAGTTGCCACCTTTATCGATAACCGCCTCGATCTCTTCAATCATTTTATCAATAACATACTCAAAAACAGCAGAATACAAACTGTTTTTATCGGGAAAATAATAATAAAGCAGCGCTTTCGAAAAATTAAGATCTTTAGCTATCTCCGACATCGTGGTTTTAGCCATTCCAAAGTGTGCAAAGCGCCTTGTTGCAGCTTCTAGAATTTTGATCCTTTTTACATCTGCATTACCCATTAAACTTATATTTTTTATCGTTAAATAAACGGTTTATACTATCTTTACCGATTATCATGCTAAAGATAGCTGATTTTTTTGAATTTCTGAAAATTAAAGTCAATATGAAATTAAACATTCAATCGAATATATCTTTGAAACCTTTCAATACATTTGGAATAGAGGAAAAGACAAATTTCTTAATCGAAGTGAATGACAATGAAACACTGACCGAAATTTTTAAACAAGGAATTTTCAAAGAAAACTTCTTTGTTCTTGGCGCTGGTAGCAATATCTTGTTCACTAAGCCCTTTGAAGGATACATTATCCGAATGGCTAGCAAGGGTATACAGTCAAAAATTGAATCGGATCACGTGTATGTTACAGCAAAAGCTGGAGAGGTTTGGAATGACTTCGTTTGGCATTGTATTGAGCATAATTACGCTGGAATAGAGAATATGGCCCTTATTCCGGGTACCGTCGGCGCATCCCCCGTACAGAATATTGGTGCCTATGGCACTGAATTAATGTATGTTTTTCACGAGTGTGAAGCATTTGACACCACACTGGGTACATTTAAAACATTCAAAAAAGAAGACTGCAATTTCTCCTATCGAGACAGTATTTTTAAGACTGAACACAAAGGACGTTTTATTATTACAGAAGTGTCCTACAAACTTAGTCTTACCCCTAATATTAATACAAGCTATGGTGCTATCGAAACAGAGCTAATTAAAGAAAATATAGCCCACCCCACTATTGCCGATATTGCTACTGTTGTATCAAAAATTAGAGTAGAAAAATTACCGGATCCAAGTACCGTTGGCAACGCGGGAAGTTTTTTTAAAAATCCGGTGATCTCCGCAGACAACTTTGAACGATTAACGGCTTTGTACCCAACAATCCCACATTATCCAATGCCCGATCAGCAAACAAAACTAGCGGCGGGTTGGTTAATAGAACAGTGTGGTTGGAAAGGAAAAGAATATGGTCAAGCCGGTGTCTGGAAAAATCAAGCGCTTGTACTAATAAATAGACAAAACGCTACTGGTCAGGAAATCTATGACCTTTCTGTCCAGATTATTAAAGATGTACAGGACAAATTTGGAATTATACTCGAACGCGAAGTTAATTTATTGTAAAGATTCAAAAAAAAACATTTGCGCATATTTGAAACTCAAGATAAAATAATATGGCCCCACTTCGCCTCAACATCATTTAAAACTAATCCTATTTACTCAGGGTTAAAATACGCACACGATTGCACTTCTTAAAAGAATCTTAAAATTACATTAAGAAATCCATTCCTTTCGATTTTGGCGCATTATTTGCCTCATACTTAATGAACCGCATTTTATAAACTTACTGTTTCTTAAAAAGAACAGTTATAATTCATTAAGCTATGACAAAGAATGAATTTGACACCATGGTTATTGAGCAATCAGACTCATTAAAACTCTACGCCAGAAATTTCACCAGCGATTATGAGGATGCTAACGACCTCGTACAGGATACTATCCTTAAAGCTGTAACCTATTTCAAAAATTTCAAAGAAGGGACTAACCTAAAAGGATGGCTTTATACCATCATGAAAAATACGTTTATAAACAACTATAGGCGGATCGTAAAAACCAATTCCTTCATAACAAAAGATGAAGACATCTCCAATTCCAACCTATTGATATCCGCTTCAAGCAATCAGGGTGAAAGTAAGTTCGTTATGGAAGATATTCACGAAGCACTATCCAATCTTTCAGAAGAATACTACATTCCCTTTTCACTCTATTTCGAAGGATTTAAATACCATGAGATATCAGAGCATTTAAACATCCCTATTGGAACTGTAAAGACGAGGATACATGTTGCCCGGAAATTAATGAAACGATCACTATCAGCTTATAAAGTAGCTTAGTTTTTTCTATCTTCGCCTTCTTATAGATCGTGATGACAATAGAAGGATTACCCGAATATAGCAAGAGTCAGCTCGCATTGCGGAATGGTCAGGATAAGCCCCAGATCTGGGTTGCTTACAGCGGCTATATTTATGATGTGAGTGAAAGTAGACTTTGGAAAAATGGCATGCACTATGAGCATTGGGCAGGCCAAGATCTAACTGAGGAGCTTAAAGACGCTCCTCATTCAGACAGTGTATTTTCAAAATTTCAGGTTGTCGGAATCCTGAAAAGTTAATAAAAATCTATAGATTAAATTGAGACAGTGCGACAAAAGCATTGAGACGCTTCTGTATATCTTCCTCGGTAAGATCCACGAGACGATCTGTACCGAACTTTTCTACGCAAAAAGAAGCCAGTGCGGATCCAAAGATCAGTGCATTCTTCATATTGGTAAAATTTAGGCTCTTTACTTTGGCTAAATAACCAATAAATCCACCGGCAAATGAGTCTCCTGCACCTGTCGGATCAAATACATCCGCCAAAGGCAAAGCTGGAGCAGAAAAAATCTGATTCTCACCAAAAAGCAATGCCCCATGCTCACCTTTTTTTATAATCAAATATTTTGGTCCCATAGCCAAAATAACTTTTGCAGCTTTAACCAATGAATATTCACCGGATAGTTGTCTAGCCTCAGCATCATTGATCGTCAAGACATCCACCTTTTGGAGAACTTTCTTTAAATCATCCAGAGCAACATTCATCCAATAATTCATCGTGTCCAGCACAACGAGTTTTGGTTTCCTTTTCAGGCGGGCCAAGGTTGTTAATTGTACTTGTGGAGTTAGATTGCCTAATAAAAGATATTCGCAATCTTGATAGCTATCAGGAATAATTGGGTCGAAATCCGCCAATACATTTAAGTCCGTTGCTAGCGTATCCCGACTATTCATATCATTGTGATATCTTCCAGACCACGAAAACGTTTGTCCTCCTGGAACAATCTGAACACCCGATACATCGATGCCACGATCCTTTATAACAGCAAGATTACGGCTTCCAAAATCTTCTCCAATAACACTGACCAATTTGATTTGATCACATAAATAGGACGCCGCTAAACTCGCAAAAGTACCGGCACCACCTAGAATTTTGTCAGTTTTACCGAACGGTGTTTCAATTGTATCAAAAGCCACCGTACCAATAATTACTAAACTCATAGTTTTTTAATAAGCATGGTAAACAAAAAAACCGGCATAAAGCCGGTTTCAATATTGCTCCTGAAGCTGGGCTCGAACCAGCGACCCTCTGATTAACAGTCAGATGCTCTAACCTGCTGAGCTATTCAGGAATTTTTAATCTTCCGAGAAACTCCTTTCTCATTGAATGCACAAAAATAGTACATTTTTATATTATTCGCAAATAATTTTGTCATTTGCTTGTTGCTCCTGAAGCTGGGCTCGAACCAGCGACCCTCTGATTAACAGTCAGATGCTCTAACCGGCTGAGCTATTCAGGAATGAAAAATTGAATACTTTTAAAAACTCCGGTTATGTAAGTTATTAAATTGCTCCTGAAGCTGGGCTCGAACCAGCGACCCTCTGATTAACAGTCAGATGCTCTAACCTGCTGAGCTATTCAGGAATGTTTTCTTCAATTTTTCCGGAGACCCTATCGCGTTTCCGTGATGCAAGTATCGGAAGATTATTAGAATACTACAAATTTTTTGAACACATTTTTTACAACTTCCTAAAATCCAACTAGAATAATTTATTTTTTCTTTTATCCTGTCCTCACTAAAAACCTTCTTTAAGCAACGCTAACAGCATAATTCTTCTTTTACCTAAATACTAGTAGGAATTATTCGTCCGATTCCCTAAACAAATCAACCCTAAACGTACGGATTAAAGTAATACTCCTTTGAGAATTAGTGTGGCTACGGTAAAATATATTAAAAGACCTGTAACATCCACAAGAGTTGATACAAATGGTGCTGATGAACTCGCAGGGTCGGCACCTAACCTCTTCATTACAAAAGGAAGCATAGATCCCATAAGCGAGCCCCAAAGGACAACACCTATCAAGGACAAGGAAATCACCAAAGCAACCAGTACCCAGTATTCACCATAACTATGCGCAAAGGACTGCCAGGCCATGATCCTCAAAAAACCAAGGGCACCCAGGATAAGCCCAAGCAATAGACCAGACAATATCTCCCTTCGCATTACGCGCCACCAATCCGAAAGAGTTACCTCCCCTAATGCCATCGCTTGTATAATTAATGTAGAAGCTTGCGAACCGCTATTACCACCACTGGAAATAATCACCGGCATTAACGCAAATAACATGATTGCACTCGCCATTTGCTCCTCAAAATGTTCGATGACCGTTGCTGTCAATAATTGCCCTAGAAATAAAACAATCAACCAGCCCGCGCGTTTCTTAACAAGATTTTTGATGGAAACATCCAAATAGGGTTCATCCAAAGCCTCTGTACCACCGATACGTTGCATATCCTCGGTATACTCTTCATTCGCCACCCACAAGATATCATCAACTGTAATGATCCCAAGCATCACCCCCTGTCCATCGACAACCGGAAGCGCAACCCTATTATTCATACGGAAAATATTAATTGCCTCCTCCTGCGGGTCATAGGCATTCAAAGAAATTAATCGATAATCTATGAGATCGCCTACAATTGTTTCGGGCTCTGCCATCAGCACATCTTTGATACGAATATCGTCAATCAATTTACCATTTGAATCTATGACATAAAGCACATCTATAGTCTCAGAATCCTTTCCATATCGACGAATATGCCCCAGTATTCTTTCGATACTCCAATGTGCTTTTACAGTAATATAATCTGGAGTCATCAAGCGCCCGACACTATCTTCGGGATAGCCTAATAAAGCTAAAGCTTCCACCCTATCCTTTGGTGGCAGGAGCAATATTAAATGCTTTATATCATCCTTCATTTCGGAGAAAAAAGAGGTCCGATCATCAGGTGGTAATTCGTTAATTAAAGCACTTATTTTAGCTTTAGAAAGCCTTTTAAAAATTCGATTTTGGGTGGGAAAATCAAGGATCCGAAAAACGTTTACAGCGCGGTTCAAATTTAAGGATTCTATAAAGAGTGAACCATGTTCGGGCAGCTCATCAATCAACTCCTCTACCTCAGAAATATTCAATTCATTTAGAAATTCTTCCAGCCCAACAAAATCACCATTCGCTATCAATTGTTCTATTTGACTTACCTGCATTTCCAGTTCTTCCATATCTTCCTTTCGATTTTAAAATCCTACATCGGTACAAAATTATATGTTACAAAAATCGCTTTTTTAAAGTAAATTCTGAATAAAAAAATAAATAATAAAAAGACCATAAAACTTCATTCATATTTTATCTTCAATGAGTGAACAGCCGGCCGTCCATTTTTCAAAACAAGACATTTTGTCATTACCGAATATTCTCTCCTGTACATCACGATCCGATAAAAAAACAGACAAAACGGACCTTCATAAGAACACCATAGCTCGACCATCATCTTTACAAAAAAAACCGTAAAGAAGAAATTATCTACACACCCCGCTTTCCGGACAAAAAACCTTCTCCCTTTCGTAAGCATAAAATTCGTACGCATAAAAAATGTCCAAATATTTTTCAGCAGGACCTAACTTATAGCTGAATATTTGAGTATATTCGTCACGTGCTTCTTTCCAGTTGAACAACGAATTTCTACAGCGAAAGCAAGCATTTAAAACAAACTAAAAGCAATAAATAAACAGCAAAAAACACAAATACAATAAAATCATAACTATATATAAATCAACGTATTTAATAATTTCAAAAAAACATAAGATTTATATAAAATCAAAATATTTAGCTAAAAAAAATAGCAATTCATAAATTAGCCATATATATGAAATATAAAAATATAATTTTCAACATATTAACAGTATTAACATTAACTGTATCTTCAAAAGAAACATTTGCACAATTCTTTGAAGATAGTCAAGCCCCCTTAAGTCAGAAATGGTTTAAAATCGAGACACCAAATTTTAAACTCATTTTCCCTGAAGAGATGAAAGATAAAGCCCCTACCCTAGCAAATCAGGTCCACAACTCTTTGCGCACAACAAGTAGAAATTATAAAATAACACCGCGACAGATCCCCTTCATTATACACAATACAAACCTACAGACAAACGGCTTTGTACAGTTATCTCCTCGAAAATCCGAGCTATATAGCACTGCCGGAGCTGAACCCGATAATCAAACTTGGTTACCCAATCTGATCCTCCATGAGTCTAGACATGTTAACCAGCTTGACAAATTGACAGGTAAATTAAGAGCTCCTTTTTTCGAACAATTGGCTTTGGCTTATTATGGGCTAACAGTTCCTTCATGGTTTTTTGAAGGTGATGCTACGCTGACTGAAACCATTTATTCTCGTGGAGGAAGAGGTCGATTGCCCTCTTTTGAAATGCCGATCAAAGCCAACTTCCAATCTAAACAGAACTATAGTTTCGACAAATACCTGCTCGGATCCTTTAAGGATATTGTCCCCAGTTACTACACAATTGGCTACTTAATGACATCAACACTTAAATCGGAACTGCCACCAAATTACGAAGCAGATTTATTTTCAGAGCTCAACAAACGTCCACTCTACCCTTATAATATCAACCATGTACTGAAGAAAAAAATAGGTGGAAATAGCCGCTATTTATTCAATAAAACGATCACAAAATTAGACTCAATATGGGAGCAAAAAACAGCAAATTATTTAGCCCAAAATTACGCTGAAATTTCCGGCCAAAATAACCGCTATTATAACAGCAATCTATTACCAAAATCAAATGGAAATTTAATTTACTTCATTAAACAAAATCCAGAAAAAACAAATGCAATATATACTTATGACAACGATAAAAAATCGGAATCACAACTTGTAAAAACAGGTATCCAGTTGACCCCACATTTCGACATCAACAAGGAATATATTGTGTGGGATGAATTGCGAAAAGATCCACGCTATAATAAGAGGACATATAGTGTCATCAACTTAATGAACCGGAAAACGGGAAAAATCAAATCCCTGACCAAGCAGTCCAGGTATTACTCACCGGTATTTAGCCCCGTAGACGAGACCATTGCTTGCATCGAGGTAGATTTATCCAATACAAGCTATCTTACGCTCATAAGCCTTAAAAACGGCTCTGTAATCAAGCGGATAAAAACAGTCGATTCAGAGCAGCTTCAACATCCAGCATTTAGCCCGACAGGAGACAAGATAATTGCGATCCGATTATCAGAAATTGGAACGGCACTCTGCGAAATAGATCTCAAAAATGATAAAATAACAAACATCACCTCATGGGGCGACCAACAATACGAAAGACCACAATACCTTCCAGGTATGAATATACTTGTAAAAGCCAACTTTAACGGTATTGATAACATTTACAAAATAGATCGTCAATCGGAAGCGAAACATCTCCTGACCAAAGCCCCATTCGGTGCTTTTAATCCTTTTTATAATAAAGAAACTAAGCAATTGCTTTTTAACAACTATCAATACAATGGCTATAAAATCAGCCAAACAAGTATAGATACGACCTTCGATATAAAACCAGAAACCGATTATTTTTCCCACTACTATGCTGATGCTGTAAAGAAAGACAGCATATTCAATATTGCTGCCACAGCACCAGATTCCAGCCAGCATTACACCATTGAACCATACAAAGGACTTGGACGAACGTTTAACTTCCATAGTCTTTCTTTAAGTAGTAGTAACTTTGAAAGTTTTGATAATTTCAAACCTGGCATTTTTTGGCTTTCAAATAACATTTTAAACACGACCCAAATTGCGCTTGGCTATGAATACGATACAGACATCAGAAAAAGTATTTATTCGGCCGAACTTACTTACAATAAGTATTTTCCGAAATTCTCGCTTCGCTACGAAAACAGAGGGCAGATTGCAGCAGCAAGCGTGCCCAATAAACCAGACAGCAGTGTAAGGTTCGATTGGAGAGAACATTACGTTTCCTCACAAATTTCTATCCCTCTATCTTTTTATAGGCTTGATTACAATTATTCCACAGGATTCAATTTTGCAACAGCTTATTTGAAACGTTACAGCCTAAGTCGGAATGACCTCAAAAACTTTAATTACGAAACTGCATTTCCGTTAACATACCAACTTTATTTCAACCGAAATGCCCGAATGGCAAATATGGATCAATACCCGCGATGGGGGCAAAATTTCAGCATAACCTATAGACACACACCTTTTGAAAACAAGGCCAAAGGTGAAATTCTATCTGCGAGAACAGTATTTTACCTCCCTGGGTTTGTCAACAATCATGGGTTTCAAATCCGCTTGAGCGCACAGGCGGGAACGGGAATTTATGAATACATCAACGATATCCCGCTCGTCAGCGGGTTTAGTTATTACAAATATGAAAAGATAAAAAATACATTACTGGTCAATTATCGTTTTCCAATCGCCTATCCTGATTTTAGTATAGGATCATTAACCTATATAAAACGTATAAAAGGTGGTGTATTTGCAGATTATCAAAATATCCACAAACATAAAGATGTGGCACCGAAGAGTTTTGGAGGATACCTTTCCTTTGATTTCAATGCTTTTAGATATCCATTGCCCGACTTTGAGTTTGTCGTAAAAGGAACCTACATCAATGATAATACAGCGACGCAGCGCGTCGTTCCAACGGTAAGTTTAAATTACACCTACTAAGGATGGATAGCCCAGTTAAAATTAGCAGCTAGAGCATAATGATCTGACAAAGGTAGGCCCCTTAGGTTCGTAAACAGATTATTTTCTATATTATAGTCACGCGCAGCCAAATTTAGATGACCGTTGCTACGGTAAAGAATCTTGTCTATTGACTCACTCTGGTTGCCAATTGATAACATATGGGGAGGTTTGAATGCATGCTTCGCTTCTGGCACCAGTCCGCCGTTTTGGAGTTCAACCCAACTGTCCACCAATGTGGTCGACTCCATAAAATCATGTAGATTATCATCACCGAAACTATAATGTGCATTAAAATCCCCCATAACAATCAGTGCATTATCGCTAGAGTTCTCACCTATATAATCGCGCAGCTGGTTGAGATTGTCCCTTCTAGCACTAGAGGCGCGTCTATTGTTCTGAGCATTTGCATGTACATTATAGACATCCAGCCATATCCCCGCAACTATTTCCACCTTGACCAAGGTAAAGCCTTTAGGTGTCAGAGAATCAGCCCCTGTGCGTTTTTTCCAGGGAACCCGGACTACATCTGACATCGGAAAACGAGACAGGGTATTCAAACCATCACCAAAAGGCACACGCCCCTTAGGCCTGGTCCGATAAGGGTGTTGGTTCCCCCCCAAATAAAGACTATTGTTATAATTGAAATCCTCCTGCACATTTACGATATCAAAAGGATTAATCTTTTTGCCTATTTCAGCAATACTCCTGCTCCTGCCTGTAATTGCAGAAGAAATAAACCCTGGCAATCCCGCTACATTGTATGTCAACACCGAAAAAAAACCCGAACTATCTTTTTCTTTTTTGTGATTAGCATCCATCAATAAAACCTATATAATCATGTTATGATAAATTTAGCAAATACGGTAAACACTCACCAACACAATACAGATATTTAACAGATAATTGATTTAAATCTGACATTACCGCACGGATCTCAACCATATTAAATAGAAAGCTTTTTCACAAGTCATTAACTCCTACCACCATCAATAAAAAACGCAATAAATTTAGAGTAGTCTTTCCTCATAAAAAAAGGGATAACTCAGCATTATCCCTTTTCTATATTCTTATATTCTGTTTGATTTATTAGTCTTCGAGTGCTTTTACACCAGGAAGAACTTTACCTTCCATATATTCTAATAGTGCTCCACCACCAGTACTAACATAGCTAACATCTTCAGTCATACCAAATTTACTTACTGCAGCAGCTGAATCTCCACCACCGATTAGAGAAAATGCGCCATTTTTGGTTGCTTCTACAACAGCATCAGCCACAGCTTTGGTACCTTTTGCAAAGGTATCAAATTCAAAAACCCCCATAGGTCCATTCCAAAGAACTGTTTTTGAATCTTTGATAATAGCCGCAAAATTCTTAGCAGACTCCTCCCCGATATCTAAGCCCTGAAGATCCGCAGGTATTTGATCGTTTGGCCCGTCATACACATTTGCATCATTAGAAAACGCATCAGCAATTTGAGCATCTGTAGGAATAACAAGATTCACCCCTTTTTCTTTTGCTTTCTTTACCAATTCATTTGCGAGATCAAGTTTATCCATCTCAACCAATGACTTACCGATTTCACCACCTCTTGCTTTAATAAAAGTATATGCCATACCTCCACCGATCAGCAAGTTATCTACCTTATCCAATAAAGCTTCGATCAACTGAATCTTGTCAGAAACTTTCGCCCCTCCCATGATCGCTGTAAAAGGTCTAACCGGGTTATTCAAAACTTTCTCTGCATTACCCACCTCAGCAGCCATCAAATAACCGCTATATTTAGCTGATGGAAAAAACTGTGCGACAATCGCAGTTGAAGCATGTGCTCTATGTGCGGTACCGAAGGCATCATTCACATAAACATCACCCAATTTTGAAAGCTTTTCAGCAAATCCTACATCACCTTTTTCCTCTTCTTTATAAAAACGTAGATTCTCAAGTAATAAAACTTGGCCAGCCTGCAATGCAGCAGCTTTTTCTACAGCTTCATTTCCAATACAATCATCGGCAAATTGAACTTCTGTACCTAATACCTTAGATAGATGAGCCACAATATGTTTTAATGAATACTTATCAGTAGGACCATCTTTTGGTCTTCCTAAATGGGACATCAATATCACGCTTCCGCCGTCGTTCAAAATTTTCTTTATTGTTGGAGCAGCTCCCTGAATACGATTATCATCCGTAATATTGAAATTTTCATCCAAAGGAACGTTGAAATCTACGCGAACCAAGGCTTTTTTACCTGCAAAATTTAAATCGTCTACTGTTTTCATTATGTAACTTTAATGTTTTAGGATCTGTCGTTTGCCAAACGAACAGCTAAATATAGAAAAAAGGCATTTATTTTCATCAAATAAATGCCTTTTTATCGGATTAAATTATCATTAATGGATTTCAACAGTATAAGGCAGCCTTGCCTGAACCCCACTCTGTGCTGTCGCCTTCCGCATCACGTCAAAATAACGATAGTATTCGCCCATTTGTTCTTTAGCAACCCAAACCTGAACTTTTTCCTTTGAATTGTTCAATATTGAGGTAAACGGATCTTCCTTCGCAGGATATTGTGAAACTTTATACTTGCTTAGATTTGCCTTTTTAGCCGCTGCCTGAATGGCAACATCAAGATTACCCAAACGATCCACCAATCTGTTACTCAGCCCCTGTGTACCTGTCCAAACACGGCCCTGACCAATACTGTCAACATTCGTCAATGGTATCTTTCTACCCTCCGACACAACTTTTGTAAAGGTAGCATACACTTTATCAACCTCACGTTGGATAATATCCCTTTCTTCAGCAGTCAATGGACGATCAAATGTAGTCATCAAATCCGCAAATTTCCCTGTCTTTACACCATCGTAGTGAACACCAATTTTATTGTTCATCAGATTCTGGAAATTCGGTATTACACCAAATACACCAATTGATCCGGTGATGGTCGTTGGCTCAGCAAATATGGAGTCAGCCGCCGCCGCAATGTAATAGCCCCCTGAAGCCGCTACATCTCCCATAGAAACAATTACTGGTTTAACTTTTTTAGTCAAAATCACCTCCCTCCAGATAACATCTGAAGCAAGTGCCGAACCCCCAGGTGAATTCACACGCAACACAACAGCCTTTACAGCATCATCCTCTCGCAGCTTCCGCAATTCTCTTGAAAATTTATCCCCTCCGATCTCACCAGGACGAGTACCTTCACCATCCACAATCTCGCCAACGGCGTAAAGCACTGCCACTTCAGATCCACTAGCATCATCCTTCACCTTTTTATTGTAATCGAACAATGAAACAAAAGAGATCTCATCCTTCTCGCCTATCTTCAATCGCTTTCTTAAATCAGAGAGCAGTTCGTCCTTATAGATCTTAGCATCAGCAAGTTTATACCGTACCGCATCATCAGCATTCCTAACTAGATAATCATTGGCTATACCACGCAATGAATCTGCCGGAATGTTCCGACTTGCAGCGATTTCATTGATAAAAGTATCATATATACTTCCCAGATACGATGTTACCTGCAAACGATTTGGATCACTCATCTTATTTAGGAAGTAAGGCTCCACCGCGCTCTTAAACGTCCCTACTTTCACAATCTGCATCTCAACCCCAACTTTGTCCAATAGGTCTTTGTAAAACATTGTCGAACTAGAAAGACCTCTAAAATCTATGGTGCCTTGGGGATTGACGTATACCTTATCTGCAATACTGGCTACATAATATGCTTTTTGATTATACCCAGCATTATAGGCAACAACAAATTTTCCTGTTTTTTTAAATGCTAAAAGTTCATCACGTACAGCCTTTAAACTTGCAAAACCAGTACCGATACTACCCGCATCCATATAAAGCCCCTTAATATTCGCATCTGTTGCCGCATACCTTATTCTTCCTAGAATATCATCCAACCCAATACTCTTGGTAGAATAACCCGGAAGATTTAAGCTTCCAAAAGGATTATTGTCATTCCGTTCATTAATATCATAGTCAAAGGATAGAAACAGCACCGAATTGGTTTTGACAGCAACTTCCTGATCAGAGGAAGCGGAGCTAATAATCGCACCAATAATACCCATAAAAACAATAAACAAAATCACAAAAGATATAACAATCCCTGTAATCGTTGCCAATACATACTTAAAAAATGATTTCATATTTTATAATTAATTCCAGTCTTATGCAGTTCTTGCAAATGGAATGATCTATTTTACGCTAAAGGTAATGCAATATTTTTTATTCCCCCAGTATTTTATTTCATAAAGACTTAATTTAGCGACATGAACAAGATTTTTATATTATTAGGAACGAACTTAGGAGATCGCCTGCAACAACTCTCATTAGCAAAACAATCCCTCGAACAACAGATAGGAATAATCCTGCAAGAATCCTCAATATATGAAACTGCAGCTTGGGGAGTTGAAGATCAACCCTCATTCCTTAATCAGGTCATCCTAATAAGTTCACCGCTATCTGCACTTGAATGTTTAAATCTTACCCAACAGATTGAATTAGATCTAGGGAGAGTACGACTGAAGAAATGGGGAGAGCGGGCGATAGACATTGATTTACTTTATTTCAACGACGAAGTTATCAGTCACCCAAATCTGATTATACCACATCCTTTTATTTCAGAAAGACGCTTTACACTGGAGCCATTAGCAGAAATAGCCCCTACATACATACACCCCGTTTACAAAAAAAATAATGTATCTTTATTGAATAATTGCAAGGACGAATTACCCGTAAAGAAAATTAGCGACGATGAATCATATCGACATTGACCTGATCAACCAAAATATGTTTGACAATACTGATTTGATCAAACAATTTGTATCAATGTATCTTATCCAGACCCCAGTAGACTTAGACAACTTGCGAAATGCCCTAGATACAGGTAATCATCAAAAAATTGCAGATGCAGCTCATCATATTAAACCGACGATGGATTATATAGGAGCTTTTCACTTAAAAGCTAAATTTGAGAATTTGGAATTAAGTGCCAAAAATCAGGAATCTTTAGAAGGACTTAGGGCAACTTTTGAGGTGCTGGACATCGAAATGAAAGAACTGCTATTCGAACTCGAACAATACAAAAAAACGATCTAGATTAGATCGTTTTTTTATTGAAATGCAATGCTGACAGTATAAAATACAAAAGTAGAATAACTGGCAAAGCCATAAACTGTCCAATCGCAAATAAAACCAAAGTTAAGAATAGAAAAATAAAGCGATATTTATTCGTCGCCCAGTCCATGGAACTGAATTTCATCGAAAACAGTCGAATCTCACTAATCAATAGATAACTGGTCAGCAGCGCACTACAGATCAAAAATATCGGATTTATAATGAGTCCAGGATACTTATCAGCAATATAAGGCAATGAGAGAACATAAAAAGTATTCATTGGTGTATTAAGCCCAATAAAATCAGCTGTTTGTCGTTCATCCAAATTAAACTTAGCCAAACGTAAAGCTGAAAATACCGTAACAATAAAACCTAGATAAGGAAATAAAGATCCATCAGGAAATACTTTTTGCAACAGTGTAAACATAATTACCCCTGGTAGAAATCCAAAGCTGACCATATCGGCAAGCGAATCCAGTTCTTTTCCAATAGGTGATTTTACATGAAGCAGCCTCGCGACCATACCATCAAAAAAATCAAATATTCCAGAAGCAAGCACACATATGGTTACTGCTTTTATGTTGCCATCCAACGCCATCAGTACAGCAATACAACCACTAAAGAGATTTAGGCAGGTCAGCAGATTTGGAATATGTTTTTTCATCAATATTATATTTATGTACTTATCGCAATTTTCAAAGTGGCCCCATTGTATGTATTAGCAGCTCAATAATATTTCAAAATTGAATTATACTCTAACACATCATACGATCGGACACAAAAAAGCCATCATTTTAGTAAAATGATGGCTAAAATATTAAAATTTGATGGGATTACCCATTCATACTGATCAAAAATTCTTCATTTGATTTAGTACCACGCATTTGTCCTTGCAAGAATTCCATTGCTTCTGTAGAATTCATATCCGACAAGTGATTGCGAAGTACCCAAATACGTTGCAATGATTCTTTATCTGTCAATAGATCATCACGACGCGTACTTGACGCAGTAATGTCAATTGCCGGGAAGATACGCTTGTTCGCCAATTTACGATCCAATTGTAACTCCATATTACCAGTTCCTTTAAATTCTTCAAAGATCACCTCATCCATTTTTGAACCAGTATCTGTCAAAGCTGTTGCAAGAATTGTTAATGAACCGCCATTTTCGATATTTCTAGCCGCACCAAAGAAACGTTTTGGTTTATGTAGTGCATTTGCATCCACACCACCTGACAAGATTTTACCGGAAGCAGGAGCAACAGTATTGTAAGCACGCGCCAGACGAGTGATTGAATCCAGCAGGATGACCACATCATGACCACACTCTACCATACGCTTCGCTTTCTCCAATACAATATTAGCAATTTTCACATGGCGATCAGCAGGCTCATCAAAAGTAGATGATACAACCTCGGCACGCACACTTCTTGCCATATCCGTAACCTCCTCAGGGCGCTCATCGATCAACAAGATAATAAGGTATACCTCAGGATGATTCTTCGCAATTGCGTTAGCAACTTCCTTCAATAAATTTGTTTTACCCGTTTTTGGTTGAGCAACGATCAATCCACGTTGACCTTTACCGATTGGCGTAAACAAATCCATAATACGAGTTGAGTAGTTACCCATACCCATATCTAGATTTAAGCGCTCATCAGGGAATAAAGGTGTCAAGTAGTCAAAAGGCACACGGTCACGTACCTCTGCAGGATTCTGTCCGTTGATAGCCTCTACTCTAACCAATGGAAAATATTTCTCACCTTCTTTTGGAGGGCGAATACAACCACGAACGGTATCTCCTGTTTTCAAACCAAATAATTTGATCTGAGACTGTGACACATAAATATCATCTGGAGATGTCAAATAGTTATAGTCTGATGAACGCAAGAAACCATAGCCATCTGGCATAATTTCTAACACACCCTCATTAACGATAACATTGTCGAAATCTGTACTAGAAGAAGTATTTTCAGCTTTTGGAGTTTGGGGTGTTTTTTCAGGTTGGGAACCTTTATCTGTTATAGGAGTACTTTCTACTGCGGGACTGCTTTCCTCACTTTCAACAGCCTCACGTTTTCTGACAGTCACAGGCTCAACGGTCTTCACCGTTCTTACGCGCTTACGAGTGCGTTCGCCCTGTTCCTGATTATCCTCCTCCACTTTAGCAACTTTTTCTACAGAAGCCGGAGCTGCTTCTTCTTCCCCACCGGTATTGCTAATTCTTTCTATTAATTCTTGCTTACGCAATTTATCAGCATCCGCGATACCGATCAACTTAGCAATCTCGCGCAATTCTGATACGAGTTTAGCGTTTAATTCGTTAATATCCATTAATGTGTTGTGTATGATTTTTGGATTTTCTTTTGAGCTTTATTCTGATTATACACCTAAGCATGTTTCCTTGTTTAAGTGAATGAAGAACTTAATGATTTCTTTTAAACCCGAAGTGGATTAAATCTTGAGAACCTAGACAAAGAAAAAAACAAATTTTGTTATTTCAAAATATTTCAAAAAAAATATTTACTATTGTAGCTAGTAAAACGATTTAACGACATTTTTAGATTGAATTTTATATTTTTTTTCATAAGTTCGTACTTTTCAAAATTTAAGTTTTTAGATCCCTTATATGGAACAGCAACAAACTAAAACCAATTACCCCGCACTCTACACATTGATTATTGTGTTTTTCTTTTGGGGGTTCATTGCAGCGGGAAATAGCGTATTTATCCCATTCTGCAAGAATTATTTTCACCTGGATCAATTTCAATCGCAGCTCATTGACTTTGCTTTTTACACGGCCTACTACATTGGTGCGTTACTCCTGTTTATCTTTAGTTCAATTGGCGGTAATGACCTTGTTGGAAAGTGGGGTTACAAAAAAAGTATCGTCTATGGTCTATTGTTTTCTGCTTTGGGAGCAGCAGCAATGATTGTGGCGGTCGAGGTAAATTTATATATTGGAATGTTGTTGGGTCTATTTGTGGTTGCACTTGGATTCTCCTTACAGCAAACAGCTGCTAATCCCTTTGCCGTTTTATTAGGTGACCCAAAGACGGGAGCTTCCCGTGTTAACCTTGGCGGTGGTATCAACTCATTCGGAACGACAATAGGACCATTGGTAATTGGTTTCTCGCTATTTGGAACATTTGAGCCGATCTCAGATTCTGAAATTGCCAATCTTCCTTTAAATAAAGTTGTATATCTATATGTTGGTGTTGGTTTGTTGTTTCTTTTGGCTGCAGCATTGTTCAATTTCAGTAAAAAAGTTCCAGCTGGAATTAGCAATGAACCCATGGAAAAGGCCAATAAGGCCTTACGTACCTTGATCATCATGACAGTTCTACTATTCGGTATGTTCACTCCAGTATTCCTAAGTTACAAAAGTGACCTTGCGTTGCATATCGAGCAGCTACATCAACAAGCATCAAGCCTCACTGATCAGCTACAAATCGATCAATTAAAAGCACATATTAAAGAAGTTGCCAAACCACTTGAAACACAACGTATGATGTGGTTAGCGGGCGCATTAATTGTTGTTATCGGCGGTTTACTTTTCTCCAACAGAAGCGCGAAAAAGAACCCTGAAGGCTGGGGAGCAATGAAATATCCGCAACTGGCTTTGGGAATGCTTGCATTATTTATCTATGTAGGTATCGAAGTTGCCATTGGTAGCAACTTAGGTGAGTTGCTTACTTTAAAAGAATTTGGCCACCTACAGTCTTCACAAATCACACCATATGTATCCATGTATTGGGGAAGTATGATGATCGGTCGATGGGCAGGTGCCATTACAGCATTCAACCTAAGTAAATCGGCTAAAAATGGATTACTGATTATTGTTCCTTTAATCGCATTCTCGATTATAATTGGTGTCAATACACTTGCAGGATTCGAAATGTCACACCTTTATTACTATGTGATCTGTATTATTCTGCAAATCGTTGCTTTTTATCTAAGTAAAGAAAAACCAGCCCGTACATTGATCATTTTTGGTTTATTTGGAATCATTGCCATGTTAATCGGGCTTTTCTCTTCTGGTACTATCGCGATTTATGCATTCTTATCAGGAGGTCTTGCTTGTTCAATTATGTGGTCATCTATTTTCAGTTTATCAATCGTTGGTCTTGGAAAATATACTGCTCAAGGTTCAGCATTCTTAGTCATGATGATTCTTGGTGGTGGTGTCCTTCCTCCTATCCAAGGAAAATTGGCCGATCTTATTGGAATACACAACTCCTATATCCTACCGTTAATCGGATTCTGTTATATTGTTTTCTTTGCTGTATTTGTCAAGGGAATTTTAACTAAACAAGGAATCAATATCGATGAAATCGAGGCTGAAGGAGCACATTAAAATCATCAACTAATTGTAAATAGTACACTATTTAATCAATTTTATTACAGGACCCAAAAACTGGCTTAACAACACTGTTAAGCCAGTTTTTTTATATTATGAGCAAATTCATAAAATTTATTTTTTCAAAAATACTCGGATAAATTATGATATTTAAAATTAAAAAATGTATTTTCGGGGAATTGATTAATGAATTGATTACTCATTTTATAACGATAAACACAATTAAAACTACTCAATAATGATAATCATTGCTGACGGGGGATCAACAAAAACAAACTGGTGTTTGTTAGACGATTCAAATAAAAAAATCTACTTCAACACAGAAGGGTACAACCCGTATTTTGTTGACAGTGAATACATTGTAAACTCCCTAAAAAAAGGATTACCGCAGGATTTACCTTTTGAAAAAATCGCGGAAGTAAATTATTATGGTGCAGGGGTCCATAATAAAGAGAAAGCACAGATCGTAGTTGATGCACTAAAACACGTATTTACTACAGCGAAAGTGGAAGTGGGACACGATCTACTTGCTGCAGCAAGAGCATTGCTAGGATCCGAGGCTGGGTTTGCTGCGATTTTGGGTACAGGAACAAATTCTTGTCTCTATGACGGCAAAGAAATTACATTAAATATTGATTCCGGAGCTTATATTTTAGGCGATGAAGGATCGGGTAGTTACATTGGTAAAAAATTACTTGCAGACTATGTTCGTAATTTAATGCCTAAAGATGTAAAGGAAGTGTTTTGGAACACGTATAAAATGACGAAAGATGAAATCATGGACGCGGTATATACCAAACCTATGCCTAATCGTTTCTGTGCAAGTTTCAGTAAATTCGTATATGACAATAATGTAAATATCGAATATACACGAAATATTGTGGATGAAGCATTTGAAGCTTTCTTCAGAAATTTAGTAAGTAAATATCCTAATTATCAAAGTTATACTTTCAATTGCATTGGTTCCGTAGGTTACAATTTCAGAAATGTATTGGCTGAAAAGGCTGAACAATATGGTATGAAAGTAGGCAAGATTTTGCGTTCTCCTATCGATGACCTAGTACAGTTCCACATCGATAGAGCGGCAGCAACTGCTAAATAGAAGAGGAAAATAATCTTTAACATATTTAAGAAAAAGGTGCATTAGATGATGCGCCTTTTTTTTCACCTTCTCCTTTCAACAAATCAAACCAATACGAGCTTCAAAATTGAAATATCCAAAAATTTCCTCATTTTTAGAAACTACGATCTATTGGGGCCAAAGAATGGAAAGCAAAAAGCTAACTTGATAATATGAAATATTCTTCTGTTTGAACACTTGCTTTAAGGTTGAAATAGCTTTTGATCGGGCAAAATAAACTGTACTCGGAGTCGTCTCTAATTCTTCACAAATCTCTTCTGTAGATCTACCTTCTATCAAAGATAACTGTATGATCTGAGCCTGCTTTTTGGGAAATTTTTCGATCTCTTTGGCAATTAGATCAATCAGCTCATAATAAATGATTTTCGTTAAAACATCCTGCGTATCCGTCTTAAGATCCATTAAAAAAGATTCGCTATGCTCAAATTTGGATCTACTTTGTTTTAAGGCATCTAAACAAGCATTTTTGGTCACTAAGAACAAAAAGGATTTGATGCATTCAATAGAACTAAAATTACCTCTACGTTCCCATAACTTAATAAATGAATCCGAAATAATTTCCTCCGCAATATTTTTGTCTTTTACAATTTTATAGGCAAAAAAAAGCAGTTTCTCACTAAACTCATCAATAAGGGATGCTAATGCAGCTTCTTTACCGTCTTGCAAATCCAATACATGTTGATCTAGCTTTTTCATAAATAATTTGGATTCCACCTCTCATAACTGGTCAATATAAATTTAACACTTAATTACTTAAGTTGAAAGAATTTTGTTCATTTTTTAAAAAAATAATTCATCAAGATATTATATAAAGAGATCAATTGTAAAGCAGAAAGGTGCCTTAGTTAAATTGTTATTTTCGATTACCTATAAAAACACGAAGCAATCTGATGATGATAAATTACAGATTGCTTCGTTCCTGTTGTTTAAAATGTAACACGATTGAATATGAGCTAACTTTTCAGCTGGTCTTCAGTATGATGTACATTACTAATCAATTGCCCTAAAGACCCAAAAGTAAGCGGTACCCCATGCCTCAGTTCCAGGAGGGGCATAAGCCAAGACCAATTCCTTATCATTCAGAACGATAATATCAAATTCGTAAACAGCTTTTCCACCTTCATCTGGAGACTTCCCTACAAGAATGACTGCTCCACTAGTTCGAAACTTTCCGTGGCCCCATATTTTTCCATCACCATCTTTAGTTTTTTTGTTCATATCAAAACTAAATACCCCTACTTCTTTTGAACCATCCGATCTGATCTTCGTGAAAATTGCATCATCGAGATTGAGTTCCATCTTAGCTCCGATACCGGCACCTGCTTCCTGTTCATCAATCTCTCCTTCTTTTAACGTCCACCATGCCGGTCCAAAATTCCCTATATACCCGCCATTACCCCATACAGCTGGTTTTGTTTCATCCCATTTCCATGTTCTTTTGCTTCCTCCGGTTAACATTGCCCACTCGGGCGGAACAGGAAAGGTTAGTTCATCAACCCGGACTGTCAAATTCTTTTGAATCTTGGTACCATCGGGATTGAGACCTACGAATCGAATAGTTCGCTCTCCTGTAGCAACCATCAAAACGGTATCTGATTTGCGTGTAGATCTTCCCGAACCATAGTTCCATAAGGATAGTACTGGACTTTTATTGTCTAGAATGACTTTATTGCTTCTCTTTCCGTTGACCATTAAAGGGACGGCGGTAATATCCAATTGGTCAGCCGTAATTGCCGACCCCAGTTCAAGGCGCTTTTCAATAGGCTCACAAGAAATAGTGAACGATAGCACAAATACCAGAAAAATATATTTTATAAGATTATTCATAGTTCAATATGTTAAGATTTACCATCCTGTAAATTCAGCCGCAGCTGTCCCCCAACCTTTATTCTGTGTCAAGACCCCGTCCGAAAGTGTAATCTGTGAAACAGGTATCGGCCAGAACCCTCCAGTTTCCTCGTAACGAGCTCTATAACCACCACCAAATGCCTTCATTGCTACATCGACACCTTTATTCTTAATCAGTACCCCTTCTTGCTTCGCCAAATCCGCAGCTGCATCATGCCAGCGCATCAAGTCAAAATAACGTACACCTTCAAAAGCTAGCTCCCATCTTCTTTCACGTTTCAATGCCGCTAAAGAATATGAAACATCTTTTAACCCCGCTCTTCGTCGTACCCGATTTAAATTCGTCGCATCTCCTTTTAACTCCGCGTGCATGAGCAATACATCTGAAAAGCGGATCATGACCAAATCTTGGGTATGGGCCAATTGATACTCCGCCAAAGCTTTATCTAAAAGGATAGCATAAGATGGTACAAAATTTTTCTTGTCATCATAAGCAGATACCGCAATATATTTTTTCTGCCACAGGCCAGTTTCTTCCATTTGATTATCAGCCCCATAGGTATAATCTTCCAGATCAGTCTCTACATTAATGATAGAAGCCAATCTACGCATGTCAGTGGGTTCTGTCTGTGCCCACTCTTTCCATAATTCACTATTGACAGGACCAGCACCCCATCCCTGCCCAAACGGAAAAGTACTCTCCGAACCGTTACCCGTACGAAGTCCAAAATGAAGATTATACTGGTTCGAATAACCCTGTTGATATTCATCTCCCCAATCCACTACAGTTCCAAATTTAATCGCAAATACTGTTTCTATATTTCCATCTCCAACCCAGGCCAGTTTATTATCTTGTACGTACTTATAATCTCTTGCAGTTTCCCTATTGGTGTATGGCCATAAGTTTCTAAAATCGCCGACCAAATCGTGCCCACTGTTCAGAATACAGTTTTCAAGCAATTGAATCACTTGTGCTTTTCCAACGGTACCACCGGCAGCCAATGGCAAATCTGTTTTCTTATAGTATCCAGTATAAAACAGATATACACGAGCAAGCAATGCTTGCGCTGCCCATTTAGAGGCATGACCTGAGATTACCGCAGCAGATTTGGTCGCAGGCATAAGCTCAATTGCCTTCATCAAATCACTTGCAATCTGTGCGTAAGTCTGATCTGCTGGATTTCGGGGGACATTAGCCACCACAGAACTTAGAAGCAGGGGTACATCACCAAACATCTGTGAAAGTTCGAAATAAAATAAGGCTCTTAAAAAATAAACCTCGCCGAGCAATTGATCTCTTTGTGCATCATTTGCCCAACCTGTGACCTTGTTTAGTGTTTCAATAGCTGTATTCGCTCTATAAATCCCGGCATAGCGTGCAGTCCAAAATGGCAAAAAATAATCCGGGGCTGTATTCATGAGATGATCCAGTCCCTGCATATCCCGGTTATCTGCTCCACCACCACCAAAACGGTCATCCGAAGCCAATTCGGACATATAAAAATGGGAGCTTTCGACACTGCTTACTCCTCTACTCAACCCATTATAGATTCCGGCCAACATGATATTGGCATCCGCCACCGTTACCGGGAAGTTGTCTGTATTCTTTTTATCAAGGCTTTCTGAATCCAGAAATTTTCCACAGGACGAAAGCATTCCAGCAAACAAGCATATTAATATTGTCTTTTTCATATCTAACTAGAACTAAAATTTAAGGTTAATACCAAGAAGTATTGTACGTGGTTGCGGATAGAAGCCTACATCAATACCTGACACCCAGCTCTCCGTATCTCCATACCCAATTTCTGGATCCATACCACTGTAGTTGGTGAATGTAACCAGGTTCTGCACTGTAGCATAAATTCGTGCCTGGCTAAATGGAGCTTTTTTCCAAAGGCTCTTAAAGTTATATCCCAAGGTAATATTCTGGAGCTTCACAAAGTCACCATTTTCAATATAGATATCTGAGATATTCTGAAAATTACTATGTGATCCTGCCGTCAATCTCGGGTATCGATTTGATGTTCCCTCGCCATGCCAGCGTTGAAATACTTCAGTCGTATAGTTCTGTAATGGAGAATCTGAAAAAGAACGGTAAGATTTCGCAATTTGATGTCCAAATGATCCAATGGCTGTAACTGCCAGATCGAGCCCCTTATAACCAAAAGTCAAGTTCAATCCACCAGTGAATTTTGGATGCGGGTTACCAATCATCACCTTATCATCGTCGGTAATCGCACCATCACCATTCATGTCTGCGAAGATCAGATCTCCGGGCTGTGCGTTGGATAAGACACCACGTCCACTGTTTCGCAACGCGTCAATCTGTGCTTGATTCTGAAAAACCCCTTCTGTTTGATAGCCATAAAAATAACCTATAGGAAACCCTACTTGGGCACGGTACATCGGCAATGTCCCTTGACTTAAAACATCTGGTCGTCCATGAATAATTCCCTCCCTATTTGCGATGCGTACGACTTTATTTTTATTATAAGCACCATTAACCCCTATACCATAGCGAAAATCTCCCTTTTGGTCATTCCAATTGATCCCCAATTCAACCCCTGTATTATTCACATCACCACCATTAATAAAAGGGGCCCCTGTACCATAGGATGCCAATATAGGCGCCCTGATAAGCCAATCTATGGTAGATTTTTTGTACCAATCGAATACGATCGCTAAACGATTGTTCATAAAACGGGAATCAAACCCGAGATTTAACTGTTCAGAAGTTTCCCAGGTTACATCAGGATTGGGTAGAATGTCGGGATATGCCCCCTTGATTAATGTATTTTTGTTATTCCCGAAATAATAACCTCCAAAATTATCAATGGCTATCGTTGATAAATATTGAAAATTGGGGATACTGGCATTTCCATTCTGCCCCCAACTACCTCTGATTTTCAAAAAATTCAACCAGCTATCCTGATTTTTCAAGAATTCTTCATTGGTCATGACCCATCCCAAAGATGCCGAGGGAAAGTAGCCCCAACGTTTACCTTTCGCAAAGTTTGAAGAACCATCCGCACGCATTGTGAATGAGGCCATATAGGTCTCTTTAAAATTGTAATTTGCCCGTCCAAAAAAAGAGGCCAATGAACCTTGTCCCCAGGCATTTCCCGACACAGGAAAGCCTTCGAGCAATTGCCCATTGCCGACCCAGGCCTTATTCCATTGACCGGGAAAAATCGAATTAGAAGATTGGGCTCCAACAGTTTCGCCCATACCCCATTTCTCCAGCGTTTGTCCAAGAACAACATCGAACTGATGGTTATTCCGATAGTTCAGTTTATAGCTCAAGGTATTTTCCCAAACCCAGTTGTGTCCCATACTTTGATTTTGATCGATATCATCTGTTGGATTCTCTGAGGTAGTGGATAATTTGAAAACAGGAACATAAGACCTGTAGGATGAAGCATTTAATCGGTACCCAAAATTAGTTTTAAAAATAAGTCCTTCTATCGGTTGGATTTCTAAATAGGCATTGGCAGATAGCGCATGTGATTTACTGAGATTATGCCCGCGACGGTAAAACATGTCCGCAACCGGATTTAACGTAGCGGCATCAAAGTCCCATTTATCCGCGACTTTACTATTAAAATCATAATATCCACCGTTTTCATTATAAACAGGTAATAATGGATTACCGACCAGCATATTATGAACATCGTTCCAATAGATATTACCGATACCGATACCTGATTTTTTATTGAAGGAGTAATTCACGTTCTCCCCGAACTTGATCACATTGAACCGATCATTTTTCAGGAAAATATGGTCCGAATTAAGACGGAAAGTATGGCGCTCGAGATGAGGTTCGACAGGTTTGCCCAACACACCGTCGCGTTTAGTGATGGAATAACCCAACGAAAATTTAGATTGCTCATTTCCGCCCGTTAAATTCAATGAAGTATTGTGCAATAGGGCATTTTTGTTTTCAATTTCCTCCAGCCAGTTTGTACCATTCCATTTCCCATCCATGATCTGCTGATATTGCTTCGGAATCAGATTTGCCCAGTCGAAACCCGAACCACTTTCATTAAACCTTCGCTCATCTTGTATAAGCATATACTCTTTAGCGTTCAAGAGCGATGGCTTTCTATAAATGTTTTGGAATCCTGTATAACTATCCAAATTAAACATCATTTTACCTACTTTACCCTGTTTAGTAGTAATTAAGACCACACCATTTGCCGCTCTTGAGCCATAGATGGCAGCAGAAGCTGCATCCTTTAGAATATCGATGCTCTCTATATCTGAAGGATTCAATAAGTTGATATCGCCGCCAGCAATTCCGTCTATAACATACAAGGGTGAGGAATTGTTAATAGTCCCTAAGCCCCGAATAGTCACTTTAAAACTTTCACCGGGCATTCCCGAGTTTTGTGTAATCTGAACACCCGGAGATTGGCTCTGTAAAGCTTCCAAAATAGACGGTGTGCTTAATTTTTCCAAGTCTTCACCTTTAACCTGCACAGTCGCTCCAGTGCTTAACTTCTTTTTCTGCGTACCATATCCTATGACCACGACTTCTTCCAGATCGTCAAAAGTTTCCTTCATGATTACATTGACAGACTGTTGGTCTGTGACTTGTACCTCCTGTCCGAAAAAGCCTACAATAGAAAATTGCAAAATTAGTTTTGATCCCGAAACTGCTATCGAATAGTTACCTTCATAATTTGTCGCAACTCCTGTATTAGTACCTTTAACACGTACAGAAACACCCACCAAAGGATTTCCACCTTCATCAGTTACCTTACCTTGAATAGTACGGCTTTGCTGAATGTTTTCTGCTTTACGAACAGAAATGCCTGAATCAAGTTTCTCCGATCGTTGCAACACGATAGTACCATCACTGACCTCCCAGCTGATAGATTTATTGAAGAAGATAATGTTCAATGCTTTTTCTAAACTGACATTTTTAAGATCTGCATTGATCTTAGTATTTGCAATATCCTTTCCATTTAAAAGGAAAGGTAGGCCACTTTGCTTCTGAAGATTCTGCATCACCTCAATCAGCGGAGAATTTATGACCTTAAGCGAAACGTTCTGCGCAAAACCTGTTGCAGAAAGCTTGAGGATACTCAGAACTGTAAATAGAATGGTTAATTTCATTTTTAATACCCATCTTTTAAGTTTAGGTCTGACAACAAGGTTGCCATAGTCATTTTTTTGTATAAAAATCATATTTTTGTACAATTAGGGTTACAAATTATTAAAGGGTTCAATTTTATCTAAGTGCTCTGATTTGTATATCCAAAAATGGCCGGACAGTGTTGAGGGACATCTGTTCGGTTTTTTTTTTGAATATTGATCCAATTAAGTTGGATATGGTTTTCTTATACTTTTCATCATGATTTATGTATTTGGTTAATTATTGATTACTAAGGCAAAATGATTAGTTTAGGATGACTACCCTTCAATTCCGCTTTAAACTTGACACCACTTTTCTCCAGCAACCGAAGTACCTCTACAAGTTTTTTATCACGTCCAATTTCACCATAAAGAAAGGTAGAAGGTACGTGTTCCGGAAAAATGACCTCTATGTTATACCATCTACTTATCGCTCGCATCACGTCAGTCAATCCGGTTTCATAAAACAAAAACTTATCATTTTTCCAAGCGATAAAATGCTGTACATCGACATTCTTTTTGACAATTCCTTTTTCCGACAATGTCGCTTGTTCGTTTGGACGCATAGCCATACGACGGTTACCAGATAAAATAGTTATGGCTCCGTTGACCAAGGTAGTAACGGTTCCCTTGTCATCGCTATAAGCAGAGACATTAAATTCTGTTCCGGTGACCTCAATATTCTGATCTTGGGTTTGAACAATAAATTTTTTCTTTTCCCCATTTCTGATCATCCGATCCACCTCAAAATAGGCTTCACCTTCCAAACGAACAACTCGCTTATCTTCCTGAAAAACTAGAGGATAGGTCAATTTTGAAGACGAATTCAACCAAACTTTTGTTCCATCAGGAAGAGTGACCTGGTATTTTCCACCACAGGGTACAACAATATTAGCTGTCATTTTCGACAACTTCTCTTTATCTAGGGAAAAAAGGGGCGTACCGTCGCTATAAGTTAAGTGTTGGTCTCCACTTATTCCGTCTTTATCAGCTCTCAAACTTATTTTATGACCATCGGACAGGGTCAATTCAGCTTTGTTTATACCTGGCTCAACATTCGCCAGATCAAATTGTTCGGATGGGGAGGTTCTGTCATTGACATAAAAGAATTGATAAGCAAGAAATGCCATTAGGATGGCCGCTGCATACCCAATCCATCGCAAACGAAATCCTTTGTTTTCCTCCCTTTGTCCTCGAAATATTTTATCCGAAGTATTTTGTTTAAAATTTGATATCCAGGTATCTCCAAGCTGTTGCCTGAGCTCCATGTATGCCAACACATCGTCAAATACGTTATCGCTGGATAACACTTCTTTCAAAAACAGCTCATTCTCGGGATCCTCTTGGGCCCACTTTCTAAGCTCCTTGGTTTCTTCGGAAGTGATGATCCCTTCAATCTGCTTCTTGATAAGAATAGCAATTTCTTGGGTAGTTTTCATTTAGTCTACAATGATTATTGTAAGCTAAAACGACGGAGTCGGAAAAACCTTAGTAACTTTTTTAAAAAATCAATCCACTTTTCCTACGGTCGAAGAGGAATCAGGAAAAAATACACAATGATGAATTGTTTTGTTTGTTGCTCAAAAGCAAAAAAACTTAAAAAAAACAAACATAAAGAACTTACTATCAACAATATAAAACAATAAACACTCTTTATCATATTTATAAAAACTAGCCAATCAATAATACTTTTACGACAGAGAAATAATCAAAAAAATTAAACAATATAATGATCATACCATGTTTTATAACTATAAAATAAACCAATATTAAATTCTAATAAACTTATTCATACCGTTTTACGGGAAATTTTAATAATTTAATAACAGGAATTTCATCAGTACAAAATAAAATTACCTTTTTTTTGTAAAAAGAATATTTATAGTTTATTCCGATGAAAAGAAGCCTTGATATACTTGTACTCTCAGACATACACTTAGGTACATACGGAAGTAGAGCCAAAGAACTTTTACTTTACCTGGAATCCGTCGCACCCAAGATATTGATTCTCAACGGCGATATTGTAGATATTTGGCAATTTAAAAAAAGCTACTTTCCACAAGATCATTTAAAGGTCATCAAGAAGATTATCGATATGAGCTCAACTGGTACTGAAGTCCATTACATTACTGGTAATCACGACGAAATGTTACGCAAGTTTACTGATCTCAAGTTAGGAAACATCAAACTGAGCAACAAGCTACTTCTTTCACTTAATAATCAAAAGGTATGGATCTTTCATGGCGATGTTTTCGATGCATCCATCCATCATTCAAAATGGTTGGCAAAACTTGGAGGTTGGGGTTATGATAAATTGATCCAGCTTAATAATGTGATCAATTATTGTCTAGATAAAATGGGAAAGGAGAAATACTCACTCTCAAAAAAAATAAAAAATTCGGTTAAAAAGGCCGTTAAGTATATTTCAGACTTCGAACATACAGCAACGGAGTTAGCTATTGAGAAAAACTATGATTTTGTAATCTGTGGTCACATTCATCAACCTCAAATAAAGGAAGTCATTACCCGAAAAGGCACATGCACCTACATGAATTCGGGCGATTGGATTGAAAATCTAAGCAGCTTAGAATACAAAAATGGGGAGTGGAAGCTCTTCTATTTCGAAGAAAACAAAGAGCAAATCCTTAAAAACAAAATCATCGACACCCCGCTTTTCAGTCTAGAAGATTTAAAGAAAATTGTCATATCATCTTAGCCGAAAAAGCACAGTAACAATATATCTTGAGAGAAATTATAAAAAGCAAAAGGGCCGAACTAGTTCGGCCCTTTTGCTTTTTATAATTCTATTGTCTCACCGATTTTTGGAAGAGACAATGAGATGTCCTCATTCTGGAATTTGTCAAAGGCCTTTTGTTTGTCAATCTGAATTGGTGGAAATGAATCGTAGTGAATCCCGACCACACGGGAGCAATTGATAAATTCTGCCGCTCTGATCGCATCATCCACATCCATTGTATAGTACCCACCAATCGGAAGAAAAGCCCAATCCAGCTTCAGATCAGCAAGCAGCTTCATCTCCATTGTCAAGGCAGTATCACCAGCAAAATAGATCTTTTTGCCAAGTACATTAAAGACAAATCCAACTGGAAACCCACCATATTGGCCATCAGGCGTGCTATTGGTATGAGCAGCATAAACCATCTTAACGGAGCCAAAAGGTAGCTGTATTGTACCACCGAGATTGAATTCAACAACTTTATCTTCGGGTACCCCTTGTCTTCTTACCCACGCAGCTGTCTCAACGATGGCCAATACTGTCGCATTACTATTCTTTTGAATGGTAGCCATGTCGGCGACATGATCTTGATGTCCGTGGCTCAGAAAGATGTAATCAGGGTTAATTGCATTTACATCAATTGCTTTCGCTAATGGGTTATACGTTACGAAGGGGTCCAACAAAACCTTCGTTCCGTCAAAATCAAACTCAACACAAGATTGACCGTAATAAGTTGCTTTCATAATCATGTATTTATTGATTAAATAATCCGCCTAAGCCTCCTAACATATCTTTACTCGCAGCTTGCATTTCAGCTTGACTGATATTCTCCGCTTGGGCTATTGCTTTATTCAAAGCAACCACTAGCAATTCCTCTAATTCTTCTTTATCAGCATTGGACAAAAAAACAGGATCGATCGTAATCTCTTTAATCTCCTTATTGGCTGTCGCTACCACACGGATCAAACCGCCCTCAGCCTCACCGGATACCGAAATGGTATCTAGTCTTTTCTTGATTTCTTCTGCCTTTTGCTGTGCCTGAAATAATTTGTCAAACATATCTATAACATTTATTTGATGCCAATTTACAAAAATCCTCCAATACCTACTATTGCTAATTTACTTTCGCTAATGCTACCCTTTTTGTATTTTTGCAGCATGCAAAGCAATCAAGAAAAATTAGTTGCCCATTTTTTGGAACAGCTGAATCTAAATAACATCACTGTCCCAGAGGAAATATCTGCTAAATTAATGGCAAATCAATCTGAAATCGTTAGCATTGAAGATGTCATTGCCTATATCAATACGCTTGGGGAAGAGTTAAATATCAAGGAAAAAGTAGCCGAGCTCATCGAAAAAGTAGAAGATGAGACCAGTATCCTCATTCACAAACTTAAATTTATAACGGCTAGCGACAGACCCAAAGTATTGGTTTTAGATCGAATTGATCCACAGGAGATCAACCAGTCTGCCTTTCTACAAGAATCCATAAAAATCGCAGGCGGAATCCCCACGACAATAGCTCATGAAGCCGATAAAATAATCATAATTGACAGTGATGAAAGTGTATTTACTCAAATACCGATTTTATTGAATGATCCAGCAATTGCACAATCAAAGGCGATCGAACTTGATCAGCTATTTATTATGACAAAGCCTAATTTTGCCTGTATTCCAGGCTACGAATACCTAACAGAATTAGAATCTTTAGCAGAGATCTTCCAACCGAAATATTTTGTTTATGGTCACGAAGGCAAAGAATGGCTGCAATTTCAATTGAAATAGAATTATAAAATAACAATAGTCAGGCTATCGCATAAAAAAGCATCTTTAAATTGATTAAAGATGCTTTTTTCTTATGGAAATATTAGCTTAACTATATCTTCTGCGTAATACCTCATATAACTTTTCAACGGTATGGGGTTTATCTGCCCATCTGTTCTTAACCGCATAATTCGTTTGCAAAAATGCATCAGCTTCTGCATAACTGCTGAATCTATTCAGTAGCTCCACAGCTTCACTATAAGCTAAACTGTAACCATTAAATAAGTCTTTAATAAATAAAAGTTTATCATTCAAACTTATCCCGGTCTTGATGTCAGTCAGTTTATCAGAACTTCCAGATTGGTTCACTTGATATACCCGGTTCTGTACCCCGGCTTGTTTTTGCTGCGAAATAATCTCATTTAACGTAAGCGGTCTCGAAGGAACCTCCTCCACGATTGTATTGACTTCCTCTTGGATAATACTCTCCTGAACTTCCTTAATGATGACCTCTTTTGGTTCTTCTACGACTTCAGTAACGACAACTGGTTCTTCCTCTACAAGATCTATCGTGGGTTCATCTACTTTATACTGTTTTTCCTCAATATCCTCAACAACAGTTTCATTTATTGAATGATCAATTTCATTAATTATCTCCGGTGAATAAAGCGCTGTTGATAAGTCATTGGTTTCCTGCATTTCCTCATTCGCTTCAACAGTATCTCCATATAACTTTGTAGGTTCCTCATTGCGAACAATAACTTTCTCACTGCGTTCGGGTTCCGCAATAGCTTGGCTGGATGATCGTATCGAAGAAGGTGGAGTAAAATAGTCATTAAATGCTATTTTTCTACTCTCCATCACCGACTCTCTCAAGGTATTTTCACCTTGTTCGCCCTTTAGCACGGCATCTGTTTTGAGTAAAGTAATATAAGCCGCAACAGATTGTGCTTTAGCTTCCAAGGTCACTAGCTCACCTATTTCAGTACCAGTGTTCCTTTCTGACAAAGCCAAATACTGTGCATTCAAATCCTGTAATAAATCTCCTATCTTATTAAAAATTTCCTCTTTAGTACCCATAATTTTATTTGAAATCGCCTATTAATCGTTTATAACACCTATACATTCTCTAACCTAAAAAGTGGAAAACTCAATCCTTTGATTTATAAATATTTGAATCTGTATTCACTTTTTTGCTACTCAAATTTAATATTTAATTTCGATATTAGCGTTGTCAAAAACAGAATATAATAGGAGGTCTATTGACAAATAATACCTTATTTGCCGGCTATCCAAAAAAATAATTTAATCAAATGCTTTTTTCCGAACATAATCTGACATTGCGACCAGCTCGATATGGAAGTATTGAAGTTATCTGTGGGTCAATGTTCTCTGGCAAGACCGAAGAGTTAATACGCAGGCTAAAACGGGCACAATATGCACGACTAAATGTTGAAATTTTCAAACCTTCCGTGGATAAACGATATGATGAAAAATTAGTCGTTTCTCATGATAGCAATAGTATACCCTCCACCCCTGTCGAAAATTCATCAGCGATATTACTATTGAGTTCGGCAACCCAAGTTGTTGGAATAGATGAAGCGCAATTTTTTGATGACGGATTGACAGAAGTATGTGTCAAATTGGCAAACAGTGGAGTTCGTGTAATTATTGCAGGATTGGATATGGATTATAAGGGCCAGCCTTTTGGTCCTATTCCTAGTTTGATGGCTGTAGCTGAACATGTCACCAAAGTCCATGCGGTTTGCATGCAATGCGGGGCTCCGGCAAATTATTCATATCGCTTGACCAAAGATACCCAGACCGTACTTCTTGGTGAAAAAGATGCCTATGAGCCACGCTGTAGACAATGTTATTATCATTTAGATCAACAAGGCATCTAATTCCAGTCCAGAAAACGATAATTACAATTCCAGCCCTACTCCTACATTCTGCGAGGAACGTCGCTGGTTCGTATTTTCCTACACAATTGACTATCGAAAGTCTTCAAGTTAACATAGCTACATTTATAATATTTCTGTTAAAAATAACTGCCAAATAGACGAGAAATCTATTTGGCATAGGATTTGAAATATACTTTACAAATAAGAAGATAAACGCTTTTAAAGCGACAAAATACTTTTCATAATTTAGGTTTATAATTGGTTAGTTTGCACCTCCTTGCCCATCAAGGAGGTGTTTTTTTATTTCATAAAAAACGCTGCCCCTTTCACAAAAGAGCAGCGTTCCTATTAGACATTTTCCTTTATTCCGCTAAGGTTGTACGCGGTAATTAATTACTTTTCGACCTATATTTCCTGTTTGGTCCATTCCCTCTACAATCACCTTATAATTACCATTTCCATCAGCATTGTAGAATTGTATTGCTGTCTCCCCTGTCTCCGTTACCTGTACTTTCGGGTTCCAATAAATCGTAGTCCGCAGATCGTTGGCAGATTTTTGTTCAGGTGTATCGTACTTTGGCGTATAAAATTTACGCTCTTTAACATAACCTAGAGGGAACATATCGATAACATTCGATTTTGGCAACAATTTCTCAATTTCACTTAACGCCATCCGAGGTTTCTTGGCCTCAACTTTCTTGGTGTAAATCGATACAACACCATTGTTTTGATACATTCTTGATACTGTTCCCAGTTCGTCACGTAAAAAGATTTCTATTCCCTCAATATCCGCAACGTTGATACTATTTAATCCAGGTTCGTCAATAGCCATACCGTTTAGAAAAAACTGAACTGGCGTGCGCCCACCGGCATTGTAATCACGCGAAACATAATATTTCAATGTTTGTGGATCATAAGTAATGCCCGTCAAAACAGTTTGCAGACACATGGTCAACACGTTACACCCGGTCAAACGATCGGCTTCGATACGATGTTCGGGCATAGATAAGCCAGAAATTGAAGGAAAATCTTTATTTGTGATTACCTTTTTCTGTACAGCTGTCACTTCTACTTCATCCAGTAAGATAGATTTTCTGTACTCTTTACGGCTATTATCCAAATAAGGAGCGAATGCCTGATCTATATTGGGAACGAAATAACTTTTATAACCATTATTTTTGTCGATTTCAGGATAATAACTCTGATCCATATTGATCACCAAACTACGGTAATTATCATTTGACCTTGCATTTACCGTCACTTTCGATGAATCCGGAAAAACAAGATCTTTAAATGTAAAACGACCGTTCTGATCGGTATATACATCTTTTTTAATATTCCGGGAAGGCACAGACAACAACAACCCACCATTAGGATATGGGCGGCCTGTATTCATGCGTAAAATACCCGACAATTCTATCCCTTGCTCTGGAAGAAAACTGATCTGTGGTAACTTTTCGGAGATTAAAGCCGGGTAATCAAAACGGCGATATCCTTGAGTCATTAATAACGCATCCAACGCCTTTTCTCTATTCAGATTTTTTTCATCAAAATATGCATTTGGGTTTTCGACATTCCCTTTCAACTCTGAAGTCAACAAAAAGTTGCTTACAATGGAGAGATCAGCCTGATCATTATAAGGAACTTTAGACTCATCAATCACGGAAACAGAATAACTACCCGGATATTTCTGTCCATTATTATCAACTGAAAGCTTCATGTTGACCAAGTCCTTCGCTTTATAACTTTGCTTATCACTTGCAACTTGAATATTGAGCAATTTCTCGCTCTGAACAAATGCCAAACGTTCACTTAGGGGTTTGCCATCCGGGCTCAATAAAGTAACCTGGGCAATTCCATTTGGCAGACGTTCCTTTGGAATATTAACCAGCGCAGATGAAGACTTTAAATTCACCTGAGCTCCAAAGCAAAGATGTCCATTGGACTGAACCAATACATAATAGGATTGGCCTTGGTTTTTAGAAAAATTCTCTTCACTGGTCACTACAGCAAATTCAGCATTCTTTTCATCCTGCTTAACAAACACAACATTTGCTTTATCATTAACAACAGTCGGAAGCTTATATTTACGTTCCTGTCCATTGTCAAATTTTATGACTGCCTGATAGTTTTCTCCAGCCAAAGGCAATAAAGAGAAATAACCCATACCCGATCCAAAATCTTCAAATTCTGCGACCGACTTTCCTTTAGAATCAAGGATTGTACCTTTCACCTTCAAACTCTTACCATCGGATCCTACAGCTTTAAAAGCGACTTTCTTGGCAAATCCAGCAATTAAGTCACCACCTTCCGGAAAAAACTGCACATCAGCATCCCACAAAGCATTTTTGAGCAGGAAAGAACTGGACAAAGGTTTTTCATTCTTGTTTTCTTGGATACTAACCTTTAATTGTCCCTTCTCTAAATCAGCCTTCTCCTTTGCCGATAAACTGATCGTCACCTTTCCCATAGCGTCCGTTTCACCTTTCCCCTTATCTACCGTTTCCCATCCAGCAACAAATTCCCAGTTGATCTTAGAATTAATCATCGGTTTACCTGCACGATCCCTAAACTGTATTACCGCTTGACTTTTATTTCCGTTAAGATTATTCTGAAATTCAATATTGGTGATCAATTTTTTATTAATCACATCACCTATCGGAACTATTTTATTAAAAAAATAGGATGCGTCAAAGTTTGACATCCATTTGGTATATGCTCTGAAACGATAGTTGTCCTGTGTCATGAATTGCGGATCGAGGACCATCTGCCCATTTCCAACACCTTTATCCAGTGGGATTCTAAACGTTTGGATCAGAGAGTCTCGGCTATTCAAAACTTCCACATAGGCTATTTTACTTGGTTCATATTCTGGAAGATTACGTGATAAATAGGAAGAAAACCATAACGTATCCCCTACTGCATAATAAGGTTTATCAAAATGCAGATGTACTTTTTCTGTTGGGTAGCCCTGAAAATATTTTTGAACCCGTTCTACGATTGTATTAATAGGTAATGTAGGTGCAGTCTGTGCATAGGTTGACCCGACTCCTAAAATCCCTATCGATAAAGTCAATAGTGTTATGTGCTTCATTGAAAGTCTTAGAATTAAAAAAAGAATAGCTAAATATATTCAATTTTAACCAAAGGCCCATCCTATTATGCTATTTTTAACATTTATTATACCATTATACCCGATCCAAGTAACCGACTAAAGTAAAGGTGCCAATAAACGGCAGATGGAATCCACCCCACGTTTCCAACGGCTTCTTTGCATCCATTTACGAATTGTAATTAAATCCGAGGATTCAATGTCTGCAAGAAATTGATTGTTCATACGTTCACAAAGCGCTTTGTCAGAGACAATCCCAGATATCTCAAAATTGATATAAAAGCTTCTGATATCCAAGTTGGTCGTACCGATATAGGCTAGTTTACCATCAATACAGATTGTTTTGGCATGGAGAAATCCTTTGGTATATAGGTATACATTTACTCCCCTTTCGAGCAGAGGTTTGATAAAGGAAAAGGAAGCATGTTGTACAAAAAAGGAATCAGATTGCGCAGGTAACATGAGATCAACTCGAACTCCCGAAGAAACAGCCAACATCAATGCAGTTGTTAATTGGTCACTTGGAATAAAATAAGGCGTACACAATTGTACATATTCTTTTGCTTCATTGATTCCCGCTATAATTGCCTCCATATTGAATGGAGCGGGAGAACCGGGATCACTAGCTGTAAACCCAACACCACTCGCGTCTTCATTTGTGATCGGGAATCTATTTAAATAGCCTTTACCCAGTTCAAATGATTCCGCATCCGTTTGGTTCCAACTGTTCCAAAATTGAATTTGTAAGGTATTTACGGCAGCACCAATGATCATCATCGCAGTATCGCGCCAATAAACATCATTTTTCCCATTGTTGATATAACGATCCGAAATATTGATTCCGCCAACAAAACCAACTTTTCCATCAATCACCGCAATCTTACGGTGATTTCGGTAGTTACTATTTGCCAATGAAGTAAAAGTAACTGGGAGAAAAGCTTCAAAAAGAAAATCGGGTTTATGTCGACGCAAATATTTAATCACATCAGGTGCTCCAAAACTGTCTAGGATCAAACGTACCGTCACCCCAGATTTTGCCTTCTCTTCCAAAATGTCCAATATTTCACGACCGATTTCATCCATTTCCCAGATATAGTACTCCATATGGATGGAATGTTTTGCATTTTTCAATTGCTGAATCAGTACCGGAAACTTTTCCTCGCCATTAATAAATAAGGTAACATCGTTATTCAGGGAGAATGTGGATATTTTCTGGTTTTTGAGGTACCGATACACCATGGCTAAACTACCGATGCGTTCGTTCAGCGTATCAATATGTTCCTCCATAATTTCCGATTCCTTACGCCAAGCATCAAGCAATTTCTTTGATTGCTCGCGATACATCCGTTTCATCCTTTTTACCTTCTTGAATTTCTGCCCAAAGAAATAATAACTGAGCAAACCGATTACGGGTAGAAAGACAATCACCATAATCCAAGCAATCGTTTTGGCAGGATTGCGGTTTTCGATCAAGATGGTACCGATGACACCAATATATAAAATGAGTAAGGGAATCCAGTAATATTGTAAAGCAATTTGTAAAATATGATGAAGTACCTCCATATGATGCGCTAAGTTTAATATCAAATATAATACTTAGCACTGACAAATTGTTTGCTGTTAAGCACAGTTTATCGCACCATCAAGATGAATTAAAGGGCTTAAATAGGGGATATCTAAGTTTGCACCTCGGAGTATAAACCAGATTCCCAGCAAAAAATATAACAAGGGAATCCATTTAGAAAAGCCAATTTTGAAAGATCTGGAAAAGTTTCCCAAAAAGGAAAACAAAAATAAGAGCGGAATTGTCCCCAATCCAAAGCACAGCATAAATAGGAAACTCTGTTGTGAACTGTCTGCATTCATTGCGGACATTAAAGCCATATAAACCATACCACAGGGCAATAATCCGTTCAATACCCCAGCGATAAAACTCCCCCCAGGTTTATATAACCATTTCGACAGAAGCCTGACAACAGGCTGCACGGAACGAGTCTGCAAACTGGCAATTGTACGATTGTTTTTCCCTATAAGCTGAACCACTGCAATCAGCACTAATATTACTCCCGTAATCCAGCTCAATGCACGTTGCCAGCCTTGGACTTGAGCAAATGTACCTATAGTTCCCAAAAGAAAACCTAGACTACCGTAAGTCAAAACCCTGCCTAACTGATAAAGTACTTTATTTAGAAAAACAGTCCAGCTCAGTCCTTGCCTACCCTCAATTGCAAAAATTAGGGGACCACACATGACCGCACAATGTATGCTTCCAAATAAGCCCATAAAAAATGCAAAGTAGGTGTAACTCATTTTCTCGGTTTAAAATAAAATATGTTCCTCAAATAGAAAGTCCTTACCAGCGCTTTCCCAGTCAACATACAAATTCCACATCCCTTTATCGAATGAGGAAATGGGCAATGTAAACAGATTACCTGTTGTCTGAAATGGCAACTCCTTATCTAGCGTATTATCTGAAGGCTTACGGAACAAGAGCTTTCCCCTATTCACTTTGGAGACGAAATGAATATAAAGTGTATCTTTTCTAAGCTCTATAGTTGGCGTCTCTTTCATGTTCAGCACATTCTGTTTCTTTTCATAAGCTTGATCATAGTTCAAACCCTGTTCATAGTAATCATCTTCTTCCAAGCTGTCCGAGTTGTGGCTGACCATATACAATCCAGCCCCGACAATGCACAACATAAATACCGCCAAGCTCAAAAAAATTTTTGTACCCCAATTCATTATTTTTATTTTTTAATTCATGCCAGGAGGAGCAATGAAAGTAGTTTTTAGACTTTCCACCTTTTTGTCCCCTGAATAGATAGATAATTTGATATTACTTTTATATGTTTCGACGTCTTTGTTCGCGATAATTAGAAAAAAGCTTAAGGAGGCGTGCCCATCTTTACTGAGCATTTGGATAGGATTGACCAGTTGAATCTTCAGCCTCGGATCTTCACATATCAACCTAAAGGGCATTTCCTTCCCAGATTTGTTGATTAATTCTAAGGCGTAAAGATTACTTATTGTCTTATCGTCCCGAAGCTGGTACGTACTTCCTTTCGCCCGTAACAAACGACCGTCAACCTGAGAGCGATTGAACAACAGAAAACCAAATACCGTCATCAACAATACCAAGACAATAGAGTAAGCAACAGCACGGATATTACTTTTCTTCTTGAGTGTGCCTTCAATTTCCCCCATGGGATAAAAACCGATCAGTTTTTTTGGCTTTCCAATTTTTCCCATGACAGCATCACAAGCATCAATGCAAGCTGTACAGCTTACGCATTCCAACTGTAGTCCCTTACGGATATCTATTCCAGTTGGACAAACGTGAACACAGAGCTTGCAGTCAACACAGTCACCTTGTGCCGTGGAAGTATCTTTTTGTTGTTTTCCTCTCGGTTCACCACGTCGGTGATCATAGGCTACAGTGATACTTTGATCATCCAAAAGAACTCCTTGTAATCTGCCATAGGGACAAATTGCGATGCACACAATCTCCCTGACATACGCAAATACCGCGTAAAATACCAGTGTGAATAAGATAATTGAGACCAAACCACCAATATGCTGATCCATTGGATCGCTGATGATTTTGATCAACGCATCCGAACCTATAATATAAGCCAAAAAGATGTTCGATATAAAAAACGAAATAATCAAAAAGATGCCATGCTTCAACACTTTCTTTAATTGCTTTTGATCCGTGTTGGGGCCTTCATTTAATTTCTTCTGTTGCTGCCAATCTCCTTCAATCCAATACTCTATCCTTCTAAAGATCAATTCGAGAAAAATCGTTTGTGGGCATGTCCATCCACACCAGACCCGACCAAATACAACGGTAAATAGCACAACACAGACCATTACGATCAACATTCCAAACACAAATATGTAGAGATCCTGAGGATAGAAAAGGCTGCCCAAAATCGAAAATTTCCGTTCAATAATATTGAACATCAAGAATGGTTCACCGTTTATCTTGATGAAAGGAGCTAGAAATAAGAACAGTAGTAGTGTATAACCAACCCACTGTCTCTTTTTATAAAGTGCTCCCTGCGGTTTTTTGGCATAAATCCACTGTCTCTTTTTTGACTTAGATCCGCCATTATTGGCATTATTAACTACTACTGTGCTCATTTCAGTCTCGATTTACTACTCAGCTTCTTTTTCTGTCCCTGTACCATCGTTTGGTTGTGCGGCATCCTCAGCATTCCCATAGGCTACCTCTTCTCCTTGCGCTTCCTTTGGATTGGCAGGATGTGTATCTCTCAGCGTGACAATGTAACTTGCCACCTGTGCAATTTGAGCCGGACTCAAAGTCTGTTCCCAAGGCACCATTCCTTTATCCGGAACACCATACTTGATTGTTTTGAAAAGATCTTTAATCTCGCCGCCATGCAACCAAAATTTATCCGTTAAATTAGGTCCAATACCACCTTCCCCGTTTCCTCCATGACAGGCAACACAGTTTGCAGCGAATATTGCTTTTCCTTCAACAGCCATGTCTGGTTCAAATTCGACCGTATTTTCATCAACATTACTAGCAGAAGCAGCTAAATAAGCCTGTCTTTCTTTTTCTGCAACAACCATTTCATGTGCGTACTCCTGGTCTTGATTCATACCGATCCCAGAGACCTGATAGATGAATAAGTAGACCACACCAAAGAAGATTGTTCCATAAAACAAAAAATTAAACCAGATTGGAATGGGATTATCCAGTTCTCGGATACCATCGTATTCGTGATCGATGACAATGTCCTTTTCCTCAGAAATAGGTCTAATCCCCATGATCTTATTCCAAGATCGTTTCAACCATCCTCTATTGGCTAATTTCTTGAGTTCCTCTTCTTTGACCAATTCAGGCATCGTAATCTTAATGATGGATTTCATTGCGCGGTTGACCATCAATGCCGAGGCCAAAAGAGCCAACATCACGACAATCAATACGATAATTAAGATATCTGTGTATAAATTATCCGTACCAAAACCCCAGGTAGACTGAACAGCTTCTACCGTGGCAGGTGCGGTATCTAATAATAAACTCATATACTATATACTTTCAGGTGAATGATTCATTTCCTTTTCAGTTTCCTCTTCCAAAGGCAATTCCTTCATGTAAGTCACATAGTCCTTTTTCATGCGAAACAACATAATTGCGACTGAGATAAAGAAAATCAGGAATATCCAAAGTGACACAATAAGGTAAAGCTCACTTCCGTTCAAATTTGTGATTTGTTTAAACATAGCGCTATTGATTTACGTTAACATCCTCAGCCACTTTCGGAGCTGCTTTTATATCTGTTCCCAATCGTTGTAGATAAGCTATTACTGCTATAATTTCACGATCGGCTAACACATTGACTTGATTTTTTTTCAGATCATCCGCAATTTTCTGTGCTTGTTTGTTCAGATCCTGTTCTGCATTCACTATTGCCACATCCGTATAGGGGATTCCCAATTTGCGAAGGGCTTTCATTTTATCTTTTAGAATCGTGTTATCCAGCTTTTGGTCGATTAGCCAAGGATATGAAGGCATAATACTTCCAGGAGAGGTAATAGTTGGATCTAAAAGATGATCAAAATGCCACTTATTAGGATATTTAGAACCAATACGATGCAAATCAGGTCCAGTTCGTTTCGATCCCCATAAGAATGGTGTATCGTAAACATATTCACCAGCTTTGCTATACTCGCCATAACGGGCAGTCTCCGATCTAAATGGCCGAATAGTCTGTGTATGACAATTCACACAACCTTCCCTTACATAGAGATCCCGACCCTGCAGTTCCAACGCAGTATAAGGCTGTACACTTGCGATTGTCGGTACGTTTTTTGAAATGGTAAATGTTGGAACCATTTCAACCATGCCACCGATTAGAATTGCAATAAGTGCCAATACCATAAACAAAATGGGCTTACGTTCAAGACGGCGATGTTGAGATTGCTCATTGACCTGAACAGGTAATAAAGCAGGAGCTTCAGCAGGTTCATTTGCCAAAAGTTTCCCTTGCTTCATCGTCTTAATCAAGTTGAATGTCATCAAGAAAACCCCAGATAGGTATAGTGCACCACCTACTGCTCTCATCATGTGCATTGGAAGGATTTCCAATGTTGTTGCCAAGAAGTTTGGATACTTCAATACGCCTTCAGGTGTAAACTCTTTCCACATCAAGCCCTGCACAACTGCTGCCCAATACATTGGAATGGCATAAAATAAAATACCCAATGTACCAATCCAAAAGTGTGTCGATGCTAGCTTTTTAGAATATAATTCCGTTTTATAAATACGTGGGATCAACCAATAAAGGATACCGAAGGTCATAAATCCGTTCCAACCCAATGCTCCTACGTGTACGTGTGCAACGATCCAATCGGTAAAGTGTGCGATTGCATTGACTTGCTTTAAAGACAACATTGGTCCTTCAAAGGTTGCCATACCATAACAGGTCAGTGCTACAACCATAAATTTCAGCATCGGTTCTGTCCGTACCTTATCCCAGGCACCACGCAGCGTTAACAGACCGTTTATCATACCACCCCAGCTTGGTGCGATCAACATAATCGAGAATACAACTCCTAAGGATTGTACCCAGCTTGGTAATGCTGTATATAACAAATGGTGAGGTCCGGCCCAGATATAGATAAAGATCAGTGACCAAAAGTGCAGAATACTCAATTTATAGGAATAAACGGGACGGTTGGCCATTTTTGGCAAAAAGTAGTACATCATCCCTAGGTAAGGAGTCGTTAGGAAAAAAGCCACGGCATTATGGCCATACCACCATTGTACCAATGCATCCTGAACACCTTTGTATACATAGTAACTCTTCCATCCGGCTACAGGCAATTGAATGGAGTTAACGATATGCAAGACTGCTACCGTAACAAACGTAGCGATATAGAACCAAACTGCGACATACATATGACGTTCGCGTCGTTTGATAATTGTGCCAAACATATTGATTCCAAATACAACCCAGATCAGGGTAATTGCAATGTCAATTGGCCATTCCATTTCAGCATACTCATGACTTGAAGTCAGCCCCAGCGGAAGTGTGATAGCAGAAGCAATTATGATCAATTGCCAGCCCCAGAAATGAAGCTTACTCAAGGCATCACTAAACATTCTCGCTTTAAGCACCCGCTGCAAGGAGTAATAGACTCCCATAAAAATACCGTTACCCACGAAAGCGAATATCACAGCGTTGGTATGTACTGGACGTACACGGCCAAATGTTGTGTATTGCAATCCGAAGTTCATTTGAGGCCAGACGAGTTGCGTTGCCACAAGCAATCCTATGGTCATACCAACTATCCCCCAAATAATGGTAGCGATTCCAAAATTTCTGACAATTCTATTGTCGTAATTAAACTGCTCTAACTGCATTACTTAAATTGTTGATTCTGAATCAAAAGTAAGCAGCATTTTATGACAATCTAATGATAGAGAATGCGTACAAAAGTGATGTACGTCACTTTATTTTAATGGGTCAAATTATCTAATATCCGTTACGTAATAATTGATTTTAAGCCATTTAGACAATAACAATAAATAGCACAATGATTCACGCAATGCATTTTGAGAACAAAAGTGACGGTTATCACTTTCATCGAGGAGGTAGGTATATTTTCTTTCGATTAAGACAGCATTCAATAAGGTTATTTTCATCGTCTGGATGGGATTATCCAAAGACTATCGACGCTGCCCCAACATGTAAATGTATGGTGTTCGGAGCTGCTCTACCGCCAGCAGGAGGACACTCGTATTTATAGAATCACAGCCCGAATTCTATTCAGGAAAGATTCACATAAAAGCAACTTCACTCGGTTAAGATCACTACAGCAAAAACCGCAATAACGTCGGCTAAGATATGGTCTTAGCCAGCAAGCGGGGGATACACCGTCATGATATAAGGCATGTCCTCCGAATTTCCGCTGCAGAGCCGGTAATCACTGGGAAATATATTAACAAGGTACTAGCGCAGTACCTCAGATCAATATCCGGCAGAACCGTATTTAATGGCACCATTTCGGAATCGGATCCCTGGAGCTTTTGCGTCAGAGTCATCATTCTTTTGGAAGTATAAAAACGGAGTCATTTTGCGTTGGAACCCATGTTTCTTTGGAATCTTTTGGGAAGTATGTAAACGCAAGAAGCCCTTGACTGTTTCCAGCAAGGGCTTCCGTGTAAAAAAAGGCACCGACCTACTCTCCCACCTGTTACGGCAATACCATCGGCTCTGGCGGGCTTGACTGCTCTGTTCGGAATGGGAAGAGGTAGACACCGCCGATATAGGCACCTAAAGATCTTTTATAGTATCAGGTATTTGGATATGAGTATTTAGATTCCTTTTCTAGGAAAATACCCATCAAATAGTTCAAACTATATTGACATATATATTGAAAGAGTTTCGTTTCTTTTGTTTCAAAAATTAAAGAGGAAGACAACAGTGTGTCTCTGCATGAGAAAGCTTCGGGCTATTAGTACCACTTGGCTTTGGTCTCTCAACCTTT